>JBAYTN010000041.1:0-38421 GCA_041675645.1 Melioribacteraceae bacterium
AAATTAGAGGATTCTTGAAATCAGCAATAAAAGCATTGAATACACCAGCTAAACTAGGTCAAGAGGAAGTATTAGCGTTTTTCGAATTATTAATTGATAAGACTATATATCTTATTGATGAAATGATATATAAAGAAGAAAAAATACTTTTCCCAATGTGTTTGGATACATTAACAGAAATTGAGTGGTATGAAGTTTATAAACAGTCTAATTCAATTGGTTATTGCCTGCTTGATCCAAAAGATAATTGGGAACCTAATCTTGGCACAGATGAGAGTATATCCCCAACAGTTAGCGATAGAATCCAACTTTCAACGGGCTCTTTTTCTATTGCTGAATTAGAAGCAGTATTTAGTACTATTCCCGTAGATTTAACATTTGTAGATCGTGATGATACTGTAAAATACTATTCACATGGAAAAGATAGAATATTTGAGAGAAACAGAGCAATAATTGGTAGAAAAGTTCAGTTTTGTCATCCGCCTTCTAGTGTACATATAGTTGAAAAGATTCTATCTGATTTCAAAAGTGGTGAACAGAATGAAGCGAAATTTTGGATCAACTTCAAAGATAAAATGGTTCATATTGCCTACTATGCAATTAGAAGTAAAGAAAACGGATATTTGGGAACTCTAGAAGTAACTCAAGATATCAAAGAATATAAAACTGTTGAAGGCGAAAGACGCCTTTTAACATATGAAAATTAGGAAAGATTAAATATGACCAAATCAATAATTACACCCTATATAACAATTGCAGATTTACTCACTGAATACCCGGAACTCGAAGATGTATTAATCGGAATTACTCCTGTATTTACAAAGCTTAAGAATCCAACTCTAAGAAATACTATTGCAAAAGTTACAACCTTGAAGCAAGCATCCGTAGTTGGCAACGTTCATATCGGTGGTATGATTCATAAACTGCGAACTTCGGTTGGCCAGAATGATAGTATTATGGAAAGCATACAACCAAAAGGAAATCCAAGGACTCCTTCTTGGGTTGAAAATTTCTCTGTTAAATATGAGTATGATGCAACATTCGATCTCAATAATGGAATTCATCCAATTGCTAAAGTTACTAAAGATGTTGAAACTCTGGCGAACAAAGAGTCGTATATTTTAATTACTCCATTTATTCCGGCGCCCTTAATCGATCTATTAAGAAATAAAGGATTCTCTACACATACTTTTGAAAAATCTGTTGGTGTTTTTTGGACTTACCTAGCAAAAGTATAATTAATAAGGAGAGAACTTATCGTTCTCTCCTTTAACTGATTAATATGCCTTCCTAAGGTCTTTTACTTCCCAAAACAGAATAAATCAATATCAAGTTGCTGTTCAAAAAGAACTTGATTGTAGAATGAAAATTACGAGGAGCTTAATACTTAAGTATAGAAAAACTTTTTTAGTACTTTATTGCAATTATTAATACATAAATAGCAACGAAATCCCATAAAGAATGATAGAAGCCTTAATAAAATAATGTTCTGGATAAGCTATTTTTTACAAATTGAATTTTAAGTGCTTAAAAATCCTTTTTTGAAAAACTTCTTAATCCCAGGATGATTGGAATTACACTCCAAATCAATAAAAAGAATAATGAAATAATGAGACCAAGGCTACTACCTAAAAACTTATTGAAGACCGCCCCAGTATAGCCCATCAGTGCGGATATGTCGAAATTAAGTATTACAAGTAGTCGAGCCAGATCAATTGGATTCAAAATAGTAAATACAACTGAGGGAATTTCAATTGGATATTCTCTAAATACTTGTAGTGTTATTAATATTAAACCATCATATAGTGCTGAGAAAAACAACCACAAAAATATTGCAAGTCCAAGCCCCTTCATTTTATTTTCGTTCATCGATGCAATAAGAAAAGAAATAGATACAAAAATAAATGTTTCAAACACCCCACCTATAAACAAGTTTAATAGCACAACACCCGTTTCGTTGAAATTTCGAATGTAAATAAGAATAGGTAATCCAGTTCCAACAAGAAAACTTAAAACCATAGGGACAGCCAAACCTAAATACAATCCCATGAAAAGTATTTTTCTATCGATTGGCTGAGATAAAATTAGAATAATATAGTCTCTGTTGTTATAAAGATAAACTGTTCCGAATACTAGACTTGTAAGAGGTATAACTATCATATTAATATTCAGCAAACTCAGAATAACTTTGCTAGAATCATTTGTAAACGAAAGCAGACCATAACTAAGTGCAGAAAAAAACAAAGTATAAACGACAAGCCACTTGCTTCTAAGTGTATCATGAAACTGATATTTAATTATTGATTTCAGAGCATTCATGATTTTGTCCCAATCATAAGATTTGCAATTGCTCTTTCCAAATTTCGCTCGCCGGTCATAGCAATTAGTTCATTTTTCTTTCCCGAGAAACAAATACTACCTTCAAGAAGAAATAAAATATCTTCGGCTAGTTCTTCAAGCTCGCTCATTATATGAGAAGTAAATAAAATTGTTTTACCCGCATTTTTCTCCTTCAGAATTTTATCCTTTAGGATGCTGCTCGAAACCGGGTCCAGCCCTGCACTTGGCTCATCGAGGATTAATATTTGGGGATTAAATAGAAAAGCAATTACAGCATTCAATTTCTGTTTTGTTCCACCAGATAGGTTTTTAACTCTTTTATCATATTCTCTTTCAAGATTTAGAAGTTGAATTAGATCTTCATCTTGTTTGTCTTTATCGTTCCTAATTTCTTTTAGAAGAGACAGCACTTCTCTTACACTAAGATTTTCCGGAAAACTTGCAATCTGTGGCATGTAACCGATTTTGGCTCTGTAATTGTAGATACCGTTTAACTTTGTTCCGTCAACAAATAAATCTCCTGATGTTGGTTTCACTAAACCGAGTATTGCTTTTATAAAAGTAGTTTTGCCGGAACCATTAGGTCCAACAATGTAGGTTAACGCATTCGGCTTAATCTCTACATCGATTCTTTTCAATGCCTCAAGCGTTCCGTACTGTTTATATAACTTTTCTGCTCTGATCATTTAATAAAACTCATTTCCGGATATTTATCAACTAATGTTTCCGGTGTTAATACTGGAAATACTTTTTCGGCAGTATTCAGAAGTTCTACAAAGAAGCTTCTAAGTAGTATAATTGTTGGTCGGTTTTTTTCTACCAGCATGGAAAATAGCTTCACTGGATGATGTGGTATTTCTCCAATTCCATCTTTATTTAAATCGTACCCTTGGTAATCAGACCAGTAATTATTACTAAACGTGTTGAAGTTTCTCGTATTGTTAGTCGTAACCTCGAATGAGTTACCTAAAAAGTTATTCTTCGAAAATTTGTTATCCATCGAGTTTGCCATCAAGCGAATTGCCCAGCCATTATTTTCAAATAGATTGCGCTCTATTATATTTCTGTTACTTCCTTCCAAATAAATTCCACAAGTGTTTCGGATAAACTTGTTGTTATATATTTCCCCATCGGAAATTTCTTTTAGCAGTAATCCAAAAGAAGCATCTCCCCAATTGTTTATGAATAAATTATTATTCATTTGAACATGATGAGTAAACATAACAGCAACTCCGGCGGTATTATGCTGGAATATGTTGTGTGAATATTCGCAGCTATCGGAAAACATGAAGTGAAGTCCGTAACGAAGATTTCTCTTGCTCAAGTTATCTTTTATTAAGCTTCTTCGAACAAATTCCAAATAAATGCCGTCACGGTGTCCATCAACTATGTTCCCTACAACTTTAATATCCTTGCAATTCCAAAGATGTATACCGTTGCCAGAGTATGTTTGCGCTTTTTGAGAAGAGACTATTTCGTTGTTACTAACTATACAGTTCTGGCTTTTGCCAAGATATATCCCGAAGAAATTATTGCTGAGTTTGTTATCCTTAATGACACAGTTTGTAACGCTATCAAGTTTTACAGCTGAATTATCTTTTACAAAACTTGCACCGGTATCAGCAAAATGGATTCCGCTTACAGTTACGTTATTAGCTTTAATGGTAAGAATTCTTTCTTTTTTGTTTCCACTTATAGTAGGAAAGTCAATTCCAAGAAGAGATATCTGCTTTGTTATAAGTAAATTGTTTTCAGCGTAAAAACCTTTAGTGATTCTTATTATATCTCCATTTTCACAAACGGCTAATGCTTGCTTAATGGAATTTATCTGTTCGCCTTTTCCAACAACTATTGTTTTTGGAAAAACAAGATTGGGCATGAGAAAGAGAAATATCAGTAAAACACTATTTTGAATTTTTGACATAATTAAGAACATCATTCCAATTCATTTTTTGTCCGTTCATTTCCGTAAATATTTTTTCCATGTCTTGCTGGTTTTTAAAGCCGCCAATGTTCATACTCATCGGGCTTTCCATTTTAGAACTCACAATGTAGAATGCGGTTTTAGCATCGACTAGAGTATTGGGGTTTGAATAATCGCTAATCCAAAGTGTTTCGGAAGTAAATCCTCTTTCAACTGAAACATAATCTGCTAAGCATTCAATTGAATCAAACTTGTAAATCTTCCCTTTGTCTGTTACTAATTCACTTCCGAACTTCGGGTCGGTAATAATCATCATGCAGTGAGCGCATTCATCTTTGTTATAGTTTATTGGCTGTGGTTCATTACTACAACTTGTTAGTAAGAATAATGCAATTGCTGATAGTAAACTTCTACTTAGCATTTTTATGTTTCTCCTTCTTGAAATCTGAATAGATAGATAGAGCCGAAAGAATTATTGAAAGTGTAATAATATATGTTCCTATTCCTGGTATTGACAAAGCGTTCATATTTAACAATTGCTTAGTACCTAGCAAAGGCGGTTGATATGTCATTCCCGGTACTTTTATTGGGGCAGTAGGATTTAGATTGTGTCCATAATCGTATCCCCACAAATAATAATCATAAAGTCCATATGTTAGAACCAGCAAAAGCAGTACTAGCCATACAAGTTTTATCCATTTCTTATTAATTACTCCGGCTAATAAGCCAAATATGGCAAAGAAAATGATTATGTAAGGCATTGTTTTTAATTCTGGTATAGATTCCGGATGAATAGTTTTCATACCAATATAGTGATTAAGATTATTTATAAGATTAAGGTCGCCATCTTTCTGTCCGGTAATCTGGTTTACCCAAATTCTCAATCCCAATCCTTCTGGATATTGAGGTGCACGCAAATCAATATGCCAAATTGGGAATAGAAAAGCGCCGAATAAAAACAGTGCAGCAATAATCATTAACCACTTAGATAAATTTTTCATCTCTTCACCCGGAATCATTTCCATTATTCATTAGTTGAAAGACAGCTTAACATTACTTCCAGCATTCGAAACTCTTACATATCCTTGCATTTCTTGATGAAGTGCAGAACAAAAATCTGTACAATAGAAAGGATAAATGCCTGCTTTAGTTGGCGTCCAAACAATTGTCTTTGTTTGTCCCGGCATCACTAATAATTCAGAATTGTTCATGCCTTTTACTGTGAATCCGTGCGGAATATCCCAATCTTGTTCAAGATTTGTTACATGCCAGTATACTTTGTCGCCAACCCTTACACCTTCAATATTATCCGGCTTAAAATGACTTCTTGTTGCAGTGAGATAAACATGCACTTCATTTCCGCTACGTTCTACCCTTGCATCTTTTTCGCCCTTGGCAGCATATTTATTTTTGTTGTTTTCAATAGGATACATTTTCTTTGAATTCTTCATTAGCAAATCAGCTGGAATTGCTTGAGCATAGTGCGGCTCACCAATTGTTGGGAAATCCAATAACAACTGCATCTTATCGCCGCTTATATCATAGAGTTGCGCGGACTGTGTTATTTCCGGCCCGGTTGGCAAATATCTATCCTTTGTAATCTTATTTAGTGCTAAGACATATTTACCCGATGGTTTTCTACTGTCGCCGCCTGGAATCATCAAGTGTCCGATAGAATAGTAAGTTGGAATTCTATCCACAACTTCCCATGTACCAATTTTCCATTTTACTATTTCGGATGATAAAAAAGCTGATGTGTAAGCATATCCGTTTCCATCAAATTCTGTATGTAGTGGCCCTAATCCCGGGTTTTCTACTTCTCCAGCTACAACAGCGTCATACTTTAGTATTGGAATTCCACCAAACTCACCATCAAACTTTTTCTCTTCAATTGCTTTAAGCATTTTTTCAAATGAGTGAACCGGAATTACAGTCGATAATTTTCCACCAGCAACTATGTATTCGCCGCTTGGATCAACATCAACACCGTGAGGTGATTTTGGTGTTGGTATGTAATAAATCATTCCCGGGCAATCTTTTGGGTCGAGAACCAAGACGTCGTTCATTTTCTTGGATTCGGCAGAATGTGTCTCTTCGTTATAAGTGTTATTATAATATTCTGTTAAAACTTTTTTAGCCTTGCCAGCCTTTGCAAACTCTTCTGCTTTCTTCCAATTTACTGCTGCTATAAAATCTTTATCATTTTGCGATGCATTTATTTCTAAGAGAGTATTTGCTTGTTCGCTGTTATAAGAAGTGAAGAAAGCCCAACCATGTGATGGACCTTTGCCTGCATGTGCTAAATCATAATCTAAACCCGGAACCAAAATCTGAAATGCTACTTTCATATCGCCGCTTTTGCCATCAACAGAAATAAATGAAACAGTACCCTTAAAATTTTCTTTATAAGATGATATCGGAACATCTTTGTTTGGAATTGGCAAACTGAATCTTGTAGAAGCAATAACGTATTCTGTATTTTCTGTTAAGAATGGTGAACCATGATTTCCGGCAGAGTTAGGAATCTCAATTATTTCAGCTGTTTCAAAGGTGCTTAAATCTATCCTTGCTACTCTTGGTGTATTATTTCCGTTTATAAAAATCCATCTTCCGTCCTGCTCGCCATTTGTTTTTGATAACACCGGATGGTGGGCATCATCCCAAGGAATAAATCCGTATGAAGTCATGAACATTCCTTTAGTCTCTTCAGAATATCCGTAACCTGTTTCCGGATTTTGAGAGAATACACTTATGTTTTTGAACATTCTTCCCGAGGGTAAGCCATAGACTGATAATTGCCCATTAAATCCGCCTGACATGAACGCATAAAATTCATCATAACTTCCCGGTTTAACATATACCCGTTTAGCTGCATCTTCGGCTGATGCAGATTCTCCCGATCCGGAACAGTTAAATAAAATAATACCAACTAAAACAGCTGTTACTAATCCAGCTATTAGTTTAAAGTTTTTCATCTTTCTTCTCCTTTTTGATGAATTAGTTTATTTTTCTTCAGATCGGAAGTATTCGAGAATTTTCAAGGCATCATCTTGCGTTACATTTTGAAATGTCATCTTGGTAGCATGGAGGGCAACTAATTTTTTCGCTTCTGGATGTTTATTTGCCATTTCCTCTGGATTCAAAATATTGTTCAAGACATATTCCGGTGTCCTTTTTTTGGTTACATTTCTTATTGCCGGTCCCGTATATCTTTCATCAAGTTTATGGCATTGGCTGCATTTAGATTCAAATATTTTTTTGCCTGCCGCCGCTTTTAATGCATCTAAAGAGCCAAGTGTTAATTTCTCTTTGATTGGTCCTATTCCGTTTTCTAGTTCAAAAACAGAAATTCCAAATAGTTTAGCCATCTTCTCTTTTTTAGCAGCAGCTTCATCTTTTTTGCCTTCGCTTCCGCCGCAAGCCCAACTCAGTAATAATATCCCCAATACAAAAAAGGAAAATAGTTTTTTCATTTTCACCTCTAATAAGTTGTTAGTAGATTTTTTTCTAATTCAATTGCTTTTGGAAATAGCACATAATTCTCTAAATGAATGTGCATGTGTAAATCTTTTTCGAACGCATCTATTTTTTTTAGTAACAGCTGGTAAGAAGTACATGCATCACTAGGTACTTGATAGTTATCTAAACTATTTCTGAGTTTATCATAAAGAGATCCCGCGTTTTGGTGGTCACTTTCCATTGACTCTAAGTACTTCTGAAGTGGTTTGTATCTTTTTAGATGCGGCCTTTCTTTGAAGCGATGGCAATCCTCTAAATATCTTATAAGTGGAAATACAATTGATTCTTCTTTATTTAGATGAAGTCTTAATTCTTCGAGTAATTTTAATATCAATTCAGAAGCTTCATTTAATCTTGGATGATTTTCTTGATGCGCATTCAAAACTTTTTTGAAGAGCGTTTTAATCTCATTCGATTCATGAACGACAAATGAATGATGCTTCTGTATTATAAATTCGGTTAGTTCTTTAAGCGAGTAAGATTCGAGTAACAAACTTTTATTTATTTCTCTTTCTTTCGCAATTTTCTGTCCAAGCGCCAATATTAATTTTTCTTTTTGTGAGGCTGAAAATCGTTTCTCTTTTATTGCTTCTGAAAGTGTTCTTTTTCCATTACAACAAAAATCAATCCTATTTAGCTCAAACAATTGCTGTAATTGAGGATATGTTAAAATCAATTCACTTAATAATAGTTGCTCTAGTTCTTGCATTTAGTTATTCCCAAGTAAAACTCCATTAATAGCGGAACATCATGTCCGATTATCTTATAAAAAATTTTCCTTTATATAACCCACTCAACGCAAAAAATACTTACTGATCTACGTATTAGGTTAATTTCTTTAATTTTGTTCTTCATTTTGTTATTTGCCATTTCATTTCTTTAATTATGTTGTAAAAACAATAAATCCATAATCAGACTTTATCTTCTGATATAAATTAATTATAAAAGCCCCTTGTGTCAAGTTTTATTTTCGTTTTCGCATTTCATTCTTCTTTATCTCTGTCGCTATTCAAAATGCTATTCGCGTTCAGAATGATGTTATTAATGTGCCTATTCAAATCCTCATCCACATAATAATAACGATTCCGATTTGAAATCGTTATTTTCATTCTCCATTAATTAACATGTTATACCCATTATGCTCATTTTTTTCAAATCAAGATTACAATTACAGCTCGAAATTATTTTCCTCCGTAAACAATTGGAAATTCTAAACCGAAATTCAAAAAAGATCCAAATTACTCGCTGGGATAAACTCTTTTTTCCCACCATTATCTCTATTTATAATGGCATTTTTAGCTGCGTTTTGAATAAAGAAGATGGACAATCAGCTTGTCGTGAAAAATAGTTATCGCTTAGACATATTAGAAATAAAATGAATAATCCCTTCATGGAAACTCCTATTTCAACAACACCAATTTCTTAGTCTGAACATAACTACCAGCGCTTAGTTGATAGAAATAAACTCCGCTTACTAAACCAGAAGCATTAAAATTAGCTTTATATGCACCGGCTTGTTTGTATTCATCAACAATCGTTGAAACTTCCCTTCCGAGTACATCAAATACTTTTAGTGTAACGTGCTCACTCTTCGGAATAGAATAACTAATCGTCGTTTCCGGATTAAACGGGTTAGGAAAGTTTTGAGATAATGAGTATTCGTGCGGGATATTTTTTCTGTCCTCAATGTTTGACGATATAAGATTTTTATAAACTGAAAAGCCTCCATCGCCTTGAGACAGGAACACCAAATCATTCACTACTAATACATTCGTAGCAATCATATTAAGTTTATGGAAGGCTGCTTCTATTGGGTGAAAAACATCCTTTATATCGTAAACTAATAATCCTTTATTGTCATCAACAACAAACAAATAATTTTTATCAACAACAATTCGCCTAATATTTGAGAAGTTCTCATTAAAAATAATGCTCTGTTCTACATTAGTTAAACTTGTAATCTGAATTCCCTTTGAACCTACAGCAACAAGTAAAATATTATCTTTCACTATTGCATTCAGTGCGTTTCCGTCTACCTTAATTCTTCTAACTTCTTTAACTGCCTCATTTTTCGATATGTCATATTCAATAATACCGTTGTTGGAGGTTGCCAAATAACAAAATGAATCGTGAATAAATAGATCGTTTCCGCTAATATTAAACTCTGAATTAAATATTTTTTTTGGGTTCGTAGGTAACGAAATGTCAAAAACATATAACCCGTAAAATCTTGATGCCAAATAGGCGTAGTTGCCCTTAACAATTATCTTATTCCCTTCTCCTTCATAGTTACTACCTATTTCACTGTAAGTATTTCCATCTTTTAATGAATATACTTGAATTCCGGCACCTCCTACACGGCAAGCTAGAAAAGCTAGGCTATCTTGGACACTTACAGAATAGGTGGAGCCATTGTGTATTCTATTTAATGGTTTTGAAATGTTTTTAATAACTGGAAGTGACGAATAGTCAAATAGCTTAAAGCCACTGTCACCGCACGCAGCGTATAATACATTTCCTTTAGAAATAAGTTCGTTTATTCTGGCATTTGTTTGATACGAAATAACTTTATTTACTTTACTCAAGTCTGCAACATTATGTGCCGTTACTCCATTGTTCCCTTCTGAGACAAATAACAGCCCATTTGTTAATGATATTGAATAATTAGTCGCAGTTATAATAGTATTATTCATGCCATAGCTTAGACTGTTTATTAGCTTTGGAGATGGCAATGTTGATATGTTATATACTTCTACTCCTCGTATAACATCATTCGTATACGACATAAATAATAGTGAATCTAGAATTAAGATATCAGTTGCCGCCGAGTACCAATCACCTGGAATTCCGTATGATTTTTCAATTTTGGGTGATGAAGGTTCGGAAACGTTCACCACAAAAAGTTTTCCAGATGCGATAACATTGTTACTTTCTTCGGTACCTACAAAAACATAATTCCCTTTTAGCGCAATAGAAGTCGGATGATATCTAAATGAAAAGTTTTGAACCGATTGAATATATGGATTACTGATTTGTTTAATGTTTACAATTGATAGACTTCCTTTACTATCACATAAATAAGCCAATGAATCTTTAACACAGACTTTTGAAAGATTTCGAAGTGAGTCTGGTTTAAAAGTTGTCACAAGAGTTAAACGGTCCAACTCTGAAGAATCAATGATATGCATTCCAGCCAAAGACTCGACTAAAAATATTTTGTTGATTTGAAGATCAACAGAAGAACATTTAGAAGTAGTTGGAAAGTAACTTTTAAGTTTTGGGGAATTTATATCAGTAATATCAATTATATACAAACCATCGTCCGCAGCAACGTATAAATGCTTTTCAAATATTTTAAGATTTCGAACAATTGTCCGGATTGTAAAACTTGACTTGACTAACAAGGTGTTACTCTTAAGAATTGCAAAGTCAATTGTAGCGCCGCTACCCATTACTACCAGCGAATCCAACGTTGTAACTGCATAACTTGGTCCACTATAATATCCACCAAAGTAACTTAGGTTTTTGGAGCTTTGTGCATTAAGAACCATTACTGTTAAAAATATTACTACAATTGCTGCTTTCATATTACGCATCGATCACCTCAGAAAAACGTTGAGTTACCTACTTCATTATGATCATCTTTCTAGTTTCCACATAACTTCCAACACTCAGCTGATAGAAATAAACTCCGCTTACTAAACCAGATGCATTAAAGTTAGTTTTATACATACCGGCTTGTTTGTATTCATCAACAAGCGTTGCCACTACTCTTCTAAGTACATCGTAAACTTTCAAAGTAACTACAAGATCGCTTCTGGCAACCACCTATTTTGTTTTATAACAAACTTAGCCAACGAACAAATTCTAAAAAGCTAAAACCAACAACCACATCAAACAACTGAGTCATAGGAGCGGTTGCTTTGAGTTACATGTTATAAGGCATTTAATAAAAGTATAAACTGCCAACAACAGGATTTGAATCCCAATAATTATCATGCGTTAACCTAATATGTTCTGAACCATCAATATTCATTATTGCAATTTCTGGATTAAACGAACTTACTTGTTGTGTCCTTTGTGTGTTAAAAATTATTTTGGTGTCATCAGAATTTGTTGTAGGATGAAAGAATGCAGTTAAATTATCATACATTCTTCGTTGCTGAGTATTGCTGATTACTTTAATATTTGGAGAATTAATGTCCGCCAAACAGATATCATAATAACTTTTGATTTCTTCGGATAAGAAAGAAAACAAAAGTTTATTTCCTTTTTTTAGAAATTTTGGTTGTAAAGCGTAATTAGCGTATGTATTAGCAGTTATTTTCTTTATTACTTTTCCAGATATATCCGTTAATACTATACATGCAAAAAAATTTGAAGATTTGGGATCTACTTCTCCATATGCGATTAGCTCACCATCACTTGAAAAGCAGCATTGACAGCATGATAGGGTAGAGTTTGTAATTCTTTTTTCTGTTCCATCTTCTAAGCTAAAAATCCATATTGAGTCAATTCCTTCACTCCAAATATGCTTAGTATAGACAAAACTCTTGTTATCGGGAGAAAAATTACCAGGCGTACCATATGCAATTGGACCAATAACTTTATTCTCAGGGACATTATAAATATAGATTCCGGTTCCAACATCAGGTTCCGATGACCAAGAATCATAGAACAGTATTTTCTCTCCATCTTTTGAAATATCGGAAGCCACATAATTCCCTTCTGCAAAAAATGTTAATTGTCTTAAATTAGACCCGTCTAAACCCATCTTGAATAGATTTTTGTTTGCAGAATTGCGGTTAGAAGAAAAAACTATTACGTCCTTCTTTTGTAATCTTGTTGTCTCAATAGGGTTTTCTTTACATGATATGATTAATAAACCTATTGCAAAAAATAATATTACTCTTGGCATCATGTTATTTCCTTATCACTATACTTAATCCAGTTAGTAGATGGATTGTCTTTCTATGATATCTACCAGTTTGTTTAGTTTATAGAACATAATCACAATCACACACCTACCTCTAGTTGAGTGTACTTCAATATTTATTTTACTAGTGATTTTCAAATGACATAGAACAAGCCGAGATTAAGCGCAAAATAATGATTAAAGTAGTCCAAGTTTTTTGTTAGAATATAACGCTTGTATTCCAACGAGAATCCATATGCTGAAGCGATGTGTTGTGTAAATCCAATTCCAAAACCAATTCCGTAAAGATTTTCGCTAATTGCTTCTTTCCTACTAAAATTAGGACGAAACGCAATTATTCTATTCGTCTCTTTATCGATATCTATGTACATATCGTATTTGTTATAAGATGCGTGGCTAAAACTAGCTTCGAAGTCAGCATAAATTTCAAATGTTTCTATTGTATTTAACAAGAGCCTACCGCCAGTTGATACTGAGTATATGCTATGGTCATCTTCAGAATAGCTAAATACCTCGCCTCTGTAAGGAAGCACTGAAACTCTATCTTTGTCGAATGATGAATAATTGAATGCAGAAAACAGAGTCCAGTTTTTGTTTAAGTCATGTGTTACTTCGAATGCAGTTATAGTTCCATTTTGTGCATTTGTTGGAAAAATAAGCCCGCCCTTTACTTTTACCGAATTAATGAATTGTGCAAAGCAATTACTTGAGAGAATACTTACCAATACAACTAACATTAGTTTTTTCATATTACTACTCCTTGGTTTAGGGAATAGTAGAAAGAAAGCATTATAACCCCTTTTTAATTAGTTCCTAAATAAACTCGACTACCAAATGTGCCCACTAACAAATTGCCTTTATTATCGCTTGTAATTTTAAGTATTATTTCATCAGCTAATCCTAAAAATTCCCAACTAACGCCGTTATCTTTTGATCTATAAATACCATTTGAGCTTCCTAAAAAGATAGTATTGTTTGTATTTATGTAAAGACATCTACCGATAATTCCGGAGGGAACAGTAATTATACTATTCCAGCTTTTTCCTTCATCTTTGGAATAATAATAGTTACCAGACATTGTAGAAACAAAAATCCAACCATTTGAATTAATATCAACCCCGTAAGTAGTTTCATTTTCCAGACCGATACGCTTAAAACTAATTTCCTTAGAATCAGAGAAATAAATTCCTTTGTAACCAGTAGCATATATTCCATTTCTGCTATCAAATGCGAATGAATAAAAGTATCCAAATCCTTCGTCTGCTTTGAAAGTTTCGTCAATCCAACTTCTGCCAAAATCATTTGATCTAAAGACTTGTTGATAACTGCTGGCAAATAATTGACCATTTGGACTTTGATTTAACGAAACACCAAACGTATATTTACCCAATAGCATACTAGTATTAAAAGTGCCGGTATCATTTGAATAATAATATCCACCTTTTGTTCTTAAGTCGGAAGAACTACAAACAATCCTATTGTCAACACATAAAACCGTGCTAACAAAATATGCTTCACCAATTCCTATAGCATTATCTGCAATAAGTCCGTCTGTTACTTGTCTATAAGAATTATCATTCGGATTTATTTCAAAAACGCCTCCCCCACTTGTACTAGCATAAATAAATCCTTTCTTAGAACAAGATATATCCGTTAGTCGGAAATTAATCTTATCGATTTTTAATGGAAGTTGGACTAATTGTTTCCACTGATTACCCTCTGAGGTTGCTCTGCCTAGAGCTTTCAAGGAAATACTATCATCCGGTTCAGTACTATTTGAGACACATGAAAGTAAGAAGAGAGTAACGAACAAAATAGTCAATGCGTTTAATTTACTTTTTTCAACTAATCCCATATCCATAATCCCACGAAAAATTCTAGAGACAAATTTCTTATCGAATATAATCCCTTAACTGACAAAATAATACGGTACAATTACCATTTCTTAGTAGAAAAATTTTGGGTACTTATGATACCTTTTGTCCGTTGAAAAGAAATGAAATGATTAAATAGAGCGGCGAATAGCCGCTCTATTGTTATGTAGATGTTTTGGAATGGATGGAAGAATATTGTACTACTTTACCAGCTGAGTCATCTATTAGAATTTTTTATTACTTGAGAGAAGTATGGAATTTGAGCTGAGGCAGAATGCGGAAGGAATCATTACGCGCCTTAGACTTTTAGCGAAACATTTTAAGTGATGCCGAACGAGTAGTAATATTCCAAGAGAGGAAGCACGCAAATTATGAGCTGCTTTCGCAAAGCAAAGAACAGCAAATTAATAGAGATTAATTAATGCCTCAGTGTTGAAATGAAACAATTAATACAATTCTATATATTTGATTTATCAAAAACGGGGCGTTTTATGATGACTGCAATAAAAAATTTCTTCACACTTTTGTTGTTAATACCAACTCTTTCATTCACACAAGTATTGAAGGTTGAAAATATTAATGGACCATTTGGAGGAACTTTCCGTTCTGTGAAATGGGATAGAAATGGAATCATGTTTGTAGCTTGTGATGGCGGATTATTTACTTCAACAGATAATGGATTAACGTGGAAACCAATGATTAAAAATTATTACACATCGGATTCTGTTAATAGTTTATTTATTGGTCCGGATGGAAATTTAATTTTTCAAAAAGGTGATGGAGTATACAGTACAACAAGTGACGGGTATCAAACTCCCTTAGGAAATACAAACCAAATGAGTTTGTTTGGAGTAGATTTAAAAGGACAAATGTACTTTACAAAGTTCGCAGAAGGGATATATGTAACTAGTGACAGTGGGAAAACGTTTAGAAAAATACGAGATACGAATAGTTGGGGTGCGGACTTTATAGTATTGAAGAACAATAAGTTAGCCTATACACATGGGGCATATATTGAATTATCCACAAATAATGGAATTGATTGGACAACACAACAACCAGTTAATAGCGATCCGGGCATAGGATGGAGTCTTGCTGCTGATTCTAAAGGCAATTTGTTTTTGTGTACCGGGAAGGAAATAATGAGAACCAGTGATTTTGGAAATAACTGGTCAAAATTAACAAGCCCAGTACAATATCCTTGGTCAATGCATATAAATAGTAGAGATGAAATATTGGTTTGTTCTCAACTAAAATTATATAGCAGTATCGATAGCGGACAGAACTGGAATGATGAAGAAATAAATGATTATGTGCTAAATTATGCTGAAGATAAAAGTGGAAATATGTATGCCGGAACTTTTCATCATCTGTACAAAAGAGACGTAAATAAAAAGAACTGGTATGAATATGATAGTGGTATAAACCAAGCAAGAATTAATTCGATAACGATGCAAAATGGAAAACTGATGATTATGACAACAAAGGAGATTTACACCTCTCCAGATATGGGACTTACTTGGAGCAAAACATATGCTGCAGAATACGGAAGTTCTAGGTTTTATGATTTTAAGAATAAAGATAGAGTTTTTGCCTATATAGACGGACCGATAAATTATTCAACAGATTATGGTTCAACTTGGACAAAAATCAGTCCTACTTTTCCTTATGATGCGCTTGTTGATATAGAGATAACAAATAAAGATGAAATATTTGCAGCTTCAAACCGTAACACACTAAACTTTTCAAATGATTTTGGGAAGACGTGGCAAACAATTTGGAAAGGTGCTGAGACTTATGTTTTTGGAGACTTAACTTTAGACAAAGAAGAGAACCTTTTATTTAGCTATGGTAGAGATGTCTTTAAATATGATAAGGTGAAGCAAAGCATAACAAATATTGGATATTTTGAGAATGGGGTTAAGAAAATAGTAGAAAGCCAATGGGGAACAATTTATGCGTTTAACTCTGACGGGCTTTACATTAAAACCAACACACTTAAATGGAACAAAATATATGAGAATGATCGATTTAGGTTATCAAGTACTTTTGTAATTAACAAACAAAATCAGATTATAATATTTAATGGTAATGAAATAGCTATCAGCTCTGATCTTGGTAAAAATTTTATAAGATACACCTTCAGTGAATATTTGCTAAATCCAATTTCATTTTATGCTAATGATGCGGGGGATTATTTTATTGGGACACAAGAAGGTGGACTATATAAGGCCACCATTCCTACCCAAAAAGTAGAGTTACCAGCACAGTACAGGTTAGCACAAAATTATCCAAATCCTTTTAATGGACAAACTTATATTGAGCTCTCGTTACCTAAACAAGCACAGGTTAAAGTTGTTGTATTTAATTTACTTGGGCAAGAAATTGAAGTACTTAAAAATGAAACGTTACCATTAGGTAATTATAAACTTGCATGGGATTCAAAGAAACTTGCTAGTGGCGTTTATCTTTACAAAATACAAACACCGGAATTTGTAGAAACAAAGAAGATGATCTTGATGAAATAGAATAGAATGGATGCAGAATTTATTATGAAAAGGGCGATGGTGAATCGCCCTTTTTGTTAAGCGGAGAACTTAATATTAAACTTTTAACGACAAGAAATGATTTAAGAATTCATGGAAATATTGTTTTTAATTTACTTTGTAGTTAGTAAGTTCACTTTTATAAACCACCCAATTAGTTCCAGTTGAAAGCTTACCAACTTGCTGCCATTTAACAATTCCTAGACCGGGTGTAATGAAGTATTCAAAACCAGAATACCAGGAATTTGTAGGATTAGGAATAAAATATGAATATTGAATACACCTAAAAGTACCGGCTGGAACTGTTACTTCTTTATCGACAGAAACGACCTCGTAAGTACCAGGCTTAGTACCAATTTTTGCTGGATAGCCAAACACAAGAATAGTAGTATCCCTCTTAATTAAAGGAGATGCCCCGGCTTTAGCAAAATGCCACAAACCATTAGATCTGTTAGTAATCCAAACATTACTAGGATACCCTTCCGAGTGGTACCATTTTTCATTAAATATCGTTGTATCCGAATCAACTTTATCTTCAACATGATAAACTGCTGTAGAAGCTTTGCCTGTGGTATCAAATGTTGTTTGGACATAACTCCATGAGTTACCCTTTGCTAATGGGATTAACTGTTTTTTTGAATCTTCGGGTTCATTGCCGGTATTGCATGCAACAAATAATACAAGTATTAAGCATAATGTAGAAACATAAATGTAAACAGATTTTACGGTTTTCATTACAGCTCCATTTATTGTTGGGATGATAAATAAATGGTATAAATGCTTATGTGGATAACTCCTTTATTAATTACGATACTTGGATTAATAAACAAATCTTTCATAAAGATTCTGTTATTGAATTATAATATAACTGAGGAAAGTGAAAAAGAATACGGTACAATTACCATTTCTTAGTAGAAAAATTTTGGGTGGTAATAACACAATATATCTAAGAATAATTAGGTATATCTGAATCGGATAGGATATTTTTTTCTGGTATAAGATACGTAGATAACAACTTAACAAGGAGTTACTATGTGTTCTTTCACCCTCGGGGCAGATCCGGAGTTAGTCGTAAGACAGAACGGAAGATTTCAAAACGCTCACAATTTTTATAAAAGTAATTCATCGTTCGGACTAGATGGCTGCGAATCAATCGCAGAATTGCGTCCGGGTTATTCCGAAAGCCCAATCGACCTAACGGCAAAGATTTATCAAATCATCGAGTATGGTCATGAAAAGCAACCAGATCTCGAATTCATTGCCGGCCACTTTGTAGATTCACATGCACTTGGTGGTCATATTCATTTCTCACTTTCTCCAACACCAGAGATAATTAATAATCTCGATACTGTTCTATATTCATTAAGTAATTGCATAGATGATAAAGAGCAGAGAACAAAACGAGAAAAATGCGGTTACGGAAAACGTAAAGCCTTTCGCAAGCAACCTCACGGAGCAGAATACAGAACACCCGGTTCTTGGCTTCTATCTCCTTCTACAACTTTAGTTACACTAACATTAGCTAAACTTGCTATTCTTGGTGCAACAGATTTCAATCTCGATTTCTCTGAAATCAAAGGCCGCCAACATTCACAAACATTTCTGAGAAACATTAAAAACACTTTCGGTGGCGATCTTCCTTCTGATTGTGAAGAAGGACTAAAAGAACTCGATCAGCTTTTGGGAAAAGGTACGCTAAACTGGAATGTTAACATCCTTCCCAACTGGGGATTTATATCATCGGAGGCAGCATGAGCAGATGCAATATATGTAATTGCGAACTGGAACCTCATCAGATAAGAACGGCTTTCGAAGATGTCTATTGTGAAGATTGCTTCTCTGAGAATTACAATTACTGTCAGCGCTGTGATGAAGTAATAAGCCGTGATCAGACACTTTGGGACCATGAAGGCAATCCATATTGCTCTGAATGTTTCCGTGATGATTATGATGAAGAATGCCCGGATAATCCAGATGTACACGAAGCAGATAGAAAACTTATTCTTCAGCTCTCCAGAGACTGGCTTGCCGGTCGTTGTAATCACAAAACTCTGATTCACATTAACACAAAGGATTTTCAACTACAGAAAATCAAAGACAAAGTTGGTCTTGTAGATATTCCAATATATCTCTACGGCTTAATTGATAGAGAAGAATACCAACTATCAGTTAGTCCAAATCTGATGGATCATGTAAAAGAGTTTATTTTGCTTAACGGTTTAGAACTAAAAATAACAGAAGGCATCGGTTCCAACCGAATAGGAATAAGCTACTCACTCCGCAAAGATCAGTTACCAACAGTAGTAAAACTTATCAAACAACTCACAGAACAAAAAGAACTCGTCTTAGCATAACCAATAAGGAGAAATACCATGTGTGGAATCATGGGATACGTGTGCTTTGGCGAGCAACGTCCAAGCAAAGAACATATAACCGAAATGTTTTCACTTTTAGAAACCCGAGGTAGAGACGCTTCGGGTTTTGCATTTATTGAGGACGGTCAGTTGACCGTTCAGAAAGCACCTATTAAATCATCTCAGTATGTAAAATCAGAAGACTGGAAGATACTATCTCTTCCAAAGATCATGATACTACATACGAGAGCAGCTACACAAGGAAGTAACAAGAATCAATTCAATAATCATCCACTTTATTCTAAAGCCGGTTTGGCCCTAATTCATAATGGCATAATTCAAAATGACAAAGAAATCTTTACCAAGAACCAGAGAGATGGTGAAGTAGATTCGGAAGCGATACTTGCTGTGTTGAGTAGTAAAGGTAAAGGCGATAAAATAAAACGTGTCTTCGATAGACTGGAAGGAAGTTTTGCATTTGCAGTTATAAACAAAGATGAACCAGATAATCTCACACTAGTAAAGAAAGACAACCCAATTGATCTCTACTATGATGACAGAAATGATATTCTCTACTTCTGTTCTGAACGAAGAATTATGCAAGAGGCACTGCAACTAAAATCTAAAGGCTGCCGCGGCTTTAATCTTGGCGAAGAAGGTTTTCACTTTTATGAGATGAAGAATAATCATGGACTGGTTATTAACTCTGAAGGAGTAGAATCTTACACCAAGTATCATCCAAGAAGATTTCATCATTATCGTGACAGAGACTTTATTTATTCAACAAGCAATGATGAATTTATAATCGAGTGTCCATATTGCTTAGAGCAAACTAATTATTTCGTAGGTAAGCTCTTTAATAAATGCTCTAACTGCGGGATGGACATCAATGAAGAAGAACTATACTATGCCTAAGGAGGCATTCAATGAGTAAAAAGAAACTAATAAAACTAGGCGGCAAAGTTGCCCGGGGATTAATTGATCTTCTAGAAGAAGAATTGACCGGTGAAAAGAGAAAAAAGAAAAAGGAGAAAACAAATGAGCGGGAAAAAGTGTCCTCTGTGGATAGGAGCAGTAATCGTAGCAGTTGAAGTAGTGTATCGAATTTTCTGCAAAAAGAAGTGAGGTGATCATGGAATTAAATTTCTTAGACGAACTCCTAAAAATGGCTGAACAAAAAGAAATCTCTCAAACTGAAGCCTACTACGATCTCCTACTTGCAGAGATTAAGAAAATGCAAATGCAGATTGAACATAATTTCAGTGAAGCCGAAAAGGAAATTGATATCATTAACAGATTTGTGCTTAAAAAGAACACTGTTCTAGATGAAAGAATAAGGTTTGTAGAGAGAAAATTGGAGTCTTACATCAGAGAACGAGGCGAAAAAAGTATAACCTTATGTAACGGTACTCTCAAAATGCACAAGAAGCAAGATAAGGTTGAAATCACAGATATGGATTTGTTTCTGAAACATGCCAAGAAAGATTTACTTGAAACAGTGCCGGAACAGCTCAAACCATCGCTTACCAAAATTAAGCAATACATCAAATCTCGACCCGTACCGAAAGGTGTTACTGTTACGATTGGACAAGTAGAGTTTAGTTATTCACTTAATAACAAGGAAGAAGAAAATGGCAACAAAGAAGAAACTGGACTTGCAGCCTAATGAACCTCAAAGCCTTACCATAATCTCTGATCCTTTAGTTGGTAAAAATGATTATGGTCCATATTATTTGTTCATGGTTAATAATGGTACAGAGGATTTATCATTCTTTGCACCTAATGAACAGATATATGAACAGTTAAAAGCCATCGGTAAAGGAAAGAAGTTTGAGATTATCAAAACTGCAAGGAAGAATGGTAAGAGCATCCAAGTTGAATACTTAATCAGTGGTCAACCCGAACAACCTAAACAACCCGAACAAAAAGATAATTACTTTCATTTGATGCTTCAAAGCTATGAAGACGCTCTCAAGATTCAAGAAAAACTAAATGGTATGTGTGATGTAAACAGAATAAGTATTACTCTATTTATCGCTAGAAGTAAGCTTAACGGAAGCGGCTTAGGGGGATTTACAAATGTCTGACAGAAAAGTAAAATTCAAGACCTTGGTCTGGAGATTCAAAGACATATCGATTAGCTATCCCGAATACTCTCAAATACCCACTAAGAAAATTACTTGTCCAAAGGACTTCTATGAGTTATTTAATCCATTAATGAAAGAAGAATCAAAAGAAGTTTTTCTGGTTGCTTGGCTGTCCACTTCAAACAGAGTTCAAGGATTTGAGATTGTGTCGTCCGGAACATTAAGTTCAGCAGCAGTTGATCCTAGAGGTGTATTCCGTTCTGCGATTGTTGCAAATGCCGCAAATTTAATTGTTGCACACAATCACCCTTCCGGAAATCTTGAGCCGAGTAATGAGGATATTTTACTCACTAAAAAGTTGGTCGAGGCAGGAAATTTATTAGAGATACGCATATACGATCATTTAATATTTGCTGGTGATTGGTACACATCATTTGTTGATAAACGACTTATATAACAATGAGCCTCGAATAGAGGCTCTTTTTGGAGTAGATATGGAGAATGAATTCTATGGATTTAACTATCAGCCGGATTGGTATGATCTAGACTTAGGCGGTTCATGTGGGGTGCATAGTTTGTCACATGCGTTAAACCTTTTAGGGATTCCAAATACAATAGATGATATAAAAATAAAGTGCAGATACATTTCAATAAAGGATGGATTTTTTAGTAATGGAACTGATGAAAAAGGAATAATTGCTGGAATTAAAAAGTATGGCTGCAATCCAATCATTAATGACAATTACAATGTTGAGAAATCAAAATCCTTTTTAGAAAAGAATATTTCTCTTGGATACCCAGTTATAATGTGGGTTAATTGGGATGAAGACGAAGAAGATACCGGGCATTGGTTGGTGTGTGGTGGTAGATATAAAAATAAATATGTAATAATAGATTCGGCTCCGGCAGAAGATGAAACGGAATTAATCGACCTTTATACATGGGAAGAATTAAAAAACAGATGTGTTTGGTATGACAATGAACATGATGAAGGATATTATGGGTTTTACTTTATCGCAATTGAATCCAACCAAACGCCTTCATGTGTTAAGCAGATGAATAAACTATTCACTTCTCTATCAGAAGACGAGGATTTGAGAGAGTGGTGGGGCTACTACTTGAATGATTTATTAGAGGTTTGCGATTATAATTATGGAGGTAGTATTCAAATATCTGATCTCATTAAAAAACATTTTAATTCAGTTACACAGCTACTAAGTTTTTGGTTTGCAGATATTGACGAGAATGATTTGGAATATGAATTGAACAACTATCTTATTGTGGCTGAAGCTTATAAACTATCTGTCAACAAAAAAGAAGAAGCACTAATTTCTATTTCTAGTTCTCTTGCTGGGACACTCATTTATTGATAGTTGAAAAGTAAGTCTGGGATTATTGTGAAGATAAAACATTTTAAGATTAGTATTCTTCTCTTCTATTCCAATAAAATAATTCTTGAGAAAAACTTAGAAGGATGACTGCAATTAATCCCAGACTAATCATCTCCCACGTTTCCTTCTTAAATTGAAAATTAATTACTGGGTTAACAATTATTGCTGCTACCGCAAATACCTGTGGAGTTAATTTTCTTTTACATCGTTTATCATGACGATATAGATAAAGAAACCCAAGCATTGCGACAATTTGAATAAATTGTAAATAACTCGCCGGCAAATAGAAATAACCACCTAGAGCTAAAACGGCAATAAGTGTATACTTTGTTTTGTTTCGATATGAAGAAAATTTTTTGAGAATGTTTTTCATAATCATAATATACTGAAATTGAAAAGGACTAATTATTCCCCTTCTTCGAAATACATCGTTCTCAGATTTTTCAAGTCAAACGAAATTCTAAGTATTGATTTAAAAATATAAAGTGAGAAATGTAAAAAGGGACTTGAATAATCCCTTTTGCACTGTTCTAACGAATTAAAATTCGTCTGGCTCTGGGCCTTCCGGAAGTGAATCTCCCATGGTGCCATCCGCATACAAAATATTTAACATTTTTACCTCTATTTGTGTAGAACAAAATTATTCAATAGTGATTTTAATATCAACATTTTCTCTTCACCCCCACTCATTTAACTCTTGACACTCACACACTGAATGTCTACAATTAATTATGAAACTATTCTTCAAGAAATTCGCTTTCAGATATTTAATGTCTGACGAAATAAATTCTTCTATTGATTATTTATTGCTAGCCGCACAACTTCGTGAGGAAGTAGGTTACTTATTAAAGAGTAACTACTTCGCATTCCGACACTTGTTCAAAGACTTTGATGATTACAAGTCATGGCTAAAGCAAAACTACGGTAATAAGCTGCCAGAAAAGCTTAAGGAGTATTTAAATGAAGATTAGTAAACTGAAAGTATTTGTAGTACCGGAAAGAAACGGTAATTTCCTCAGCATGCCTAAACATACATTCGAGGATATCGATTTTGAGCTGGATAATTTTTTTCTCGGATTAAAATTGTATTCAAGGGGTGATGCCATTGGCTTAAGATATATGCTTGGTGCTTTTCATAACCTTGCTTTCTGTAAAGATGATTTTGAAACATTTATTAAAAAAGCTGTAGATAAGTATCGCACTAATATTGATTCAAAGATTGTGGAGGTACTATGCAACAAAAAGAAATAAGAAAGTACACCGATGCCTATAAAAAGATGGTCCTAGATGAGTTGGAAAATACAAGTTCAACTTACAGTCAGATATGTGAACGATTTCATATTCGCGGATCAATGACTTTGAAAAAATGGATCTTAGCGAGTGGTCGTACAAATCTGCTTCACCCGGTCAAGGTTATAGGAGTTGAAAATGAAATACTTCAATGATTTACCATCGCCACCACCTCTCCAAGCAGTACGAAACAAACTGATTCGAGATAGAGAGGAAAGTATAATCAAGAGTATAAAAAGGTTAGAACAGCTCAAGAAATTGAAAACTGATAAGGTTTCAAGATACGATATGTTGCAGATCTTTAAAGGATAAGGGGCGAAAGCCCCTTTTTCTTGCTTTCTTAATAAACTTAATATATTTTTATGGCAATAATAGTTGACACATGGCAATAATAGTAGACATATGATAATTCATAAAGTATTAGATCACCTCTTTAGCTCTCAAGGTACTGTAAAAGTATTACGGGTATTAAATAATAGCGTTGTTGGACTGACGGGAAGACAAATAGCAAGCCTTGCCGGAATAACTCATCAAGCAGCACATAATTCTCTGGCTAATCTTGAATCCCTTAAGCTAATCAATCGTGTAATTGGAGGCTCCTCCCACCTATTCACATTAAACCGGGATAACTTTCTTTCGAAGCAGATAATTGAATTTGTTTTCAATACTGAGATAGAATTTCGTGAGAAAACTTATTTTAACATTAAGAAAGCTCTCTCAAAGCAAACAGTAAGTTTAATCATATTTGGAAGTGTTGCTAGGAAAGAAGAATTGGTAGAAAGTGATCTTGATTTATGTATTGTTTATGGCAAGGATAAAAAGACTTTAGAAAAACACGTTAGTACATTACAAGACAACCTCCATAAGGAATTTGGAGTAACACTGGCCCCATTTTATATTCCCGCCCATGAATTCAGAAAACGTAGTAAGACCAATAAACCGCCAGTTAATGATATTATAAAAGATGGAATCGTTATTTCCGGCAATCCAATAAGAGAATTATTATGACAAGAAAAACATCTTTCAAAATGGTTGAATCAAATAAATATAATAACTTCTTATTAGTTGCTGATAATTTTTATAAAGGAGCGGAATTAGCATTTGAGTTTGAATATTGGAATGCTGCCGGCGTATTGGTTATTCATGCGGCTATTGCTCTAGCAGATTCAATTACTATCAAAAAAGCCTCGAAGAAATCATCTGGAGATAATCACCAAGATGTTATTCCGCTACTAGTAGACGTTACCCCTCCCCACAAGACTAAAGCTTCTGCAATCGAAAGCCTGAAAAAGTTAATCGAGCATAAGAACTTAGTCTCATACTCCGGAGACATATATCAAAAGAAAGATGTTGAGAAACTTATCAAGTATTATAAGAAGATAGAGGCTTGGACCAAAACTATTTTTGATGAATAATCCCCTTCCCCGAATGCTTCCATTTTTGATTTTGATAGCAACTCTTTCCCTCACAATTTGATAAACACTCTTGGCTCGAGGGGGGGGCTTAGTTTTCTTCATTCCCGGGCCCTTATTATAGTTTTTTAATAGCTAGGATAAATTGGCAGGGGTGACAGGGGTAAAATTTCTAGCCCTGTCAATTTTGGGAATGAATTCCTTCGTTTTTAGCTCATTTTCATTGATTGCCATAGCTGCCAGGGGTGACAGGGCTATTTCAAGTTAGTCCATAGAATAATTCTTTTTTATAAAATATTTTTTCTTCTGACTTAACCTTAAAAAGCTATGGCAGCCCTGTCAGCCCTGCCAATGTTTCGTTTTTAGGCTAAATATTTGGTTTTCCCATGACTTTATAAAAGTTTCAGCCCTGCCAATTGGCAGGGCTAAATTCTACCCCTGTCAATTTTCACTAGAACAGAGACAACTGAGAAGTTACCTCTTCTACATTAATTCTCTTTAGCAAAGAAGCCACATCCTTTGTCGAAAGCTTAATTAAAACCTCCCTTAAGTCATCCCACTTGGCTACTGCAGGCCCCAACTTCTTGATTCTCCAACTTACATAATGGTTCCAATAAGGTGCAGCAACCATTTCATTACACAAAGCCCCTTCCATATAAAATGTTAATTGCATTCCCATATATGGATCAAGCCCTACCTTCTTTGATGAGTCAGTGATTAACACTCTTCCTTTTTCTGTGTGTTTGTCAAATGCAGTCCAATATGGAAAATCCATTTCAACAATAGTTAATGATCTTGTAGCTGGGATTGTTTCCTCAACACACAAACAAGCAGCAGCATACATCAATGCTTTATCATGTGTAAAACTAGCTTTTGAAGCAGCGATCTTCGCTGCTTCAATTCTATTCCAGTTACTCGAATACCCTGGTTGAGATTCAACAAATTTCCAAAACGCGTTTGGAGAATTTATAGCTGATGCTACAGAGATTATATTATCAGCAAAATCAGTATTAAACAAAACATCACTGTAACCTTCATTATACTTTGTAGCAAGTGCTGCAAGCC
Source organism: Melioribacteraceae bacterium (assembly GCA_041675645.1). Taxonomy (GTDB): domain Bacteria; phylum Bacteroidota; class Ignavibacteria; order Ignavibacteriales; family Melioribacteraceae; genus Stygiobacter. The sequence goes on from JBAYTN010000041.1 coordinate 26,739, forward strand.
CAGCTGCATTCTTATTCTTTACAGCTCTAGTCAAACGAAGATACTCTTGAAATAAATTCGTGAGAGATAGCGTATTCCCTAACGGCCAGCATTCTTCATAAGTGATTACAAATAATCTTTTCTTTAACCACGCTTCATCTCCAACACTAAATAAATATTTAATTACTTTTTCAACAACAGCTTCGTTTCCTCTTCTCACCGCCTTTTGTAGTAAAGAGCGTTCAATATCATATTTACTTAAGTTCATTTCTGCTCCATGAGAAATACTTTACATCTGTTCCTCCTTTTCTCTCACGAACAGATTTTATTCCATATAATTTTAATTTCTTTCCCAACTCATTATCTGTTATTAAATGACTGTTATATATATCTGCAAATAATTTAAGTGCCGAACTCTTTAATATTTTACCGTCAAGTTTACTATAATGAGTACTAAGCACCGGTGAAGAATTTTCTTCAAACCAATCAACGTTTTCATTCTTCAAATGCAATGCGAATTCCTCAAACTTATTCATTGCAGCACCAACTAATAATTTCTTCTCATCATTTTCAATACATGTCATTGCAGCGATCTTATCATAATTCCAATTCATTAAAAATTGAGCAAAGTATGGAACTTCCTTTTCCAAATTTTTAATAAATTCATCCGGATCCTTAAACCATTCCTTGTCACGAAGATTTTCTCCGGTTGAAACAACATTAAATCTTCTATCTCCTTGTTCTATGAACACTGGGACTTCTTCATTACTATAAAACAAGCAATTAACATAATTCGTAATAGTGAAATTTCTGATATTCTTCTCGTTAATAATCACTTCACTATCAGTAATAATAGCTTTCACTTTTGACTTAACTGTATTTCTAGTTTTGTTGTCATGAGCTACTTCATTGAATGCAATGAGTAAAGCATTCTGTAACCATGGATTGAAATCATTATTTAACTGAGCGTCCTCTACCTTTATTGCTTGCTTGGATCCAAACAATGGCTTTAAAATGTAGTCAAGCATTAGCCCCTTCCCCGCTCCCGGCTTTCCTTTAAATACCCATGCAGTTTGTTGTTTCTGCCTTGTTTGTAATATTCCGGCAAGCCAGTTAATATATCTCAATCTTTCCTCTGCATTGGGAATGAGATTAATTAATAATCTTTCAATACTTGAGAAATATTCTGTTTTTATTTCCTTATCATTTTTCTCAAGCAACATGTATTGCGTTGGAACGAAAAAATTAAATTTCTCCTTCTCTAAATCATAACGTTCATTCATCATAACATAAAAATCAGCTTTGAGCACCGGTAATACATCCGGAAGAGTTTGTTCGGCTGACAAAAGAATATTTTCTAATATCTCTTTTGAGATACCTAAGTAAACATCATCCTCTTTCGAATCGTAATAAGCATAAGTACTTGTTGCCTTCTCGATGAACGGAAGGAATCGTTTTTCTTCAGCACTATTTTTTATCTTCTTGTACGATTCAATTCTCATTTTTTCATTATGAGATTTTATCATTTTATTCAAAACTGCTTTTTCAATCTTGAGTTCTTTGCACATGAGATCAGCAAGAGCTGATTTATCAATTTCACTTATTTTAAAAGTGAATAGCTCAAGCAGCTTTTCTACAGCGGTCTGCTTAGATAAGTAACTTTCCATATTACATTCAGAAATAATTTGCTTAGCCAAACAGATTATTCCGCTCTCACACTTATTCATTAACGACTGAAATGAATCAAGTCCATTTGCTTTCACAAATTCATCTGGATCCTTATGAGGATCCAAACATTTTGGGTCAAGTACAAATGGATTTATTTTATTTCCATTGAGAATTAAATTAACCGCATCACGTGAATTCTTTGGACCAACTTCATCGTTGTCAAAAGAAATGATTACATTTTTCACATTAGTGTTTTGTAATCCGCTCAAATGACTCTCAGAAAGTCTTCCTTGTCCAACTGCTACAATATTTTTCATCCCCATTGCTGAGAAATATAGCGCATCCGGATACCCTTCTACTATTAGGAGGGTTTCTTCTTTCTTTGTGTTGTAAAGGTTGAACAAATCTTTCTTGCTTACACCTTTACTACTATCCCATCTTACACTTTCCTTTCCATTTATGGAAATGCCTTTAGGAGATGTAGCTCTCTTTACAAATCCAGTGATATTTCCATCTAAATCCCTATATGGGAATGCAACTCTAAAGTTATCTCCATTGCTACCATTAAATGACAAACCATTTATCATTTCAGCACCATCCGGAAACTGTTGTCTTAAGTATTCCCTTATTCTTGAAACTTCTGGGAAATAGCAGAAATCACTTTTTCTTAAAATTTCTAAATCGTACTTGCGCTCATTAACTAAATAATCCAGCGCTTCCTTTCCTTCTTCTTCAAATAATAATTTATGCATCCATTCAAATGCCGGTTCGTAAAATGCTGCTCTTGCAATTACAAGTCCCAGCTCTTTCTTTTCTTCTTCTGTTAGATTATCAGCATGATTATGCTTGAGTTGAATTGAATGTGTTATCCCAAATTCCTTGGTGAACCATTCAATTGTTTCAGAGAAGGATAATTGTTTTACATCCATAACTAAATCAATATTACTTCCGCCTATGTTGCAGCTGAAGCAAAAGAAAAAGTTATTCTTAGTATTTACTGTAAAACATCTTCCATTTTTCGAAGGATGTCCGGTTGGACAATTGCCTTGTAGATTTGAACCAGTCATTTCTAATTGTAAGCCGAGGCGTTCTACAACTGAATTGATTGGTATTTGTTTTATGTAAGAAGTTAAATCACTTAACGTCTTATACTGAGTATTGATTCCTATTTTGTTTAACATGTCCATTATTTTCCGCATTTGCATTGGGTCTATCACTAGAATGGATTACGCTTTTAAGATTCTTCAAAGCGTTACCATAGCTGATAGGTTCGATGAAACTTCTCATCGAATAGTATTGCTGTATTAGATTTTCCAATCTTTCGTCTACCTCAAAGTAAAAAGTGGTTACTCCACCCTTTCTTTCATGATTACTTAATCGATAGCCGGAAGCTATCAGAAAAGCTGACAGGTAGAAATCTCTATTCGCATATGTTTTCTGCATTTTTCTCCTATGTTTAAAACAGAAAAACCTCAACCGACGCTTTTCTTTCTCGTCTTCTGAGGTTTCGTGAACGGGCATTCCCGTTTCAATTTCTAAGTTAAATTTAATATAATTACGACCAATTGTCAATTAGTAATAGGGAACGAGTGAGGGATTTTCAAGCGAGATAAGCTTAGAATTAATTTACTTTTTGCATTTTTGAAGATATTTGGTTTTGTTTAAAAAGTTAGTTTTTATAAAAAGACAAAATGATTCTTGGTCAATAAATTATTTTGATGCGATTACAAAGATTTATTTTATGGTCATCTTAAACTAAATACAACTAGAATTATGGTATTCACTAAGATTATAGTTCTCCCGCATATTGTAATGAATTATCTATTTCAAACATCATATCGCATTGAACCAGAATACGATGAATTTGATTATTTAACTGATAAATTTTATTCATGCATTGACATTATTGATAATAACACACTTCTCCTTTTTTTAACGACTGATGATTTTTATCAAAAGGAGAATGAAAAGACAAATTTTTTAAATCGATTTAATGAAAAATTTAAGGGAATATGTAAGAATAATTTTTCATCTGAAATTATATATGCATTTTCTGAAACAGATATTCAAAGAATTGAGTTTTCAAATAATCTTAATTTGTACATTCTTGATGAAGCCATTATGTACTTCAGTGCACAGTTCATTGTAGCATTAAAATCGAAAATTATAAAAGTTAATTTTATAGATAATAATAGAATCAAAGAAATTGAAGATTTTAATTTATTATTTGATATCATACAACATTTCGGTTCAAATAATTTTTTTAACGTTCGGTGGGGTTTACTACCTAATAATACGGATACATTACCTCTTGCATATCCAGGGATTGTAAAAGAAATAAGTACTCATTATAGGCACGGATTTAGTTTAATTCTTTTAAATATGCCTGATAACTATTTTTTAATTGAGCTCATGGCAGATTTAATGAAGGAACTTAATTCGATTATATGTTCCATTTCCGCCAAAAACTACAAAAATTTATTAAATAGTATTCAAATGGATGATGATAGTTATTTAATAAAAGATTTTGACTTACTATCATCAGATCTTCAAATCGAGTTTTGGAAAAAAGTTAAAAATATAAAAAGAAAGAAATTATTACTTGTGACTGCCACTACAGTAGATATAGAATGTCCATTTCCACAACAAATCAAGAGAGTTTTTCTTGAAGATTTTTCTCTATTGAAAAAATCCTACCCGAAAATACTTGGTAGTCTTTTATTTAAAAATCAAATTGTTACGCCGAGAGATGCGAAACTTATAGCGACTATTAATTATTCACAGGAAATTCTTAATGGATGCCCTAGTATAACCGTACTAGACCAAGCTATTCAAGAAACGAAGGGAGATACAGAAATTTCATTTCTTGAAACAATTACATTTGGTGATTTGGAAATGCTTTCATCTAAATCAACAATTTATTTTTATCAATTAAAACAGAAAATTAAAGTCCTTTCGGCATCATATAATTCGACCAAATCACGTCAAGAAAAACATGAACTTATTCGGGAAAACATCGCTTTTATAAGGCTTCATAATGGAAGATTCGAAATTGCTGCTAGTGATGAAAAAGTGGGACCTGTTAGAAAAACAATTTATTTGGTTGGAATAATCTGTTTAGTGAAATATTTCCAGACTACAAATGCATCGGGACCAATTTCGGCTTTCCATTTAAGAAATTTGATGTATCGATATGAAGAAAAAGATAATTGGAAGTCTATCCTCGAAAAGAGGGGAAAAAATAAAAAAAAACACATTGGCGAAGGTGAACGTTATCTTAGCCCAACTCTACATCCAACTATTCAAAATAATGCCTTGGAAAAATTATTTGGTTACAAAATTAAAGAATTCGGTATAAGAGTTAGTGGTGATGAGGTTTATTTAGATAATTTCAAAAAATTCAATTTTATTATTGAAGACCGGAATCTTAATCCAAAATGGTTTAGTACTAATCCAGATGACCTTGATGTGTTGATTTTCAATTAACCACAATTCATTTTACCCCTTGTACAAATGTACTCTTCCAAGGGTTTCTGCATTATATCCAAGTTTATCTCCTTTTTAATTTCGCTTTATAAATTCAAACGTCATTAATAATTCACCCTAGTTTTTGAATTTGTAAGGTGAAAAAAAAGGAGTAAAAATGAAACAAGATGTACTAGAGTTTTCACTAAAACTCATTCGTACATTAACCTACATACCAACCGAAGTGGTTGTTGAAGAGGTAGCTAAAGATATCTGGAAAATCACACCAGATGATTATTTGAATGATCAAGAATTAGAAAGTTATTTCTGGCAATGCAAATTCTTACAGTCGTCCATTCACTTTGCACAAATTCTATATTCATTGAAAAACGCTGTTAAGAAGCACACAGTAAGACCTGAAGAATCTTTCATTAGGCTTACTGATGATGAAAAAATCTTTACCTATACTTTTTTCCTTGAAGCAAAAAATATTAAGCAGCTTAGAAAAGCTCTTTTAGAGTTTTACAAGGAAGTAAATATAGGATTGCAAAAAACGCCCGAAGAATCTGCGAAATTCTTTGAACAAATCTAACTACAAAACAAGGTCAGCACTCGAGAGAGTGCTGATCGAAATAAAGGAATTATGTAAAAATGAATATTTATATGCAAAATAGAGGACAAGGAAGAAAGTTCAGCATTATGACTAAAGGTGCAAAAAATGTTAGACCTATGGCCTATCCCGGAAATAAAAGAAATTTACCCACCGGAAATAATTCAGTAAAAGGTAAAACTCAATTCGGTAGCTGTTTTAAGTTGGATAAATCCACTTCTAAATATGAGATAAGTAAGTATAAAGATTATCCCTCAAAAACAGCTTCTTTTAGGAGTAAGCAGTAATGGCTAGTAAAATAGCGATAGCAAATTCACAAACCGTTAAACCAAAGAAGGAGAAAGAAAAACAAGAATTTGCCGATGAGACAATGGCATTTCTTCAAAAGTTGTTCCCTAACAAGATCAACTTTTCAATAGATGAAGCTGCTAATGTGCTGAACTTGAGTTATGATTTCGTTCGCGATCATATTAAGAGCGATCAAATCAATGCAATAAAGTTCGGAGATAGATGGATGATCAATTTATTTGAATTGGCTAGATTAATTATGGAAGGCATCCATGGGAACAATTAGAAAAACAAATAGCGGTAAGTATCAAGCAGATGTTCGTGATGCTAACGGGAAGCGAATCAGAGCAACATTCTCTGATAAAAATAGAGCTAATCAGTTTATTCTCGATAATGAAAAAGAAAAGAATAATCATAAATTAACAAAATTAGGGTTGGAGAAGTTACCAACCCCCTTCCCCAACATCATCGAACAAGCAATTACAAGTAAACAATCTCTAGCTCCAAAATCTGTAACTAAATACACACACATTTACAGATTTTTCGAAACTTTCTTAATGAGTGAAAGTATCAATTTCGTTGGAGACTTTTCTCGTAATCATGCTGATAAATACCGAGAACAGATAATCACTTCAACTGCTTCGGTAAAAACAAAGAACTTTTATTTGTCGGTAATTAAATCATTATTTCAAAATCTAGTCAACAGAGACATCATTGTTAAAAATCCTTTCTCACATATCAATATGGAAAGGAAAAGAAATAAGACGTTGATAGAACGAGAAAATGATTACTACACAGCAAAAGAAATCATTTCTTTCTTTAAGGAAGTTAAGAAGAGTCATTACAGAAATGCATTTTATGCATTATTTCTTTCCGGAATGAGGATTGAAGAATTAGCATCACTTAAATGGCAAAGAATCAATCTTGAAAAACGATTGATCGAAATACGAACAGATGCTTCCTTCACTACAAAAACAGAATCTTCCGAAAGGGATATTGCTATAAGTGATTTGCTGTTTGAAATACTTAACAAGATGAATAAAGGAACTGAATATGTTTTTCTCTCTGAATCAAATACAAAACTAAACGAGAAAAAGATGCTCTTTATTTGTAAAGACTTAGCAAAAGCTGCTGGCATCACCAAAAATGCTACACTTCACAAATTTAGGCACAGTTTTTCATCTCATCTTGAGCAACTTGGAGTTAGTGAAACTGTTCGTGGATATTTGATGGGTCACAAACCCAAAACAATGACCGGTCACTATACAAAAATTGATCCTAGCAAATTACACGAGCATGTTTCAAAACTTGATTCACTATTAATTAACGAGCCTACTAAATAGGCTCCATTTTATAAAGGAAATTTATGGCTAAGCATATAGATTGGACCAAAAAGTCAGCTAACTTTCAAATAGGATGTGAAAATGGCTGCCTTTATTGTTACGCTAGAGAGATGGCAGCTAAGTATGGCTGGAAAGATCCAAGCGATTGGGGAAATGGCAGAATTAGAGAGAAAGAATTATCAAGGAACTTCCCAAACTTCGGTGAACCTGTGATGTTCCCTTCTTCTCACGACATTACTCCTAATAATTTAGAGAGCGCGATTCGCTTCTTAGAAAGACTGTTAGCCCCAGGCAACCAAGTATTAGTAGTTTCAAAACCTAGCTTTGAGTGCATTAAACAAATCTGTAACAATTTCGAATCATATAAAGACCAAATTCTTTTCAGATTCACTATAGGTTCAGTTTCTGATGAAGTATTAAAATTCTGGGAACCAAATGCACCATCTTTTAATGAAAGGTTAAAGTCACTAAAACATGCATTCATAAAAGGATTCCAAACTAGTATTAGCTGCGAACCAATGCTCGATAACCGAATTGATAAAGTAATTAAAAAAGTAGATCCCTTTGTTACTGAAACAATTTGGTTAGGCAAGGCTAACAGATTACTTGGTAAAACCGGTAAAGGTAGATTAGAATTCAATGGTGTCCTTACTGAAGAAACAAAAAGAAAAGCCGAAGAGCTTAATGAATGGCAGAATGATGAAAACATTCTAAAGCTTTATGATCAGCTCAAGGATAATCCAAAGATCCGTTGGAAAGAAAGTATTAGAAACATAATTAAGCAAGAAGGAAAATCATGATTAAGAAAATTAAACCAGTAAAAGATTTGCAATTAGAACGCGATGAAAACAAAATAAAATTTAAATGGGAGTTACATTCTCAAACTTTAATAGCAGAATTATCAAATGAAAATACTCCCATACCGTTAGTCGAGAAGTATCATTATGTTAAAAACCATTGCACAAAACTTCTGTCTATTGATGGTACTAGAGTTTACATTCCAGCTGGAGAAATTAAAGATGAAGATATTGCATTAAAAGGTGGTAAACTTATTAAATCTACTGAGATTATTCTAAAACCTGGTGAGCCTCATGAATGTCATTCAAACAGTGCTAGATACTGGAAAAGAAATAAAAACACATGCAAATTGGTTACAGGATATGCTCTGTGTTCTGATGATTGGTTAAGCCATTCTTGGATTCTAACAAAAAAGAATCGGATTATTGACTCAACTATTAAAGCTGACAAATACTACGGTGTAATTCTTAATAATACTCAAGCAGAACAGTTTTGCAAAAAAATCTTGCAGCAAAACTAATCCACTTCAAAGAGCCGCGCAGAGTGGGCGGCTCTTTTATTTTAAAGGAGGAATAATGAACTTAATAGAACTATCTAAATATTTGAATGATGAAGCCCAGGCTAAGAAATACTTGTTAGAAAACGGAATCTTGAAGAATTGGACTCACTGCACCCATTGCAACTCAGATAAAATAGCAAGATCCGTCGGAAAGAAGGCATTAGAGAAGTTATCAACAGAAGGAAATAATTAATGGAAATAACTATAACAAAAGTAAAAGAACCTAGTGGATGGCTATCACTTATGTCACCCCACCCCATCCAATACGAGGGTAAAATCTTTAGAACCGCTGAGGCTTTGTTTCAATGGTTAAGATTTCAAAATCATCCGGATGTTCAGAAAATAATTATTGAACAAAAATCACCGATGGGTGCAAAAATGAAAGCTAGATTAAATCGGGCTTTATTGAACCGCAGTGAGAAATGGGATGAATCGGAAGCAGACTTACCACTGATGAAAAAGTGTATGGAGCTAAAGATACAGCAACATCCTAGCCTTAGAGTAAAGCTCATTGAAACTGGGGATGCAATTATCATTGAAGATTGCACAACACATGATCGTGAATCAGCAAGGTTTTGGGGCGCTGTCAAAGTAGATAGTGAGTGGGTTGGGAACAATATTCTCGGTAAGCTTTGGATGGAAATAAGAAAAGAGCTAACAACATAGTCAGTAAGGCCGTCACATCTGTGGCGGCTTTTCTGATTTTAAAGGAGAACAAAATGAACTTAATTGAACTATCTAAATATCTAAATGATGAAGAACTTGCAGAGAAATATTTGTTAGAAAATGGAATACTTAAAACATGGACAAATTGCCCCCACTGCAACTCTGATAAACTTGGAAAGATCAGTCGCGGCAGAATCAAATGCTATAAGTGTAAGAAGGAATGGCATAAAAGAAAAGATAGTATTCTTGAACCATTTAAATTGGATTGTGGGATATTTATTGCAATTGTAAAACTGTTTGGAAGCGGCTTCAGTATCTATGATACAGTCCAAGAAATAAATATTGATAAAAGAACAATAAGTAGGTTGTTCAAGGCGATTGGTGAAAGATTATTGCCCCAAGCACTTTTTAGAAAAGATCTACCAAAAGAATATATTCTATACACAAGCTCCCCTAACAAAATAGAATGTAAACCCATTTTTACAAATGATTCAAAAACAGACTTTCCAATGGAACATTGTCTGATAACTGTGGCAAGAAAAAGAGAAATTGATAATAACTATAACTTCAGCCTTTCAGTAAAAGGCAGCAAAAAAATTACAAATAAGATCAATCAAATTGACAGGTTTTTAAGCTATACAAACTACAATACTCAATTCTTTCGTGGATTTAGTGAAAGTGATTTTATTATTTATTTGTATGAACTAGTGTTGAGGTTCAATCATACAGAAACTGATTGTTTTTCAGAAATACTGAAAAAATTGCAAATTTGTTGAGGGTGGTTAATTATGTACCCCCCTGGAAAAATTCAATTTTCTGTAAAAAAAAATTGTGACCATTTTGTGACCACGCACCCAGAAAACACCCCATTTAGCCGTCTACACAGACCCTTTTAAAAATGAAAAACCTCGAAAACAGCCTTATTTTGCTATAATCGAGGTTTTATTTTTACTTGAGGAGAGTGAGGGATTCGAACCCTCGGTACCCTTACGGGTACACTTCCTTTCCAGGGAAGCCAGATCAACCACTCCTGCAACTCTCCATTTCAATAAACGAGGTGCAAATATATCAATTATAGTTAAATCTGAAAAACTGCAACCTATTTATTGATAAAATTTTTAGTCTAAGAAAATGCTTACTAATTTGCCGGCTTCTGAGCTAATGCAGAAATAGTCTTACTTCGTTCCATTGACTGAAGCGCAAGATACTGCTCGCCATACTTTTCGATGTTGTCAATTTCATTATCATACTGGGCAAAGTGACGCTCTTCATCTTCAACTAAAGCTTCAAATAATTTCTTGGTTACTGAATCCGCATTTTGCGAACACTCGTTGGCCCATTTGTTATAATCTGCAGCACTGTGAGATTCCATCTCTGCGGCAATCTTTACCATCTCTTTAACATCGTGAATTTTTTGGACTGCTGCTGATGCAACTATCTCAACTTCACCTTTAAGGAATAGAATTCTATCCGCAAGTCTTTCTATGTGCATCATTTCTTCTATAGCGGTACGTTTGAATAAAGAGGAAATTAAATCGAGTCCTTGATCGTCGCAATGGAAATGGAAATACATATACTGATGCACCGCTGTAAGTTCGTCTGCAACAGCTTTGTTTAAGAGTTCAATACTTTTTTCATGTTTCATAACAGATCTCCACTGTTTTAAATTGGTAAATCAACAACAGTTCAGTTTTATTTTTTAATTAAAGGAATTCCAATAGAAGCACTTGGTTCGGTAATTTTTATTAAATCGGCAATTGTTGGAGCGATATCCACTATATAAGCCGGAGAATTAACAGTTTGTTTTGGAATGTTCCAACCAAAAAAAAGAAGCGGAACATGGGTATCATATGCAAATTCGGTACCGTGCGTTGTGCCCTGCTCTCTAAAGTTTGGTAGATAACCGGAATGCAGTGAATATAACACGTCTCCGGATATTGACAATGGATAACTATTTAGAATCGGATTGATTGGTTCGCGTGTTGCAGTTTTCCCTTCCAGTTGATCACGGGTATAAATTGAAGCCACAACTGGGAATGAATCCCTAATAAAATCCGCTGTCTTTTGTTGCAGCAGATGAAAATCAACATCCCTCTTTTTAATCTCTTCCCTATTAAAGTAGATTTGTTTATTGGAAAAATTTTCAATCAATTTATCACTTTCAAATGTTTTTGAAATATAATCGGAAACAGCATCATTAAATTGTTTATTGATCAATGCACCAACCGGGACTTTATTATCTCTTAGAAATGATGGAGTTTCAAGTCCGGCGTGATCAGCAGTTAGAAACAGCAGATAATTTCCCTT
>JBAYTN010000042.1:0-38122 GCA_041675645.1 Melioribacteraceae bacterium
AAAGAAGAAGTTAGAAATATTATAGAAAATGAATTAAAGGAGAACTAAATAATGGGAATTACACCGTTAAGCTTAGCAAAAATCAAAGAGAACGCAACTAACCTTTACGAAGGCGTTGTTGTTGCAGCTAAACGCGCTCGCAAACTCAATGATGAAACTAAACTCGAATTCAATGCTTTGCTCAGCACGATCACTGCCGGCAGAGAAGAGGAATTTGAAGACAGAGAAAATCCGGAACAATTAAAGCTTTCTCTCGAATTCGAAAAAAGAGAAAAATCTCATATACAGGCTATTAAAGAAGTTCGCGACGGAAAAGTAGAATTCCGTTTTAAGAACGCAAAATAAAATACTCTTTTTGAAATGAAAGCGGAGCGGCAAATTGTTTCTCCGCTTTTTTTATTAAATTCAGTTAATCAAATCGCAAACGCCTAAGGATTTTCTACTTGGATAACCTTAAAAAAGAATTAATGGAAGCATTGAAGGATCAGCAGTCAATCTTTGGTGATGTGCTGTTCGATAATTTTTCTTTTGAACTTCAGCCTAGAAAATCCAAAGAATTCGCCGTAACATTATCTCCAGACAAATCTCAAGAGGAAGAATCATCCGGAAATTCTCTGTTTCAAGAAGAATTTCAGAAGGCAGAAAGTCTTGTTGATCTGAATAAGATGATTTGCGATTGCCAGATGTGCTCTCTTGGAAAAACAAGGACCAAATTTGTGTTTGGTGTAGGCAATCCAAATGCAGATGCAATGTTGATTGGTGAAGCGCCCGGTGCAGATGAGGATCAGCAAGGTGAACCGTTTGTGGGAAGAGCAGGCAAACTTCTGAACGATATTTTGAAAGCAATAAATTTTGCACGCGAAGAAGTTTACATTGCAAATATTTTAAAATGCCGTCCGCCCGGTAACCGCGATCCTCAACCCGGCGAAATGGAAACTTGCATGCCTTATTTGATGAAGCAGATTGAATTAGTAAAACCAAAAGTGATTTTATGTTTAGGAAGAGTTGCCGCAAACGGTTTATTAAATAAAAAACTTACACTAACGGCTCTTAGAGAAAATGTTTACGAATTAAATGGAATAAAAGTTATTGCAACATATCATCCGGCGGCGCTGCTTCGTAATCCAAATTGGAAAAGAGGATGCTGGGAAGATGTTAAGAAATTCAGAAAAATTCACGATGAACTAACGGCTAAAAATGGCTAAGCAAAATCCACGCAGAAATGCAGAACCAAATTATGATTTGGAAAAACTCAGATCATCATCTAAACTTCCTCCATCTGCTGTAGAAGTTGAAACCGCCGTGCTCGGCGCAATGATGATCGATGAAGAAGCTGTTCCTAAAGCGGTAGAAATCCTTCGCCCCGATTCGTTTTATGATAAGAGAAACAAAATCATCTTTACTGCAATATCTTCTCTGTACGAAAGCGGTGAACCGATTGATACAGTTTCCGTTTATGAAGAATTGAAGAAAGGTGGTACAATTGATGAAGTTGGCGGAGCTGCTTACATAGGAAAACTTACTCAAGATGTTTCATCAGCAGCTAATGTTGATTATCACGCGCGCGTGGTAATGGAAAAATGGATTTTACGCCGCTTAATTTCTTCTTCTATGGATATTGCAACAGCGGCTTACGAAGGAAGAGATGACGTATTCGATTTACTTGATGCTGCAGAAGCAAAAATCTTCCAAATTTCCGAAGAGGGAATTAAAGAATCTTTTACATCAATGGAAAAAGCTGTAAAAGAAGCTTGGGAATTAATTGAAGCAATTCACGCAAAAAAGATTTCAACTTTTTCAGTTCCATCCGGATTTGTTGAGCTTGATGAATTGCTAGGCGGATTTCAAAAATCAGATTTGATAATTATTGCTGCACGTCCATCTATGGGAAAAACTGCTTTTGCTATGTCTGCAGCAAGAAATTCTGCTATGGATTTCGGCGTTCCGATCGGCGTGTTTAGTCTTGAAATGGCTACGACACAATTGGTTACTCGTTTAATTTCTGCCGAAGCAAGAATTAACGCACAAAGCTTGAGAACCGGTAAATTCAAAGCAGAAGATGGCGCTAAAGTTTCTCGCATCATTCATAAATTAAGTAAGGCTCCAATCTATATTGATGATACTCCCGGTATTTCAATTCTCGAACTTCGTGCAAAAGCCCGTCGATTGAAGAATGAAAAGAAAATAGGAATGATCATTGTGGACTATTTACAGCTTATAAATCCTTCTTATAACATGGATAGCCGTGAGCGGGAAATTTCTACAATCTCCCGTTCATTAAAAGCTTTAGCTAAAGAATTGAATATTCCGGTAATTGCGCTCTCGCAGCTTAATCGTGCAGTGGAAACAAGAACAGACAAAAGACCGCAGCTTTCAGATTTGCGCGAATCGGGCTCAATTGAACAAGATGCTGACGTTGTTATTTTTCTAAACCGGCCGGAAGTTTATGGCATTACGCAATTCACCGGCGGCGATATGAATGGTGAAACCACCGAAGGCATTGCTGAAATAATTATTGGTAAACAGCGTAACGGTCCTATTGGCGATGTAAGAATGAGATTCATAAAAGATTATGCGCGTTTCGAAAATCTCGAACGGTTCAGAGTTATTCCGGAAAGCGGCGATCAAGGTCAAGTAGAAGAACCGCCGTTCTAATAGATTGAGAATGGGAAATTGACAATTGAGAATTAAATTTGAATGAAGGGAGAATTAATATGATAAATGCGAGAAGCACATTAACAAGAATATTTGTCTTCGCGGTAGTTTTTTTTCACTCTACACTCTACTCTCAATCACTCTACACTCAGCAAGATGTTGATATCTGCAACTCGAAATTCAAAATAGCAGTTGATGCCAAACTTGCTCAGAAACCGATTAACGAAATAATCATTGAAATAGGGAAAAGCTTTATAGGTACCGACTATGTTGCTTACACACTTGAAAAAGGAGATAAAGAAAGTGTTGTTGTAAACTTAGCCGGATTGGATTGCTACACATTTTTCGAATCTACTTTTGCTCTTTCAAGATGTATAAAAAATGGTAAAACCAGTTTTGAAGATTACTTAAAAGAGATTGAAAACCTTCGCTATGGGGGCGGTAAGATGAATGACTATCCTTCACGACTACACTATTTCTCAGACTGGCTTTTCGATATTAACAAAAGAGGAATCGGCAAAGATGTAACCAAAATGATTGGCGGAGAACTGATTAAGAAGAAAATTAATTTTATGAGTACACATGTTGATTCATACAAGAGATTGAAAGAGAATCCAAAATTTGTGGCTGATATTGCGGCGATTGAAAAAGAAATTTCCGAACGTGATTATTACTGGATACCGCAAGCCAAGATAGCATCGGTTGAAAGCAAAATACAGAGTGGGGATATTATAGGCATCACTACTAGCGTTGAAGGTTTGGATATCGCCCACACTGGAATCGCAATTCGTATGGAAGATGGTCGAATACATTTTATGCATGCGCCGATAGTTGGTATGAAAGTACAGATAACTAAAAAGCCGCTGGCAGATTACATTGCGGGAAACAAAAAGCAGAATGGAATTATGGTTTTGAGGGCAAACTAAACTTAGGATTTGGGATTTAGGAATTTGAATTTTCTAAATCCCGATACTCTTTTCAAATTACTTCTTTGCTAAGCTCACAAGCACCTTAACCTTCTCTTAATCTTCAATCTGTTTTTCTTTTTGGGGTTTCAAGAAGCATAGCAATTTTTTTATCATTCATAATATTGGTAAATGCTTCTGAGCCAATTTAATTTTCGTAAATATAATCGTGGCGGTCGACTCGGCTTCCTAGAGCTTTTTTGCTGTCGTTCATGTGAATGCATTCGGCAAGTTCAAACCATTATATCATTAAATTCTCATTAAACTTACGGCTACTTAACAAATGGATTTAGCTGTTTGTTCGTGGGTTCTTCTTTTCCAAACTGAGTTATCCTCACATTTTTAACAACCAGAAAACAAAGAATTATCGTTATTACAATTAAGATGATCTTCAAAAACAGATAATTAGAATTACTCTTCTTTACATTTACTTTTGGTTCTTGCTGGGGCAAATAGTTAAGCGAAAAATTTGTTGATGGAATTGAATTAAGCCTTTTAATTATCACTTCACAGCTTTTGGGGCGCCTTCTAGATTCCTTTTGTAATGAGTCGTTGATAATGCTGATGAAATCCGGTGGCAAATCTAATCTCCAATTTTCAAGCGAGGCATGAACGTCCTTTAGATGTGCTTGCATGATCTCGAAAGCAGTTGAAAAATTGAACGGCGGATAACCGGTTACCATTTCGTAAGCTGTGCAGCCAACCGAATAAATATCGGAATGATGTGATAAATGTCCTCCTTTAATTTGTTCCGGACTCATATAGTAAACCGTCCCCGTAATATTGGAAGCAGTATTGTTTACTCCGGAATCGGAGAAAGACTTTGCAATACCGAAATCCGCAATTTTTACTAAGCCGTCTTTTCTGATAATAATATTGGAAGGTTTGATATCGCGGTGAACGAAACCATTTGAATGAGCAAAATTTAAACCGGCTAAAACTTGTTTAAGAATATCCTTTGTTCTAGAAAAATCAATTCGCGAACATCTTTTCAATAATTGACTGAGGCTTTCACCCTCAACATATTCCATAACAATTCCAACAGAAGAGTAGATTTTAATTAAATCTAAAACAGCAATAATATTAGGATGTTGAAGCTTTGCCTGGTTCCTCGCTTCTTTTTTAAATCTTTGAAGTGTAATTGTAGAATGGCTAATTCTAGGATGGATAACTTTGATCGCAACAAGGCGGTCCAGTTTATAATCATAAGCTTTATAAACAACAGCCATTCCTCCTTCGCCGATAATCGAAAGAAAGTTAAAGCCGTCAATCGTCTGTCCGATCAAACTTTGCATTTACGAATTCTTTTACTTGAACATAACAAAACCCTTTCTATTTGCAAAGGCTTAAAAGTGTTTTAACATTTTCCAAATCTTCAAGCTGCTCTTTACCTTTAGGAGTTTCAAGAATCAAGGCAACTTTTTCCAAACGCTTATCATTCATAATATTTGTAAAGCCTTCTAAGCCTATTTCGCCTTTGCCGATATGATCGTGACGATCAACTCTGCTGCCAAGAGCTTTCTTGCTGTCGTTCATGTGAATGCATTTGAGCAAATCCAATCCGATAATGTCATCAAACTCTTTCATCACTTTCTTATATTGCTTCGGATCCTTAATATCATATCCCGCGGCGTAAATGTGGGCCGTATCAATGCAGACGCACATTCTTTCTTTCTGCTCAACAAGTTCAATTATTTTTGCAAGTTGTTCAAATTTATAACCGATCGCGTTGCCTTGTCCGGCAGTTGCTTCCAGCATGCTCTTTACTTTGTAATCTTTGGTTTCTTGATGAACGATGTTTAATGACTCTGCAATTTTTTTTATTCCTTCTTCTTCGCCGGCACCGCCGTGAGAGCCGGGATGGAAATTCATAAAAGGTATTCCGAGGATTTCACATCTATCAAGTTCATCCTTAAAGGCAGCTAAAGATTTTTCAAGATTTTCGGGTATAATTGCACAAAGATTAATCAAGTATGAATCATGCGAGACTACAACTTTTACATTTGACTTGGCAAGTTTCTCTCTGAACTCGGTAATTTCTTTATCGGAAAGCGGTTTGGAAGCCCAGCGGTTATTATTCCTTGTAAATATTTGAATTGCGGTAAATCCGAATTCATCTGCTTTTGAAATTGCTGAACCGACTCCGCCTTCTACAAAAACGTGTGCGCCAATTAAATGCTTCATTTATTTCTCTCCAATCTGCTTGTTTTTCATTATCATGATCTTACTCATGAACTTGATCTAATCTTAACATGTAAAACTCATTTCAAGTTCAAGACAATATTGTTACAAAAGTTTATTCTAAACGATCTTGATTGTATAATTGCATACACAATTTATTGTTTGGAAAGTAAACATGAAAATATTTATTACCGGCGGCAGCGGACTAATTGGTCAATACTTGAATCTCGAATTGAGTAAGAATCATGAAATATTAACGCAATATTTTCAACATACCGGCAACTGCGGTAACTACAATTCTGTTCAAATCGCAATAAATAATTATTCTGAAATCGAAAGAGCTTTCAAAAATTTTCAACCGGAAATAGTTATTCATACGGCAGCTGTTTCAAATGCTGAAAAAGCTGATCAGCTACCGGCGGATGAAGTCTACGATGTGAATGTGAATGCAACTAAATTCCTTGCAGAGCTTTGCAAGAAGTATAATTCGAAAATGATCTATACTTCCACCGATCTCGTTTATGCCGGTTACCGGGGTTCTTTGTTGACGGAAGAGGCTAAACTGATTCCTATCTCCTTATATGCGGAGACTAAATTGATGGGAGAGGTTAAAGTGCGCGAGACATTGGAAAACCATATCATTCTTAGGGTGGCTTTGCAGTATGGTATCGGACAGAACCATACCCGCTCACACTTCCAATTTGTAAACGAAGAACTGAAGGCTGGAAGAAAAGTAAAACTGTTTACAGATCAATTCCGCTCGGCGCTTTCCTTAAAGGAATCCGCGCGAATGATTTCGAAGTTAGTTACAAAAGATGTAAAAGGTGAGACATTTAACTTTGGCGGAATTGAAAGATTATCGCGTTATGATTTGGGCAAAGCAATCTGCGGTTATTTTAATTACGATGAGAACTTAATAGTACCAACCAAACTTGAAGACTCAAGCGCCCTCTATAAAATTGCTGATGTTTCAATGAATGTAGATAAACTCAAAAAACTGGGAATAGTCTCAAAGTCATTTGCAGAAGCCTTAGAAGAAATAATAGCAAAATAAAGTAAGAGATTCTTCTTCAACCGTTGGCGGAATCAGAAAGATAGACTCATCTTCGTTCTTCCAGTTTCTTCTTCAGCAATTCATTAACAATCTGAGGGTTAGCTTTACCTTTAGTCTCGCGCATAATTTGCCCAACAAAAAAACCGATTGCCTTTTCCTTTCCGCCTAAATAATCTTGTACATCTTTAGGATTAGCATCAAGAATTTTCACAATTGCGGTTTCAAGTTCGGATGTATCCGAAATCTGAACCAGATTTTTCTCTTTCACAATTGTTTCCGGATCTTTCTCGATGGAAATCATTTCCGGAAAAACTTCTTTAGCAATTTTACCGCTGATTGTGTTTTTGCTGATTAGAGAAACAAGCTTTCCGAGATTTTGCGGTGAGACTGAAAAATCTTTTACAGAAATTTTCTGCTCATTAATTGTTTTGAGAACGTCTGTCATGACCCAGTTACTTGCTGATTTGAAGTCGTCGGTTTCTGTTAACACTCGCTCGTAATAATCTGCAAGTTCTCTCGAAGAGGTCAATACTTGGGCATCGTATACCGGTAATCTGTATTCTGCTATAAAGCGTTCTCTGCGTGAATCCGGAAGCTCCGGCAGTGTCGCGTTGATTTCATTACGCCACTTTTCATCTACAATAACCGGCATTAAGTCGGGATCGGGAAAATATCGGTAATCGTGGGCTTCTTCTTTCGTCCGCATTGGAATAACTTGATTCAGCTCCGCATTCCATAGGAGAGTTTGCTGAATAATCTTGCCGCCATCCTCAATTATATCAATCTGTCTTTCTATTTCATACTCAATTGCTTTTTCAACATTGCGAAAACTGTTCATGTTTTTAAGTTCAGCTTTGGTGCCGAGCTTTGTTTCTCCTCTTAAGCGAATGCTGATATTCGCATCGCATCTAAGAGAACCTTCTTCCATATTTCCATCACAGATTCCAAGATAAAGAAGCACTTGTTTTATCTTGTTAAGATATAAAACCGCCTCTTCGGCACTACGCATATCGGGCTCACTTACAATTTCCATCAGCGGCGTACCGGTTCGGTTTAAGTCAATCATTGTATCATCGCCCAAATCGTGAATCGATTTGCCGGCATCTTCTTCCATGTGAATTCGAGTAACACCAATATCTTTTTTAGAACCATCCTTAAATTCTATTGTAACTTTTCCATGTTCGCAAATTGGTTCTTCATATTGTGAGATTTGATAGCCTTTTGGTAAGTCGGGATAAAAATAATTTTTCCTTGCGAAGACAGACTTCTCATTAATTCTGCAGTTGGTTGCAAGTCCCATTAACACTGTGTATTCAACAACCTTTTTATTTAGAACGGGCAGAACTCCCGGATGACCAAGACAAACCGGGCATATGTTGGAGTTTGGGGATGAACCGAATTTGGTACTGCATCCGCAAAATATTTTTGTGTCTGTAAGTAACTGAGCGTGTACTTCAAGCCCAATTACAACTTCATACTTTGGATTCATATTAGAATTGAAGATTTGTTGCGGCGAATATAAACCCAAAAAATTCATTAAGAAAGAATTTTTTGCCGAAGGCCGCATGTAAAACGTTATTAAATAAACGTTTTACTGCGGGGTTGATCCCGCAAAACTTGTGGAAAAATTATAGTTTACTTTCGATCGCAAATAGGTTTTAAGCCTATTGTATTAATACTTATGGTTTGCGCGCGGAGCGCAAATTTTCCAATAAGAAAATTTGGGATAAATATTTTCAAAAGGGAAACGAAGCCGAATAGCATAATATATCAGTTCCCGGAAGTCCCGCCGCCTTGATCGTGACAAATTCCAGCTGGTCCTTGAATATCTTGAGCAATAACTTTGACATTATTTGGCAATTCAACGTTTGCAAGCTCAGTCCAAGTTGCTCCGTTAAGAATTTCGAATAAGTATTTGATGCCGGTAAATTGATAATACAATTGTTTTTTCCTCTCACCGGTTTTCCTTTCGATTTGGAGAGTTCTGTTAACGTTTGTGGAAAAATCATAACCGACTTGCGCGGCTAGAGTCTTTGATGAAATTTGTCCATTTGCGATTGTCACTTTTGGTGAGAGTGTAATCTCATACTCAGCCATGAATGAATTACAATCAGCAATTGCGTTGGTTGGTTTAGGCAAATCTTCATAGGCTTCCGATTTGTAACGGAGTGCACTTAAATCAACATAAAAATAGATGTAGCTGAAATGATTTACCGGAACTGTAATTGTGTTATTTACAACCACAAGGTTTGTTAGTTCTTCGTTTCCATTAGATGAAACGGAAACAGCTTTGATTAATGAAGGATTTATGCCGGCTAAACTATTTGGAACTTGCAAGCTTGCGGGAGTTCTGAAGGATAAACCGCTTGGTTCTAGCGAGACAGCCTCAATGATAAATCTATCATTAAACTGAACCGGAATTCCGGCGCCCAAAATTTGTGTAACGCTTATGTCTGTATTCTGAAGCAAAGCGTTTGCCGGAATTTGGAGTACTCTACTAGAATTTAGTCCTACAGTTCCGCCGGTAGCAGCATTAATCGTTACGCTGGGTTCTTTCTTAAATAACTTCAATGATAAAATTGCTGAAGCATTTTTTTTAATTTCTATATAGCGGACAATACCAATATAACCCGGTTTGTTTGCCGAAAGTTGGAGTGAGCCTGTTCCAATTTCTGTCCCAAAACTGTAATTGCCATTTGCATCAGATTGTTTTGATATACCGTTAACCGTGAGCACAACTTCAGCGAGAACACCGCCGTTTGTTTCATCAGAGACTACTCCGGTTAAAACCCCAATTGCTGCACTAGCTGTTTCGTTAGGTTCGTTAGGATTTTCTTTCTGCAGATCGCAGCTATTGTTTAGTAAAATGCCGAATGTTAGAAGCAAGACCAATTTACTTATTCTCTTCATGGCAGTTTCAATCCCTCTCGATGATCTAAAAGAAATATACTTTTATTTCTAAACATTCTGAACAAAGAAGTTGGGTTTACTTTCATAAACATTTTACTGATCTTTGAAAAAATAAAAGAGGCACTAATGAATTTGGATGTTCTGATCTTTGCTGCTCATCCCGATGACGCTGAACTTTCGATGGGCGGGACAATTGCCAAACTTGCAATTCTTGGTTATAAAGTTGGTATCATAGATTTAACTAAAGGAGAACTTGGTACGCGCGGTTCTGCCGAAACCAGAAAACTTGAAGCAGAAAAAGCTTCACAGATTTTATCTGTTTCTTACAGAGATAATCTCGGTTTGAAAGATGGATCGATAAAATTCAACGAAGATTATCTGAAGAAAATTATTGTAAAGATCAGAAAGCATAAGCCGAAATTGGTTTTTGCACCATACTTTAACGACCGTCACCCCGATCACATTGGCGCGAGTCAATTGGTTAAAGAAGCCTTTTTCTTTTCCGGGTTGCAGAAGATAGAAACAGAAGAGAATGACAGAATTCAAATACCATACAGACCGCATAAATTATTTTATTATATGCAGACTTACGAATTCACACCATCGTTTATTTATGATATAAGCGAAACATTCGAAACCAAAATGAAAGCTGTACTCGCTTATGATACTCAATTCCATAATCCGGAAAGCCGCGAACCGGAAACATTTATCAGTCAGCCTATCTTTCTCCAATTTTTAGAAGCGAGAGCTAAGTATTTTGGTTTTAAGATTGGCAAAAATTACGGCGAAGCATTTTTCAGTGAAGAGGAAATTGAGCTTGATTTTTCTAACTTGTTAAAGAAGAGTTAGCCGGTTAAGAAAATTTTACAATAACAAAAAGGTTTGCATATGGCAAAACCGCAGTCGCTAAAGAAAAATTTATCCGGCTTGTTTTTGGGAATTGTGTCGTTGGTTGCCATACTTCTTTTTGTTGATCTAGGTTCTGAATATTACAACGCGAAAATAGTTGCTGCAATAACTACAATGATGGGCATCTGGTGGATTACCGAAGCGATTCCTCTTGCCGCAACTTCCTTTATTCCACTGATACTCTTTCCGTTGCTCGGAATAGATTCCGGCGCAAAGACCGCGCAAGCATATGCTAATTCTACAATCTTTCTATTTCTCGGCGGAATGATTATCGCCGTTGCAATTCAAAAATGGAATCTTCACAAACGAATCGCTCTAAATGTAATTTCAATTTTCGGTACAACTCCATCGCGTATAGTACTGGGTTTTATGATTGCATCTGCCTTCATCTCAATGTGGATTAACAACACATCTACTACTCTAATGATAATGCCGATTGGTTTAGCAGTCCTACTTAAAGTAGAAGAATCTTTTGGAAAGCAGAAAGCTGAATCGTTTGGAAAGACTATAATGCTGGGAATTGCTTACGCAAGTTCAATCGGCGGAATAGCAACATTAATAGGCACTGCGCCGAACATGGTTTTTCAAAGAGTTTATAAAATATCTTTTCCAACAAATCCGGAAATTCATTTTGGCGAATGGATGAAATACGCGATTCCGATTGCTGTTATAATGCTAGTGTTTACTTGGTTTCTGTTGACAAAAGTTTTGTTTAAAGTCTCGGATAAATTTGAAATTAATCGCGATATAATAGTTGATGAAAAAAATAAACTTGGAAAAATATCTTATGAAGAAAAAGCAATATCGTTACTGTTCTTTGTAACCGGATTGCTATGGATTTTCCGTGCAGATTTGGACTTGGAATGGATTCTAATTCCCGGTTGGTCAAGATTATTCCCAAAGCTAAATTTTATTGATGATGGAACAATTGCAATTGCTATGGCAACTTTACTGTTCTTAATTCCATCTAAAAACGGCGATAGCGAAAACTCTTTTCTGCTGAATCACTCTTCGCTAAAAAAAGTTCCTTGGGATATAATCATACTTTTTGGTGGAGGCTTTGCTATTGCAGATGGATTTGTATCCAGTGGACTTTCTAAATTAATAGGCGAGAAATTAGCCGGACTTTCCGGAATGAACCTTGTGTTTCTTGTTGCTGTAGTTTGCTTTGCAGTTACAGCACTTTCCGAAATTGCATCGAACACTGCAACCGCACAAATTATATTGCCGATTCTTGCTTCAATAAGTGTACAGATGAATATTAATCCGATGATATTAATGATTCCGGCAACGCTGGCAGCTTCATTTGGATTTATGCTGCCGGTTGGCACTCCTCCAAATGCAATAGTTTTTGGCAGTGAAAGACTGCATGTTATAGATATGGTGAAAAGCGGCGTATTGATTGATTTGTTAAGCGTTTTTGTAATAACATTCTTTGCATGGTTTTTCTTTTTATAGATTGAAACGTTATTGTTATAATTGCATCAAATAGTATAAAAACGGAGGATTTATGGCTTACTATAATTCAATAGTTGTTAAATACTCTTTTGATGAAACTCTTATCAAAATTGTTGAAGAATTGAAGAAGGAAGGCTTTGGAGTATTAACGGAAATTGATGTAAAAGAAACACTTAAGAATAAGCTGCAAGTCGATTTTCGGCGTTACAAAATTTTAGGCGCATGTAATCCAACTTTTGCTTACAAAGCACTTCAAACTGAGGAAAACTTAGGCGTATTGCTTCCATGTAATGTTGTTGTGCAAGAAAAGGATGACCACACAATTCAAGTTAGTGTAGTTAACCCGATGGAATCTATGGAAGCTGTAAAAAATGAACTGCTGGGTGAAGTAGCTTCGGAAGTTTCTGCAAAATTGAAAAGAGTTTTAGAGAATATGTAAAGAGAGTAACTGAGTGCCAAAGTTCCTAAGTGTCTTAGTAAAGAAGTTAATTGTCATTCTGATTTCCGCTTTTGAAACGAAGAATCTCTCGTTGAATATAGTCGCAAGAGATTCTTCACTTCGTTCAGAATGACAAACTCAATTATTCTTCGGTTATAGTGACTTCAATCATCTGGTCACCCTGTTCAATGGAATCAACTACATCCAAACCATTCATTACTTTACCGAAAACAGTGTGCTTACCATTTAAATGCGGTTGCGGAGAATGTGTAATAAAGAACTGGCTTCCGTTTGTTCCCGGTCCGGAATTAGCCATTGACATAGCTCCACGATCATGTTTTAATGGATTGTTTTTGAATTCATCTTCAAATTTATAACCCGGGCCGCCGCGTCCGGTGCCGGTTGGATCGCCGCCTTGAATAACAAAATCTTCAATAACGCGATGGAATGAAACGCCGTCGTAAAATCCTTCTTTAGCTAGAAAGACAAAATTGTTAACTGTAATAGGTGCATGTTCGGGATAAAGTTTCATCTCGATCATTCCTTTGCTTGTATTTATCATAGCCGTGTAGCTTTTCTTAACATCAATTTGCATTTCCGGCTTTGTACTCCATTGTTTTGCTGCCATGTGTTCTCCTTTAAGAAAGTGCCTAAGTAACTGAGTTCCTTAGTGGCTTAGTTTATTGAAATAATTTTCGATGTAAAATTAATAATTAAACTTGATTAAGAGATAAGACGAATGGAAAATTCAACCACACATTTTTGAAACATTTTGTGTGATAAGAAAGTGCCTTTGCTTTCGCTAAGGCACTTAGGAACTCGGCTCCTCAGTTACTATCTCGTCAACTTCTTATACTTCACTCTATGCGGAACATCTGCATCCTTGCCAAGACGCTGACGTCTGTTCTCTTGATAATCGGAAAAGTTTCCTTCAAACCAAACAACTTGACTGTCTCCTTCGAACGAGAGAATGTGTGTACAAATTCTATCCAAGAACCAACGGTCGTGGGAAATAACCACAGCACAACCGGCAAAGTTTAGCAAGCCTTCTTCAAGTGCGCGCATTGTGTTTACATCAAGATCGTTTGTAGGCTCATCAAGAAGAATTACGTTTGCGGCTTGCCGCAATGCAATTGCTAGATGAACACGGTTGCGTTCGCCGCCGCTTAGTACGCCTACTTTCTTCTGCTGATCTCCACCGGTAAAATTAAACTGTCCGCAGTAAGCGCGGGAGTTTTGCTCTCTGCTTCCAAGCTGAATAATATCATTCCCGCCGCTGATCATTTCCCAAACAGATTTATCGGGGTCGAGTGTCTCTCTGCTTTGATCAACGTAGGCGAGTTTTACGGTATCTCCAACTTTGAATGAGCCGGCATCGGGTGTTTCTTGTCCAACAATCATTCTGAACAAAGTAGTTTTACCGGCGCCGTTCGGACCTATAACACCAACAATTCCTCCCGGAGGAAGTTTGAAACTGAGATTCTCAAAAAGAACTTTATCGCCATATGATTTGGAAATTCCTTCCGCTTCAATTACAACATTTCCTAAACGGGGTCCCGGCGGAATGTAGAGTTCTAAATCTTTCTGGCGCTTCTCGCTTTCTTCGGCAAGCATTTCCTCATAAGAAGTAATTCTCGCTTTAGATTTTGCTTGTCTTGCGCGGGGCGACATTTTAATCCATTCAAATTCACGCGCTAAAGTTTTTTGGCGCTCGGTTTCTTTCTTTTCTTCTTGAAGCAGTCTCTGCTGTTTCTGTTCAAGCCAAGAAGAATAATTTCCTTTCCAAGGAATTCCTTCGCCACGGTCTAATTCCAAAATCCATCCGGCAACATTATCTAAGAAATATCTATCGTGTGTTACTGCAATTACAGTTCCGGGATAGCGGTTCAGTTCTGCTTCCAACCATAAAACTGTTTCGGCATCAAGATGGTTTGTAGGCTCATCGAGAAGTAGAATATCCGGGTTTTTGAGTAGAAGTCTGCAAAGAGCAACGCGTCTGCGCTCTCCGCCGGAAAGAACTTTTACCGGAGTATCGCTGGGAGGACAGTTGAGAACATCCATTGCAAGATCGAGTCTGGCATCTAGGTCCCACACGTTCATTGAATCAAGTTTATCTTGAACTTTACCTTGGCGTTCGAGAAGATCATTCATTTCGTCGTCGCTCATTGGTTCGGCAAACTTTGCGTTTATTTCATCATACTCAGCAAGCACATCAACAATTTCTTGCACGCCTTCTTGAACTATGTCTTTTACAGTTTTGGTATCGTCAAGAATTGGTTCTTGCTCAAGAATTCCAACTGTAAAGCCGGGGGAGATTGCAGTCTCGCCGTTAAAGTCTTTGTCTGTTCCGGCAAGAATGCGTAGCAGAGAGGTTTTACCCGATCCGTTTAGACCGAGCACGCCAATCTTTGCGCTGTAGAAATATGAGAGGTATATGTTTTTTAATACAGCTTTTTGATTGTAGTACTTGCTTACTCCAATCATTGAATAAATTACTTTATTGATTTCCGGTGCTGCCATTATTGTTCCTTATATTCTTTTTTATAATAATAATTTAAAAATCTTTTCCCTTTTTCTGTCCACAAATAGAGTTTTGAATTGTTTGGATTCTTCTGAATTATATCACTTGACTCAAAAAAACTAATTACTTTTGTTGGCATAACTCCCTGAGTTAAATTTTTTGTAACAATTTCAATCAACCCTTTTAAATTACTAGAAAGTGGATTGTCGAGTATTTGCTCAAACTCATTTTGTTCTTTTGTTAGGGTATAAATGTTGCTCATTACTTCGCCAACTTTGTGAATAGCACTTTCAGTCCCCACTTTTCTTTCTATGCCAACTTCGGTGTCAACGGTTTGGGAGTCTAATTTTTGTTTTAGTTCATCAACTTTTTTTTTATAACCTTCTATTTCGCTATCCTTCCCCTCTAGTAGAGCTTGGAAAAGCGTGGATTGGTTTTTCATTTCTAATCGAAGAGCAATTGATTTATCTAATGGTATTAATTGTAGATTTTCAATTTTATTCTTTAGCTCATTTTGCCATTTCTTGTGCCTTAACCAAACATACATTGCTCCAGTAGTTACAAATGGATATATAACTACAAAGAAAGTTGCTGAGAGAATGGGATAAAGTAAAGTGGTCATCCAATCAATGAAGTTTTGCTCGATGAAAAGTATTCTTTCATTAAAAGGTAATTTGTTATTTACTGTTATCAAGTAATAAATGAGCTTCCAATTCCAAACGAACCAAGATAGAATGAACGCACCGGAGAACGGACTTGAGATTCGTTCGTACAATATTGATTGAATAGATTTTTTAACTTCTTCAAACATACTGACCCCTCAGTTTTTTCATTCCCAACTTACCACAAAACGGAAAAGATGTAAATAGTAGTGTTTGCGGGGGCGTGGTTTTGTTGTTGGTGTTAGTACCCACCCCACTTTCCCCTCCGGAGGAGGGGATTGCACATTCAAGCTTTTACAGTTTTCCCTCCATAAGAGGAAAGACCTTACATGTTGTCCCCTCCATGGGAGGGGAAAGTGGGGTGGGTCAACAATGCAAGTATTGCAACCCAACTATCTATTCTCATCAATCCATCTTTCAATTGCCTTTACAACACCGTCAAGATCGTAACGAATTACTTCATCATCAAAACGGAGAAAGCGGACACCGAGAGATTCCAACTTCTTTTGCCTTTCCTCGTCATACTTTTCATTACCAACATGACTTTCACCATCAATCTCAATAGCCAGCTGCAAATCTTTGCAGTAGAAATCAACAATGTAATTGTCAATCGGGCGCTGACGGTCAAAATCAAAACCGCGCATTTGTTTTTTCTTAAGATGATTCCATAGATAAATTTCTGTCTGTGTGCTGTTATTGCGCAACATGCGCGCACGCTCTTTTAAGATAGGATTATATGGAATGATTTTACGTTTCATGCATTTGCAACTTACTGCAAAACGGAAAAGATGTAAATAGGGAAGAAGGAGAAGAAAGAAGTGGATCTTTCTTGAACATGCTCTTGAACTTACTCATGATCTTCTTTCAAGCGGATCAAGATCATGAGTAAGTTCAAGATTAAGATTGGATTACATGCTCATCATTTTATGAGGGTCTTTGCCACCTTGAACTTTGGCATCTTCCAGCAATACTTTGTAGCTGTATCCGTAGCCGAAATCTTTGTTTAGTACAATCTTGCCGGTAACGGTAACAATTTGATCTTTAGCAACCATATCTTGAGTGGTTACGGTTAAATCAAAGTCTTCGCCGCTCTTTGTACCGTCTTGAATGTGAAGCCAGTTCTTTCCCATTATGCCGGTATTCAATTTTACTACTTTGCCTTTTAAGGTAACTGTTTTGTTTTGGTAAGCAGATGGGTTTGCAAAAAGCTGTGCAATAGTAATTCCGCCGGCTGCTTTTTCTATTTTAATATTTTCTTGTGTGATTGTTGGCTTCATTGGCTGATTCATTGTGCCGACACCAAGTTTGGAATCAAGTTTATCAACGAAGTAAATTGTCTCGAAGGTTTTCTTTAGGTCCTTGCTCTCGAAATTTTTCATTTCCATAGCTTGTTCGTAAGTAAGAACTTCACCTTCCTTAATTTCTGCTTTTGGTGCGGCCATCCAGTATTCTTTATCACCTTCTTTAACGCGGATGTACGTATAAGTTGTAACTTGAACAACTTCTTGAACTGTAACTTCGTGTGCGGCTTTAACTGCCGGTTTTGCAGCTTCTGCTTTCGGTTCTTCTTTCTTAGAACATCCTATAACGGTGAGCACAATCAACATTATAGCCATAAAAAATTTATTACGCATGTTTTTCCTATTTGTTTTATTAGAGGGCTCAAATATAAATAACTAGACCCTCAATTCTGCAAAAGTCATTTATTCTTAATGTATTGAACCGCTCTTTCTAGTATAGCGTCTTTGCCGGAATTAAAATCTGCTTGACTAATTGTAACCGGAATATCGGGCGCCAGTCCCACTCCTTCAAAAACCTTTTTATCGGCAGTGTATTGAATCCATCGCGAAACTCTATAGCTCCATCCGTTAGGAAGTTTTAGAGTTATCGGATTAGCAGAGCCGCCGCCGGTAGTATCTCCGATTGTTGTAACATTTGGTAAAACGCGGAACATTAAAGTTGTTCCTTCGGCGGAGCTGAAATTTTCCCGGTTGGTTAAGTAGGCAACCGGTTTTGTGTATTGAATTTTTCCGGCCGGAGAAATTACATCGCTTACCAGCGGAGTAAAATCGGTATGCTTTGTTCCGTTTCTAAAAGAGATGTAATTATAAATTCTGGTCTCGGCAGTAAAACGTGAAGCAACAATTTTGCCCAGTGCGTCGCTTCCTCCGCCGTTGCTTCGTATATCAACAATAATTCCTTTTGTGTTTTTCAGCGAGTCAATTATAACATCAATAGCATTACTCCAAACCGAAGTGGAGCCGGAAAGATTTGGGCCTATATAAATGTAGCCGATATTATTCTCAATTTTTCCGAAGCGCAGTTTTCCATCGGCCAATGTTCCGTAATCTTTAGAAAGATACGGTGTGATAGCTTGCGTACTTATAAAGTTCTTCGGGTATTTTTCGTAATAGTTATATCCGTAATTGGCAAAAGGAGCGGTTAGTGTTGCGTGTCCGTCTTTTAGATTTGCAATCATGGAAGACATAACGGAAAACAACTGCTGCTCGGTTGTCTGCTCGGTTATTTTAGCGCGGTAAACTGTGTAGAGCGAATCCCAGTTAATTTTTTTAATAACGAAGAAGGAATAGCGGGCATCAAACTCTTTCCAGAGAGCATCGAAATTCGTAATCGGGGAATAATTTAATCCAGCGGCGGGTAGAAATTCAATTTCGATAATAACTATAGAAGAACCGCTAATGTAAGGCATTTTAATTTTCAGTTTTTCTTTGCTTATTTCCAGAATAGAAACGGAAATTTGGGTCAAAGTTCCTTTATCGAAAATGATTGTTAATTCATCTTGACTAAGCTCCCAGTTGCCGTTTTGTACAGATGCGGCGTAAGTGCCGTTCGAATAAAATGTTTGATATACGTTGGAAAAATAAAAAGTTATGTCGGTTCTTCCATTGTTTGTAACATCGTAAACTTTGCTTACTTGCCACGTGCATCCGGTTAAAATGTCTTTTGTAGTTATTTTTGTTTCTACCGGTGAAGATTTGCTACATCCGGTTAATGTTAGAATTGTAGTTAATAAAACAATTGAAGTAAAAAATATGAATAGCTTTTTCATAGGTCTCCATGAATAACATTGCAAAATTACACAGAATTTGGGATTTCAAGTTTTTAGACGTACAACAATTTGATATGTTCTTTAAAAGACAATTGAGCTATATTGAATTAAGGAAAGGCAATAATTTTCGATAATAAACCAAAGAGTTTTATGAATATTATCCAAATGCTAAATGAACGTTAGAAAGATTAGAGAAATTGCAGATAATCTATTTGAGCAAGGCAAGTACGACGATGCTTATGTGGTTTATGATGAGATTTACACTCGCATTTGGAGCGCAATTGGACAAGTACAAACGGGGCTGACAAACTTTTCGAACGAATATCTTGGCAGCAGTTTCAAATCCAGCTACAAATTAAGAAGCACATTCACACTTCAAATTTCCGATAACATCTTTAAGAAGTGGTTCGATATAGACACCGACCAAACACTTAATGAATTAGCATTTACTACCTACGGACATCTTCAGTGCGTCTCTTATTCTCCATTCTTAAATAAAACGGTAAGTGCCGATTCCGTTTACAGCGAGTTCATGATTCTTCATACGCTTATTAACGATTCGGCAAAAGATGATTGGGTAAACTCTCTTCTTAAAGTTGTAACACCGGTAATGGAAGACAATCGGTTGAAGAAAATCCGTCCTAACATTACTGAAAAAAGTATTAAAAGTTTTCTTGTTGAAAATTCACTGAAACTCAATTCAACAGATTGGCGAGAAGTAAATATTTGTCTGCTCGATTATCTTTTTAATATGGGAGATAATTCATCGGACTTATATACATCCGTACATAAAGTTGTAGGCGCATACTTTAGGCAGAAAACGCACCGTAAGAAACAAGGTGAAACAAAAGGGGAAAAGAAGCAGCAGCAAGGAAATTTCCATTATCATAGTTACGAACGCTACGAAAAATATGAACGGTATGAGCGGTTCGAGAGCAACACTTCTAGCAAGCGCGATGAGTTTGATTCTACACGAGCTACAGATTTTGAGAAAGCGAAACATTACGGACAAGTACTTGGGCTAACCGGAAAGGTTTCCAAGACATACATCAGAAAAAAATATTTGGAGCTTATTGCCAAGTATCATCCAGATAAAGTATTTGATTTGGGAGAAGAACTGAAGATTTTAGCCGAAGTAAAAACAAAGCAGATTAATGCCGCTTACGATTGGATGAAAAAGAAGTATAGTATTTAGGTGCAAGGGACAAGGTTCAAGCAAAGATTAACTGTGTTTTGGATAGCCGGTTTCAATCGGCAAACTAAAATCGCGCGACCAATCATTCCACGCTGAGAAGTAACACTTCACATTTTTAATTCCAGCCATTTTCAAACAGATATAAACATTTGATGTTCTAGCACCTTTGAAACAGTAAATGATAACATTGCATTCGGGCGTTACGCCGACTTCTGCAAAAAGTTTTTTTAACTCTTCCGGTTCCTTAAACCATGGAATTGAATTTACATTTTTCATCATGTTGTACCACTCAAGCCATTTAGCGCCGGGAAGCCTTCCTTTACGGGGAGCGAAGTTGGGTCCGTATGGAGAAGAACTTACCCCAATCCATTCTGCATGGTCACGGACATCTAAAATTGTAATGTTTGGATTATTTAGTGCTTCCAACATCTCTTCTGTATTAACAATCATGGAATTATCAATTGAAACGACAAAATCTTTTTGTGCCGGAACCGGGATTTCTTTTGTAGTAGGATAATTTTTCATAAGCCATGCTTGAAATCCGCCGTGAAGCACAGTAACATTTTTGTGACCAAGATATTTAAGAAGGAATAAACCACGGCAAGATCTTCCGTAGCCATTATCCATTGCATCTTCATAAACAACAACTTTCTTATTACTATTTATCCCGACCGTTCCAAACAACCGGGCAAATGTTTTACGCATGGCTTCATATCCGCCGTTTTCTTTAGTAGCCAGATAGGTGAAAATATCGTAAAGATTAAAAGCGCCGGGAATATGGGAAATGATATAATCTTCCGGCTCGCGGGTATCGATAATTACCAAATTATCGTGATGAAGGAGACTCAGCAATTCATCAGCTTCGGTAAGAAATTCTTTTTGTATTTGTTTTGTAGTCATTATTTCCATTCGGTTCGCAACTTATCTTCGAAGGAAAGGAGATATTCTTTAGCGCGGAGTAATTGTATTTAATTATTCGCAAGAATCGCAGTTGCCGCACGGCTTCTCATCGTTAAAGCCAAAATATTCGGAGATAAAAACTCTCCGGCATGTAATTGACTTGAAGTAATTAACAACAGAAAGGAGTTTTTTGTTGTCGCTCATCAATTTTGCGCCGAGATGTTTTTCTTCGTGCAGTTCGTGGGGGAGTTCATCTACAATTTTTAAATCTTTTGTTTCAATAGTTCCTTCCGTAACGCCGTAACGATCCAGCATTGCAAGAACAGTTTCAACCCGGAAATCACTCTTGTCTTTCCAGCTCATCTGTTCGCGCAGAAAATCCAAACCCTCAGCGTTAACAACTTGCGGCTGACCTTTTATAAGATCAAACATACGGGAGTAGTAATCGGCATTTGGATTCGCCCACTTAATAAATTCCATCTGTGTATAAAGATCTTGCTGATTGTAAAGCATCATGCAAAGAGAAGGTTTACCATCTCTACCGGCTCTTCCAATTTCTTGATAATAGGATTCAATTGAAGAGGGAACTTCCGCATGTACAACGAAACGAATATCCGGTTTATCTATTCCCATTCCAAAGGCGTTGGTTGCGAGAATTAAATTCTGTTTGCCGGAAAGAAAATAGCGCTGTGTTCTCTTTCTATCTTGCGCTTCCAGCTTGCCATGATAAATGCTGTGTGCATAACCTTTATCGCGGAGAATTTGAGAATAGTATTCCAGTTTCTTAATTAATGCAAAATAAATTATGCCGGCACCTTTATAATTATCCAGCACTTTGAAGATTGCCGCGAGGGTTTCTTTTTCGTCATAAATATCGGTTGTTTCAAGTCTTAGATTCGGGCGCTCAATTCCTTCATGAAATATCTTAATATCATTTTTTGTTAAACCAAGTTTGGAAATAATATCCTTCTGAACTTCCGGTGTTGCTGTTGCGGTTAAGGCAATTGTCAAAGGATTATTCATCAGTGCACGGAATTCGGCAATGCGGGAATAATCGGGGCGGAAATCATGTCCCCACTCACTTATACAATGGGCTTCATCAACAGCCAGCATAGAAATATTTGATTGAGCGATCGCATCAATAAACTCCTTTTTGCGGAATCGCTCCGGAGTTACATAAAGCAGTTTCGCTTTTCCATCAACAAATTTCTTTAGTCTCTCCCGGCGCTGTTCCGGCTTTACTGTAGAATTTATAAACTCTGCCGGAATGTTTTTCTTCTTTAGCGCATCAACTTGGTCTTGCATCAAAGCTATCAACGGACTAATAACAATTGTCCCTCCATCGAAAAGTAGCGAAGGCAGCTGGTAGCATATCGATTTGCCCCCGCCGGTAGGCATCAGTACTAAAGAATGCTTCTTTTCTGTAACCAGACGGTTAACAATAGCTTCTTGCTTGCCGCGGAAATTGTCGTGTCCAAAATATTTAGTAAGTGCCTCTTTCGGTTCTAACATAATGCTTTTCTCAAGTTCTCTAATAATTTCGCCGTAAAGATACCAAAATGATGCCGGATTGAGCCTAAAGTGAAGTATCTTTGCATTAACAAAAGGTTAAACAATGGCAAAAGTGATTTTAAAGAAAAATGAAGAAAGACGAATTCGTCAAGGACATCTATGGGTATTCAGCAACGAAATTGATAAAAGAGAAGATTCACCTCAAACCGGCGATCTTGTTCAAATATACGATTCAAGAGGAAGTTTTATTGCCAACGGATTTTACAATGCAAACTCGTTGATCGCGGTTCGTGTTATATCAAATAAAGAAAGCAGTTCTTTGGATGAAGTAATTGAGGAGCGGATTGTTTCTGCTTACAATTACCGCAAGTCGGTTTACGCAAACCGCGATTCATTCCGTTTGGTTTTCAGCGAGAGTGATTTTCTCCCCGGACTTATAATTGATAAATATAATGACACGTTTGTTCTGCAAGTGTATTCTGCCGGAATCGAAAAAAATATTGGAGTTGTAGTAAACACTTTGCAAAATAAACTCGGCGCAAAAAACATTTTTACAAAGCATGATGAGTACTTCCGCACACTTGAAGGTTTGCCGGTAGAGGATGCTGTTTATTTAGGAGCCGCGGAAGAGGATGTAATTACCGACGGTAAGTTGAAGTACAAAATCAATTTTGAGAAGGGGCAGAAAACCGGATTCTATTTTGATCAGTGCGACAACAGAGAGTATATGGGCAAGTTCTGTAAAGAAAAAACGGTACTTGACTGCTTTTGCAATTCCGGCGGATTTGGTCTTCACGCTGCGGTAAATGGAGCCGCACAAGTTACTTTTGTGGATTCTTCCGCTAATGAAATTGAAAATGTAAAAAATAACCGTGCTCTAAATGAGCTTACGAATGAAGCAGAATATGTCTGCATGGATGTTTTTGATTATCTGGAAAAGTGTGTCGCCGAAAAGAAGAAGTTCGATATTGTAAACATCGATCCACCGGCATTCGCTAAGAGTAAAAAGAATCTGCCTAAGGCAGCAAAAGCTTATGAGAAATTAAACCGCTTGGCAATGGAAGTGGTAAATGAGGATGGTTTCGTATTTACCTCCTCATGTTCGCATCACTTAAAGAGAGATGAGTTTGTTTCCGTTATACGTGCCGCCTCAATTAAAGCGGAGAAGCAGATCCAGCTAATTTATACTAATGGTGCTTCGCTAGACCATCCCTCGCTTCCGGCTATGGATGAAACCTCTTATCTAAAATTTTGCGCGTTAAGAGTTAAAAAGTAACCCCCGGAAGGCACAGATTATTAGTGAAAAATCTGTGCCTCATTTTTTATATTTGTCCCGCAAAAAAATACTTTAACAGTTTTTAACATTTTTTACGAAACCGGAGAACGTTTCGGTTTGTAGAAGGCACAAGAAATTAAAAATCAGTGAGGGAAACCTTGGATATTACAGCACTCAACGAGAAAATCAGAAAAGAGAGTGAGTTTATTGATGTTCTTTTCAACGAAGTTGGCAAAACCATAGTTGGACAGAAACAAATGCTGGAGAGACTTGTAGTTGGTCTTCTTGGCAACGGACACGTTTTATTAGAAGGCGTTCCCGGACTAGCAAAAACACTCGCCATTAAATCTCTCGCTTCAGCAATGAAAGCGAAATTCCAGCGCATACAATTTACACCCGATCTACTTCCGGCAGATTTGCTCGGAACTATGATCTACAATCAGAAAGATGGAAATTTTGCGATAAAGAAAGGTCCGGTTTTCGCAAACTTCATTCTTGCCGATGAAATTAACCGCGCTCCCGCAAAAGTGCAAAGCGCGCTTCTTGAAGCTATGCAAGAGCGCCAAGTAACAATCGGCGAAAACACTTTTAAACTTGATGAGCCGTTCTTGGTTCTCGCTACACAAAATCCGATTGAACAAGAGGGAACATATCCTTTACCGGAAGCGCAAGTGGATCGTTTCATGCTGAAGGTTAAGATTACTTACCCTTCCCGCGAAGAAGAACAAAAAATTATGAGGTTAAATACTTCTGGAACAGTTCAGGCAATCAACGCTGTAATAACTCCGGATGATATTCTTCGCGCACGCAAGCTTGTTAACGAAATTTATGTTGATGAAAAAATTGAAAAATATATTCTTGATATAGTCTTTGCCACACGTTCTCCAAAAGATTTTGGTTTGGATGAATTGACTGACTTAATCAGTTATGGCGGTTCACCGCGTGCAACAATTAATTTGGCTCTAGGTGCTCGTGCAATGGCATTCATCCGCCGCAGAGGTTATGTAATTCCGGAAGATGTACGCTCAATTTGTATGGATGTGCTTCGTCATAGAATCGCAGTTACTTATGAAGCAGAAGCTGAGGATATAACTTCCGAAACAATTATCACTAAAATTTTGAACAGAGTTGAAGTACCTTAATAGCATTCTGCCATCAGCGGTCAGCGTTTAGCTGAAAGCCGATAGCCGAAAGCTGAGAGCTTTCTATGATAACAAAAGAATTACTTAAACAAGTAAAGCAAATAGAGATTCGCACAAGAGGACTTGTAAACGAAGTCTTCAGCGGTGAATATCATTCTGTGTTCAAAGGGCGCGGAATGGAATTCTCCGAAGTGCGCGAATATGATTTTGGCGATGATATAAGAAATATCGACTGGAATGTTACCGCACGGTTTGGTCATCCTTATGTAAAGATTTTTGAAGAGGAACGCGAACTTACCGTAATGCTTCTTGTTGATATGAGCGGTTCACTCGGTTTCGGTTCGGTTGAAAAAACAAAGCAGCAGATTGCCGCGGAATTAAGTTCTATTCTGGCTTTTTCAGCATTAAAGAATAATGATAAGGTTGGTTTAATTCTTTTTACCGACCGCATCGAAAAATTCATTCCTCCTAAAAAGGGAAAGACTCACTCTCTAAGAATCATTCGGGAAGTTTTGCAATTTGAACCGGAAGGTAATCAAACCAATCTTAAAGGCGCATTAGAGTATTTCAATCATACAATTAAGAAAAAAGCAATTGTGTTTTTGATCTCCGACTTTATTGATTGCGGCTACGATAAAATTCTAAAGATAGTTGGGCGCAAACACGATTTGATTGGTGTAGTGCTTCAAGATCAAAGAGAGAAAGCATTGTTCGATGCCGGATTGGTGAAATTCAGAGATGCGGAAACCGGTGAGATTCGTTATTTAGACACTAATGATAAAGCAGTTCAAAAGACAGTTGTTGAGCATACGAAAAAATGGAATCAGAGCCGCAAACAGCTTTTCCTTTCCAGCCGTTTGGACTCAATAGAAATTGAAACATCTCAATCATATGTAAAACCGCTGGTAGATTTCTTTAAGCAGAGGGAGAAAAGATGGTAAAAGTATTCCGATTCACTTTTCTACTTTTAAGTTTTGCCGTTATCTCACTTAAAGCACAGACAATTTCTGTTGCTGTTTCTACGGACACAACTGTTTATCAAGTTGGCGATTACATTACATTAATTATTGAAGCGCGTTACGACAAAAGTATTTCAATTAAACTTCCCCCGGTAAAGGACAGCATAAAAGTCCTTGACTACATTCAAACGCTACCTGTTGATAAAAAAGAAGTTGACGGCAAAATTGTAGAATATCATAAATTCATTTTTTCTAAATACGATTCAGCCCAAGTAACTATTCCTTCATTAAATATTGAATACTCTGAAGGAAAAAGCGGAGAGAAGAAGTTCTTAGCTACAACCCCTATAACAATTACAATCAACAAACTCCAAGTCAATCAGCAAGAAGATATACGTGATGTGAAAGAACCTTATACAATTCCTTTGCCTTGGTGGATTATATTGTTGGTAGTTGTGGGAACAGTTGGTTTAGCTATTGGCGGTTATTACTTATATAAATATTGGAAGAAGAGAAAAGAAGGCAAGATTGAATTAAAGCCGGAAGTAATCATTCCTCCATACGACATTGCTCTTGCTAAACTTGATGAACTTGGTCAAAAGAAACTTTGGCAAAATGGAAAAGTGAAAGAATTTCATAGTGAAGTAACCGAAATTGTACGCGAGTATTTTGAAAAGCGTTTTAATTTCCGCGCACTTGAAATGCCATCGTCTGAAATTCTTCCGGTGCTTAGTTATTTGGAAGAGGGAAAAGTAATTGTAGAAACAGCAGATAAATTTTTCAGTAATGCAGATTTGGTAAAGTTCGCAAAGTTTGAACCTATGCCACATATCAATGATGAAATGATGACACAAGCTTATGAGATGGTGAAGCTGACAATTCCAGCTCCTCCAAAACCGGTTCAAGAAGGAGAAGCAAATGTTCAGTGATGTATCATTTGCATATCCATATGTTTTAATTCTATTGCTTGCAATACCAGCGCTCGCTTATTGGTATTGGAAGAAGAAAGAAAAAATTACTCCGGATGTAACGTTCTCATCATTACAGATTTTTGGTAAAGCGCCGGTTACGTTGAGAGAGAAGCTGGCTCACGTACCATCATATATTCGTCTGCTTGGTTTAACATTTTTAATTATTGCAGCAGCACGTCCGCAAAGTTTCAGCAGCGGCGAGAACTTTTATACCGAAGGAATTGACATCGCAATGGTTCTTGATATCTCCGGAAGTATGCTGGCAGAGGATTTTAAACCTAACCGTCTTGATGCAGCAAAAAAAGTTATAGATGAGTTTATCAAAGGAAGAACCGTTGATAAAATTGGTTTGGTGATTTTCTCCGGTGAAAGTTTTACACAGTGCCCGCTAACAATCGATTATTCGGTCTTGAGAAATCTTCTTAAAGATATTCAGATGGGGATGATAGAGGATGGAACCGCGATTGGTAACGCAATTGCTAACGGTGTTAACAGATTGAAAGACAGCAAAGCCAAAAGTAAAGTAATGATCTTGTTGACCGATGGTGTTAACAATGCCGGTCACATTGATCCGCTAACCGCAGCTCAGATCGCGCAAAAATTTGGAATAAGAATATATTCAATTGGCGTTGGAACGATTGGACAAGCTCCTTATCCGTTTCAAACTCCATTCGGCATTCGTTATCAAATGGTGCCAGTAGAAATTGATGAAAACATTCTGAAGCAGATTGCTTCTACAACCGGCGGAAAATATTTCCGTGCTACAAACAACCGTAAACTTGCAGAAATTTACGATGAGATAGATCATCTTGAGAAAACACGCGTTGAAGTTACATCGTACCGCCATGCAAAGGAATTGTTTTTCAATTGGGCTCTGGCTGGAATGCTTTTATTGTTTATAGAAGTTGGATTATCAAAAACTTACTTGAAAAGATTACCGTGATTCGATTTGGACATAGTACAATATTGTATTTCTTGTGGCTAATACCGGCGCTGGCTGTATTGTATTGGTATTTGCAGAAGAATCAGAATAAGCTGATGGAGAAATTTGCCGGAACAAAACTTCACAAAGTTATTTTTCCGGAAAGAAGTTTATTTAAATCTGCAATTAAGTTTGGCGTCTTCTTGTTCGCATTAACTTTGTTAATTCTTGCAGTTGCCAATCCACAGATTGGAACTAAGATTGAAGACGTTAAGCAAGTAGGAATTGATGTTTACATTCTATTGGATGTTTCGCGAAGCATGGCTGCAGAGGATATTAAGCCGAGTAGATTGGAAAAAGCACGTTTCGAAATTGCTAAGCTGATACAAAAGTTGGAAGGCGACAGAATTGGCTTAATAGTTTTTTCCGGACAAGCATTTGTTCAGTTTCCTCTTACTTCTGATTATTCAGCCGCAAATCTGTTTCTGAATGCAGTAGATTTTAATTCGGTACCGCAGCCCGGAACAAACATCGGCTCCGCGTTAGAGTTAGCTTTAAAGTCTTTCCGTTATGATGACGGTACAAAGAAAGCTATTGTTGTTATAACCGACGGTGAAGATCATGAAGGAAATATAGACGGAGCGATTAACGAAGCCAACTCAAAAGATGTTGCAATCTATGCAATTGGCTTTGGTTCACAATCGGGGACTCCAATCCCGATGTATAATGAGAGCGGCGCGCAAGTTGGATATAAGAAAGATGGTGAAGGACATATAGTTTTGACCAAGCTTGATGAAGCTACTTTGAAGACTATAACAGAAAAGGGGAACGGCAAGTATTATCGTGGAAGCAATACCGAAGACGAGCTAGATAATATTTACAACGATTTGGCAAAGATTCAAGAATCGGAATATGGGTCAAAAAAAGTAACTGAGTATGAAGACCGCTTCTACTATCTTTTATTCCCGGCAATATTTTTATTGATCGCAGAGTTTATGATGACTTCAAAAAGAACAAAATGGCTTGATAAATTTGAGAAGATGCGGAAAGGAGAAATCCGATGAGAAAATTTAGTTCCGCAATTGTTATTGGATTAGCATTGCTTGGCTCTGTTTCTGCACAAAGCAAACGCAGTTTGAATAACGACGGTGTAGATTTATACAAAGAAAATAAATTTGCCGATGCCGAAGTGAAATTCAAAAAAAGTTTGGAAAAAGATCCGCAGTTGTTTCAAGGACATTTCAATCTTGGTGACGCTTATTATAAGCAAGGCCGATACGACGAAGCGATTCAATCATACAAAAACTCAATGGCTTTGACAGACGACAAAGAAAAGAAATCGAAAGCTTTTCATAACATAGGCAACGCTTTACTAAAGCAGCAGAAATATGAGGATGGAATTGGCGCTTACAAAAACGCCCTTAAGACCAATCCAAACGATTTGGAAACGAAGTACAATCTTTCTTATGCGTTGAATATGCTGAAGCAAAATCAGAACAAACAGAATCAGCAAAACAAGAACGATAAAAATAAAGATCAGAATAAAGATCAGCAGCAGAAGCAAGATCAGCAAGACCAAAAAGATCAGAACAAGGATCAGCAGAAACAGCAACAGCAACCTCAGCCAAAGAATCAGATTTCAAAAGAAGAAGCACAGAGAATTCTAGAGGCAATGAAGAATAATGAAAAAGATATGCAGAAAAAGCTTCGTAAAGTAAAAGGTAAAGCTTACGCAACTGATAAAGACTGGTAATACTAGTAGCTAGTATAAAGTATTTAGTAATTAGAATAATAGAAGAGTTTGGTGATGAGTAACAGTGCAAAATATTTTTTCTTGTTGAGTATGTTTTTCTTAAGTGCTGTAATTCAAAACTCATACGCACAAAAATTTTCTGCTTCAATCGAAAGAACAACAGTTGGTCAAAACGACCGATTCCAAGTTGATTTCAATTTTGAGGGTGGCGACATAAATAATATCAGCAATTTTCGTCCACCTAACTTTGCCGGCTTCAGAGTCTTAAGCGGACCAAATCAATCATCCAGCATGCAGATTATTAATGGTAGAGTAAGCGGCTCAATAGGATTCTCCTACATTCTGCAGCCAGCGAACATGGGAGATTTTACAATTGGATCAGCTTCGCTTGATTATGCTGGAAAGGCATATTCTACTCAACCAATCAAAATTAAAGTTGAAAAAGGATCACCCCAACAACAACAGCAGCAATCAAACAGCAGTGGATATAGCGAACAAGATTTGGCAAAGAATGTTTTTATTGTTGCCGAAACAAATAAAACTCGTGTTACTCAAGGCGAGCAGATTACAGTTGTTTATAAACTTTACACAAAGCTGAATATAGCTTCACCTCAGATTACGAAATTACCTTCATATGAGGGTTTCTGGTCTGAGGAGATTGGACCTATCAAACAGATTAATTTTAATTTGGAAATGTATCGCGGAGAGAGATTCAGAGTTGCAACGATTAAGCAAGTTGCTTTATTTCCAAGTAAAACCGGTACTCTAAATGTTACTCCTTTTGAATTAAACATTCCGGTTATTGTAAAAAAGAAACGTACCGGCAATGATATGTTTGATGAGTTTTTCAATGATTCATTTTTCGGCAGATCGGAAACGGTTCAGTTTCTTGCCAAATCCAACACACTCAAAGTTCAAGTTGATCCGCTTCCTTCCGGAGCTCCGGCTTCTTTCAATGGTGCGGTTGGTAATTTTACTTTTAGAGCCGAACTTGATAAGGATAATGTTGCTACAAACGAAAGTGTAACACTAAGAATGAATTTAAGCGGAAGCGGAAATATTAAGTTGCTCAATGTTCCTCAGCTTCAACTTCCGGGCGGTTTTGAAAAGTATGAACCTAAGACAGTTGAAAACATTAACCGCGGTTCTCTAGTGTCCGGACAAAAAATTGTGGATTACTTAATCGTCCCTCGCTCGGTAGGAACAAAAGAAATTCCGGCGGTAGAGTTTAGCTATTTCAATCCATCTACTAAAAAGTATGTTACTCTGAAGTCTCAGACCTTCAAAATAAATGTTCGCCAAGGTGTAGGTGGAGAAGTTGCCTCAAGTAACTTTAATAAAGAGGATGTTAAACTTCTTAACGAAGATATTCGCTTCATAAAACTATCCAATTTCAATTTGGAACCGAAGCAAGAAATATCATTTATTAAACCTTGGTTTTGGCTTTCGATTGTAATTCCTTTCTTTGCAATGGTTGGAGCATTTGTTTATAAGAGCAAGCAGGATAAACTTTACGGTAACATTCAGCTTCTAAAGTTTCAAAAGGCGGAAAAAGAAGCGCGTAAACGTTTGAAGCTGGCTAAAGCGGCACTTGACTCTAAACAGACTACAAATTTTTATTCAGAAATCTCATTTGCATTATTTGGTTATTTAGAAGATAAACTCTCAATTCAAAAATCAGAATTTACTCTTGATGGTGCGGTTGAAAAACTGCAGAGAAAAAGTGTTAACGATGAAATGATTCAGCGTGTTAAGCAAATAGCTGAACGATGCGAGTTTGCCCGCTTTGCACCTCAAGGAGAAATGCAAGCCGCCGCAAATGATATGTATGAAAGTACGGTAAAGGTTATTGTAGATCTGGATTCTACGATTGGAGGTAAGAAATGAAACTGATTAGAATTTTCTTGTTAGCTGTATTATCAGTCGTTTCTGTCGGCAACGTGTCAGCTCAAACACCCGATCAATTGATGGTTAAGGCAAATAAGTTTTACCAGGATCAGAACTACTCTGAAGCTATTGTGACTTACGAAAAAATATTGTCGCAAGGATTTGAGAGCGGTGCACTTTACTATAATCTTGGCAACGCTTACTTCAAAGAGGGGAATCTTGGCAAATCAATTCTTTGCTTTGAAAGAGGATTAAAGATTGAACCGAACGATGAAGATTTAGCCTACAACTTGCGAATTGCAAATGCCCGTACGGTTGATAAAATTTCGGAAATACCAAAACTGTTTATTATTTCTTGGTGGGAAGGATTGGTGACTAGTTTTGGAATAAGCGGTTGGTCTGTTTTTGTAATAACTGTATTCTGGATTCTTCTTGCCAGCATTGCAGTTTATTTCTTTTCTCGCAACGGACGCCTGCAAAGAATTTCATTTATGAGCGGATCAATTTCACTATCTGTACTTATGCTGCTTGTTGTAATTTTATTTGTCAGAATAAATCGCGAAGCCGCAACCGATTATGGAATCTTGGTTGAACAAACTTATTCTGCAAAGGTATCGCCGGATCAAAAAAGTAACGATGCGTTCGTAATACATGAAGGTGTAAAATTCAGCATAGAAGATGCTGTTGGCGAGTGGGCTAAAATTCGTCTTAACGATGGAAAAGTAGGCTGGGTACAGAAGAACTCATTCGGACAAATTTGATTCAAAATAAATTTGATTGTACAGAGCAGACGTTTGGTTAGCCGGGCGATCTGCTCTTTTGTTTATACACGATAGCACTTCTTCAAAGAAAAGTTCTAATCATACCTACATTAATTATTTTTATTTATATTTGAACAAGCAGATCAGTTGGAAATTCTATGAAAGAAATTATTATGAAATATAGCCGGATTGTGTTAGCAGCAATGTTTCTTGTATCAGGCTGCTCATTTAACAATGACACAACAACTCCAACAGATTCAACTACAAACTCATCAGCGCTTCAGCTTTCTACTCCAAAAGATGGAACGACTTCTATTTCTTCATTCGGTACAACTCTTCAATGGTCTACTACTGCTGCAATTGGAACTGTGTTCGAAGTATTTCTTGAACCGACAACAGGAAAGAATATTTTGCCAACTGCAACTACATGGAATACAACACCAAAGGCTTTGGGATTAACATCTACTACATATTCAACCGGACAGCTTTCTTATGCAACTTGGTACGCTTGGAGAGTCCGTGCGTTATATACAACAGGTTCGTGGACGGATTCACCCATACAATATTTTCAAACTGAAGATATTCCTCAATCTGCATCAAACATAATTAAGGTTCACGATTATTCTACTAATTACGATCCGGCAAATGTTAGCCAAGATCATATAATCAATGTGATATTTCAGGTAACAGATGCAGCCGG
This sequence comes from Melioribacteraceae bacterium, assembly GCA_041675645.1. Taxonomy (GTDB): domain Bacteria; phylum Bacteroidota; class Ignavibacteria; order Ignavibacteriales; family Melioribacteraceae; genus Stygiobacter. The sequence continues at coordinate 32,803 of JBAYTN010000042.1, forward strand.
AAACGGAATTGTGAATCTTACTAAGGATCAATTTGAAGTTCTTGAAGATGGCGAACAACTTCGCGAGGCTGAGGTTAATTTTTCTCAGTTGCCGGCTTCGCGAGTAATATTACCTGTTCACTTGCTTATAGATAACAGTACAAGTTTAAAAGCAAACAATCGTTTGCCTATAATGAAATCTGATGCGACAGAAATTGTTACACGCCTTGGATCAATTCCTTCTTTAACAACGTATTTCAATATTTATCAATTCAGCGAAAATCTTTCTCCGCAGGTTGGCTCTATTACACCTCCCGGTGTTACGGCGGATCAAGCTAAACTGGAAATAGGAAACATACAGCAAGGGGTTGCTTCAACAGATTTTAACGGCGCAGTTGCAGATGTTGCCCGTTCAATGGTTAACTCATACACTGTTAGTGAAGTGAAGCAGCAAATTATGATTGTCCTTTCCGATGGTGATGACACTGCTGCAAAACGTTCGCTGGCAGAGGCAACTAATGCGGTTTCATCTAAAAGAGTTTATACAATGGGATATGCCGGAGATCTCCGTGAAGATATTCTTAAAATGATAGGTGTTTCCGGATACTTTAACCGAAGCTTGAATGCCGATTTTAGTTCATACTTGCTTAACATTAGAACATATCTTGAAAGTTTTTCTCGCAGCTTTTATATGCTTACGGTTACAAGTCCAAAACGCGGATATAGAAACCATACAATTTCAATTCGTATGCACGGAAGTTTAAATCCGGTTTCAGTAAACTATCCGGGCTGGTAAAAGGAAAACAATGTCTGTTACAAGAAAAGATGTAGAATATATTGCTTCACTTTCAAAACTAAAGTTTGAAGAAAACGAGCTGGAAAATTTTACGCATCAGTTAAACGATATTCTCGCTTACGTAGATAAGTTAAATGAACTTGATACCGAGAATGTTGAACCTCTTTCTCATCCCGTTGAAAACAATAATGTGTTTCGCGAAGATGAACTTAAACCATCCATTACAACTGAAGAAGCTTTAAAGAACGCTGCAAACAAAACGGAAGAGTTTTTCAGAGTTCCCAAAGTAATTAACCAATAACTCCAGAATAAATAATGATTGTAGGAATAATTCCCGCGCGCTTTGCATCGACACGTTTAATGGGAAAGCCGCTTGCTGATATCGGCGGCAAACCGATGATTCAGCATACATACAACAGCGCTAAAAAATCCAAGCTTTTAGATAAAGTAATAATTGCTGTAGATGACGAAAAAGTTTTGCAAGTTGTTAAGAGTTTTGGCGCCGAAGCTTATATGACTCCGAAAGACTGTGCGAGCGGATCGGACAGAATTGCTTTTGTGGTTGAAAAAATTCCCGAAGCTGAAATAATTGTAAACATTCAAGGTGATGAACCCTTTATTAAAGGGAAAATGATTGATCAGGCAATTGAACCTCTTTGGATAGACAATAAGGTTAGTCTTTCAACACTTGCAAGAAGAATTACAAATGTGGAAGAAATGAAATCTCCCGCAGTTGTAAAGGTTGTTTTTGATTATCATAACTACGCAATGTATTTCTCACGTTCTCCAATTCCATTTGTGCGGGATGCTAGGACAAATCTTGAGAAGGTTCAATCTGCTGATATTTATAAACACATTGGTCTTTATGTTTACCGCCGCGAGACTTTACTTAAGTTTACTACACTAAAGCCAACTGACTTGGAACAAATTGAAAAACTTGAGCAGCTCCGGTTTTTGGAAAATGGATTTAAGATGAAGATCGTGGTTACAGAATATGATAGTCTTTCCGTTGATACACCGCGCGATCTGGAATTAGCCCGCCGATTTCTGGAACGCCAGAACAGAAAATAATTTATCTAGGCTTCTGAAAAATTAATGCGAAGAAACATCAACTAAACTTAATAGAACGCAGATTACACGGATTTACACGGATTATATTCTGCGTTAATCCGTTTAATCAGCGTCATCCGCGTTCCATTTGTTTATTTTTCAGAAGTTTCTTATCGCTAATAGCGAAGAACTAGAGTTGGTGTTTGAAGCAAAATAAAGATTCTTCACTTCACTGCGTTCCGTTCAGAATGACAAACCGTATAACGTAAGTTACTAATTGTCTTTTCAACCCCGGCGTGCTATTTTTGAGTAGAAAAAATTGGAGAAATTGATGGATAGCAAGATTAGAGTTCTAGTAGCTAAAGCCGGATTAGATGGACACGATAGAGGTGCTAAAGTTGTTGCCGCAGCATTACGAGATGCCGGAATGGAAGTAATCTACACCGGATTGCGCCAGACACCCGAAATGATTGTTGAAGCCGCAATACAAGAAGATGTTCACGCAATTGGAATAAGCATTCTTTCCGGCGCACACATGACAATCTTCCCGCGCATTTTGCAATTGATGAAGGATAAGGAAGTGGAAGACATTCTTTTATTTGGCGGCGGAATTATTCCGGAAAGCGATTTGAACAAACTGAAAGAGCTAGGTGTTGGAATGCTGTTTACACCCGGAACTTCCACGCAAGAGATTATTAAATATCTAACCGAATGGGTTGAACAACACCCGAAGAATTGAAACAGCTGTCAGCGTTCAGCTATCAGCGATAAGAAATAAGATTAAGGAAGAGCCTCGCAAATGCGGGGCTTTTCCTTTTTGCTTAAAAATGAATTTAAAGCCTACTTTTTTATTTGCATTGCTTTTATAAGATGTAATTCTGATTTTAGAAGCAGAACAAATATTGTTATCTGTATCTAACCTTTATTTGGGGTGATGTTATGAAAACCAAAACTTTTCTTTTCTTAATCGCTATACTACCGGTTATTGTTAATGCGCAGTGGGTTAAGTTAAGTGCTTCAATACAAGAAGTTGATTTACTGAGTGTTGAACTAGTAACGCCTAGTGTGGGCTGGATTGTTGGAGGGAAAGGGACAATACTTAAAACAACAACAGGTGGATCAAGTTGGAGTAAACAAGATAGTAATACAGAATATGCTTTATTTGACGTTTCGTTTTCTGATTTAAATTATGGTATGGTAGTTGGCGAACGAGGTACAATCTTAACCACAACTAATGGTGGTACAACTTGGAACTTGTCATCAAATGGTTCAATAAGTTGGCTATATAGTGTTTCGTTAGTTAGTCCGGAAAATGGCATTGTGGCAGGAAACACTAATATCTTTAAAACTTCGAATGGGGGGATAACTTGGTCGCAAGTTACTGGCTTACCTCCTTATGGCTTGAATTGTCTTTCATTTTGCGACTCTAATAACGGTTCTGCTGTTGGCTCCTATAGCACAATAATTAGAACTACTAACAATGGCGAAACATGGGTAAATCAATCAAGAGGAACAATGGCTCCATTATTAAGTGTTAGCCTAACTGATTCTTTAAATAGCTTTGCGGTTGGCTGGTATGGGACAATACTTAAAACTACTGATGGCGGAGAATCTTGGCTCTCGCTTTCAAGTGGTACTCAAAAGCATTTGAATAGTGTAATGTTTACTGATATTAATAATGGTACTATAGTAGGCGAAGGCGGTTTAATTTTAAGGACTACAAATGGTGGAGTAAACTGGCGTGAGCAACCGAGTGAAACAAAAGAGTATTTGCAATGTGTTTCTTTTGTGGATGCTAACACGGGTATCATTGTTGGGTACAAAGGAACAATCTTATTAACTACAAATGGCGGGGCAACATATACAAGTGATATTAAAATAAATCTGCCAAGCGAATTTTCTCTTTCCCAAAACTACCCAAACCCGTTTAACCCAGGGACAACAATCAACTATCAGCTTCCAACTTCCGGTTTAGTTACACTAAAAGTTTACGATCTGCTCGGAAGAGAAGTAGCAACTCTTGTTGATGAATTTATGCAAGCTGGAACATATAATTCTAAATTCTCAATTATAAATTATAAATTGTCTTCGGGCGTTTATTTTTACCGCTTGCAAGCCGGCGGTTTCAGCGAGACGAAGAAGTTTGTACTGATGAAATGAGAAAAGCCGGAAGACGTGAGAAGCCTGTCCCGCAGTTTTGTTGCGGGATGAGAGTTTAGCGAAAATCTTTCATCTTTTTCGTTTCCCGTTTTTCCTCTTCCGTTTCCCAACTTTCCACTTTCTTCTCTCAACTTTCGCCTAACTCTTCAATTAATGCCATTCTTTATTTATTTTTAAGCAGTTATTAAAAGAGATCAATGGCAAAACAAACCCGTGAAAGAATAATCTTTATAGACCTCATGCGCGCCTTCGCCGTTATAATGATGGTTCAAGGGCACACAATAGATGCTTTTCTTGCAGATGAGTACCGCACCTACGATTCTTTAATTTATGGCTTCTGGGTAACAATACGCGGTTTTACAGCACCAATTTTCATGGTGTCATCAGGTGTAGCTTTTACTTATTTGTTCCGTTCGGTACATCTTCCTTTTAACGAAAATCCAAGAGTGAAAAAAGGGGTGAGCCGTTTTATAGTTCTGATGCTTACCGCTTATTTACTCAGATTTCCTACATACAGAATGATTGATTTTAGTCAAGTAACGCATGAGCAGTGGCTTACATTTTTCACAATAGACGCGCTTCACTTAATCGGCATAGGACTTTTATTCACTCTCTTCTTTTCATATTTATCCGAAAAACTAAAACTGAATGAATATTTGGTTTATTCTTTAGGTGCAGCTTTCTTCTTTTTAATTTGGAATGTAACCGAATACATCAATTGGGCTAACTATATGCCCATTCCTTTTGCGGCTTATTTCTATGCCGGGACCGGTTCACTTTTTCCACTTTTCCCATGGACCGGATATGTTCTTGCCGGTGCAATTTTGGGAACATACCTTGCTAAGAATCCGGGCGTTTACGCAAAGAAAAATTTTAGTTATAAACTAGGCGCTTTTGGTATAGGGTTTTTGCTCTTGGCACTTACAGTTTCATTGATTCAGTCGAATTTTATTGGCTACAAATATTTTATTACGGACAATGCTTTTGTTATTTTACTGCGTCTTGGTGTGGTAACTTTGTTAAACAGCGCAATGTCTTTGCTTGCAGTTTCGCTTAAGCGGATACCAGAGTTGATACAAGAAGTTGGCAGATATACATTAGTTGTTTACGCAGTTCATGTAATAATTTTATATGGCAGTGCGTGGATTCCCGGCTTTGCAATGTTCTGGCCAAAGTCGCTTAATCTAACATATTCTCTTTTAGCTGCTGTTGTTATGATTGTGTTGATGATTCTTATGGTTCATTTTCTTCAAAAGTATAAACCGGTATTCAAAAAGAAACCGGCTCCATCTCAAGTTTAGGAGTTTAGTTGAAAAAACGTGCTGATGATTTGAT
>JBAYTN010000043.1:0-37783 GCA_041675645.1 Melioribacteraceae bacterium
AGGATTTTTTCTGCTTTCCTTCTTAGAAATATCGCTAATTGTATAATTGGACTTAGCCTTTAGTATTTCGAATATTTTATTAGCAATTTCTGCAGTAGAGATAGCAAAATTGGTTTTGAAAAATTCATCCCAATCTTCTTGAGTCATCTGAGGTTTAGGAGGAAGTTTAATTTGCTTACCACTCACTTCATATAGTTTAGCTGCAAACTCATCCCCTTTTTCAGTTTTGAAGATGGCAACTAAAGACCAATATTCTGTAGGAATGAATCGTTCAATTTCTTCTTCTCTTTCGCATATTAATCTAAGGGCAACTGATTGGACTCTTCCGGCAGACAAAGAACCGCCAGAGGAATCTAAAACTGCACGCCATAAAAATGGACTAACTTTGTAACCAATTATTCTATCCATTACTCTACGAGCACGCTGAGAAATAACTAAGTGGCTATCAATTTTTATTGGATTTTTTAATGCTTCATTTACAGCTTTCTTTGTAATTTCGTTAAACAACACACGTTCAATTTTTTCATGCTGCTTTACATCAAGAATATCAACTACGTCTTGCGCAATTGCTTCCCCTTCACGGTCGGGATCTGTCGCCACATAAATTTTATCAGACTTAGCAGCAAGCGAGCGTATTTTTTTTATAACATCGCCTTTGCCGCGAATATTTAACAAAGTTGGCGTAAATCCATTCTCTACATCAATGCCAAGTTTTGTTTTCGGAAGATTACGTATATGACCAACTGTTGCTTCAACAACGTAGCTTTTACCAACATATTTATTTATCGTCTTCGCTTTGGAAGGTGATTCTACAAGTATTAAATCTTTGCCCATTAATTGCCCTTAATTAACTGTATCGGAAGAGTATAAAAGAAATCTGCTACCAGGCAGCAATTCACTATCAAAATCAACTAACGATAAAAGAATTATCCAATTAATTTCTTTGCGTGTAACTCTCAATTCCGGAAATAAAGATATTTGACTAAGTATTGCCTCGAGGTTAGATGAATCTATCAAACCTACATTCATTAGATGAAGAAGATAATTGTAATTTTCAACTCCAATAAAACTTATTTCGTCTTCAGATAAAAACCTTGTGCTTTTTTGACCAAACTGAGTGTCTAATTTTTTGACGCTGGTTCTTAATAATATTTTATCATAAACCAAAGAGAATGCTGCACTCAACAGTTTCTCATCATATTTTTTGCTGTTAATCAAACGTTTGCTAACTTCTTCAATAGAAGCATTGTTGCTTAGCCCTTCTAATATTTTTGCTAAAACATCAACAATTTTGGAAGTCATTTCTTAAGAAGTCCTTTTGTATATCTTTTGTACTTTTCTGTTAATTCGTTTTCAACCACTTTCATTTTTCTTTTCTTAGAAGCTGTAGTATCATCATAACCTAACAAGTGTAATATACCGTGAATAATCAATCTTCCCAATTCATTATCGGGAGTTACAGCATACTTTTTAGAATTATCTATAGCTTCCGGCACAGAAATAAAAATTTCGGCGTCCAAACTATGCTTTTCATCCGAATAATTAAAGGTGATTATATCTGTAGGATGATGGTGATCTAAATGTGTTTTATTAATTTCTATAATAGTCTCAGTTCCAACAAAGTTGAATTCCAGCGATTCAATTTCAAATTCTAACTCTGCTTGCAGTTTCAGAACAAGTGTATCAACTGTTTTCTTTTCAAGTCTAATTCCCTTCTCGGAGAATAACTTAATGTTCTTCATTTGGGTTCCATTTTATTAATAAATTCGATAAGAGAAGCAACTGTTGTCTTAGTATACTTCACATATCGCTCTGCAGATTTTTCAAACTCTTGAAGTTCTTCTTCAGTAAGATCGCGTACTACTTTGGCTGGAACCCCAGCAACCAATTTACTGTTTGGAACAATGAAACCAGGCCTAACTACAGATCCGGCAGCAACCATAGAATTCACTTCGACTACTGCTCCATCAAGCACAACAGCATTCATTCCAATTAGACAAGAATCTTTTAGCACACAGCCATGAAGCGTAACGCTATGGCCGATCGTAACTTTATTCCCTATAATCAAAGGAAATTTCTTGTTAGTTACGTGAAGCATTGAGCAATCTTGCACATTAGTTTTTTCGCCGATGCGAATATAGTTTACATCTCCTCTTACTACAGTATTGTACCAGATAGATGAATCTTTACCAATAATTACATCGCCAATTACCTTAGAACCCGACGCAAGGAAAACTGTTTCGTGCAAGTTTGGAAAAGTATTTTCGTATGGCAAAAGCTTTACTTCATTACCGTACTTATTTGCAATATCTATTTTAATCGTGCTATCCATGTTACTTTGGTAAACCTTTCATCTGTTCGGCTTCCTTAAAATGACTGATCGCTTTTTTGAACTGCCTATCGTTATTTAAAAGGCTTAGATACCAGCCATCATTCTTGAATATATCACGTGCAACAAAAGCTTTTAACCGGTATCTGATTGCTTCTTTATCAGAAGAATATCCTTTCTCGTCAAATGTTACTTTCAGCTTTATTGCAAACTGTACAAATTGATTCATTATCTGATCGGAAATACTAAACTTTGAATTAAATGCGTTCAGATTGTTTTTATATGTATTTCTAATTGATTCGCCATTCTTATCCATCCATTCTCTTATAAACTGATAATAAACATTATTCTTGCGCAGTTCATATGAATAGTTGGAAATCTTACCGGCATCTACAATAAAATCTGGTGTAATACCGCCGCCGCCATATACTATTCTACCAGCGTTGGTTTTGTATTTAGGTTTTACAGAGTCTTTCTCAGCAGTGTGATTAATATTGTTGCTGTCCGCTTCTTCTCTGCCTAAAATCTCTTCATAATATTTTCGTTTGTCTTTATAGGTTCTTTGAATTTCGCGTCCACTTGGTGTATAGTATTTAGCTATAGTAATTCTTACAGCTGAGCCATCGGATAATTCAACGGGACGCTGAACCAAACCTTTACCAAATGTAGTCTCTCCAACAATTAAACCTCTATCCCAATCTTGAATAGCGCCGCTAACAATTTCTGAAGCTGAGGCAGTCCCGCCATTTACAAGAACAATTAATGGAAGTTTCTCGTAAGAATAAGCTTTGCTTGCTCTGTACTCTTCATTAAATCTTTCGTTGCGCGATTTTGTATATACAATCATCTTTTCATCGTTCAAGAAAATATCAGCAATCATATAAGCTTGATTAAGGTATCCACCCGGGTTATTTCTTAGATCAACAACAAGGCGTTTCATTCCTTGAGTAGAAAGTTTTTTTAAGGCAGCAACAGTTTCTTCAGTAGTAGTTTCAGCAAATCTAGTAATGTTAATATAACCGGTTTGATTGTCAGTCATTATTGCAGTATCGACTGAGTAAAGATTTATTTTATCACGAATAACTTTATAGTCAGAAACTGTTTTTATTGAAGGGCGATAAATCGAAAGAATTACTTCGGAACCTTTCTTCCCTCTAAGTTTCTTAATTACTTGATCGCTTTTCCACTTAACACAATTAATTCCATCAATCTTTACAATGCGGTCACCGGATATAATTCCAACCGCTTCGCTCGGTCCGCTTGTAATAGGCGAAACAACAGTTATTGTATCGTTGACTATTTGAAACTCAACTCCAATACCTTCAAAGTTGCCACGGAATTCTTCTTCTGAAGATTTTTGTTCTTTAACATCTATGTATGCAGTATGAGGATCTAAATTATCAAACATACCGCGAATGGCATCTTCTACTAATTTCTCAGCATCAACCGAATCCACATAATACTTTTCTGTGAAATCTAAAACCTCGGAGAACTTCTGTGCTTGTTTCTGGTTTTCTGAAAAAGCAATAAAACTGCTAAACTTGATTCCAAGATAGATTCCCACTATTAACGTGAGTATTATGTACGGAAGTATGCCTAAGAATTTTTTCATATTACTTCTGCGGTCTCATTTGTGGGAAAAGAAGTACGTCGCGTATTGATGATTGATTAGTCAGCAGCATTACTAATCTATCGATGCCGATTCCAAGTCCGGCAGTTGGGGGCATTCCATATTCAAGGGCTCGAACAAAATCATCATCAATCTGATGAGCTTCGTCATCTCCTTCTTCTCTCATTTTATTCTGATCTTCAAATCTATTCTTTTGATCAATTGGATCATTCAATTCACTGAAAGCGTTACATATTTCTCTGCCTAATACAAATCCCTCAAAACGTTCTACTAATCCTTCTCTTGTTCTATGCTTTTTAGCTAGAGGAGAAAGTTCTACCGGATAATCTGTAACGAAAGTCGGCTGAATTAAATTATTTTGAATCGTCGCTTCAAAAAGCAGATCAATCAATTTACCTTTGCTCTCTCCACCTTCAAGATCAACGTGTTTACTCTTAAGAATTTTTATAAGTTCTTCTGATGTTGAAGCCAATACATCAACTCCTACTTTTTCTTTTAACTCATCTACCATTGAAATTCTTTGCCATGGCGGATTGAAGTTGATCATATTTCCTTCAATTTCGAATTCTGTTTTGCCAAATACTTTTTGCGCAATATTTGCAACCATGTTCTCAACAAATTCCATCATCCAGAAATAATCTTTGTAGGCAACATATAACTCCAGCATAGTGAATTCCGGATTGTGCGTTCTATCCATTCCTTCATTTCTAAAATCTTTAGAGATCTCATACACACCATCAAATCCGCCAACTATCAATCTCTTCAAGTAAAGCTCATCAGCAATTCTTAAATACAAATCAACATCTAAAGCATTATGATGTGTCACAAATGGTCTAGCTGAGGCACCTCCATAAAGTGGTTGAAGAATTGGTGTTTCAACTTCTAGCAATCCGTTTGCATCTAAATATCTTCTAATCTCAGTTACTATTTTCGAGCGCTGAACAAATACTTCTTTCACTTCCGGATTCACAATTAAATCTACGTAACGTTGGCGGTAACGCAATTCTTTGTCTGCGAATTGATCAAAAACAACTTTGTTTCCGTTCTCATCAACTTGTTCTTTAGCTATTGGAATAGGGCGAATTGATTTTGATAATAGCTGGAATGATTTTGCGTGAACAGAGGTTTCGCCGGTCTTTGTTTTGAATACAAAACCAGTTACACCAATAATGTCGCCAATATCAAGCAATTTGAAAATGTCGTAAGATTCGCCAACATCATCTTTCTTTATATAAATCTGGATTCTTCCATAATGATCTTGTAAGTGTGCAAAAGAAGCTTTTCCCATTCTTCTAATTGCCATTATTCTACCGGCAACCTTAACATCCTTCGTATCATACTTTTCAAAATTATCTTTTATTTCTTTTGAATAGGAATCGACATCGTAGCTGTAAGCAAAAGCCGGAATACCCTTTTCGTTTAGCTCATGCAATTCTTCAAAGCGTCTTTGCATTAAAGCATTTAAATCTTGTTCCATGTTTACGTTTTCCAATTTATCCTCCTATTGGCGTCGTGTGTATTTAGTTTCTATTAAAATTTATAAGCCGCTGGCAAACATTATCTTGAATATAATTTGCTAAAGCCGGCGGTGTTAAATAATTGTTTACTATTATGGAAAAAACCATCGGTTCACCCGAAGTTGTTTTTAGATACCCGGAAAGCGATGAAACAAATTCATTAAAGCCCGGTTTTGCATGAACATTATTCTCTGCAACAGTACGTTTCATCCGATCTATCATTGTTCCATCAACACCGGCAATTGGCAGCGATTCATAATACTTTTCAAACTCTTCATGTTTGTACATATATGTAAGTAGGTTTACTATTTGTCTAGGTGTTACCAAATTCAATCTGGAAAGACCGGAACCATCTGCCATTATCATACTTTCGGAATTAATTCCCATATCATTAAATAAATTTTTGCATGCCCTAACACCATTATCAACCGTACCAAAATCATTTTCTTCTAAACCGATTGTCTTTAATACTTGTTCAGCATAAAAATTATTGCTGCTCTTGTTCATTTCTCTCAAAATTAGCCTTAGAGGTACTGAAGTATGCTTAAATATTGGAATAAGATTGTTCTGATCAATATTTTTTTCAGCATCATCAAGGCGAGCGAGATTACCTCGTACAATTATTCCTCTTTCCCTCATCACTTCAGTAAAAACAGTAAGAAAATACATTGTCGGATTGGAAATTGAAACGTGGTCGATAATTGTTTTAGATCCTTGGGCAATTTGACCGCTTACAGTAATTACATTACTCCCACGAGCTCGAGAGATCTTAACATTTGATTCAGCGCTTTCATCTGCTGTAATAACTTTGGGAATAATAGTTACATATTTTGTATCTGGTCTAATTGAAATCTTCGCCGGAAAATTATTTTCACTTGGATCTATTCTAATTTCAATAATGTTATCATCAAAACTGAGAGCGCCGGATGGAGATGCAAACCAACTTGATTCGTAATCTAATGACCAGCCTTTGCCGAAACCTAAGTTGTCAAAAAAAGAATCATCGCCATAAATATCACCGGTTATTTCATAAATCCCTTTCGCTTTAAGAGTATCTGCCCAGTTCTCGAAAGCTTTCGTCAGACTGCCGGAATAAAAGCGATCTGAAAAAGTTGGATCGCCGGAACCTTGAATGATTAAATCACCTTTCAATGTTCCGCGTAAGAACTCTCCGTTAGCAAAGAAAGAAGTTTGATATTTATAGTTAGCACCAAGAATTAAAGAAGCCGCCGCACTTGTAAAGAGCTTCATATTTGAAGCTGGTGTAAAAAGTTTATCAGAATTGCGCCTATAGATCACTTCTCCGGTCTTCAGAGATTTTATCATAACGCCCCAAAACGCGCTGGAAAAACTCTGATCTCCAAAATAATCATCCAACTGATCTCGAAGTTCCGCTAATGCATTAACGTTTAGCGTTTGCTTTTTCTCATTCAAAGTATCTTTTTGTGCTACTTGAGCGTAAGCAAAAGATACAGTCAATAAAATTATTGCTGTTATTTTAACGGCTGTATTCTGTATAAACACTTTTTATCTCTTGTTCGGATAGCTTTCTGTAAGAACCAATAGGCATGCCCTTCGTATTGAAATGCGCGTAGGTTAATCTTTCCAATTTTTTAACATTATAGCCAAGCGCTTCAAACATTCGCTTAACAAAATGGTTTCTACCTTCCACAGTTGTTACAACAAGTTTGTCTTTATAATCTTTGTGAGCATAAAAGATTTTTTCAAATTTTCCTTTACGTCCCTCTAAGGTAATTCCCTTTGTAAGTTTTGTTCTGCTTTCATCCTCGATAGGTTTATCTAAAGAAACTTTGTATTCCCGCGGGATTTTATTACTTGGATGCATTAAGAAATTCGCAAAGTCGCCATCGTTGGTAATTAATAGTACTCCGGTAGTATCGTAGTCTAATCTTCCAACTGGGAAAATCTTAGCAGTAGTTTTTATTAAGTCTACAACTGTGCGTCTTCCTTTTTCATCTTCGGTCGTCGTTATAAACCCTTTAGGTTTATTCAGAAGAAAGTAAACCTTCTTTTCCGGTTTAATTTTTTCGCCGTCAACTTTTACAATATCGATTTCCGGATCAATAGAAGTTCCTAAATCAACAATTAATCTTCCATTTACACTTACTCGCCCCTCTTTTATATAATCTTCAGATTTTCTTCTGGAGGCAACACCAGACTCCGAAAGAAATCTATTCAGTCTTACTTTCATTTTCTAAATCCGTTCCCAATTCATTTTCTTCAAACGAGGTTATTTCTTCCTCTTCTTTTATCTCTTCTTCAGCTTCAATATTATCTGAATCATCTCCTTCATCATCTGATTCACCGGAGATTTCTCTTTCTAGTTCTGCCTCAGCTTCAGCTTGTTCTTCCAAACCACCCATCATAATTTTTCTCTTTTGCTCTAAGAAATCTTCATCTTTCATAATTTCTTCAATTTCACGAGGCTTAGGAAGATCATTAATTGTATGAAGACCAAAATATTTTAGAAACTCATCTGTAGTTGCATAGAGTAATGGTCTTCCTACGGTTTCAGCCCTACCGGAAATTGTGACAAGATTTTTTTCCAGCAATGTATTTAAAGTATAATCTGAGTTTACACCACGAATCATTTCCAATTCCGGTTTAGTAAGGGGCTGCTTGTATGCAATAATTGCCAAAGTTTCTAAAGCAGCGTTACTCAATCTTCTTTTGCTCTTTTCTGTGGAAAGATATCCTACATACTTTGCATTGTTGGGACGAGTAGCAAATGAATAACCGTGTGCAATTTTTAAAATTGTAAAAGCGCTACCAATTTCATCATACTTTTGATTCAACTCTCCAACAGCGGCGTCAATTTCGTCAGCATCAACTTCGGTATCAATTCCATCAATACCTTTAATTGCGTTTATAATTTCTTGTGGTGTAATAGGCTCATCACTAGCAAAGACTAGAGCCTCAATAACCGAGTTATAAATGTTGTCCATTTTCCGTCGCGTAAATTGTAAAATCGTTTAATATGCTTGATTCTCGCAAGCCAACTGTGCCCGCTTTAACCATTTCCAGCATTGCAATAAAAGTTACTACTATTTTAATTCTATCTCTCATGTCTACCATTAATTCGAGGAAGCTCAGTTCACGTTTCTCTTTCAATCTCGAAGTTACATATTCCATCTGCTCATCAATTGTAACATTCCATTTTTTTATTTGGTGAACTGGTTCAGCCGGTTTATCCATCAACACTTTTTTGAAGGCTTTGATCAAATCATAAATCGAAATGTTCTTTAACAATACTTCATAATCCGGCGGCGTTTCTTTCGCATCTGAATCATAATTTCCACGATACATGTAATTTCTCTGGTTTGCTTCCATGAATGAAAGCTCTTCAGACATTTCCTTATATCGCTTGTATTCAAGAAGCGCTTTTACAAGATCGGCGCGCGGATCAATTTCTTCACCTTTTTCATCTACAATTCTTGGGAGAAGCATCTTAACTTTTATCTGCATTAATGTTGCTGCCATCAAAATAAATTCGCCGGCAGCTTCCAGATCCAATTGCTCTAAAAGGTGGAGATACTCGATAAACTCTTTAGTGATTCGTGAAATCGGTATATCGTAAATATCAATTTCATCTCTTTTGATGAAGAATAACAGAAGATCTAACGGACCTTCAAAACTATTTAGATGAATTTTATACACATTAACCCAATTTCATTTTTTCGCGAACTTCACTCATTGTTGCTTGCGCAACTATTCTTCCTTTAGTTTCGCCGTCACTCAAGATTTCCTTTACCTCGTTAAGGTTTTCTTCGTAATGCTTTCTCTTATCAATTATTGGTGCTAACCATTCATTCATCTTGGCAGCGCATTTCAGTTTACAATCAACACAGCCCAATGTTCCGGCTTTGCAATTTGTTTCAATTTCCAGAATCTCTTCGCTGTTGAACTTTTTGTGATAAGTGAAAACTAAACATACTTCCGGTCTGCCCGGATCATTCTTTCTAACTTTTTGAGGATCTGTTACAGCTTTACGCAGTTTTTGTTTTACAGTTTCTACATCATCCGAAAGTAGAATTGTATTACCTAGCGATTTGCTCATTTTAGCATCGCCATCTAAGCCGGGTAAGCGAGCAAACTTGGTTAACAATGCATCCGGTTCGGGGAAAACAATTCCATACTGGTTATTGAATTTTCTTGCAATCTCTCTAGTAATTTCAACATGTGGAACTTGATCTTCACCAACCGGCACAGCATCACCTTTATATAGTAGAATATCAGCTGATTGAAGAACGGGATAGCCAAGATGACCATAAATTACATTCTCAATATTCAAATCTCGGACTTGCTCTTTCAAAGTTGGATTGCGCTCTAGCCGTGCAGTAGTCACCAACATCGAGAAAATGAGAAATAACTCTGTATGTTCCTTGATCTGGGATTGGCGGAAAAATGGACTTTTAACTGGATCGAGTCCGGCAGCAAGCCAATCTATAACCATATCGATAGAATTCTGATAAATATCATCAGTAGCTAAACCAGTTGTTAAAACATGGTAATCAGCAATAAGATGAAAGCTTTCATAATCATTTTGGAGATTGATCCAGTTTTCTAATGCACCAACATAATGACCGATGTGCAATTTACCGGTCGGACGCATTCCGCTAAGTATTCTTTTTTTCGGCATATTCAATAAGTTTATTTTAATGGGCTGTAAAAATAATAAAATTTAGTTCATTCTTAGGATTGAAATAAATATGGTTTCCAAGTTTCGTCAATCCGACCGGAATTGTTGGTCATGAAGTGAATATGATTCGGTGCGTAAGGTTTTGCGCGCAGTTTCATGTCAGCTTCTTCCGGAGTTCTGCCTCCTTTCTTGTTATTGCATGGCATACAAGCCGCAACAAGGTTTTCCCAGCTGTCATCTCCACCTTTCGATTTTGGATGAATATGATCAATCGTAAGTGGTAAATCTCCTCTTCCGCAATAAACACATTTGTGATTATCTCTGCGTAAAATATTTCTGCGGGTAAGAATCAATTTTTTATAAGGAACTTTTATATAATCGCTTAAACGTATTACACTTGGCCAAGGGAAAGTCATTGAAACAGTATGGAGATTTCTTTTTTCATTTGGGGCGATCAATTCCGCTTTGCCTAAAACAATTAAAATAACGGCTTTCTTAACATTGCAGACTGTTAACGGCTCGTAACTCTGATTAAGCAATAAAACTCTCGCGTTAAGCGACCCATTTGTTCCATTCTTTTGTTCGAAGACTTGCCTCCGTGTAATCCCTTATCCAAGGTTCTTTGCAAATATCGTAATAAGATTACTACAATGAAAGAGTATTAATCCTTCAGTGTTATTATTGAATTGTTAAAAATTTGTTGGGATTTTTTCAATTATCCCGCCGGCAAGTACGTAACCTTGCTCGTTATAAATAACAATAGACTGCCCGGGAGTAACAGCGTTCTTCGGTTCTAAGTAACTGATTTGAATTTTCTTACTATCTGCGTAGATGACTCTTGCTGGCGCAGCTTTATCTGAATACCTAATTTTTGCGAACACTATTTCATCCGGCTTCAAAATGTCCATGCTTACATAGTTAATATCACAGGCATAAACCATGTTTTCGAGCAGTTCTTCTTTATCGCCTAACTCAACTATTTGTGTTTTTTCATCAATACTTTTTACATATACTCTTTTGCCAAAAGATGTCCCTAATCCGCGTCTTTGCCCAACTGTATAAAATGGAATTCCCTTATGCTCACCAACTTTTTGACCATGATAAACAAAATCTCCACCTTCAACTTTATCGATCAACTCCGGGACTCGTTCTCTAAGAAATCTTTCATAATTATCATCTGCCACAAAACAGATTTCCATACTATCAGGCTTCTTTGCTGTCTTAAGTCCAAATTCCTCGGCAAGTTTGCGAACCTCTTCCTTAGTAAGTTCACCTAATGGAAAGATTGTACGAGATAATGATTCTTGTGTTAAACCCCAAAGAGCATAAGTCTGGTCTTTCTTTGAATCATGAGAAAGTTTTAATGAATATCTGCCGGATTCCGGATTATGCTCCACTATGGCATAATGCCCGGTTGCAACATATTTTGCATCAAGAGAATCAGCTTTTTTTAGAAGCTCTTCCCATTTAATTTTTCTATTACAAACCACGCACGGATTTGGAGTTCTTCCATTCAAGTACTCATCAACAAAGTTATCAATTACAGCTTCTTCAAATGCTTTGGTGAAGTCAACAGTGTAATGAGGTATTCCAAAAGAGTTAGCAACGTTCTTGGCATCAAAAATAGCGTCAAGAGAACAACAACCGGATTCATGTTTAGGTGCGCCGCCGACTTCCATAAACCCCCATGTTTTCATAGTTATGCCTATTACTTCATAACCTTGCTTATGCAGTAAAGCGGCTGCCACGGAGGAATCAACGCCACCGCTCATTGCAACAATTACTCGTTTTTCGTTCAAAGTGACCTTTCGGATAAATATTAAAATAGTAACAACAAAAATATGGAAATAGTTTACCGGGATGAAGTACCAGAAGAGAATCTATTTTGAATACAATATTGCTACGCAAGTAACATAATTTTCGGAATGACTCATTGAGATTTTTAATTGCTTATCCTCATTGAGGTAGTCTTTTAACGCACCGTAGAAATTAACTTTCGGTAAGCCGTTCACTTCATTATATATTTCTACATCTTGCCAGCTATAAACAGTATCGGTATCATTAGATAATGCTTTATAAATAGCTTCTTTGGCAGCAAATCTTGCAGCATAATGTTGGTACTTATTGGCTTTACTCTGAGAGTACTCGATTTCAACTTTTGTATAAATTTTGTTTAAAAAATGGTCGCCATAATCATCAACACTTTTTTTGATTCGCTCAATTTCTATTATGTCAATTCCAATTCCAAGCACCATTAGAAACCTACTGCCTTACCGAATCCACGAGGATCACTAGTTCCAAAGAAACAATTTTTAGAATAATCAATATATATTGCTTCGATTCTACCTAACTGGCGTTCTGTTCCGATTTTTTGTCCGCGAAGAATAAGATTTTGCTTTACATCCTCGCTCATGCAGAATGGTTCGTAGTCTATCTGATCTGGGAATAACTGATGATGAATGTGAGGTGCATTAACTGCTTCGAAAACATTCATATTGAATTCCAGTATGTTCATTATAACTTGAAGAACAGCAGTAATAATTGTAGAACCACCGGGCGAACCAACAACAAGAATAGGTTTGCCATCTTTTAACACAATTGTGGGTGTCATTGAGCTAAGCATTCTTTTCTTAGGCTGAATAGAGTTAGCTTTGCTTCCTAGCAATCCGAACATATTAGGAGCACCGGGCTTAGCGCTGAAATCATCCATTTCGTTGTTTAATAAAAATCCCAAACCGTCAACGACAATTTTATTTCCGTAAGATCCATTTAAGGTATAAGTGGTACTGACCGCATTACCGAGTTGATCTACAACAGAAAAATGGGTTGTTTCTTCTTTCTCTTTGTACTTTGGAATTTCAGCTGCTAAATACTCAGTTGAAGGTCTAGCATTATCAGTTATTCTTTGTTTAATTACTTCTGCATACTCTTTAGAAATCAAGTAATTAGCTGGAACCGGATAAAATTCTGCATCGCCCATGTGTTCTGAACGATCTGCATAGACTTGTTTAAGAATTTCTGCAAGAATATGAATGTATCTACTGCTTCCCCACTCTTCGTTTTTGAATGAATAATTTTCTAGTACATTTAAAGCTTCAACCAGACATATTCCACCAGAAGAAGAAGGAGGCATAGAGATTACTTCGTAACCTTTATAATTTCCAATTATTGGATCACGTTCAATTACACGGTAGTTCTCAAAATCCTCTATAGTAAATATTCCACCATTTTTGTTGCTTTCCAGAACAAATTTCTCAGCAATTTCATCTTCATAAAAGGCATCTCTGCCTTCGCCACGAATCAGTTCTAATGTTTTAGCCAAATCACTTTGAACAAAAGTATCGCCTATAGTTAGTTTCTCTTCATCCTTAGTAAAAATCTTTTTGGATGATTCAATTTTCTTAAACGTTTCATTTTCCGAATTGATCGAGTTTGTTAATCGGTAATCCAAATAGAAGCCATTCTTTGCTAACTCAATTGCTGGTTGAATTACATCTTTCAAACTCATTGTTCCATATTTTTCAAGTGCGTAAATTAGTCCGGCAACAGTTCCCGGTACACCAGCTGAAAGCCAGCTTTCTTGACTCAATTGCGGTAAGAAATTTCCTAGACTATCGAGAAACATTTTTTCGAAGGCTTTTAAAGGTGCCATTTCACGAAAATCCAGTGTAGTATTTTTACCATCTGCTAGGTGAATAACCATGAATCCACCGCCGCCAATATTGCCAGCGGCTGGATAGGTTACTGCAAGAGCAAATCCGGTAGCGACCGCAGCATCAATTGCATTTCCCCCCCTCTTTAGTATTTCAACGCCAACTTGACTTGCTAAAGTGCTTGCAGAAACAACCATTCCGTTTTTAGCGTAGACAGGATTACCTTCTTGAGCGTTTACAGAAAGAGTTAATGCGAATAGTATAATAGTAATTTTAGAAAATGTGCGCATTGACTTCTATGCCTTTAGCTTTAAGCTGCTCTACTAGTATACGAGTGAGATCTTTTACGTGAGAAATGGATTCTTTTATGTCTTCAAGTAATTTAGGATCGTTTAAAATCTTACCGAGATTATTTTCGCTCTTATTGGTTTGATCAATTAAGGAATTAACCTTAGTGAGCATTGTTTTAGATTCTCTTAGTACATCTTGAACTGCAGAAAGAGTTTGTGAAATCGAATCTTTATTTGTTTTAATAAATTCATTAACATTTAGAGCTAATTCATTACCGGATTTCAGCAGTTTGTTAATCTCGCCACTATTAGCTTTTATTAATGAGTTCAAATTCTCCGTTAGCTCAACCAAATTGCTAACACTGGATTTTAAATCACTGTTAAACTGCTGATCTGTTAAAGTTTTGTTTACTGCGCCTAATGAAACTTTAACTTCCTTAATTACATCAACTAAATCGTTTTGCACGGTTCCAAGCATTGCCATTGCAGAAGCGATATCGCCAACAAACTCTCCATTCTGCATTGTATTGTAGTCAATTTCTTGTTCTGAAGCTCCCGGGTATACTTCAATTTTCTTTCCTCCCATTAAATCGAGCATCATAACAGAAAACTTGGCATCAACTTTAAGTGTAACATCTTTTTCAAAATTCAACTTGGTGATTACTTGATTACCTTTAATTATGATGTCTTCAACGTATCCTTTTCTTACTCCGTTGATGGTTACCGGATCGCCGATTTCTAATCCGGCTACAGAACTGAATTTTACAGAAACATATTGTCTTTCATATCCTACAGTTAGATTTTTAGCCCATCCAAAAATCCAAACGAAAATTAGAATGGCTAAGACAACCGTTATTCCAACTTTAATTTCTGTTTTTCGTTGATCTCTCATGCTCTTTCACCAGTAATTTTATTTGTGTGAATTCTGTTGAATCCAGCACTCCATCATGAATTACATCTTTAATTTTGTCCGCAATGTAACCGAATTGGTTCATAGCCTTCTCAAAATCTTTACCTTTTACTAATGAAGCCTCTTGTTTCAACACCGTAATTAAAGAGTCTTTGTATGGACTGTAATCAAGCTTTTTAACTTTTTCATTAATTTCATCTGTGGCCAAACTGATGATTTTCTCTTTACCAAAAGATTTGAAAAAGTCTTTGTTAGTTTTATAAATATAAATTCCAGCCATCACCAAAATGGTAATAAAAGTAATTATCGTTATAAAACATCCTTTCTTCATTGAATCGAGGCTTTTTCGATAAGAATTTTATTGATTCGATTATTAAGAACATCTTTAACAGTAAATGTGTAGCCGGAAAATTCAAATTGATAACCTTGTTTAGGAATGCTTCCGGCTTGATTCAGAATAAAGCCGCCTAGTGTATCGTAATCATCATTCTCAGAAGAGAAATTTTCTCCAAGAGTATCATTGATTTCATCTATCGATACTTTACCTAAAACCATATAGCTGTAGTCATTCAGCTTTGTTATTTCAGCTTCCTCTTTGTCATGTTCATCTCTAATCTCACCAACAATTTCTTCCAGAATATCCTCTAAAGAAATTAAGCCGGCTGTACCACCATATTCATCAACTACAATTCCTAAATGAATTTTCTTCACTTGAAATTCGTGCAATAGATCGTTAATCAATTTAGTCTCGGGAACATAAATAACTTCTCTAGCAATACTTTTCAGCGACAAGTTCTTTTTTAGTTCCGGAGTTTTTAGATATGGCAGCATATCTTTCGCGTAAATAATTCCAATTACTTTATCTAAGCTATCTTCATAGAGAGGAATTCGGCTATGTCCGGATTCGTTAATCACGTTCATAAGATCATCAAATGATTCATCCACAGAAACAGCAGCAATATCAACTCTTGGAGTCATTATTTCGCGCGTCATAACCGTCTTAAAGCTTACTATTCCGTGTATTAGTTCGTGCTCGCCTTCTTCAATAGTTCCTTTTTCGATGCTTAGGTTCGCAAGTTCTGCAATTTCACTTTCTTGTATTGCAGTACGAGAATTGGAATTATCCAAACTTTTGGTCATTAAGCGAAGTGCATCTGTCAACACTTTGGAGATTGGATAAAAAATAAAATTAATCCAATACATTGGCGCAGCTACTAATTTAGCTACCATTTCGGGATGTTTATTTGCCCACAACTTTGGAGTTACTTCGCCGATCAGAAGAATTAATATAGTTAGTATTACAATCTGGACCGCTATTGCTATCTCTTGAGAAAAAGCATAACTCTTCGCTATGGATATAGCCAGATCCACACCAACAATTGAAGCACCGACACTGACAACTGTAGTTCCAAGTAATATTGTTACTAATAATCGACGAGAATTATCCAGCATCGATTCAATATAACCGGCAATTATTCGATTTTCTTTTCTAAACTCTTTAATTCTTTTCTTATCGATTAAAAAGAGCGCTACCTCAGCGCTAGAAAAGAAAGCCAAAACCATAAAACAGATTAGAATCAAAACAAACTTTAAAGACCAACCAACTTCCAATTAATCAATATCCCTACATTGTTCAACAAAACATTTAGAATGGAAGATCATCATCAGTTCCGGCATCAACTGGAGGCTCAGAATAACTATTCGCTTTTTCAGAATAAGAATTTCCACCGGTTGAACCGCCGCCTTCTCTTCCTTCAAGCGGAATCAATTGCTCAGAAACAACTTCAGTAATATACTTTTTGACACCTTCCTTATCAGTATAATCTCTTTTAGCTAGCCTGCCCTCAACATAAAACTTTTTACCTTTTTTAAGCTGTTCTTTGTAGAAATCGGGCAAATTGTAAGAAACGATATTATGCCATGTAGTCTCGTTAACCCAATTTCCATCTTTGCCTTTGTAACTGCGGGTGGTTGCAAGCGAAAATGTAGTAACGGAAAGATTATTCGTAGTAAAACGATTTTCTGCATCTTGGCCTAAGTTGCCAATAAGCATAATCCTATTTAATGAAAAAGCCATTTTCCTACCTTCCTTTTTGTAAGTATTCTGTTTATTAATTTATAAT
Organism: Melioribacteraceae bacterium; assembly: GCA_041675645.1. Classification (GTDB taxonomy): domain Bacteria; phylum Bacteroidota; class Ignavibacteria; order Ignavibacteriales; family Melioribacteraceae; genus Stygiobacter. The sequence goes on from JBAYTN010000043.1 coordinate 17,113, forward strand.
TATTACATCAAAATCAAAAATCGTAACCGTTCGATTAGCTTCTTCTTAAAAAAGTAAATAAAGTAAGTAAATTGCTAATGGAATAAGAATATTATCAAAGTCTTTTGGGCTGACTCCCTCTACAATTGTAGTTACTGCTGCACAAATAAGTAAAAACTGAAAATTTAAGTTCATTCCAAAGATTGAATTAAACAAAACAGCTCCAAATAGCCCACAAACAAAAAATGTGATGCTGCCTTCAATTGTTTTAAGGGAAAAGATTTTATAAGGATGTTTTCCGTAACGAGTGCCAACAATTGGAGCAATTCCATCACCCCATGTTAGAAAACCCATAGCTGTTAATGCAAAAGGTGTTGAATAAAAATAGGTACCAAGTAAATTCATAACAAGAGTGAAATACAGTGGTCCTCTTAACAATTCTTTTCGGTCGCCAAATCTCGTCATAGTTCTTACAGCTTCGTCATCCGGCTTGGCAGTAAACCCTTTTATCAACAATAAGATTGTCCAAACAAATGCAGCGCTTATGTTTAAGTACTTTGTCCAATGAGAAGAATCGTACAATAACCAAAACACTAGCCAAGAGCCAGCGGCAACATGCACAACTTTTCTGGATAAATCTTGTGGGAACCCTTTCTTAACTGCTATATCCATTAAGGCAACAACACCAAACACATAAACAAATGAACAGAATGTAATGAGAACATTATAATAAGCCGGACTCACGCTATCTCTCCACACTAACTGTGAAAGCATCTTTGAAAGGAGCGAACTTTCTTAGATTATCTCTTATTAAATCTGCTTCTTCTTTAGTTTTATATGGTGGAACTTGAACTACAAATAAGTTAGTAGCGCCGTTCAAGGTAATATTTAGCGGTAATGATGTTTTTGTCTGGTGCTCCTTTATAAATATTTCAGCCCTATCTTTTGTAGTGAATGCACCTATTTGAATGGTGAATTTCTTTCCGGTAAGAACTGGTTCTTCAGCTGTAGTTTCAACTTTTGGGAGCTCTGGTTTTACTTCTGTTTTAGGTTCTTCCACCTTTGGAGTTTCTGCAATTTTCGGCTCCTCTGCTTTTTTTACATCATCAAAAACATATACCTCCGGAGATTTTGTTTCCGATTGCTCAGCTGTTTGTTCGGTAGAAGTACATGCAAATAAAAAAACAATCGGAATAAGCAGATAATAATTTTTCAGTTTCATATTCTTCCCATAATAATTCGAAAGGATTCAATTCCAATCCTAATTTAGTAAAACAAAAGTATAAGTAATATCAAGATATTTGAGAAATGAAAGGGATGGCTGAAGCCATCCCATAAATGAATTTTAGAGAGAGTAAGAGAAATTTACTCCGAATAGATGTGCCAAATTTGAATAAGTTCCGTTAAATCCATAAACCGATTTAGATACAGTTCTATCTGAGAAAGTTAATAGCATATAGGCAAAATCAACGCCTAAATTTTCAGTTAGCTTTCCGCCAAAACCAACGTTCAAACCAATTCTATCAGCATCTGGCAAAGTTGGGTCAACATATTCAGTTTTAACTGGATTATGATCATAAACAAGACCGAAGCGTACAGCTGCTTTATCGCTAATATTATATTCTAAACCTGCTCTTAGAATGTATGTGTTTTGATATTCTCTCTTAGCTGTAGAAACATTTTGAAGACCGTTAGCTGGATTAAGGTCTAAATCATAAGTAGCGAATGTAACTTCCATTTTATCGTAACTGCTCCAACCAACATATTGGTAATCAGCTGTAAAAGTAACTGCGTCAGAAGGCATCCAAGCTAAACCAAGTGTAAGGTTTTGCGGTGTTTCAAGTGGAGCTGTTATATCACCAGTTGGATATGGTAAGTCAACTTTTAGTTGCGGATGGTAGAAAGTAGCTGGAGTAGTTGCAGCTGTTCCGCTAAAATCAATTTTAACTGCACTTCTATAATTAGCACCAACTTGGAATTGATCATTAACTTTGTATAATAAACCAGCTGTAAAGCCGAATGAAGTACCATCACCTTTCATAGATAATTCAGCGTCCTTAAGTAATCCCGGTATAGCATTAACTTTGCGTTCAATAGTTACATCACCAAGTACAAAAGAACCGCCGGCGCTAACAGAAAAACCGTCGAATAATTCGTATGCAATAACCGGTGTAATAAAGAAAGTAACAATTTCAGTATTCAGAGCTAGATATTTACCAGCCCATTCTGAACCCCATTTCGTGCCTAATCCGTATTGATTGTTTACACCTAAGCCAACTGCTAATTTTTCTCCGATTGACTGAGTGATATAAAAATTAATCGGAGTGAATAATTGTCCCTTCATTTCATATTCTTTAGTTAAAGAACCGGAACCGCTAGTATAAGTAGCAGAAGGAGAAATAGCAGTTGTACCAAAATAAAATCTTGTACCTTTAAATTGAGTTAAGCCAGCTGGGTTAAAATATATTGCTGAAGGATCGTTCGCCAAACCTGTAAACGCACCGCCTAACGACATTGCTCTTGCGCCATGCTCATTGATCTGAAAACCGCCCGCATTAAGATTGCTTGCAAATAGGACGCAAGCCAACAACAAAGTAAGTAACTTCTTCACACAACCTCCTCTTGGTTAATGAAATTTCGGGGACAAAATAATTAAATGAATGAAAATAGCAAAAGAGAATTATTATTCTATTATGAGTATGACAGCACCCTTCTCTACGGACTGTCCTTCTTGATAACTTATAGATTTTACTACTCCACTGGAAGGCGAACGTAAATCGTTTTCCATTTTCATAGCTTCTAGTATTAAAATTGGTTCACCCATTTCTACTTTATCTCCAATTTTCTTTTTAATCTTGATCAATAATCCGGGCATTGGAGCTTTCATTTCGGTATGATGCTGAGTCTTCTCTTTATTCTTTTGAAGTTCGTAAGCTAAATCTTGAAGCTTCGTTCTAACCGTTGTATCAAAGTACCAGCCGTCAACTAACATACGAACTTCACCATTACTTGTCTTAGTAGTCGCGGCTTCATAAACATTATTTTCAAAACGCAGAACAATTGAATGTGCACTAACTTTTGTAATTGAAGCAGAAATTACTTTGCCTTCAAGTTCAACCGTTCCATCCTGGTTAACCTTAACAGATTTCTTTTTATTATTTATCGTAACTACGAACTCATTCATATAATTGGGTCCGCCAATTATTAGAAGATTTGGTTTCGTTACTAGTTACTGATAATTCTAAATCTGAATTCTTAATTAACGCTGCCATAACAGCAACAATATCTTCTAGATATTCTGTTGATTGCCCTTTCCATTTTTCCGGCACTAAAGGTAAGAACTCATTCTCTAGGAAATTTATATCGAACGTTCCATCCAAAAATGATTTTTGCTTCAGCATCCAGTTGAAAGCCGGCATATTAGTTACTACGCCGCATATTTGATATTCACACAAAGCGCGTTTCATTCTTTCAATTGCTTCATCTCGATCTCTTCCCCAACAAATTACCTTAGCTAGCATAGGATCGTAATAAATCGGAACGTCACTCATAACATCTATTCCTCTATCAATTCTAACTCCCGGACCGGATGTCAATCTATGATGAGTAATTTTTCCAATTGATGGGGCAAAATTATTATCAACATCTTCAGCATATACTCTGCATTCAATTGCATGTCCGTGAATTTGAAGATCATCTTGTGTTACGCTTAACTTTTCGCCAAATGCAATTCTAATTTGCTCTTTAACAATGTCAAATCCAGTTATCATTTCAGTAACCGGATGCTCTACTTGCAGACGGGTATTCATTTCAAGAAAATAAAAACTTTTATCGCTGTCCATTAAGAATTCAATTGTTCCGGCATTATAATATCCGCAAGCCTTGGCAGCATCTATAGCAGCTTTTGTTATCTTCTCACGAGTATTAGCATCGACAGCTATAGATGGGGCTTCTTCAATAACTTTTTGATGACGGCGTTGAACAGAACATTCTCTTTCAAATAGATGAACATAATTGCCATGCTTATCGGCAAGTATTTGAACTTCAATGTGTTTCGGATGCTCAATAAACTTTTCTAAGTAAACAGCATCGCTTCCAAAGGATTTTAATGCTTCACTCTTAGCATTGTTAAAGGAAGATTCAAATTCATCATCGGAATAGATTTTTCGCATGCCTTTACCGCCACCACCGGCAGCCGCTTTAAGCATAACCGGATACCCAATTTCTGCGGCAAACTTTTTCACATCTTCAATATTTTCAATTGGTTCGGTTGTCCCGGGCACAATTGGAACGTTATTCTTTTTCATCAATGTGCGAGCATCGGTTTTTCCACCCATCATTTCGACGGATTTATAAGATGGACCTATAAAAGCTATTCCAGCCTCTTCAACCATTTTAATAAATTCTGAACGCTCTGAAAGAAATCCATACCCGGGATGAATCGCATCCGCACCAATTTGTTTTGCAAGAGCAATAATTTTCTTTTTGTTAAGATAAGATTCACTTGCCGGAGCCGGACCAATTAGATATGCTTCATCAGCTCTGCGAACATGTAGCGCGTTTGCATCAGCTTCGGAATAAATCGCAACGGATGTTATAGATAGTTCTCTACACGCCTTTATAATGCGATGAGCAATTTCTCCTCTGTTCGCTATAAGAATTTTTTTAAACACTATTTGAACTCAACAATTGTGATTCCTTCTCCGCCGCTCTCTATACCGGAAAAATAGTAATTTTTTACTGAGTGGTTCGTTCTTAGAATTCCATGAGTCATTTGTTTCAGAACTCCCGTTCCTTTTCCATGAAGAATTTCTACACGTTCAATTCCATTCATATTGGATTCATCCAAAAAGCGGGTCAGCTCAGATTCAGCATCTTCGTAACGCATGCCGCGCAAATCCAGCCTAAAGCTTAAGGTCTGCATTTCACTTTCATACTTTTTCTTGTAAACCAATTCGGCTTCAGATTTCTTTGCTGGTTGAAGATCGCTTAATTTGGTTCGGATTTTTAGAGAACCGACTAGCAATACAGCTTTATTCTTATCTGAATCAGTTTCTTCGATAACACCAGCTGTAGATGTATTTATTATTGAAGCATAATCTCCGGCCTTAAAATCCTTTTTCTCTAACTCAACTTTCGGCTTTTGCGGAAACACCTTTTGCGTTTCTTTCTTTAGCTTTTCAATTTTCTCTTTTTCTTGCTTAACAACTTCCTTCTTTGCCTGTGATTCACGAATGTTTTTGATTGTATCCTCAATCTGCTTGTTCACATCTTGCAGATATAACTGAGCTTTCTCTTTTGTATCGGAGAGAATTTCCTTTTTCTGCTTTTCTAGTTTTTCAATTTTATCTTGATAAAGATTAGCTAAACCTTTTAATCGTAGATTTTCAAGCTCGCTTTTATTTAATTGATCGCGTAAGTCTTGCGACTTTTTTTCTAAACTAACAAGAAACTCTTCTATCTTTGTTTTATCTGTATCAAGATATAGTTTAGAAAGATTAATGAATTCATCATCAAAACCGATTCTCTGTGCAACTTCAAAAGCATAGCTTGAACCGGGCATTCCTTGTTTGAATCTGTAAGTTGGCTTCAATTCTTCAGTATCAAATTCCATCGAAGCATTTTGAAATTCCTCAAGTTGATTAGCAACTAATTTTAAGCTTCCGTGATGAGTAGTAGCAAGAACACGAGCACCTTTATCACGCAATGATACTAATACTCCAGTAGCAATTGCAGAACCTTCTGCCGGGTCGGTTCCAGTTCCTATTTCATCCAGCAACACCAATGTTTTTTCATCTGCTAACTCAAGAATGTTCCGAATGTTCGTTAAGTGAGAACTAAACGTGCTTAGATCATCTTCTATAGATTGTGCATCACCGATATCAACCAAAACTTGTTCGAACACTGTAAAATTTGAATCGGGAAAAACCGGAACCGGGATTCCAGCTTGAGCTAAACAAACAAGCAAACCGCAAGTTTTAAGAGTAACTGTCTTGCCGCCGGCATTTGGACCGGTGATAAGAACAACCTTCTCATCTTTCAACTTCAGATTCATAGGAACAGTTTTACTATGCCCGAGTCGTTTTACAAGAAGAGGATGACGTGCATCGATCATTTCAAATGCTTTGTTTACAAAATAGGATGGATGCGAACCAATAATCGCAATTGAATATTTTGCGCGAGAGAAAATTGAATCAAGGGCGGCAATTGCATCAAGTGATTGTTTGAGCTCAATATTACGTTCACCAACTTTCTCGGTTAATCCTTTTAGAATCTTTTCTATTTCCCTCTTTTCGGCAAAGTGAAGTGAAAGAATTTCGTTATTCATTTCAAGAGTTTCTGCCGGCTCTATATAAACTGTTTGTCCGGTTGCAGATTCTGAATGCACAAATCCGCGAACGTGCCGTTTATGTTCTGCCTTAATTGGAAGAACTATTCTTCCATCGCGCTGTGTAACAAACTCTTCTTGAACTAAATATGAATCGCTTAACTGCTTTAAAAGCCTCTGCACTAGTTTTTGAAGAGATGCTTCCTTCTCTCGAATATCAACTCTAATCTCTCTTAGCTTTGCGCTTGCAGTATCTTTAATCTCGCCGTTGTCATCAAAAACTTTTGAAAAGTGAAGTTCAAAAACTTTATCGATGAAAAGCATTGATAGAATATTTTTAAATTGATTTTGCTCTTCATCATCCTTGGGCTTTAAGAATTGAAAGAGTTTCCTTGACTGCTGCGCGAGATTCAAAACCTCGATAATTTGCTTAGCAGTTAGAATAACACCCATAATTCTGCTATGTGATAAGGTTTCATGCAAATCGGGCAAATATTCGAAGGGCGGTTCAACATTTCGAATGAGAATTTCTTTGGCTTCGTGAACACGTAAACTTTCAAGTTCTATTTCGCTTATAAAATACTTAGGCAGCATTTGAGAAACTAACTTCTTCCCATTTTCTGTAGAGCAATACTTTTCAATCTGAGCAATTACTTTCGGGTATTCTAATTTTTCTAAAATTTCTTTGGATATCATTTTATTTTACTGGAGTCTATTTGAGTAGTGGTATCGGTGTCGTTGTTTTCAATGTAATTTTTAATAGCGTCAGCGGCTTTCGTTCTATTACCGATAATGTAATCAGTGGTTTTAGGAATAAGATTTAGTACAGAGTTATAAAAAGTAGATTCATCTCTAGCATCTTTCTTTGGAAAACCAAAAATGTTGAGAAATAAACAAATTGTACTTGTGAAAAACAGTATTTGAATAACTCCTATTAATCCGCCTAAAGTTTGGTTTATTATGTTATTCACTTTATCAGTTGGATGAATTATTCTTTTCACTATTGAAGTAATCAGAAGTACTCCGAGAAAAATAACAATCCCGGAAATTAAACTTGCCAAGTAATCATCTTGATTGAAAAAAGAGGTGAATAATTTGCCGACTTTGCCTCCAAGTTGAAATGCAAGCACTATAGCAACGATTAAACCAATCAAGCCAATTATTTTGCGAATAAGGCCGTCTTTAAAACCAAGTATAAAGCCGATTAAAACAATAACAAAAATAATGTAGTCTAAATAATTCAATTTCCGCTCAATAGTTTTTCTAGAATTTCACGAATTACTTTTCCGTCAGCTTTGCCTTTTAAATTTTTAGCTGCGACCGGCATAACTTTAGCGAAGTCTTCTTTCCCCTTTGCGCCAACTTCATCGGCAATCTTCTTTACTTCAATAAGAATTTCATCTAGTGTTAATTGTTTCGGCAAATATTCTTCAATAATTTTTAATTCAGCTTCTTCTTTGTCCGATAGATCAGTTCTACCGGCATTCTTGTATTGCTCAATAGATTCTTTTCTTTTCTTAGCCGCGACTGTAAGTATTCTCAAACCTTCTTCGTCTGTAAATTCTTTTCCGCTTCCGCTTTTTTCAAATTCCAAAATTAACGCACGAATTGAGCGAACAGTTTCTAAGCGTACCTTGTCTCCACTCTTCATGGAATCTTTCAGATCAATATTGATCTTGTCTCTTAAATTCATTTTATCCTCTCGTTTTATTCTGCTTTAAAAATAAATCTAGCTCCAACCGGAAAGTGATCGCTGAAGCCACCAATGTATTTCTTTCCCATATAAGTTGGCAGTGCGCCACCTTCTCTATCGCCGCCATGGATTATCATGAACGCCGGTTTAACTATTTCGTAGGAATCACAATCGTATTCAAGTTTTTTCCCATCGTTCAATGCTGCTGATACAACTATTTGATCAATCATGTCCCAATTGCGGGCAAACAAATAAGAGCCTTCTTTTTGAGATGCTTTCTTGTAAGCTAAATTTAGCAAAGTCTCTTTATTCTGTTTTTCGCCGCAATTGAAATCAGCGGCTTTTAATGTTCTTGTTAATGATTCATCAAGTGGAGCGTCGTTAAAATCACCAAGTATTATAACATTAGCATTTGGTTTTGATTCAAACAAAAGATCCAATGCAGCCCGTAAAGTTTTTGCGGCAGATATACGGTTTATAACAGATTTTTCCTTTCCGCCTCTTCTTGAAGGCCAATGGTTTACAAAGAAATGAACTATCTCGCCACTATTTTTATGTTTCAACACAGCATGCAAAATATCTCTTGTTGGGTATCCGTTTGGCAGTTTTACATCAATTGTACTGATATCTTCAATTTCAAAAATTTTGCGATCATATATTAAGCCCACATCAATTCCGCGTGCATCTTTAGAATCTCTGTGAACGGGAATGTAATCTCTATCCTTCAATGAGTAACAAAGCCGCTTCATCATGTTAAAGTTTTCAACCTCTTCAACAGCCAAAACATCAGGCCCGACTCCGTTATTCATATAATTAATCACCTTGGCAAGGTTTGTCAGTTTTGCATTTATTTTACCATCTGTCCAGAATTTATCCGATTCCGGCAAAAACTCGGCATCATCAATATTTGGATCATCAACGGCATCGAACAGATTTTCAATATTAAATTGAGCAATATAAAGCGTTTCCTTCTTTTCCGGTTGACAGACCAATATTTGGGGAATAAATAAAGCAATAATTAATATCTTAACTACGGATTCTTTCATAATTCCAGCAATTTTTTATTGTTGTAATGAATTCCTATTTTCGATTCAAAATATAACCAAAAAACATTATCAGTTAAGGAAGCTATGAGTAAAAATTCTTCCAAAAAGTTTGTCATCATCGATGCCATGGCTTTGGCGTATAAGGGCTACTACGCATTTATTTCCCGTCCACTCTCCAATTCCAAAGGAGAACCTACTTCCGCGGTCTTTGGATTTATTAATCAGCTCTTCAAAATTATTGAAGATACAAAACCGGACTATATTGCTGTAGCATTTGATTCAAAAGAAAAAACATTTAGACATGAACGATACGAACACTACAAATCTTCCCGTCAGGCTATGCCGGAAGATATGATTCCTCAAATTCATCGCATAAAAGAAGTAATTGAGGCATTTAACATACCAATATATATTTTGCCGGGATACGAAGCTGACGATTTGATTGGAACTGCCGTAACGGAAGCCTCTAAAATTGGATTTGACTGCTATGCAATTACTCCCGACAAAGATTACATACAATTGATTTCTGAAAATGTTAAAGTAGTGAAACCGGGTAAATCGACTGAGGAAATTGTAATTATTGATGAAGAGAAAGTCCGTGAGGAAATGGGATTTGAGCCTATTCAGATGATCGATTATTTGGCACTAGTAGGCGACGCAAGCGATGACATTCCGGGCGTTGCTGGTATTGGACCAAAATCAGCAGTACCGCTTATTCAAGAATTTAAATCGCTTGAAAATATTTATAAGAATATTGACATGGTTAGTAAGGAAAGTATCAAAAACAAGTTGATAGCAAGTAAAGAAAACGCCTTTCTCTCTAAAGAACTTGCTACAATCAAAATAGATACACCTTTCCACATGAATTTTGATGAAGCAAAGTTTGAGAGACCAAATTTCGAAAAACTACTAGCTTTGTTTGCTGAATTGGATTTCCGTGCTTTCCCGAATAAACTAAAGAAGATTTTTTTAGAGGTAGATTCTAAGAATGAAGTTGAGAATGTGGTTGATGCTAAAGTTGAAGAACCCCAAGAAGTGGTGGAAATTGCGCCCGAATTAATTGCTTCTTTTGATAGATCAAAAGTTAAATACAAACTCATTCTCAATTCTAAAGATGCTAAAGAACTGGCTAGTAAATTATCCGAGGCGGAGCTTTTTGTATTCGATACTGAGACTGATGGTTTAGACACATTTAATGTAAAACTAGCTGGCTGTGCTTTTGCGTTAAAACCTAAAGAGGCTTATTTCGTTGCAACAAATCCATCTCGCGAATCTTCTTCCCTTTTCACAACAGATTTATCTGACAGACTTCCGGTTGATGATTTTTGCAAAATCTTTAAGCCGGTTTTTGAAAGTAAAAAAAGCAAAAAGATTTGTCAGAATGGGAAATATGATATTGCTGTAATGCGTACTTACGGCATAAAAGTAGAGAATTTCTACTTCGATACAATGCTGGCAAGTTATGTGATTGATCCGGATCAGAAACATGGTATGGATGATCTTTCTCAAAAATATCTTGGCTATCAGCCAATCCCACTAATAGATTTGATCGGCTCGAAGAAAACACCGGAAAAAATTTTTGAAGTTGAGCCGGAGCGACTAGCTGATTACTCTGCAGAAGATGCTGATATTACTTTTAGATTATATGAGAGGCTTAAGAAGGAATTAAAGCAAGAGGGACTTGAAAAATTAGCTTTCGAAGTTGAATTCCCTCTTGTTACAGTATTAGAGGATATGGAGCGTGAAGGAATTCGCATTGATAACAACAGTTTGAAAGTGTTCAGTAATGATCTTCAGATTTTGCTGGATAATTATACGAGAGAAATTTACAAACATGCCGGTGAAGAATTTAATATTAACAGTACACAGCAATTGCAAAGAATTCTGTTTGATAAACTTCAACTGCCGACAACAACAAAAACAAAAACCGGATTTTCTACAGATGCAAAATCGCTTGAAATGCTACGCGGCTCTCATGAAATTGTTGATATCATTTCAGATTACAGACAAGTCTCGAAACTAAAATCTACTTATGCTGATTCACTTCCTCAGTTGATAAACCCTCAGACCGGGAGAATTCATACTACTTTTAATCAATCATTAGTATCAACTGGAAGATTATCAAGTATTGATCCCAACTTGCAGAATATTCCAATTAGAACTGATCTAGGAAAAGAGATTCGCAAAGCGTTTGTTCCGAGAGATAAAAACCATCTAATTCTTTCAGCAGATTACAGCCAGATCGAATTAAGAATTATGGCAAGTATCTGTTCCGATGAAACTTTGATGGAAGCTTTTAAAAACGGTGAAGACATTCATAAAAGAACTGCGGCATTGGTATTTAGAGTTGATCCTAGCGAAGTAACGCAAGATATGAGACGAAAAGCCAAAGAAGTAAATTTTGGAATTCTATACGGCTTAGGACCGTTTGGACTAAAAACCCGTTTGGGAATTACTCAACATCACGCTAAAGAAATTATTGACAATTATTTCAGCTCGTTTAGAAACGTAAAAACATTTATGGAGGATTCTGTTAAAAGTGCTCAAGCAAAAGGTTATTCAGAAACTTTGCTTGGACGAAGAAGATATTTGAGAAATATTAACAGTAAAAATAGAGTTATGAGACAATTTGAAGAACGTGTCGCAGTAAATATGCCAATTCAAGGAACTGCTGCTGATATGATTAAATTAGCTATGATTAAGATTCACTCTGCAATGACTGAAAAGAAATTCACTTCGAAGATGGTACTACAAGTACATGATGAATTAGTTTTCGATGCTCATAAAGATGAAATAAATGATCTCAGACCGCTTGTGAAGGAACTGATGGAATCTGCGTTGCCTCTGAATGTTCCGGTACTAGTTGAAACTGGAATTGGTGATAATTGGTTGGATGCGCATTAGTTGTTCTTTGGTTTTAAACAAAAAAAGGTCATGTTCATTCTTGAACATGACCTTTTTGCAAATAGAAATAAGACTAAGCTAATCTTTCTTTCAAGGAATTAATGTTATTGATTGTAGTCGGATCAAATCCACGAAGCAAGGCATAAAAGTAAGTCATCCAATCGCCTAGATAAATCATATCAACTAGACGAAGTTTATAATTTTTCTCTTTGCTCTGAATATTTATAACGTCAACACCGCTTTTTTTAACTATCTCAGTTGTAATGTCAAATCTCTTCTTCACTTGAGGATGGTATTCTTCTTCTGTTATGTTGATTAGCTTAAAATTCATTGTAGGCTTATACCCTTCCCAACCCATAATCTCATTGTGATCTAATTCGGGATAAGAATTTACAAACGCGTGATGTTTAGAATTTTCATTGAACTGACCTTTGAATCGTATAGCTACAACAGAAGTATAATCACTTACAGCATAGACAATTGGAACAAATCCTAAAAGACTTTCAGCAATTGTGATTGCTTCGTTCTGTGAAGTTGCGTAATCCGCTCCTTTGTTTTTAAGTAAAGTGATTGCCTCTCTAACATTATCACTTTGTTCCGGAACCAACTTCAATGTGTTCAAAACATTAACTAACGAGAAGAAATTGATCCATAATGCAAAACGTGGCTGGAATCCTTTCTTAAGAATTCCGAACGGTATTTTATTTTGCTCTGCAACTTCCTTCATTTTACCGCCGGTTGTAACACATATAATCTGGCATTTCTTTGCAATCGCATCGTTGAGTGCAGATAAAGTTTCTTCCGTATTTCCGGAATATGAAGATGCGATAACAAGTGTTTCTTCGTTTGCATATAGAGGCAATTCATAATTACGGTTAACTTGATAAGGGTATTTCAGTTCAGTTCTAAAATAACTTTGCAAAAGTTCCCCGCCAATGGCTGAACCGCCTAGACCGGTAACAATAATATTTTTGATTTTCTTTGTATCGATTGAAGACAAATCGAATTTAATATTCCATGCAAATTCTACTTGAGTGTAAGAATCTATAAGTACATCAAATTGATTATCCGGGTCCAGTTTTGAAATTAGTTCTTTGATTTCCATAAGTCTCTCAGTAAAGGTTTTTAATTTGGTCTTGAATTTTCTTGTTGTAAAAGGTATGCATCTCTGCATTAATTTCTTTTTCAGTTCTAAGTCGAAGACATTTTTCACCAAGTTCAGCTGCCTCGGCATAGGTTATACTTCTAATCACTTTTTTAATATGAGGTAAAATTGATGCGGAAGCGCTGAAAGATTCCAAACCAAGTCCAATAAGTAAAGGGACTGCGAAAGGATCTGCTGCCATTTCGCCGCACAAACTAACACGTTTGCCGGCAACCTTGCCTTCAGAAATGATGTGATGAATAAATCTTACAATTGCCGGGTGAAATTCTTGATATAGCTTTGATACAATTTCATTTCCACGATCCACTGCAAGCGTATACTGAATTAAATCGTTCGTACCAATGCTTAAAAAATCAGATTCTTCGGCAAACTCTTTTGCCATTGCAGCGGCGGATGGAATTTCAATCATCAATCCAACTTGCATGTGTTTATCTAACTGCTTGCCTTCTTTGTGTAATTCTTTTTTACATTCTTCAACTAATTTATTGCATTCTCTTACTTCCTCAAGCGAAGTAATCATGGGAATCATCATTCGAACATTTTTATGGTAACTCGATCTTAGAATTGCGCGTATTTGTGTTTTGAATAAATCTCTGCTATCAAGTAGTAGCCTAACACCTCGCCATCCTAAAAATGGATTTGGCTCTTTTAAATCAACCGGCAACACTTTGTCGCCTCCAATATCAAAAGCGCGGATTGTAACAAAATCGGGATAAACTTTATCTGCAATATCTTTATAAACTAAGAATTGTTCTTCTTCATCCGGAAAAGCAACTGATTGTTGAAACAACTGTTCTGTTCGAACTAAGCCAATTCCTTTGGCGCAATTGTGAACTATAAAATCCAGTTCGTCATTAATATCCAAATTGGCTTCAAGTTGAATTTGCAACCCATCAAGAGTTTCCGCGGGAAGGTCTTTCAACTTCATTAGTTCTGCATCGTAATTTTGGAGCTTTTCTATTTTTTTATAATATTCTTTAAGATGCTTTTCATCCGGATTAATAATTACTATACCTTTATAACCGTCGATTATTATTTCATCATCATCAGAAATTTTATTCATTGCATCGTGCAAACCAACAACAGCCGGAATATTTAGCGATCTAGCAAGAATTGCAGCATGAGAAGTTAATCCGCCAAAATCTGTTGCATAACCTTTCACATTTACACGCGAAAATAGAACTGTATCAGATGGAGATAAGTTTGTAGTTACAACAATCACATCGCTGACAATTCTTGAACGCCACTTTTTCTTTTTGAGATTTCTAATGATTCTATGTTTAATATCTTCTATATCGTGAGAGCGCTCTTTCATATAAGCTTCGTCGGCAAGGCTCATAAGATGAGTATATTTTGAAATTTCACTATCAACAATAAATTCCGGCATTTTCATTTCGGTCTGAATTCTTTTCTTTAATGTAGAGACCAAAATTGGATCGTCGAGAATCATCATTTGAGCTTCGAAAATTGCGCCACGCTTTTCCCCAAGTTTATCTACTGCAAGCGAGAATATTTTCCTCAGTTCTTTTTTAGACAGATCTAGCGCGACTTCTAAATTGCTAAGCGCTTCATCAACATCTGTTATTATCTCAGAGGAAATTTCTTCCTTTTCTTTTGCGTAAATGTATGCCTTGGCAACAACAATTCCCGGAGCAGCGGCTATACCTTTCAATACGGTATTGATCTGTCTCTCTTTCATTTTAGAGTTCGTCAAATCCTCTGTTAAAGTAATCGACAATTTCATTTGCAGCTTCTTCTTCATCCTCTCCGTCAAATGAAAGTACTATTTGGCTCCCCTTTTCTGCTGCTAATGTCATAACTCCAATAATACTTTTCCCATTTATGTGAAGACCATCTTTCTTCAAGAAGAATTCGCTTTTAAATTTTGAAGCTAATTTTACGATTGTAGCAGCCGGACGAGTATGAAGACCGGCATTATTAATAATTGTTACAGTAATTTCTTTCATTTATTTCTATTAATTAGAGCGTTAGCCAACCAAATCATTAATTGTTGCCCCTCTTTATTTTTAAGAGAGGATAAATCTTTAAGCGCCAATTTTGTGTAGCGCTCAATTTCTTTTTTAGCGTCTTTCAAAATTCCAAGTCTAATGTACAAATTTTTGTAATTCTCTATCTCTTTCGGGTTAATTCCTTTTTGAGAAATAACTTTTTCTAGGATAAGTTTATCATTAGTGTCAGCTTTTTGTAAAGCCCGCAAAAAGAGAAAAGTTTTCTTTCCTTCAATCAAATCACTTCCAATTCTTTTGCCAAACTCATGTTCTTCCGCAACTAAGTCTAGCAAATCATCTTGAATCTGAAAAGCCATGCCAAGGTTCTTTCCGTAATTTCCTAAAATCTCGATTTCCTTTTTAGAACCACCGGCAAGTAAACCGCCTATAATGCAGCACATTTCAACGAGCGCTGCAGTCTTCTTGTAAATCATCACCTTGTATTCTGCCAAAGAAACTTTGGTACGAATCTCAAAATCTTTATCCAAGCTTTGCCCTTCGCAAACTTCAATCAGTCCATAAGTAAATGCATCTAGAACTTCTCTAGATTTTGTTTTTGTGTCTTTAAGAAGGCATTCATAAGCCAGTGCAACGAGATTATCACCGGCAAGTATTGCGGTACTTAAATCATATTTTTTGTGTAGCGTTAATCTGCCGCGTCTCTTATCAGAATTATCCATTATATCGTCATGCACAAGAGTAAAGTTGTGAAGAACTTCCACCGCAGCAGCAGCATTATAAACTTTTGAAAATCTTCCCCCAACCGATTTTGATGCTAACAAAACCAAAAATGGACGAAGCCGCTTTCCCTTTCCTTTGAGTATGTAAGAACATGGTTTGTAAAGCGATACGGGTTTGCGGTTCTTAACTAATTTCTGTAAAACAGAATCAATTTTCTTGATTTCACTTTTGTACAATTTGGAATATTTATCATTCTCTTGGTTCAAACTAACTCCTCTTTCATTTTCAAACCTAATTTTGAGAGTTGCTTAACATTCGAGCAACCGGTCAAGTACATTATTTTTTTAACAGTTTCGAACCAGTCTTGTATTAATTTACTGACTCCTTCAACATCATTTCTCATTACTTCTTGAAGTAATACTCTTGCTGATGCCGTAAGGTCAGCGCCTAACGCCAATGCTTTAGCTATATCAATTCCATTATTAATTCCCCCCGATGCAATTAGCGAAAATTCATGTTGTCTTTTAAGTTCAGCGACAGTTCGTACACAATAAGAAGTCGGCAATCCCCACTCTTTAAAGTAATTATCAACTTGATTATTTCTTAATAACTCAACTGCTGCCCAACTAGTTCCCCCGGCACCGGCAACATCTATTCCGGAAACGCCAATTTCTAATAATTTCTTTGCAGCTGTCTTGCTTATACCAGAACCAACTTCCTTGCAAATTATTGGAACAGATAGTTTGTTAATTACTTTTTCAAGATTCTTAAGCAAGCCTTTAAAATTTGTGTCTCCATTCTTCTGTAATAATTCTTGTAGAGGATTAAAATGAACAACCATTGCATCAGCTTGAGCAAGATCTGTAAGAAATTTAACTTCTTCTACAATATTTTTTGAACACGCAACTTGAGCGGCACCAATATTACTTAGGATAGGAACATTACCGGCGTTTTTTCTTACTACTTTATATGTGGAGTGGAGTTCGGAATTCTCTAAAGCTTGTCTTTGCGAACCGATTCCTATAGATATATTTAATTCCTTTGCAACATTTGCTAGTTTTTCATTAATCTTTTCTGCTTCGCTTGTACCGCCCGTCATACATGAAATAAGAAATGGAAAGGAAACTTTCTTCCCTAGAAACTTAGTCTCTAAATCAATCTTTGAATAGTCAACTTCGGTAATTGCATTGTGCTCAAATTCGTAGCGATCAAATCCATTTGATTTATCATACTTAACTTTGTCTGTCAAGCAAAGTTCAATATGTTCTTTCTTACGCCGGGAAGTTTTCGACTGATTCATCATTACCAATTATTTCTAAAGCCAAAATAAATATTTTCTTTATTAGAATCTTACCGAGTACTATTTATGTGTTCTAATACTAATTGCTTTTTATTTTATTTTCGATTCACTTAAATTGTTCATCACAAATCATTAAACTAGGTCTATCATGGCAAAAGTTCGGTTAAATTTTTGGCAGATTTGGAATATGAGCTTCGGCTTTCTTGGCATTCAATTCGGATTCGCACTTCAAAACGCAAACGTAAGCAGAATCTTTGAGACTCTTGGTGCAAGCATTGATGAAATTCCCATCTTATGGATAGCAGCCCCTACAACTGGATTAATTGTTCAGCCAATTATTGGTTATTTAAGCGATAGAACTTGGGGTAAACTTGGTAGAAGAAGACCATTCTTTCTTGTTGGCGCTATCTTAGCTTCTTTAGCTTTGCTAGTAATGCCAAATTCTCCGGTACTTTGGATAGCAGCCGGAATGCTTTGGGTTTTAGATGCTTCAATAAATGTTTCTATGGAACCATTCCGTGCTTTAGTTGCAGACTTGCTTCCATCAGAACAAAGAACAACCGGATTTGCAGTCCAAAGTTTTTTTATTGGAACCGGTGCAATCATCGCTTCTGCACTTCCATATATTTTTACTAACTGGTTGGGAATTAGCAATACAGCTGCGCCCGGCGTTGTTCCGGACTCTGTAGTATATTCGTTTTATGTTGGTGCAATCGCATTTATTGGTGCTGTTACTTGGACTGTATTTAGAACAAAAGAATATCCTCCAGAAAACATTGTAGAGTTTGAGCGTAACAAGCAAGAAAACAAAGGTTTATTAAAGGGAGTTACTGAAATATTCTCATCATTTGTTTCAATGCCTAAAACTATGATTCAACTAGCATTTGTACAGTTCTTTTCATGGTTTGCTTTGTTTGCTATGTGGATATACTCTACTCCGGCAGTAACTCATCACATTTATGGTGCAACAGATCCAAGTAGCGAACTTTACAACCAAGGAGCCAATTGGGTCGGAATCCTTTTTGCAATATATAATGGCTTTGCTGCTGTTACAGCATTTCTGCTCCCATGGCTTGCTAAAAGAACTTCAAGAAAGACAGTTCATATGATCAGTCTTATAGCCGGCGGAATTGGATTAATGTCCTTCTATGTTATAAAGGATCCAAATTTACTTTTAGTTTCCGAATTGGGAATTGGCTTAGCATGGTCTTCAATTTTGGCGATGCCATATGCAATACTTGCTGGTTCTTTACCCGCAGAAAAGATGGGTGTTTACATGGGTATCTTTAACTTTTTCATTGTAATACCGCAAATTACTGCTGCTGCAATACTAGGATTCTTTGTTCGTCATTTTTTCGGTAATGAAGCTATTTATGCTTTGTTGGTAGGTGGCGTTTCGATGTTTATTGCCGCTATACTTGTAATGTTTGTGAATGATGTGGATGAGGTCTAAAGTTTGAGAATTGAAAAGGCAGTAGCTAAACTATTGCCTTTTCACTTTTCTCTAGTCCGCTTTGTTTAGATACTTCCCTTTCTTGCTTCCTTCGTAGCTATCAATTTGACACAGTACACCTTCAAGTTTTCCGTTTACTAACGGAATTCGTCGCGTTGTTTTTAATCCGATACTTTTTCTTAGCGAAGGATCTCCCGTATAAATAAAGGCTGTAGTTCCTCTGCAATTTTGTTTAATGAAATCACCCAATTCCTTGTATAGAATTTCAACTTCTTCCCTTTCGCCAAGCCTAATTCCGTAAGGAGGATTTGTAATTAATAATCCATTTTCAAAACTACTTACATGATTGAAGGGGTTACATTTAAGTTCTATGTTCTCAGAAAATGGTAATCTGGAAAGATTATCTTTTGCTACATCAATCATCTTTTGAGATTTATCACTTCCTTTAATTATGCCCAGCGGTAGAGGACGAATATCCTTATCAATTTCCGCCTTAAGTTCTTGCCAAATATCTTTATTGTATTCGGGTAAATTCATAAAGCCAATTTTCTTTCGCAAATATTGAGCTGGTATTCGGCAATAATGCATAAGAGCTTCGCAGATAATTGTTCCGGACCCGCACATGCAATCCCACAATGGTTTTTCTCCATCCCATTTACTGGAGCGAATAATTGCAGCAGCTAACGTTTCTTGCATCGGAGCTTCTCCGGCAAGTAGTCTGTAGCCTCGCTTGTGAAGCGATTCGCCGGAGGTATCTAAACTAATAACTGCAATATCTTCTTCAATATGCAAATTGATACGAACATCGGGATTGGTAACACTAACGTCCGGTCTTCTTCCAAATCTTTCACGAAAGTAATCCGCAATTCCATCCTTAAGGCACTGAGACGCATACAAGGAATTGTTAACCTTGCTTTTAGTTACAGAACATGTAATAGCAAATGTATTGGTTAGGCTAATTAATTCTTCCCATCGGATTTTCTGTGCAATTTTAATTAGCTCTTTCGCATCATCGCATCTTTCAGTCTTCAAGGGCGCTAGAACTCGTGAAAGCATTCTTGCTTTATAGTTGATTTTATAAAGTGCTTCAATGGTAGAGTCAAAATAAACTCCTCTGTATGCAGTCTTTGTATTTGTTGCGCCTAGTTCAGTTAGCTCTTGTTCACATAACTCTTCCATCATGCCCGGTACTTGTGCAAAGAATCTGCTGCTTTTTTGATATTCAAACATCTGAATGCTATCCTTCTTGAAATATTTGCGTTGTAAAGTTACGTAAATGTGTTTACTTCTTAGGCTTTTCAGAACGAATATTTATCATTCATCTTTAGTTTGGATTTAGAATTAAGAATTACGAATTTGGAACTGAAATTTTTGAATAAACTAATTATTTAATCAGCACTTTTTTGTAGTGCATTGAAGCAGAGATTTCTTTTATGATCAACGAAAAAGAACTCGTAGAACAAGCTATAAGCGCAAAATCTAAATCAATCGCCACCTATTCTAATTTTCATGTTGGCGCAGCATTGCTAACAGATGATGAAAAAATAATCCTTGGCGCTAACATAGAAAATGCATCTTACGGTTTAACAATTTGTGCAGAGCGCACAGCAGTTTTTCAAGCATTGCTGGATGGTAAAAGAAAATTTAAAGCTATTGCCATTGCCGGCGATTCCGAAGAGTATTTACCTCCTTGCGGTGCTTGCAGACAAATTCTTATGGAGTTTTGCGGTAAAGATTTAAAAGTAATTATGATAAATGCTAAGGGGGAAACTAAAACATTAACTATGGGTGATTTGCTACCACATTCTTTTGGTCAGGAGTTTCTAAAATAATGCACGAATTTCAACCTCACTCAACACCAGCCGGAACCGGTTGGATTGAAGTTGTTGCCGGATGTATGTTCAGCGGTAAAACTGAAGAACTTATCCGCCGCTTACGGCGAGCAAAAATTGCTAAACTGGATGTAAAAATTTTCAAGCCGAAAATTGATAACCGTTATTCCGCTAACGAAATTGTCTCGCACAGCGAGCAGTCTCTTCCATCAATAATTGTAGAAAATCCTTTCGAGATTTTAGATTACGCCGAAGATGCACAAGTAATAGGGATTGATGAA
>JBAYTN010000044.1:0-37773 GCA_041675645.1 Melioribacteraceae bacterium
CTTTGATCTAGCTCAACTAAAAAATGATTCGCCGCAAAAGGCTTATAAGTTTTAGCCGTTGATTCAGATTCTTGCCCGCGAGCATCTAGCGGATAAACACGAATTGAATCTGCAGCAATTGCAAAATCAAGCTTTAGCTTAAGAGGATATATTTGAGTTGGTTTGTTCCCCCAGTTATTATTTATTGAAGTAGTTCCACTCCAAATCATATTTGTATTCTGGATTTTTGAAACTAGCGTAATCAAATCTCTTTCCTTGTCTAAGCGCAAGTAAGAAAGCGATCCGAAATATTCTTGATCTGTCGGATAAAATGATATATCTCCTACACGCTTACCGGCAAGTGTATTGAAATATCCTGTGACACTTTGGTAGTTAGAATTGATCGAGTATACACCGTTAGCAACATCCCATATAATTTGTCCATTATCAGTTTTGTAAGGGCTGGAAGGGGCTGTTTGCATTGAAGCAAAGTCTGTTTCTGATGAACTGTAGTAGCTTTCCGTATGAATTGAATTTATTAGCGAAAGCTTTTTCTCAAAGAGAACTGAACTTCCCCAAGAGTTCGAATCATTCTTCGGCATCAAATAAATTGTTTCGGTTTTGTAATTTACTTTTTTAGGCGAAGAAGATTCTGCAATTAAGTTGTTTCTAAATGCGTAAGCCGCCGCCGGAAACTGCGCCATAAAAATTGGATTTCTGTTAATGCTGAAATAGGAATCAACTTTATCATCAACCCAATTCGATGAGCTTCCATAATCAAAAAGCATAATTCCGTCGGCTCCGTTGAATGAAGAATAACCCAGAATAAAATTCACGGTTTCTGCTTGATACTGATTAGGGAATGGATGATTGTACTCACTCACCGTATATGGTTTATTGACCATTGGAACCCCGGCAAACAAACCAGGAATTGTTCCGCCATTTGCATCTTTAACCATTGGCTTATTTGAAATTGTCCAGTCAGTAGATGACCAAGGAATATTCGGAAACGATGGATGATCCCAATAAGAATGATTATCAACATAATCGGCAACACTTTGAGCTGCTAAATCAGCAGCACCCGCATTCCAATTTGTACCAACAATTGGAACCTTAACTCCAAGTGTGTTCTTCAGATAAGCAAACAAATCGTTGTAGAAGTCATGCTGAAGCTTGATATAGAACTCCGAAATGTCTTTCACACGTTGATCAGAAAAACTTACGCAATCAGCATAATCTATCCGTCGAACATTTTTCTGTTCAAGAGATTCATCCTCCAGCAGACCATTTAACGATGCTTTAGTTACGCTAATTTCATCAAACCAAAACGTTCCTTTTTCTTTAGCTAGCTGAAATGTTATGCGTGCGTGCCCGCTATTTGTTTCACTAGCTTTAAAACTGAAAGTGTAAGTATTCCAACCGTTTGTAATCAAAAAATTCTTTCCGCCATAACCATTATAAGGTGACCAATCATTCATCACACTAACGTTTATTTGATGAGAGGCCTCGGCTTTAGCAGCGAATGATACCGTGTAAAGAGAGTCTTTCTTGGTTGTAAGTGTCGGCTGCTTAAATTGAATATGCCACTCCGTTCCAGTTGAGTTTGTAACCACAACCTTCGCACAGTAGTTTCCCTTAAATGGACTTGAACTATCTTGAGTAAAAGTCCCGGTTGCCGTTGAGTTACGCTCAAGCGTCCAGCCATTTGTCCCGCTTTCAAATCCGCCGTTAATAATCTGCTCACTTTGTCCAGCGGCAACAGAACCGCCACTCCAAGCAGATTTCAAATTTGCTGTAGCAAAATATTTCTTCACAAGAAAATCATTCCACAAGCTGTCCAGCATTCTTGCGTGTTTATATATTAATTTACCGCCGCTTTTGATTGGCTTAAGAATGTTTTCCTTCCAGCCTCTATACAAGGAATTTTCATTGTTCGTTTCAAGCATTGCCATAACCGGATCGTTAACCAAGGCTTTTCCGGTATATGGATTAACATGCGTAAGAATCTGCTGCGCATATTCTTTTTGAAGCTGAATCAGATAAGGATCGAAATAAGTAATCACTTTAAAGAAATCGGTTCCGTAATTTTTTACAGAGTCGGCGTAAGCAACTCCATCAAAAGGTTTGAACATTCTGGAGACATTCAAATTCATATTTATGAAAACTCCATTCTCTTTCATTCGAGCGATGAAGTTTTCCATCAAATCAAGATAAGTTGGATTTAGAACGCGTGTATCGCTTCCGGTTAACAAGCTCGGTCCGCCCCAATCATTATCAATATGATGAAGTCGAATTAAGTTAATTCCCATTTTGCGCATTCTTCCGGCAATGCCAGCTGCAATATCTTTAGATGGAAAGGCGCCGCTTGCAACACAATTGCCACCCCAAAAGCGAATTGGTTTTCCGTCTAGGACAAAATTTCCGCTTGCATCGGCTGATACAAACTTTCCATCCACAATTTTGGTAATAGGAAACTTTGGCAGAAATTGCTGAGTTGTTGAATCATTCCAAGGCAAATTAAAATTAAATCCGCCGGAAAAACTTTGTGCGTTAATTTGTGATACTAAAAACCAACATAGCATACTTATAAAGAGAGTTTTTTTCATATTAATTTCCATATAGATCAAAGAAGCCGATAGAATAAGCCATTTAGTTGAAACGACTTACTTCTATCGGCTTAAATAAAGTGCTGTTGTTTTTCTTGTCTATAAACCAAGCGCTTTTAGATAACCCTTGTTGATTTGACAATTTTTGAATTTGATATTCTCAAGCAAATCAGCCAAAGCTTTTTTTACAACTTCACGAGAAGGCTTTGCTTTTCTAATTTCTTCAAAGTGTTTCTTTTGAGTTTCTGCATACTTAATAATTTCGTCCCACTCTTTGGTCTTTACAAACTGAACCATTCCCCGTGACGAATCCATTTTTTTGTAAGGCCAGAAACACCAGCCAAGTTCATGTTTTTCAAGTAATATTCTAAAGGTGTCAATCCAAGCATCTTCGTTCTCACCGCTTTCACCAAGATACATGGGAACATTATACTTGTTCACAAAATCAATTACGTCCTGAATTTCTTTTTGTTCCGGAGGCATCCAGTATCTGTGAAATGTGTAAGCGAGATTATTTTCATAAGGCGCGCCAAACATTTTGAAGTTTGTATTCCACTGCGCGCCGCCAAGAACTATTGTATGATTCTTATCGACCTCTCTAATAGCGGCCGAGATTTTTTTATAGAGCGGTTCAAGAAACTTATTCAGCTCTTCTTTGTTTTCCATGTAATGCGGAATCGGTTCGTTTAGCAAATCATATCCAATTACAATTGTTTCATCTTTGTAGCGGTCTGCAAGCTTTTTCCATAATGCGATTGTTGTTTGTTGCGCCGATTCATCTTCAAAAATCCAAGGATAGCTCCAGCTGTCGTCAATGTTATCGCCGGTTTGTCCGCCGGGCGCAGCATGAAGATCAAGCATTACGTATAGATTTTCTTCTTTGCACCATTTGATTGCTTCGTCGAGTCTATTAAATCCTTCCTCTAGCCAAATTTCCGGATGATCTTCTACAAGAAACAATTTGAAATTGAACGGGAGACGAATGTGATTCAATCCGGAAGATTTGATAAAATGAATATCTTCCTTAGTGATATAGTTATCACGAAAAGTCTTCCAGAATTTTCGCGCTTCATCGGCACCAACTAATTCTTTAATCGCATTATCAATCAAGCGAAACGAACTTACGTTTTCAAATTTAAACATGTAGCCTTCCGGATTAAGCCAGTTGCCCAGATTAATACCGCGAAGAAGAATCTTCTTTCCATCTGGTTCTACAAAATATTTTCCTTCAACTTTTACAAACTTGCCGGATTGTGCTAATCCAACAGACACAATGAAAAACATCAGACAAATAAGAGCAAATAATCTTTTCATCATTCACCTAGTTTTATTTTTTAATTTTTCTTTGATCAAGCGTATGGCTCAAAAGCCATTCATAGATTTCCGGATTGTTATATGTTTCAGTCCAAGAATCGTGCATTGCTTCCGGATAAACAGTGAATTTAACATTGCCTTTGTTGGCTTTTACTTTCTCAACCATTTCTTCTGTTGATTTGATTGGCACAACATTGTCTTTTGCACCGTGGAAGGTCCAGATTGGTAGATCGCCAATCAAATAAGCTGCCGGCGGATCGCCCCAGCCGCAAATTGGAATTATAGCTGCAAGACGGTTAGAAATTTCTGTTGCCAAGCGCCATGTTCCATAGCCGCCCATGCTTAATCCGGTTACATAAATTCTGTTCTCATCAACTTTGTACTTAGCAACAATTTCATCTATCAGCGCAACAAGCCACTCATGTTTCCAGCGTATATTTTCCGGACACTGAGGAGACACAACGATGAATGGGAAATCTTTTCCTTGTGCAATCAATTTTGCCGGCCCGTGAACTTTTACCTGCTCAAGATTATTGCCCCGCTCACCGGCACCATGCAAGAACAACATCAACGGCAGTTTATCTTTTACATCGTAATCTTTAGGAAGATAAAGCAAATAATTCAAGGCCACCTCCTTTTCATACTTTCCAATAAAGCTTTGTTCAACTTGCTTTCCCGTTTCCACTTTTGTTGTTAATGATGAAGAACAGCCGGCAAAGTAAAACACACTTGCTGCAATCACCAAGTAACGAGCGTTAAGAAACCAAATTCTTTTTTTCATATTAATTCCTATTCAACTACTGTGAAAGAAGTTTCCTTTACATCAACGGAATTAGTGCCAACAAATACTTTGAAATCTCCCGGCTCAACAACATGGTTCATGTTAATGTCGTAGAACTTCAATTTTTCCGTTGTGATTGTGAAAGTAATCTTCTTTGTTTCTCCCGGCTTCAGAGAAATCTTAGTGAAGTCTTTTAATTCCTTCAGCGGACGGGTTACACTTCCCACTAAATCTCGAATATACAACTGAACAACTTCTTTACCTTCTACTTTTCCGGTATTCTTAACATCCACTGTTACTGTAAACGATTCATCTTTCTTGATTGATGATTTGCTTAAAGAAGGAGCAGAGTATTCAAATGTTGTGTAGCTTAAGCCGTAACCGAACGGATAGAGGGGAGAGTTTTCCAAATCCATATAGTAGGATGTATAATGGTTTGTCGGGTCGTGCGGTCTTCCGGTGTTTTTATGATTGTAGTAAATCGGCACTTGTCCTACATAACGAGGGAAAGTCATAGGCAGCTTTCCGCTTGGATTTACATCGCCAAATAGCGCGTCTGCAATTACATAACCGGCGCTTATTCCCGGATACCATGCTTCAACAATTGCATTTACATTTTCTTGAAGCCACTGAATTGTAAGAGGTCTACCGTTCATTAAAACAACAACTACCGGCTTTCCGGTTTTTTTAAGTTCTTTAACCAAATCTTCTTGAACACCCGGTAAATCTAATGTAGCGCGAGAGTTTGCTTCGCCGCTCATACCGCGATGTTCGCCAACGAATACAACAACCACTTCCGATACCTTTGCTGCTTTTACTGCTGATGCAAAACCGCTTTTATTTTTTCCAAGAATTGTGCAACCTTCGGCATAGTTTATCTTAACATTCTTGCCAAGCTTTTTTGTCATTCCTTCAAAAACAGAAATAACGTCGTTGCTGTCACCAAGCGCAGCCCAACCGCCTAGAGGGTTATCTTTTGATTTTACAAGCGGCCCAATCAACGCAATCGATTTCAATGATTTGCTTAACGGCAGAATGTTTTTTTCATTCTTCAAAAGAACTAAAGTTTCTTGAGCAACTTCTCTCGTAGCGTCTACAATTTCTTTACTCTTTATAGTTTTCTTTTCTCTTTCTACATCGCAGTATTTGTAGGGATTTTCGAACAAGCCGAGTTTAAATTTTGCAATCAGAACACGGCGAACAGCATCATCTACCAATTTAATATCAACTTTTCCTTCCTTCACTAAATCAGCGAGGTGGTAGAAGTATGCACTCGTTTCCATATCCATATCAACAGTTGCTTTTATGCCAAGTTCGGCCGAATGTTTTCTATCTTTAGCAACACCA
Organism: Melioribacteraceae bacterium; assembly: GCA_041675645.1. Classification (GTDB taxonomy): domain Bacteria; phylum Bacteroidota; class Ignavibacteria; order Ignavibacteriales; family Melioribacteraceae; genus Stygiobacter. Next base: position 6,028 of record JBAYTN010000044.1, read on the forward strand.
TGAGGTATTAATTCTCCAATTGAATTCCAATCGCTAACAACAAAAGCATCTGATTTCCATTCACCTCGCAAAATGTCGGTCATCAAAAATTTGCTTGCAGATGATGGAACACCGCCAATCTCATTAAATGAAGCCATCAAAGATCCGGCACCAGCTTCAACTGCTGCTTTGTAAGGAGGTAAATAAAACTCGCGTAAGTTTCTTTCTGATAAATCTACAGTATTGTAATCGCGTCCACCCTCTGCGCCGCCGTAAGCAGCGTAATGTTTAACGCATGCTAAAATTGTATTGCTAGCAGATAAGTCATTTCCTTGATAGCCTTTCACACGAGCTACAGCCATTAATGAACCTAAATATGGATCCTCACCGCTGCCTTCCATAACTCTTCCCCAACGCGGATCGCGAGCAATATCAACCATCGGGTTGAATGTCCAGTGAATGCCGGCAGATGAGGCTTCTATTGCTTGCATACGTGCTGACTTTTCAATCAATGAAGGATTCCAAGAACTTGCTTCTCCTATTGGAACTGGAAATGTTGAGAAGTATCCGTGTATTACATCCAGTCCGAATATGATTGGTATTTTTAATCTTGATTGCTCAACGGCAATTTTTTGTAATTTCATTGTCTTTTCAGAACTAACAATATTTAAGAATGATCCAATCTTTCCATTCTTCAACAATTCATCGCTTGTCTCAGATGGTCTTCCTTGTACTGCTCCGGTAACCCAATCACCGCTATACTGAACAAGCTGACCAACTTTTTCTTCAAGCGTCATTAGAGCTAAAACTGAATCTGCGCGCTGAGTAAATGTTTTGCTTTGAGCAAACACAGCAGAGCAAATCAAGAAAAACAAAAACATTTTTTTCATAGTGTAATTTCTCCTTTAAAGAAAGAGGCTTGTTACAGCCTCTTGTCTATATATTAATATGTTAAACCAAAACCATACGGAAAGAGAGGATCGTAATTAGCATCGCCAACATTAATCGGAATTTGCTTCATGTTTCTTGGCCAAGAATGCGGAAGTTTTCCGATTGGTTTGAAATCGCCAAATAAAACATCTGCAACTCCTTGTCCTTCTGTTCCGGGTAACCATGCTGCAACAAAAGCATTTGCATTCTTTAATTCGTTTTCAATAATCATAGGTCTGCCCGAAAGTAATACGACAACAACCGGAACGCCCGAAGCCTTAGCTTTTTCAATAGCGGCAACATCTTCTTTTGCTAAGCTTAAATCTTCGCGGTCGCCAAACATTTCAGCGTAAGGAGTTTCACCAACAACTACAACGCAAACGTCTGCGCCTTCTGCGCCGGAACCATCAGCAGAAGTTGAAACAGTTGTTTCACTCGAAACTGTATTCTTAATTGCTTGCAGAATTGTAGTTCCACCTTTTATAACATTACCACTTTTGCTTTGCCAAATAATTGTCCAACCGCCGCATTGATTGCCAATATCGTCAGATCCTCTTCCGGTTACGTGAATTCTTTTCAATTCTTTAGAGATTGGTAAAGTATTGTTATCATTTTTTAATAATACTAGTGATTGACGAACTGCGTCGCGTGCAACTGCTCTATGTTCCGGTGAACCAACTGCTTCGGTTAGTTTTCTATCCACACCGTAATTTTCCCATAGGTTCATTTCCAATTTTACTTTTAAAATTCTGCGAGCGGCATCATCTATTCTGCTCATCGGGACTTTACCTTCATTAACTAATTCTTTCAAGAAGGTTATAAATTGAATGTAATTGTTTGGTTTATCCGGACCGTTTGGAATCATAGCCATATCCATTCCTGCATTAATAGATTTTTCAATCGCAGTTTTATAATCTTTGTCTAATTGATCAATTGCAGCCCAATCAGATACCAAGAAACCTTTAAAGCCAAGTTCACCTTTTAACAAATTCGTCATCAAAAATTTATTACCGTGTAATTTTTCTCCATTCCAGCTGTTATAAGAAACCATGATGTTTTTTGCACCAGCTTTAATAGCCTCAACATAACCCGGCAAGTGAATTTTGCGAAGAGTTGCTTCATCAACTTCCGTATTGCCTTGATCTTTTCCATTTGTTGTTCCGCCATCACCCATAAAGTGCTTTACACTTGCAAGCACAGCTGTTTTACCGGATAAATCTTTTGTCTGCATTCCGCGCACATATGCTACGCCAAGTTTCTTAACGAGATCCGGATCTTCGCCGTAGCTTTCATAAGTTCTGCCCCATCGTTCGTTGCGTGCAACTGCTACGCATGGCGCAAAGTCCCATTGAATTCCCGTTCCTCTAATTTCTTCAGCTGTTACTTCGGCAACTTTTTCAATTAACACAGGATTACGTGTTGCGCCTAATCCAACATTATGAGGGAATATTGTTGCGCCATCAACATTGTTATGTCCGTGTACCGCATCAATTCCCCAAAGGATTGGAATACCTAAACGAGATTTAACAGCTATGTTTTGATATTTCTCATAAGTATCGGCCCAGCCCTTTGCTGAAATATCCGGGGCTTCGGTATCACCGCCGCAAAGCATAGAACCGATTGCGTACTTAGCTACATCTTTTGGTGTTTTTTTAATTGCGTCTAAATCTACTTGCGTCATCTGCCCAATTTTTTCTTCGAGCGTCATTTTTGCAAGAAGTTCATCAACTTTTTTATTGAGCACATCTTCGCTCATTTTTTGGGAATAGGCAAAAGATGATGCAATAATCATAACGATCATTAACGATCTGAATTTCATTACTTCCTCTGTGTTTGTTTTTTATTTGGTAATGTTTTTGGTTTTTTCATTTCTATGATTTCAACGGAGTTTAAGCAGATATAAGGAAGGGCAACAGCCCTTCCTTATGCAATTATATTTTTTTCAATTCATTCCATATTAAAGCGCTGGAACCAAGAACAGCAGCGCTTGCACCCGGCAGAGCCGATGGAATTACTTTTACTTTATTTTTGAAAATGTTAAGCATGTATTCTTCCATGTAGCGTTTAGTTGGAGCAATAATTAAATCGCCGGCCAAAGCTAATCCGCCGAAAAGAATAATTGCTTCCGGACTTAAATGCGCAACGGAATCTGCCATTTTAAGACCGAGGACTTTTGCAGTGTAATCGAAAGCAGCAAGCGCAAGTTTATCACCTTTCTTTGCGGCATCTGCAATTTCTTTAGCAGTAAGCGTAGCAAAATTTTTCGAACGTAATGTACTTGGAGTATTTGTTGTTCCAATTAGCTCAAATACAGTTCTACGAATTCCCGTTGCAGACGCATATGTTTCCAAACATCCTTTTCTACCGCAACCGCATTCTCTGCCGTTTGGATCAAGAATAGTATGACCGATTTCACCGGCAAATCCATCAGCACCGTAAACTAGTTGTCCGTTAACAACAATGCCGCTTCCTAATCCGGTGCCAAGTGTGATAACAATAAAATCCTTCATTCCTTTTGCGGCGCCAAAAATCATTTCTCCAATTGCAGCTGCGTTAGCGTCGTTTGTTATTGCTGCCGGAAGAGGAGAATATTTTTTAACAACTTTCAGAACATTAACGCTACCCCAGTTTAAGTTTGGCGGGGAATCGACAGAACCTTTGTAATAATTAGCGTTTGGAGCCCCAATTCCAATTCCAACAAGTTCATATTTCTTTTCAAATTTCTTGAACGATGAATTAATCTCTTTAAATAATCTTTCAAACAACTGATCAGCTTTTTGTTCTGCGCGCGTAGGTATTGATGATTCGAATATTATTTTTCCAGCTTCACTTACAAATCCGAAAACAGTGTTCGTTCCGCCAACATCAATTCCAACAGTAACTTTAGTTCTTTCCATAAAGGTTTCCTTTTACAAATCCGCCGGTTAAAAGACGGAATTTTCTATGCATTAGTAGATTTATCTTAAAGCCGGTTTGTATCCCTTAAAGCCATAATATGCAATGTATATGTAGCATAGAACCGGGATAAAGAAAGCATGTTGAATTCCAATTGTATCTGCAAAATATCCTTGTAAAACCGGAAGCAAAGCGCCGCCTACAATTGCTGTACATAAAATTCCGGATGCTTGTCCGGTATGTTTACCCAAACCATCTATTGCTAAAGTAAATATTGTGGGGAACATAATCGAATTAAACAAGCCAACTGCAAGAATAGACCACATTGCAACTTGTCCGAATGTAAGCATCGAGATAACAACCAACGCAGCTGCAATTATCGCATTAGTCATCAAATATAAATTTGGTTTGATTTTAGTTGTTAAATAAGCGCCAAGAAATCTTCCTATCATAGCACCTCCCCAATAGAAAGAAACAAACTTTCCAGCATCTGCTTCTTTTAATCCGGCAATTTCCGGCTGACCGAAATAGTTTACAAGAAATGATCCGATAGAAACTTCTCCGCCGACGTAAACAAAAATACCAATTGCGCCAAGTACTAAATGCTTGTATCCCCACGCACTTGTATGATGATGATCCATACTTCCGCCATCGCCGCCGCTTGAGCCAACTTCGGAAGCTTCAATCTTTGGAAGTTTTATAACTGCGAACATTGCCGCAATTGCAAATAAAACAGCAGCTAATCCTAAGTAAGGAGCTTGAACCGCGCTAGCTTCTGCAAGTTTGTAAGCTGTAACATCTACCGGCAGCATTGTTTTCATTTCTTCAGCGGTTTTTACAGCCAACGAAAGAATTAAAATTGAACCGAACAATGGAGCGATTGTTGTTCCGAGTGAGTTAAATGCTTGTGTAAGATTTAATCTGCTGGAAGCTGTTTCCGGCTTTCCAAGAATTGCTACATACGGATTAGCAGCAACCTGAAGCAAAGTTATTCCACTTGCTAAAACAAATAGCGCAACCAAGAACATAATAAACGATTGATAACCCGCAGCCGGATAAAACATAAGACATCCAATACCCGCTGTTATAAGTCCAATTACAATTCCGTTTTTATACCCGAGCTTCTCAACTAACATTCCGGATGGGAGCGATACAACGGCATAAGCAGTAAAAAAACTAAATTGAATCAACATTACCTGTGTATAATTAAGTGTGAATACCGCTTTCAAATGAGGAATCAAAATGTCATTTAAGCATGTTATGAATCCCCACATAAAAAAGAGCGTGGTTAGCACGGTTAGCGCAAAAGAATAACTCTGTCCATTGCCGTTAGCTTTGGCAGAAATAGTAGATGGTGCAGTCGAAGCCATTAATCACTCCATTATTAGTTAAATGTTGCTATGCGTTTATGAGTATCATAAAGTAAGTGGAAATTGGCGCAAAAATTATGCCCCATAATTCACAAACTTCTTTTCGAAAAGCAATAATTTGGCTTGAATTCAAATAGGAAAAACTAGGTTTGGAAGATGAAATGTTGTGAGCTTATTAATATGATAAGCTTACTTATTATTTTAATAAGTAGAAAAAGAGGTCGAATCTTTTCATAATTCGACCTCTGAAAAAATCATTTTTTTGCAGCCAACTTTACATCAGTAGAAAAGTTAAGCGGCTCCGGCATTTGGAATCTCTGCATATTTCCACCACCGGCACCTTGTCTCATGCCACCCATTCCACCACCGCCTCTTTGGCCACCTCCACCTTCGCCACTACCACCGGGCATTCCACCGCCGCTTCTTCCGGCGGAAGCCGCCTCAGCTTGTTCCGTTTCGAACTTCACTTGGAAATCGTCTCCGGGCATAGCCGCTATTTGGAAGGCGAAATCCTCATGTACTGCTAACGGAACTTGAAGCTCATAAACAAACTTACCTTCGCTGTAGCCAAGCTTTGCTTTTATCCCATCTCTATTTTCTACCGGCAACAACGAAAGAGAATATTTATCTGAATTTAGTATTTGTATTTCGTTCTGTCTTTCAATCATCATTTCCGCAATCTTATCCAACCCGCCTTGCTGCATCATATCTTTTCCCATATTCTGCATTTGTTCGCGAGGAATATTTTTGTTTGGCAGCGGATATTTAATTCCAAAAGTATTTTCGCTTCCGCTCGATGGAATAAACCAAGTGATAAATCCGTTACGAAGCATCTGCATTGCTTTCATTCTATCTTCGGTTGCTAAGCACAAATAAAAGTATTTATCATCGTTGCTGAATCCAAGCCAGATTTTCTGATCTGGAAAATGTTTTAGATTGCTTTGCCAATCGGCAACATTAGCATCAATTTTAATTTCATTTGTTTTTAATGAGCTTTGAACAATTGCGGAAGATCCGCAAGAAGAAATGATTAGCGAAGTAATTGCTATGGTAATGAATGTAAAGATTTTTTTATTTTTCATCTTAACCTCAATAGGAAGTTTTATTTGTAGTGAAATTAAGCATAATGAAGGAAAGAATTCATAGTTAAATGTAGTGCTAATTTTTACATTCCTAATGCGGCAAACTTCTTAATCGGAATATTGATCTTACCTTTATAAGTCGAGTAAGATCATAAATTGACATATATAAATGGACAGATATCTTTGAATAATAATTTTGTGTCACACTGGGCTTGTCGAAGTGTGATAATTTTGTTTGTAGCGTCATGGTTCTACAGGCTCACCATGACTTAGTCTTAATATTTCAGAGAATATTGATAGTTATTTTAATTCATACTCGGCTTTAAGATTTTCTATGCTTACGATAAATGTTCCTTTCTCAACAACCGACTTCAAATTCAGATCTACGAAAGACATATGTTCGGGTTTGATCAGAAAATCTACGGTTGCTGTTTCACCCGACTCAAGAGAAATTTTCTTAAATCCTTTTAACCGCTTATTACATGGGGACACGCTCGCATATTTATCGGACAAATACATCAACACAGATTCTTTTCCAGAACGCTCTCCGGTGTTGGTAACAGTAACTTTAGCAGTAAGACTTTCTCCTTTCTTAATATTCTTCTGCGACAATTTTAGATTACTGTATTCAAAAGAAGTATAGCTTAATCCATGTCCAAACTTGAATTGAGGATTATAAACATTGCCATCTCTAGCTTCTAGATGTTTATGATCATACAAGACAAAATCATTTACATACCTTGGATAGCTTACCGGCATTTTAGCGCTAGGATTTACATCGCCAAACAATACATCTGCAATTGCTCTTCCCCCTTCCATTCCCGGTAGAAATGAAATCAGAATAGAATTTGCCAGAGGCTCGATTTTATTAATAATGCGTGGCCTACCTTCAAGTAAAAGAAGGATGACTGGCTTACCTGTCTTCGAAATTTCCACAGCTAATTTTATTTGTGCTTCATCCAAAGTCAGATCAACAATATTACCGGGCGTTTCGCAGTATGTTGATTCCCCTAAGCAAATTAGAACTGCATCAACTTTTTTCGCGGCTTCTACCGTCGAATTTATATCTATTTCTTTATCGAAATCAGCTCCGGGAATAAAAACAACATTTTCTTCGCCGACTTTTTCCCTTATTGCATTCAGTACTGTTTTCTTTTCTTTTGGATAAAGTTCCTCGACATTACCTTGCCACGTTATTGTCCAACCGCCATTCAACACACTAAGCTTATCCGCTGTTGGTCCGGTGATAAGCAGTTTGATTTTTTTCGAAAGCGGAAGAAGATTGTTTTCGTTCTTAGCAAGTACAATAGTTTCTTTTGCCGCTTCATAGTTAACCTTCGTATGGTCTTCGCATGCAAAACTATTTTCAATCGATGTTTTTGAATATGGATTTTCGAACAGACCAACCATAAACTTAACGCGCAGAATTCTGCTAACAGCTTCATTAATTCTTTTGATTGGCACTTTGCCTTTTTTAACAAGCTTAATGAGAATTTCATAAAACGAAAAGTCGAATGGGACCATGCTCATATCAACGCCAGCCATTACAGCCATACGAACAGCTTCTTCCGGCGAGTCGGCAACGTTATCCCTAGTGTGCAAGCGTTGAATATCTTGCCAGTCCGAAACCGTAAAGCCTTTGAACTTCCATTCGTTTCGAAGGACTTCTGTCAGCAAATGATAATTAGCATGACCGGGAATTCCATCTATCTCTCCCGAATTAATCATTATCGTTTCGGCGCCGCTTTCAACAGCAGCTTTAAATGGAGGAAGAAAATATTCGCGCAAGCTTCTTTCACCAATCCATGCTGGAGTTCTATCTTTCCCGTTTATCGGCATGCTGTAGCCAACGTAATGTTTCAAACAGATTGCAACTTTATCATCACGACTCAAACCATCGGCTTGCGCACCTTGTATGTAGGCTTTTCCCATTTCAGCTACAAGAAAAGGATCTTCTCCAAATGTTTCCCAAAATCTTGGCCAGATTGGATTTCTTCCAACATCGAGCACCGGATAAAAATTCCAAGGAATTCCGGAAGCGCGGACTTCTTTAGAACAGATTTCACCCGCTTGTTTTTCCAATTCGCAATTAAACGAAGAAGCCATTGCCAATGCTTGCGGGAACAGTGTTGAACCAATTGTATAAGTAGCTCCATGGATCGCATCCACTCCATAAATCACCGGAATCTTTAACCGTGTTTTGTTCACAGCAATATCTTGAACGTTCTTTATTATGTATCGCCAATATTCAAGTGGGAATGCTGCATCCCAAGCATTTAATATTGAACCTATCTTATACTTTGCAATTGCCTTCTCAAGTTTTTTTACATCGAGAATATGGTCTTGGTCTTTTGTCTGTGCTTGCGTTGAAACTGCTTGAAGAGTAATCTGGGTCATCTGCCCAACTTTTTCTTCTAAAGTCATTTTCTTAAGAAGAGCATTAACTTTTTTATCAATTTCGGATTTTTTACCGGATGGTTTTTTCGAATTGGTCATACTTGTTCCACTGAAACTCTTAATATTTTAAACACAATAATAACTAAGGAAATATTATTTGATAAGCATCATCTTTTTTGTTTGAACAAAATCCCCCGCACGCAATGTATAAAAATACACTCCAGAAGATAATTTAGAATTGAGAGTTGAAAATTGAGAATTATGAACTCCCGGCTGTTTTAATTCATTTACAAGCGTTGAGACTTCCCGTCCCAACGCATCGTAAATTTTTAGACTTACATTACTTGCTGCTTGTAACTTGTAGCTAATAGTAGTTTCCGGATTAAATGGATTTGGGAAATTCTGATCTAGTTGATAGGAATTTGGGATACTAGAATGTTCTTCAATATCGGTTCCGGTTTGCTCAATAATAATTCCATTGATAAATCCAGAGTTTTTTAACGCCGCAAAATGAACATCCAGCATATAATCATTTACTATTACATCCTCAAAGACCTTCTCCACACTAATCTTTGTACCAACTTCTTTATAAATATCAAAAGCTTTAATTGCTTGCTTGCCTTGAATGTACACATCAAACACTCTTACATTTTCCGAAGACAACCAATTTTCCGAAAATAGAAGCTTCACCCTATATTTTCCATTTGGAACCCGCACAACATACTTCGCCAAATTATTTATACCAACTTGAAACACCGGGTCATCGGTGGTATTTGTGATATCCGATGTGGTAGATATCTTCGAACCTTCCATATAACCATAGCTTGCCGTATCTGTATTAAATTCTCTATCGGCAAGAAAATCGTTATACGCATTACCGCCAATATTTATTTTTATTGGGAATTTAAATTGAGGCGTAGAAATAATTGTCTTCAAATGAGTAATCGAAGTATTCGCCGGATTAGCTAAGTCCTTTACTCCCGCCATTAAAATAAGATTTGGTAATGATGCCATGTTAAGTTTTTCTACCGAAAGCTCAACCGTTCTTTTGTCATTTAACAAGGTTGCCTTTTTTGTATCGGGCATTCCGGGTATAACATATTGAGATGCTGTTTCTGCCGAAACTTTTTCAACTTGTTCAGAAAAGAATACTTGAACTAAATTTTCATTTATGGCGCGTGCAGATAGCATTTCCGGTAGTTTTTTATCTGCTAATCCTGTTGCGGTTGATGTTGTTAAGCTTAATATCATTTTACCGTCTGCAAAATTAATATTACCCGGCAGCATATCACTTAAGTTTCCATCCCAAGTGTGTGTTGCTTTCTCCCATCTATTCGAATCGAACGAATCAAATTCATCGCGCCAGCTTAATGTAAAGTTATTTCCGGTACCATAGTTTCCTTTGCCGGGAGTGTATGCATAGTAGGAAGCCCAATCGTAGGATGTAAAAGCCGGAAGTATTTTATCTGTAAACACACCCATCCAATTTGCATAAGATGGAATCCACATATTAAACATTAGCTTTTGTGCGCGTGTAACTGTTTTAACAAAGTTATCGGTTTGACGATAAACTTCGACTCCATCAATAAACCATGCAATGTAATCGGGGGTCCATTCAAACGCATAAGTATGATAATCAACTGCCGGATCGAAGTTCACAAGATTATGGCGAACATGATTTGTAGAGCCGGACGTAATAGTGTTAAACTGAACATCGTTTTTATAGCGACCAAGAATTTCAATATCAATTTCGTTCCACTTGTTGCTTGCCCATGGATCGGTTTCTGTTCCGTCAAAGTAAGTAAACATAGTACTAAGGGTTCCTTCCTTACCGGCTGCTTTAAAGCTCGATTCAAATCTTCCGTAAAGAAATGTTTCTTTTGTTCTATACTCAGCGCCCTTATAAATCTTAGCAAATAAATCGGAACTTGTTATTGTTAGCAAGATGGATAAAAAGATTAAACCAATTTTTTTCATATCAACAGCCCTCGTTTTATTTATATAAACAACAAGGGGGGAGCAGTTATACTCACCCCGTTGCATTCCACAATGGATCTAGGAGGCACCATGAATCACGGGAATATTAAAATCCTACACTCACAGAAAGCTTTTGAACATCTTTAAGTCTGCCGAAATCTCCGTAAGAGTAATCTACTTTTATTGAAACGTTGCCAAAGAATGTTTGTTTGATGCCGGCTCCAACTGTAAAAGATTCTTCGGAATCTTTTAGAAAAAGAGATTTATAACCGCCGCGCAAAAAGAACATATCGCTAAATCCATATTCTGCGCCAACGTTAATACTCTCAAAATCATCCGAAGGATGCATTGCATCAAGAGCAACAACCATACTGTGTAGTTCTGTTCTAAATGGTTCGTAAGACAAACCAACTCTAAACGTTAACGGAAGTTCCCATTCATCAGTTTGTAAATATGCGGGGATCTTACCATTGTTTCCGGTTGTGCCTAAATCCGGATCGTAAAGAACTAGAGCAGAAGTACCATTCAACTTCATTTTAGTACCAAAGTTCTGGATAGACATCGCAAGCATAATTCCATCGAATGGTGTTTTGTATAGAACGCCCATATCAAGTGCAAATGCGCTTGCAGATGTTCTCCAAATACTCTGCATAATATATTTTGGATTAAATCCTATTGAGAAATTATCTGTAAGACTTATGGCATAGCCAACGGAGAAAACAACATCCTGTGCATCAAACATTTCTCCGGTACCTTCCGGCTTATCAACTGTTCTCACAGACATTTCTTCCATAGAAGAAGAAAGGAAGCTGATACCAATTGAGCCGTAGTTACCAAGGTTATAAGTAGCAGCCATAAAATTATAATTTATGTCTGCAATCCAATTTGTATGATCGAACACAACAGAGCCACCGGCAATCTTAGCAATACCGGCGGGGTTCCAAAACAAAGCGCTTGGATCATCTGCAACCGCAACGAAAGCACTACCCATAGCAGTTGCGCGCGCACCTTGACTAATAGTTAAAAACGGAGCCGCAGTAGTTCCGCGTTTAGAGACATTTTTAGAAACGTCTTGAGCGGTGATAGCCGTTGCGGCAAGTAAAACAAGCATAATTATATTTATTCTTTTCATATTCACTCCACCGCTATTTGATTATCGCGAATTTGCCGATGTACTCACCAACACCCGGTGCATCAACATGGTAAATGTATAATCCGTATGCAACGTCCGTTCCATCCTCGGTAATTAAATTCCAGGAAAGTGTTCCGTCTGTAGCACCTGTTGTTTTTTCAAGAGTCTTAATTAAAGCACCAGCTACGGTATAAATTCTGATTGTGCAAGAAGAAGGAAGATGAATGAAATCTAATCTTCTTGTTCCTCTACCGTTAGCTACGTTATTTCTAACTTCCCAAGATGCCGCGCTTATGTAAGGATTTGGAACAACAGCAACTTTACTTAGGTCGTTCTTTGCCAATTCATTATCAATGGCTGCACCTTTTGTAGTGAACTCAAAATAGTCGCCGGTTTGATATGGTTTAGAAGTTGTGAATCTATATACATCGCCAGGTCGTGGAGAAACATACATTGGTGCAGCTGGAATACGCATCTGCAGTCTCCATGTTAACTTAAACTGATTGGCAACATATTCGATCACTACAGCGTCATCGCCAAGATTAAAGAGACCATTTTTATCGATGTCAAATATTTCCAAAGCCGCATCAGCTCCGGTTGTTAAATTTTTAACTTTAACCGGAGAATTGAATTTCGTAAATGGTGTAGTATAGAATGTTCCTTCCGGCAACCATTCAAATTCATAATCTGCTGGCCAAGGAATGTTGCGTGTTGGAGAAGATTTATCCGGAATGACTAACATATCAATATTACTAAATCCTTTAACCCAGCCCGATGAACGAATAGCACCCATAGTATCGGGAACGGTTGAGAATATTACACCATCAAACGGAGAGCTAAACTGACCTTTTGCAAATTGTGAAGTGTCCACATTTGCAACAATTGATTCTTCCGCACCGTTTATTGTTCTTGTTACTGAATAAGCAGTTGTTTTAAATATTGGGAAAGTACCGTCAGAAGTAAATTTAACCTTATAAACAGCACCTTCTTTTACGCTTGCGGGATTAAGAACCAGCACATTCATTTTACCTGTACCAATACCACTTTTAACTTTGCTAACATCGCCAAGTATTTGGGCAGAGGTGTATCCGGCAGATGGTGCATTCGGAACTACAACAGCGCAGTTTATATCTACAAATGTTATTTGGCCGGAATAGTTCTGTGAAATTACTTTAGATGTTTCAGTTGGCATCAATCCTTGTGTTCCATAATTAGGATCGCCTTGATCGTATGCAACTAAAGCATAGTAATACGTTTTTCCGTTAACAACTGTTGTATCTATATAAGAGTGTTGAAGACCGTTATCATATCCTCTCCAAAACGAAGCACCTTCAAGCATCTTAACACCAACAGGATCGGAACCTTTTATTCCATCCTTTACGTCAAACTGTGCAATTGGTTTCCAGAATTTTGTTTCGCCTTTAGAGTTTGTGATAGTTTTAATATCGTTAAACTCCGGCTCTTCACTCCTGTAAAGCAAATAACCCTCAAAATCATATTTTCTTAAAAAGTTATCGTATGATTTTTCAGAAATGTCATTCCAGTATAAGAATACTCTTTTGTTTCCCGGAACAGCCGTTACTGTTGGTTTCAATGGTGGTTTAAAGAAATTGTAATTACCGTTATAGATATTTTGAACGGTTTCTTTGTTGAACACCATATCTGCATAATCGGAACCCATTACAAGAGCCATAGAGAATCTTTCTCTCTTATCAACTTTGAGTGGGAATGGGCCCGAGCTAAATAAAATTTGAATGTTTGATTTTGTTAAAGAAGTATCAAACGTTTGGTAATTCATTCTGCGCCATAAGGCTTCATCGTTCTTTGGCCAGATTGCATTTGAACCTTTGTTGGATAGTCTTTCAATAACCAAGCATGTTAAACCTATTTGATCCGATTCATCTTTATCCGTTCTATCAAAATTAGGCTCACCATCAGTAGGAACTCCATCGCCTTCACCTTCGTCAGGAGAAACATAGTTCACATCAAAAGGACCAAGACCATCTTTACCAACGTCGTTATTAAGCGGTTCGCCTTTATCCCAAGTACCGTTAAGATTTACATCTGTATATTTTTCCCAATCGCCATCATTATCAATTTTGTCATCACGCTTTTCATCAAGCATTCCATCTTCATCATCATCGCGACCGTTAAAACCGTTACCCGGGCTTTCCAAATAAGCATAGCCCATGTAACCTGTAACCCAAGTATCAGATCCTGATTCAGTCGCTAATGGAGGGTCATCAAAAGCATATGTAATATCAAGTTTGGTATCGTAAGAAGCATTGTCATCAGCGCCATCAGACAGCCCGCCAACTCCTGTATCTGCATAAAAGCCAAAATAAGTAGTATCATAACTTGCATCCGCAAGATTAACTATATCGTAGTGAGCAAAAATTATATCTTCTGCCAAAACGTTAACCCACTGAAATGTTCTTACTTCCATTCTTAATCCAAGACCATTTCTGTTTTCATTTGACGCAATAGGATGATATGAATAAGGGGGTCTAGAAAATTCACGGTCTTGTGAATCGTCCAGAACAAAGAATGCTTCTTGTTCTGCGTTCATCACACCTTTACCAAAATAACCAAACCACTGTCCGTTCCAAGAAGCGTCAACATTAGGAAGTGAAGTAGGCCATGATTCGGGCCATGATTTTGGCTTATCGCTTATAGCCGGAAGTTCTGAAGCAGCGCCGGCATAACCTGGAACCGGTTCATTTACCCATAACGTTCCTCCAACCGGATCAACATCAACTTCTTCACGATATGAAGTTTGTGCCGGGTGAATTATTTGTCCATTGCCGGGAGCTAGTACAGATGCTGAAACTAGCGGAGTACAACCATCGGAATACATGTGGTTTGTACCTTTGGGCCAGTTCATGGAAGGACGGTCTTCCCAGTAACCAATTTGTCCATCATTAAAGAAAAGAGTACGGACTAAGTTTCCATCCAGAACTCCTCTTTTTCTATACGTTTTATTTCCTAATGGCTCGGCCAGATATTTTAAGATTTGTTCTCTAGTCTGCGCAAAAGACAAATCACCTATTGCCACAAGGATTAAAAAAACAATTAATAAATTTTTCTTCATTCTAAACTCCATTTTCCAGATTTATTCTAGACGTTCGATTAAAAATTCACATAAAAACCAACGCTGATTCTTCTTGGCGACGAATACATTTGCGGGTTATTCACATATTCCTGAAGTGTGTTTGTTCCAATAATTCGAGTAGCAAATTGTGTTTCTAAGTCAACATTTGCTCTTCCGGAAGAACCGTAAACACCATATTCGTTTTTAATATCAAACAAATTATAAACCAATAAGAATGTATTAACATCAAAGCCAAATACTTTGAACATTTTGTTTGCTTTCAAGTCCACGTTAAGCGTACTTGGTTTTCTTCCGTTATTTTCGAAACGCAATCCTTGAGAATAACGAGTTGCAACAGTATACGGAGCTCCGGAACCGTAGCTCATAATAAATCCGGCCGTCCAATCGGAAGGATCGCCAAAAGTTAAAGACATATTAACTGTGTGGGTTTGATCCCAGTTTAAAGGAACAACTTTTTTGTTTCCTTCTACCGGAGGATCGGATTGATTGTTATAATAGTTCTGTAACGGATCGGAAGCATTACCGGAAGCTGTTTGATATGTATAATCTATTTTCGCAGCAAAGAAATCAGCATAGCGTTTATCGAGCGTTATTATAAGTCCTTTAACGTTTCCATAGTCTTGGTTAATATAACGGCCAAAGTTGAAGCCTTCATAAGTTTTAAGAATTTCTGTTCCTAAAAGATTTCTGATATCACTGTAATAAACTGAAAGATCTACGGAAACATTTGGGAACACAACTTGTTGCAAACCAAGTTCGTACTTAACTGTTTTTTGTGCTTTAAGTTCCGGGTTACCAACCATTGAAGAAAGCGAACTTGTCTGATCAATTAAGTAATTATGATTTGTGTACAGATTTTCGAACGAAGGAATTTGGAAAAAGTGTCCGTACGAAAAGTGAATTGCGCCTTTATCGGAAATCGGGAATGACACACCAAGACGTGGGCTTATTTGATATTCAGCTTCTGCATCGCGGTAAACATTTGCACCCGAGAACAAAGGATTGTTTAACGGGTTTCTAATATCCGAAGGCATTGTAGTGTTCGAACTAAAATAATCAAAGCGAACACCGGCGTTAATAATCATAATATCGTATTCCATTTTATCCTGTATGAAAGCAGAAAATTCATACGGCTCTCTTGTGTATGCGATATTGTATTTTGTTCCTACATCTGTGTAACCTACTGTATAGATTGAATTACCGAGGGAATCAATCTGCCCTTCGGTTTGATCTTTAATATTTTTCCAGCTGTTGAATAATTTGTGTTGTCTGTATTCAGCACCAATCTTAACCTTATGTTGTTTTGTTACCTGAGATTCCAATGCAAACTGAACAATATTTGTAACTGTATATCTTCTATATCTATCAGTCTCGTTACCACCTTGAGTAAACGTATAATCAGAGGATGGATCGCCTAAATTTGGATCAATGTAACGAGGATCATATTCGTCAGCATATAAATGTCCCCAATATTTATGAACGTTTGAGGAGTATTTAAGAGTAATAAAAGTATTTTGTGTGGGTAAATAAGAAATCTGAACATTGTTAATAACATTGGTTCTGTAATTATCTTTTATAGCATCGGGTGTCCATTTGTAACCATGACTATAACCTTTTGACCAGTTATCATCAAAGAAAAAACTGTAGCTGAATTTCCAATTTGAAAACCCATAGGAGAGCTTTCCGTTGAAAGATTTCTTTTCGGATGGATTCATTGGAACCCAAGCGCTGTCGCCTGTAGGATTATCAATTAGAGCTGTACCTACAAGAAAAGCTTTCTGATCGGAATTATTATAAATTCTTCTACCATATAAATAACCGTCATCTTTTGTGTAACGGCCGGTAACGAAGAAATTTAGATTATCTAATAATTGAGTTGGTCCGCTCAAAGTAAGCTGAATATCTTTTGGACCATTGAGATTTACTTTGTTAATATTTTGAAAAATATCCGAATGATTTGAAAGATAGCTTCCTAAATAACCGGTAACCGATCCTTCATATTTTGATCCACCATCTTTAGTAACAATATTTACGATACCGGACATCGCTTGTCCGTATTCTGCATTAAATGTACCGCTGATAATTTCCATTTGTCTAATAGAACTATTCTCAACTTCTACAGACATACCGCCGCTGAAAACGTCGGTAACAGTAACGCCATCTACTAAATAAGCAACTTCGCCGGAACGACCACCACGAAAGTGACCATTAACAACACCAGCTTGCAGATTAATAACTTGATGTAAGTTTTCAACCGGCATTAACTTAATTTCTTCCGAAGAAACAATCGCAGAAGAAGCAGTTAAATCTTTTGTAATTAGCGGCTGTTTAGCTTGAATAACAACTTCGCCTACACTTACTGCTGTCGAAGTCAATTCAGCATCGGCTCTTGTTGTAAGGTCAATACGAACATTAATGTTTTCGATTGTAACCTTATTGTAGCCAACCGAACTAATAACAAGCGTATATCTTCCGGGAGGAAGATTATTAATATTATAGTCACCATCAATATCGGTAGCCGAGCCCATGTTCGTTCCCTTGACTACAACGCTTGCGCCAATAACACCTTCCTTCGTCTCTGCGTCTCTAATTCTACCGGCAATTTTACCGGTTGTGCCGGCAAGCATTAAAGAATTAGCTACTAAAACAAAGAACAAAGTAAGATATACACCAAGGGAAACTATTTTTTTCTCCTTTGTGATTGTTCTCCACATAATCAGTTCCTTGAATATTATTTTGAATGATAATCAATGGAGCGCTTCATATTCTGAAGCGCTCCTTAAATAAACAATACTACTTAACCAACATCATTTTCTTAACGCTAACAAATGAACCGCTCTCTATTCTATAGAAATAGATTCCAGATGATAATGAAGAAGCGTTAAAGTTAACTGTATAATGACCGGCATCTTGATTCTGATTTACTAAGTCAGCTACTTCGCGGCCTAATACATCAAATACCTTCAAGCTAACATTACCAGCATTAAGAATTGAATACTTAATCTGTGTTGTTGGGTTGAATGGGTTAGGATAGTTTTGATCTAATGAATATGTAACCGGCATTTCTTCTTTTTCTACGTCGGTTGCAATAACATCAGTATCGCCAATCCATGTATAGCCACACAAAGTTGCATTTTCATAACCATGATCACCGTTAGTAGCTGTCCAGAAAATTCTTCCTTCTCTATTAACCGCGTTACCATCGTTGTCAAACTGACCAATATCGAACATAACTTTGTAACCTTCTTTGACATAAATTTCGTCTAACTTAACTGCGCCAGCATCTCTTCTATTCGCAAGGTCAGTTAACGGAATCTTCGCTTCAACTACATAACCTGATGGGAATTTTTCAGCCCAGTAATAATTTGCGCCGGGCAACAATAATTCATCTGTTTCTACATCCCAATGATCTTCACGTAATTTTTGTTTGTTGAAACGTAAGTGATAATCCGGTGTTTTACCTCTTTTGTAAGCAACAGTGAGTGGATTTTCAGCTATGTCATATAATCCAATAAATAATTCCAAAGCATCTGCCTGCCATGTATCAGTAGGATAATACTTGTTATCATCAAAAACTACGTCATCATTAACATCAGCACCTACGTATAGGTAATCTTTATCAATTGCTACATAGAAAGCTTCAATAGAAGCATCAGCATCTCCGTCACACTTATCGCCCGTAACTAAGAAGCCTGTTCCATTTGATGTTTTTAATTGGAATGGGGTAATGCCCGCAAATTCATTCAAGTTACCATCAGCTTTGAAGTTAACAGTTTTAATAGCTACTGTAGGAATACCTTTAGCTTTATTTGTAACCGGACCAGTCGTGGCAATATCACCTTCGTTTTTATTTTTGTCTATAGCTTGTACTGCATAATACCATGTTACATCTTTATCAGTTTTGGGCGCTTTTAAAGTATGTTCAAATACTTGAACAGCTCTAGCAATACCAATACCTACCTTTTCAACGCCTTTTGCAGTTAAGCTTGTGATAGCTGATTTACTTGCATATACATCATATTTCTCGGTGCCTTCATTATCAACATCGCCCCAAGAAACTAAGTTAGAATAGTTGCCTTTAATAGCGGCAAGATTTTTAGGTGCGCTTGGTTTAGTTATGTCAAAAGCCTGGAAACCGGATGTTTGGCAAATATCAAACAGCAATGTTCCGGTTAACTTTTCGCCTTTTGGACCAGCTAATGGACCGGCTCCAGCGGCTAAAATTTCTAGTCTGATTTTTGTAATCTTATCATGATTAAATGTTTTATCGCCATTGTTGCTCTTTGGCGCAAAACCATCTGTTGGCGGATCTTGATCGCCGTTCGGTAATGTTTTTGTTTTTAATGGAAGAACATAACGTGTCCAATCACTAACCTTGCTCAGGTCGATTGGAACTTTAATTATCCATTCTTCCGTATCTGTGCCGTTGCTGTTTTCCATAATAAAGAAGCGAAGCATTGCTCTTTCCGGTTTTACACTTGTGATAGCTTTCAAATTTTTCAACCAGAGAACAAGAGAAGTTCTTTCAATAAATTTTTCGGGAGCTGTTATTGTTTGATCGAAAGCAACAAAGCCGCCCCAATCTTGGGATGCGTTGCATGTATAATCAAATTTAAGAGAACCAGCACCTTCAATTTTATCATTAGCTTCATCTGTTACTAGAACAGCACCTTTACCATCTGCACCAGCCCAGCCCATATCATCAAGACCCCATTTAGATGCGCTGTTATCAAAAGTTAATAGCGATGGATAAGCGCTGCCTACAATTTCCCACTTATCAAAAAGAATTGTTCCGGTTAATTCCGGAGGATTAGTTGCGTCGCCAGCTCCAACCCATACGGTTGTTAGTTCATAAGATTTAATCTTATCCAGCTTCAACTCTCCATCATTGCTACCACTTTGAAGTGTGAATCCTACATCTGCCGAAGCGCCAATTGCTAGTGGGACTAAAATGTTTTTCCACTGGCCGGATGCATCTGCCATATCGAGTTTTAATTCTTGAACCCAAAGTTCTCTATTGCCTTCATCATCAAAATCTCCGACTTTAAGTTCCATTTTTATTGCACCCGCAACGGTCTGTGCAGCCGGAACAACAACCTTATACCACAAACTAAGGTGAGTACCGGTAGAAAAATCAACATAATTTTCTAATGTTGGTACTGTACGTACTGTGTAGCCGCCCCAACTTTCCGATCCTTGACACTTGTACTCAATTCTCATCGAACCGGTACCTTCAACATGATCGGGATCATTGAAGAGATCCATCTTTGGGGCAGGACCGCTTGCAAAGAAATTTGTGTTAAGCACGGCCGGATCAGTAAAAAATGGACCAACCGCATTATCGAACGATTGGTAGATCCATTGTGCTTGAGTTGCAACAGCCGTAACTAACATTAAGGCTATTAACAGTTTTTTCATAGCTCCTCCTATTGTGTTGTGTTTGTTTATTTTGAGTGAACTTGTTGAACAAGTTTTCTCTGTGCCAATTTATTATACAAATAGATACCACAAACTCAAAGTCAAAAGTAAAATGAAAAAGGATGCTAAAACGTGTATTCTTCCTTTCGACACACGAACCAATCCTTTATCAACATTTGTAGAAAAATATTCGTCTATGATTGAGTTGAATTTTGAATTACTCAAATCGGAACCGTAATGGAAAACATAACTAAGAATTATCATTGCCAATGATGTAAAGACAAAAACCAGTATTGTGAAGTGAAGGTAGTTAACACTAACAAATGCAGATAGAAAAGAGTTCGAAACAAATCCGGAATTAATCATTATTTCTATGATGAATCGGGATAATCCCAAGACTTCACCAAGAACAAAAGCAATCAATACACTTTTTGCATTTACTTTTTTTAATAAAAATCCGAATAAGAATACAGCGGCAATTGGAGCGCTTATGAAGGCCTGCATTCCTTGTAAAAAGATATATATATTAGAGTTAACTAGCTTAATAAAAGGAACAAAGAGAATAACTATAAAAATTGCGGTGATTGTAGCCATTCTTCCAACAAGAACTAACGTTCTATCGGAGGCATTAGGATGTTTGGGTTTATAAAAATCTATTGTGTACAAAGCTGCTATACTATTGAATGCGGCAGAAAGTGAAGACATAACTGCTGCCAAAAATCCAACAATTACAATTCCCTTAATTCCAGTCGGCAATAGATCGCTGGAGATTAGCATGGGATAAGCTTCGTCGCCTTGAATTTCGGGATACAACGCTACAGCAATTAAACCCGGCATAACTAAAAGAAATAAAGGTAATATTTTGAGAAAGGCTGTAATGAGTGATCCGGTGCGCGCATCTTCGGCAGATTTGGCTCCTAAAATTCTTTGAACCATATAATGATCGGCACACCAATACCAAAACGCAATTATCGGAGCTCCGAAGATAATTCCGGTCCAAGGAAAATCGGGATCGCTGCTGGCTTTGAACATTTGGAAATGCTCAAGCGGTAGTCTTTCGCGTAAACCTTGAAACCCGCCTACTTCCGCAAGTCCAAATGCGGTTAGCAGAAAAGCACCTATCATCAATAGAACACCTTGAAAAACTTGTGTTCTTATTACTGCTGAAAATCCGCCAACTAGCGTATAAATACCGGTAATTAATATTATGATGATAGAAGAGGTGAAAATACTCCAGCCAAAAATTTTGTTAAATAAGATTCCACCGGCAAAAAGTGTTACTAAAATTTTTGTAACAACATAGGTAAAGATTGAAAGCCCGCTGAAAAATTTTCTAGTTGAAGCATCGAATCTTTTTTCTAAAAACTCCGGAGTGGTATATATTTTTGAATTCCTGTAGATAGGCGCAATAAACCAGCCGAGTATAATTAAGAAGAAAATCGCAATCAGCTCGAACTGCGCAATTGCTAAACCTCTTGAAGCGCCTCCGCCGGCCAACCCAATAAAATGTTCGCTGGAAATATTTGTAGCAAATAAGGAAATACCTATAGCAAACCAGCCCAACTTTCTTCCGGCAAGAAAATAGTCGCTCAAGTTCTTATCGCTGTTTTTGATATACAGACCAAGCGCAAGAACCGCAACGACGTAAAGCAAAATTATTATTGCATCTAAAATTGTAATTGGATTTTGCATAGGTGTGAATTAGAGCAAAAATAATACCGCCGCAAAGCAACGAATTTAGATCAATTTCGAAGTCTTACGGCGATTATGTAAACGCTTACTTATTAATTTAATAAGTGGCTCGTTATTAATTTAATAAGCTACTTAATCAAAACCATTTTTTTTGTTGAAACAAAGTCTCCGGCTTTAAGTGTGTAGAAATAAATTCCGGAGGATAAGTCAGAATTTAGAATTGAGAATTTAGAATTATGGATTCCCGGTTGTTTATGTTCATTGACTAAGGTTGTTACTTCTCTTCCCAAAACATCGTAAACCTTTATTGTTACGTTTATCGTTTCACCTTTCACGTTTGTCGGGACTGTGTAGCTAATTGTAGTTTCCGGATTAAATGGATTAGGATAGTTCTGTTCGAGGGAAAATTCAGCCGGAATTTCCGCTGATTCACTTTTAACACTAACCGGAATACCCTCCTTATTAGCAAAAGGTAAATAAGTATTTCTTAAAGTGCCGGCAACTTGCTTTTCTGTTTTACGATCCATTGAAATTACACCCATCGTTTGCCAGCCTTGCGCTTTTGGTTTTGGCTGATACCAATCATAAACGCACCACCAGGTTGTACCCATTAAGTTTCCGGAAGTATTTTCGGCACCGGAAGCATCATATGGTAAATGTAGTTTGAATCCGTTAAAGGTTTCCGTAAGAACTTTAACTTGCTCACTTTCAGACGAACCATTTTCCGATGACCAATATCCAAATTCAGTATCGATTATTGGTTTGTTTGGAAATGCTGTCTTTGCATTATTTACAAATGTAAATGTAGGTCCGTAATAACTTCTGCTTGTTCCATAAAATATTCCGTAATAGATAGTCCACCCGGCAACATCTAACGGTTCTTGGGTTACATCGGCGGCGCCCGGTTTATCGGCAGCGGCAGACTGTGTTAGCAAGCGCTTATCATCATAATTATTTCTGTAGTCACTCTTTAAATTATTGTGATAAGTTAATCTCCCACCTCCATCAAAATGGCATTCGTTGGAAGTACTCCACATGACAACAGACGGGCGATTGTAATCTTTGTAAACCATTTCTCTAAACATTTGAATATGAATCTGACGAGCGTTTTGAAGATCCCAAACTTGTTGCGTGTCCCATTGCCAAACTGGAATTTCTTCCATGATTGCAATGCCAAGTCTATCGGCAATAAGATAAGTATAAAGGTGATTTGGATAGTGAGCAGTTCTCAAGTATAGTGCATTCAATCCTTTTACTGTTTGCAAATCGGAATAGATTATGCTTTTGGGAACACTTCTGCCGTAATCCGGATGCTCTTCATGTCGGGCAACGCCGGGTAAAAACATAATTTTATTGTTTAATAAAAACTTTCCACTCTTGGTTGCAACAGTTCTAACTCCAAGTTGAGTATAATATTCATCGATAACTTTTGAATCTTTTGTTAAAGTAACCTTCATGATATATAAGTTGGGATTTTTCATTGTCCACAATTTTGGATTTGAGATTTTCAAACTTGTCTTCCAAACGGAAGCGCTCTTAGCGCCCAAACTAATTTGTTTCTCCGAAACACCGCTTATAGCAACTTCAGAACCAACCAAATCTTTTGCATATTCTGATTGAATATTTGTTTGATTGACAGACGCTTCATAAACTTTTACAGCAACATTTGCTGTAGCAGCAACGCCAATATTGTTTAGAACTACAGTAGCATCTATATTTCCTTCCAAATCAACCGGTACTACGTTTACTCTTGAAACAGAAACCGGGTCGCTGAATTCCAGATAGAGATCGTGAATAACACCGCCCCAGTTAAACCAATCCACTTTATTGTAAGGAACAATATCTTTGCGCGAATCCCAAGCGATGTTGTCAACTCGGATTGCAATTGTATTAGCCGCGCCGTAATTCAGCAAAGAAGAAATATCAAACGCAAAAGGTGTGTAACCGCCTTCATGATAACCGGCATACTTTCCATTTATCCAAACATCGCATACATAGTTAACTGAATAAAACATCAATTTGGCAAGCTTACCGGAATTAGCTAAATCAACATTGAAATTTTTTCTATACCAAACACCATCATAATATGTTTCGGGAAACAGTCCATTAGGAGATGTTTCAGCGGTGAGTCCGTTTTCAACACCGGGCAAAGATTTTTTACTCCAACCGGAATCATCAAAATTGGAAAGCTGTTTTCCCGCAGCATCAGCTTCAAGAGCGGCAACACCAGCGGCATCTCTCTTTGCGAGTGAAACATTGTCTATTGTAGGAAATCTTAATTTCTTCCACTCGCCCGCTAAATCTATTACTGTTCTAGTACTTTGTTTTTCGAAAGTTGGAAGAGGCATTCCATTCTGATAAGGAACTTTAATACCGGAAATATCTATCAAACTTAATGTTGGCTCTAATGTAGTTGATTGTGCAAAGAGAAAGGAAGTAGAAATAAACATTATCACAAACGATAGTAAACTACCTTTGTAAGTTTTTATCATTTTTTACTCGCGAATTGTTTTCGAATATATGGTTTGCGTGCAAAAAGAATACCACTAATTAACAATAAATTTAGTGGTATTGAAGGCGTTCGTGTTTGCAAATGAATAGCGACAAAGAAATCCTTATTATTATAATAACCCTCTGTTATTATAATAATAATTCTTGGCTAAATTATTTTAAGCCTAGCTCTTTGCACATTCGGTAATAGTTTGGAGGAGCGAGGCCAAGTTTTTTTGCGGCCTCCGAATCGGATTCGCATCTTATTCTAACATAATTGAAATACTTCTCCCGGAAAGTTTTCTCCATACTTTTGAGTGAGAGAATACCCTCTGCAGATTTGAACTGAACACAATCGTCCATCGATGCATTTGAATCTGAATGTATTTTCTTACCGAGAGCTGTTTCAATAACTGTAGCATCAATAATTTTTTCGTCAAAGAAAAGTAATCGTTGAACCAAATTTTTTAGTTCTCTAACATTGCCCGGCCATTCGTAATCAATTAAGTACTTCATGGCGTCTTCTTTAATAACCGGCGTTTCTTTTCCCATGTCGCTGGAAAATTCATTCATGAAGTAATCAATCAAAAAATGAATGTCTGCTTTTCTGTGGGCTAACGGTAAAACATTGATCGGCACTACATTTAGTCTGTAATACAAATCTTCTCTAAATCTTTTTTCTCTTACTTCCTCTTCCAAATTTCTGTTTGAAGCGGAAATAACTCTTACGTTAACTTTTACTTTTTCTGTTCTACCTATCTTTTCAACTTCCCCGTCTTGAAGAACGCGCAGTAATTTTACTTGAGCGGAAAGAGGCAGCTCGGAAACTTCATCTAAAAAGATTGTTCCGTTATTCGCCAATTCAAATAAGCCGAGTTTACCCTTGTTTGCACCGGTAAAAGCGCCCTTTTCATATCCAAAAAGTTCGCTCTCAATTAATTGATCCGGAATACTGCCGCAATTTATTGGAATGAAGTTTTCATACTTCCTTGTTCCCGAATAATGAAGATTGTAAGCGATCAACTCTTTTCCGGTTCCCGAAGAACCCATTATCAAAATAGGCGCGTTGCTGTTTGCGTACTTTGTTATTTGTTCGCGCAGTTTACTTGTGGATTCCGAAATCCCAATAATTTTTTTGCTCGCTAAAACTTCTTCAACATTTCTTGTAAGCTTTTGATTTGATTTCTGCTTCTCTTTAATCAGCCTTCTTCTTTCGAAAGCATTAAAGATTGCCATTATAAAATCTGTAGGCTGATAAATATAATCTTCAATATCTCCCGGGTATTTTGTGCAATACCAGAAAGCCCCAGCCTCTATTAGACTATGAGCAAAATCATAATCGGTTATGTTGATTGTCATTTTGGTAATTACAATAATCTGTAAGGATGTGTCGAAGTCTTTAATTTTTTTAATAAGAAATTCGCCCCGCAGACCACCGGCAATTTGAAAGTCCATAATTACGACATCATAAGCACCACGTTTTTTTTCAAGCAACTCAATTGCGCTTTTACCATCAGAGACAACATCTATAATTTTAATTCTATTATTAAACGGCTTAATGGTGTTTTCCACTCTGCGCATATCAAAATCTTCATCTTCAATAAGCAGCACATTTATAATTTCTTCGATCATCTACTTTCTCCGATACTAATGTGAAATATGAACTGTGAATTTGCAGCCGGATTCGGGCAAATTCTCGGCATCAATATTCCATCCGCATCTTTGTTTTGAAATTTCGTACGCAATATAGCAACCATAACCGGAAGATTGCGTTCCCGTCTTGGTTGTAACATTTTCGAGGAATAGTTTTTTAACTCCGGCTTCATTTGTTTCTAATAAATCGGCAGCAATTCCGGTTCCATTGTCTTCTATTATCAATTCACTCTGTTTTGTTTCCGGGTAATATTTAGTTCTAACAATAATTGTTAGGTTTCTATCACCGCCATGATCTATACAGTTTTGAATCAACGGCTCAATAATCTCCCAAATCACAAATTCGTTAATATGAACAATCGGGACTTTTTCATCCAGATCCATTTTCAATTCGAACGAACCAGACTTTCTTGCCGTTCGATTAAAGAGATTTTCAATGATGAATCTTACTACCTCATTAATGTTTGTTTTGAAAGCGAGATTTCTAATTGTCTGGATTGGTGGATCGTACCATTTCATATCATAAATAACTCGCGAAATAAAGTTTGAGTAGCGGGTTACACGATACTTTATTTCACTAATGTTTTCAGAAGATAACTTTCTAAGATCATCTTTAATAAAACCCATCACCTTTTCAGCTTTGTGGTGAGTATGATAAATCCTCTTGGTAAACAATGTTTCTTTATCGTGATCAATTTTCTGTTTTATACTCTTTTCATGTTCTTCAAAAAGCAAATCTTGTGTTTCGTCGCGCTCTTTTACAGTATAGGTTGATATATAGTACATCGCTAACAATCCCAACAAAAAAAGAGCAGAATAGATAATTGAAGTCTCTTCGTAGTTTGAAACAATTTCTCTCTGAATGAAAGAAACATCCGCAGTATTGCGCATATAAAGCGCACCAATAAATTCTCCGTTCGGAACAAAAGGAACAAAGATGTGATAAGTCTGCTTGTTGCTTAATTCATTAATAATCTGTTCATTTGTTTCAAGCTCTTTCCGGAATTTGCGGTAACGAGAGATTGCTTCTTTGTGTCTGGAAGATGCGTCCGGTTGCTCTATCCTTCTCGAAAAAATAAATGAGTATAAAACCTTGCCATCATCTATTGCGTAAATTTTATCTCCATCAGAGACAAGCAAACAAATCTCTTCTACATTTTGCTGCAATACTTGCTGGTTTAAAATGATATCGAAAAATTGAATTACGCGCCTTCTATCAGATTCGTTTATGCTGGAACTTAATCGGGTAGTTTCCAACAATAGTTCGAGGGTTGTGGAACTAAGGTTTGCAAATTTTTCCGCAGAGTGTTTCTGAAACCACTCTTGTGTGCTTTCAACAAAATTACGCAGCGAAGCTTTGTGCACAAATGACAAAACCAATTGAAACAAAATCAATCCGACGAACAACACTGTTAAGTGTTTGAACTCGAAATGATATCTCTTAAGGCTATCTATTAATGTATTCTTATGCTGCATAATTATTTTATGAAAAATTCTCCGGAATTAATCACTTGCTCGGCGGTTGCAAGAGCTTCATCAACAGAAATTTCTTTTGCAATTGCTCTGTTTAAATAGTGGGCTAAAATATCCGAACACCGAGTATATTTATCCAAGAACGGTCTGTGTACACCCGTAACAATAAGTTTTTTATATAATTCTATCTGGGGATTTTTACTGCAATACTTTTCGTCATCATAAATAGATTTGTTTACCGGCAAATATCCGCCGTTTTCATACATAATCTTTTGTGCTTCTTCGCTGATTAAAAAGCGAATAAATTCCATTGCTTCACTTTTCTTGGTTGAATATTTAGAGAGCATCAAGTTCCATCCGCCAACAATGCTAGCCGGTCTTCCACCGGAAAAATGTGGAACCGGAACTATTGTATAATCATCCGAAACATCAACCGGCGCGATAACATATTTATACCAAGCATCTAATCCCGACCAGCCACGCAAGAAAAATCCATCTTCCGAGATAAATGTTCTGTAACATTGCGATTCTCTGGCTTCAAGAACCGACTTTGGAGATAACCCGTATTTGTTTACTAAATCAACCAGTAGTTGTAAGCTCTTTTTGCATTCCTTAGTTTGCAAACGAATTGAATCACCCTTAAACAATTGTTTATTCTGGCTTGCGAGCAGTTCAACAAAACTGCACATCAATCCTTCATAGTCATCCGCAGCAAATAAATAGAAAGGCTGCTTATTCTTCTTGATATCAATTCCCAACGAGACAAAATCTTCCCATGTAATAAAGTTCTCAAGCTTCTGCATAATCTTAGTGTGATTCGGAATTTTCTGAATCACTTTATTATTCACATAGAGCATTCCGATATCAAAATACAAAGGAAGAGCGACCAAATTATTTTTATAATAGCATGTTTTTAAAGCTTGTTCATGAATCTGTGCACTCTGCGCCGGTGTTATATACTTGTTTAATGGCTCAGTCCACTTTGCAAATCTTGGCACCCAAATTTGATCAACACTGAAAACATCAATCTTATCACTCTTGCTTCGCAGATATCTAATTAAAAGTTCTTTGCGTTCGTTAGTACTAAATTTTTCAAAAGG
Source organism: Melioribacteraceae bacterium (assembly GCA_041675645.1). GTDB lineage: Bacteria > Bacteroidota > Ignavibacteria > Ignavibacteriales > Melioribacteraceae > Stygiobacter. The sequence goes on from JBAYTN010000044.1 coordinate 34,728, forward strand.
TAGATCAATTGGAATAACCTTTATTTTACCGGCGTGTTTCTTGTTAAATAGATCAACCAAAAGTCTATGGCTGGGAGAAATGTTGTCGGCAAAATAAATTGTTTGAGAAGTGCTAGAAGGCTGAAAAGAAGCAACGTTCCAAAACAGCATAACAGCCAACACGGAAATTACCAACGCGGTAATAGTTAACACCGAAAAGTAAACTGTCTTAGAATATTTTTTTAATTTCTTTATCATTTAAAGAGATTGAGCTTTCTTCATTTGTTCATATACTTTATACCAGCTCGAAAAATTTGGCGCATACGGAACCGCTAATTGCTGTCCGCCAAAACCGAATCTACGGAAAACAATTATATTCAGCATATTAACTTTTATTGATTGAAGCATCTTCTCGTTTATTTGCAATTTGTTTTCAAGAGCAAGCTTTGCTGTAGCTTCTTCAAGCTCTTTGTACATTTTCTTTGTTTGCATAATACTTTTTAACTGAGGCTTTGCTTCTTCAAAAGATTCAATCTGCTCTTTTTTTCCTTCACGTTTTTCTAGAAGCTTTATAACTGCAAATCCATCTTCTAATTTAAGAGGACCGTATACTTCGCCAACTTTCATCGAACCCAACGCTTTCCAAAGATCGCCTTGCTGATTTAAAGGGTAAAATTTTTCTTGTTCCTCTTTAGGCTCCTCAATTTTTGAATATGTTTTTTTCAGTTCTGCAAAATCCGCTCCTTTATCGGCTCCATCCAAAACTTTTTCTACACTGTCTAGATCATCAGTAACGATTTTGGAAAATTTTACTTCATCAATCTTAGGAATAATACCGCTATTCTTTGAATAGAACGCATACGCTTCTTCATCAGTGATGTTTTGCGCTTTATAGTTTTGTTTCATCATCATGTTAGACAAATAATTATCTCGCCAGATATTTAAGTCTTCCGCAACTTCCGGCAATTTATCGTAACCTCGCTTTAATGCTTCGCGAGCTACAATTTGATTTTGAATGTAGCTTGAGATATAACCGTTTAATCTGCGTTTAAGATAACCGCTTTCAGTACGAAGAAAATCGAAACCGGCATGATTCATATAATCTAGAAATGCGCCCAGTGAAATCGGGTTCTTTTCAAATTTTATAAATGTAGCAGTAAGGTCGTTTACGTTCAGCAGCTTCCTAACTTTCTCAATTTCAGTTTCAAAGATTGTAAACTTTCCCTTTTGCGGAATTAGCGTGTTTTTATTTCCCTTAAGGAAGACATCAAGAGCATCGTATAAAGCATTGAATAATCTTCTGTCGGCATTAACTACAATTCCCTTAAAAAATTTCTTGTAGAATGCTTGGTATATTTTGTCCTCTTCCCTATCCTCAACTACTCTTTGTACTTTTTTAAGATCTTTTTCTTCTAGAGAATTTATTATTGAGACAGAATAGACTTTGCATATGTACCAGCCCTCCTTCAATTCAATAATAGGAGTAGTCTGTTCCGGAGCCAAACCGAAAATCACATCCTCCATTTTTTTATGCATTGTACCAAATGTAACTTCGGCTGCTGTTTTCTGTTCTTCTTTCTCCGGTCGTGTTGCCAAAATCGAATCGAATGCGGCACTATTATTAATTGCTTTATAGATATCCGTTATTTCTTTTTCGTCAGTTGAGAAGATAAACTTAGTTGTAATAGTTCTTTTCATTCTTTCTTTGCCAATTACAATTTCGGAATCGGGAGCGGCAACTTTACTTTTAACTTCTTTTGTGTATAGCATATCACGCAGATAGTAATCGCGCATAAAGTTAAAGGCATCTACAAATTCCTTGGTTTTATCCAATCCTCTTGAAACAGCTTCGCCAGCTAACAATTTTTCGGCAAGAATTGTTTTAAGGAATTCCGATTTTATGGTTGTTGAGTCTTCATCTTTATTTTCTCTGGGATGCGGAGAGAGTTCAAACCGCTTAACAAACTCTTCTTTTGTAATTGATACAGAACCAGCTTTTGCTAAAACGTTATTCTTTTGCTGCGCAAAGCCGGAAAATGTAAAAAGAAAAAGAACCACTATTGAAATCCGTTTAACGTTCATTTTATTGTGTTTATTTCCAATCATTCTCTTTAACCTATTGGTAGTGACTTAAACATATTACTTTTAGAGTAGCGGCACAATTATATCCAAAGGAGGAGTAAAAGAAAAGGCAACAATCCGGTTTGATTTATTTTAACTACAAATTGAAGGTCGTTTGCAACATTTTTATTGTGTCAGAGCATTTCAAAACTTAAATTACTCACGGTTTAGTTTCGCATTCTATGGTTTCAAAAAAATAGATTTAGAACGTTTATATAGATTTCTTTTTCGGAACCCAACATAAGAGGAGAAGCCAGATGCGAAAAAAACCAATCTATTTAGTCGTTCTATTGTTATTCTGTATTGGAGTAGGCTGTAAAAAATCAGAAGATTCGCCTACTGAACCAACCACCCCACAGAACGAAACCGCTGTTCAAGTTATAAGTTCAACCAGTTCCGGGGCAGTTACAACTGCAAGCGGATATGGCGTTCAAGTAATTCCGGGTTCTGTTCCGCCTAACGCACAGGGCGCAAGTGCTAATGTTACTTTTTCTATTGAGAGTCCGGCGGTTCCACCAAAAGCATTATCTTCATTCGCTCAAGCTAAATCAGAAATATTTAAGGTTGGACCGGATGGTTTTTCTTTTCGCTGGCCGGTTAAAGTTTTAATACCATTTAAGAATGCCGAAGCAAATCAAGTTCGTGCAGTTTATTTCGATCCTCTACTTGATAGATGGAAAGTTATTCCAGCTTCAAATATCGACAACACAAAAAAAGTAATGGAAGTTGATGCACTTAATTTAGGTTACTTTGCCGCCGCAACAGTATCTCAAGGATTTTCAAAAACCAACGCAGATGATTATGATGGGGGATTCGAAATGACCGGCGCTTCGGATTATTATTACACGTTAACCGTAAAATCCGTAAGCAACTATAAGTATCCATACCAAGCAGCTTGGTACGGAAACCTTGTTGGTCAATCCGGAAGTACCGGCTCTAATCCAAC
>JBAYTN010000045.1:0-36920 GCA_041675645.1 Melioribacteraceae bacterium
GCCATTTGAATTGCGTGTCCAAGACCAAGCGCAATTTCTTGATATACAAAATTTGCCTCAAGTTTCGGATATTCATTGTGCACATATTCAACAATTTTTTCTCCAAGATAACCAACAACAAATGTTGCCTTAGTAATCTTTTCGGATATTAGTTTATCGATGATGTGACCAAGTATTGGTTTGCCGCCTACATTTAACAATACTTTAGGAAGAGAAAATGTGTGTGGCTTTAATCGTGTGCCGAATCCGGCTGCGGGTATTATTGCCCTCAAGAAATATGTGTTCCTTTTTTAACAATGCGAATTTAATTAATAGGTTTACGCTAAACAAACAATTGGATTTTAGATTTTGGAATTAGGATTTTAGTTTTGCTTTTAACAAGGGTTTAAATGAAAATCGAAAACAGAGTTACAAGGCTATTCAACATTGACCATCCAATTATACAGGCTGGAATGGTATGGGTAAGCGGATGGAGATTAGCTTCAGCAGTTTCAAATAATGGCGGACTTGGATTAATTGGTGCCGGTTCAATGAAGCCCGATTTGCTGCGTGAACATATTCGGAAATGCAAAGCCGCAACAAACAAATCCTTCGGCGTTAATATTCCACTGCTGAGAAGCGATGCAGTGGATCTAATTAATACTGTGATTGAAGAAGAAATAAGAATTGTTTTTACTGCCGCCGGTCATCCCGGAAGACATATTGATTTATTGAAAAAACATAATACAACCGTAATTCATGTTGTCTCAAATATTAAGCAAGCGTTGAAGGCTGAAAGTTTTGGCTGCGATGCAATTGTTGGAGAAGGTGTTGAAGCGGGGGGGCATAATGGTCCGGATGAGATTACCACATTTTGCTTAATTCCACAGTTAGCAGATGCTGTTAAAATTCCGGTTATAGCTGCCGGCGGAATTGCAGATGGAAGAGGAATTGCAGCCGCGTTATCACTCGGTGCCGAAGGCGTACAAATAGGAACCCGCTTTGCAGCGACGATAGAATCCTCTGCAAGTGCTTCATACAAGAAGAGTGTTGTCTCCGCGAAAGATACCGACACAACATTAGTTCTAAAGAAAATTGGTATGGCACGCTTAATTAAAAACGAATGGAGCAAAACAGTTCGAAATGCAGAATTAAATGGAGCTGATGAAGCAGAATTGAAAACACTTCTTGGCGAAAAACGTGAACGTCTGGGAATCTTCGAAGGAAACGCAGAAGAAGGTATGATGGAAGCGGGACAAAGCTCCGGATTAATAAACGAAGTTCTTTCTGTTGAGGAGTTGATGAAGAACTTGACAGCAAAATATGATTCTACTTTAAAAAAATTGAAACCTTAGAATTCCGGGAACATTCTCCCGGACAATAATGTCTTCTGAAAATTTGCATAGAACTATCGGGTCTACTTATTACCTTTTACTGCGTCTAAACTTGCATTAATTTTCTAGCGTTAAACGAAAGGACATTTAGATTGAGCAGAAAACATATAATAGTGCTCATATTACTTCTTCTAGTGGGAAATATATTTCCCCAAGAAGCGAGCAGCAAAATTTTATTTCTCGATTTTAACTTTGTCAAAGGAGAACCTTCGCTAGCCGGAATGACGGTTGTTGATGGGAAGTTAAAAGTTAGGAAAAATCTGCCTACAGCAAATAACGGTATCCAATTTTCCGTACTCTCTTCCGGAGAAAACGTTCTATATCAAGACATAATTGATGATCCATCTGAATGCGTATATGAATATCCCGCCGGAGAAGGAAAAATCGGCAGAGCTTCAATTAGGAAGGATACTATTAATTTTTCGATTCGTGTTCCATATTCATCTTCAATTGAAAAAATACGCTTAAACGTTTTGAAAAGTTCTTCTACGCTGAACAAGTCTGAAGTTCGGCCAAATGGATTTGAATTCACAATTGACCACAACAAAATTCAGAACAGAAAGTAATCATGGTAAAATCGTTAAATAAATATTTTGTATTACTAGTTGTTATATATACGTATACATTGCACGGGCAGACTTTTCCGGTAAAAACGATTCTGGAAAACGGTCCACGAGATAAACGAATTAATCTCGTGTTCCTTGGCGATGGATACCAGGCTACTGAAATGAACAAGTATTTGTCCGATGTTCAATCCACCACCGAAAAAATATTTCTCGAAAGTCCTTACAAGGAATACAAATCGCTTTTTAACGTCTACGCAATAGAAGTTCCATCAAAAGAATCGGGGACAGATCACCCCGGCACTGCAAGCGATTGCGGCTCTCTCAAAGACTCAGTATTTAAGAAGGACACTTATTTCGACACATCATTCGATGCGAGCGGAATACACCGACTTCTTGTTGCGAACGGTTACACTAAATTCTTCGAAGTAATGAAAAATAATTTCCCCGACTACGATATTGTTTTGATGGTTGTTAATCATCCTTGGTACGGCGGTTCCGGCGGATCTATTGCTGTTTTTTCTGCAAACTATTCAAGTGCCGAAGTTGCAATTCATGAAACCGGGCATAGCTTTGCACGCTTAGCTGATGAATACGATTACGGGTATCCGCAGCCAGGGCGCTACAACGGTTTCAACGTAACAGACAGAACTAGCCGCGATTCTATTCCTTGGAATGCGTGGATCAATCCAACAACTCCAATTCCAACTCCAATTAGCGGTGAATTTGTTTCAACTGTTGGACTTTTTGAAGGAGCTTACTACTCAAGCAAAGGGATGTATAGACCGAAGATAAGCTGTAAGATGAGAGACCTAGGAGTTCCTTTTTGCGAAGTTTGCATTGAGCAGCATGTTCGGTCAATGTTTGATTTTATTGAGCTGATTGAAGAACACACACCTACTGCGAATTATATTGAACTCCCTTCAAACGAAAAAAGAAACTTCTCAATTAAACAAGTTCAATTGCCGGTCGGCATTGTTGCTTCGGAATGGTTATTAGACAACAAGGTGATTCTTTCAAATACAAACTCTTTTGAGATTGATGGAGCCGCTCTTACCATAGGAAGACACAATTTAACCGCACTAGTTAAGCATATTTCTCCTCTAGTAAAAAATGATCCCTACAATACATTGCAAAGAACAGTAAACTGGACTATTGATGTTAAAACACCAACTGATATTCACAACAATAATTTACCAGTCGAGTTTTCCTTAGAACAAAACTTTCCAAATCCATTTAATCCAAGCACAACAATTAATTATTCTTTGCCGGAGGCTAGACATGTTACAATAAAAGTGTTCGACGTACTCGGAAGAGAAGTTATTGAATTGGTTAATGAAGTTAAAAGCCAAGGCAATTACAGTGTGAAGTTTGATGCACATAATTTATCCAGCGGATTATATATTTATACACTAAGAGCAAATAGTTACAGCGCATCCAAAGCTATGATTCTTGCTAAATAACTTATGTTACGCATGTTGTCATTCTGAATGGATCCCGACTTGTCGGGAGAAATGAAGAATCTCAATATTGATTCAAAACGCAATTTATGGATTCTTCGCTTCGCTCAGAATGACAATTGCTAGTATCTAGTATAAATACGTAAAGTGAGTAAATAATTTTTGTCACTCAGCTAATTCAACAGATTGAAATAGTTACTCATGAATTCGATAATACGTTAAGTAATATTATGGATAGACGTATAAATGAATGCTAAAGAAGAGAATATTTTATTCCGGTTTGTTTTTGAAGATGGTCGCGAAAAAACATTTAACATCGAAATTAATCCGGAATCCTATCAGATAGTTTTTCCAAGTGAGATTCCGGTACCCGCATGGACATTACACGAGAACATACTCTGCCCGATAGCAAACTGCACGCATAAAGAATTTTGCCCAATCGCTTTTCAGCTTGATAGAGTAATTAAACTGTTTGATGGAGTTGCTTCCTACGAAAAAGCAACCATACATGTGGAAACTCCTAATAGAACTTATTCCAAGAGAACTTCTGTGCAAGATGGCGCGGGCAGTCTAATTGGAATACTAATGACAACAAGCGGTTGCTTTGTTTTAGATAAGCTTCGCCCGATGGTTCAGTTTCATCTTCCATTTGCAACACTTGATGAAACCGAGTATAGAACATTCTCCATGTTTTTATTTGCGCAATTCTTAAGAGAGAAAAAAGGTCTTGAACCGGATTGGAAGATGAACTCGCTTAGCGGGTTGTATGACGACATAATTAAAATCAACAAAAATTTATCGAAGAAAATCGCTAATCTCGAAAAGCTTGACGCAAGCATCAACGCGGTAATCATTTTGAATAACTTTGCTCATTCAGTTACTTATTCTTTAGAAGATGAGGACTTTTCAAAATTTGAAAAGTTGTTTGAGCGATGGCTAGAAAAATAGTATTAAGTATTGAGTACTTAGTAGTTAGATGACAAGATAATTTGCAAAGACGCCCAATCGGGCGTCTTTACTAAGTAAGATAAATCATTATCAAAAAGGATTAGAACAACCATTTCATTTAACGCCACCCTTCTCACTTGTCAAACCAAAACATTTCGACGGGTTTGTTTTATCAAAGTATATCAGCGCGTCAAATTCATCAAGAATTTTTGTCCTGTTGAAGGCATAATCCATTGCCAAGGCGCCAATGCTTCTAAATTCTATTTCACTTTCGAAAAGCTTAGATAACGGTGAGTTTTTAACTTTTCTTAGATCTAGAAAAGACATAGGAACATTTAGCCCATGCATCATCCACTCTAAAGAGCCCGGCTCTGAAATAGAAGTAGAATATACACTCAATTTGTTTTTTCCCAACGCCGTATAATTTCCTTCATGAAAACAAAAGCCCATCACTACCATGTTTTCTCCATACATTTTATCGAGATGCGCACCCATAGGCAACCAATTTGATTTTTTCTTTGAAATATGACCATTGTGAGCCCATAAAACAATTTTGGTGTCCTTAGGCATATTATTTAGTATCCACTGCACGTTAAGCGCCATGCTTTCATCTCGGCTCATCTGGTTTTGCATTCTTGCTTCTAGACTTTGAACAACAATTTTTGCGTTTTGCAAAATCCATTCAGTGCTATCACTTTGAGAGCTTTTTTTATATTTACTTGAGTTTACTTTCATGTAATCATACACTTCATTTGCATAATTTAGAAATGGTTCAATATAAATATTGGTTGGATTTGTTCTCGTTTTCCTTGTTTCATCATTAAAGGACATTATCTTGTCATACTTATTTTTCGCCTTTTCAAAAAATTCGGGATCGGTTTTTTGTATAAAGTTAAGAGTGTTTTTAATTGCTACGTTTGGGTGCTGCATATCAAATCCCCAAAACTCAACTCTTCCCTTTTTTGATTTATTAAATTCTCTCATCCACTCTATCATATCTAAAACTTCTTGGGTATTCCAAGTCCAGAAGTACAATCCGGCAAGTGCGTCTTTTGCGTTTCCTTTTCCGTAAAGTATATAGTCATTCACTTTAGTAGCTTCCGGCATATTGGCTTCTATTGCAAACACCGTAAATCCCATTTCTTCTGCAAGATACTTTGTTATACGGTGTTTCATCTTAAAGAATTCGCTTGTGCCGTGTGTGCCTTCTCCTAACGAAACAATTTTCGCATCACCAACCATCTCTTTCAAAAAATTCAAATCATTGTTATTATGTGCTGGCTCTGCTGTTTCAAATGGGTATACAATTTCCTTAAGCAAATTGGTTTGTTCATCAGACAATGTTATAACATGTGGTTCACTTTGCTGATATTTTTTCCCATCTAGTTCAATTTCAAGATTATCAAACCAAGCTTTGCCATTGCCGGGATGTATAACACCAAAATTAATATTGGTTACTTTTTCATCTATTTTAAACTCAATTGTGTATTTAGTCCAACCAGTTGTTCCTTTGATATCACGCTTTGCCATGTTATCAAAACTTAATGTTGCGCTAGCTCCATCAACTCGCCACCATAATCCCGCAAAGCCTTCGGTTATATTTTCTGTTTTGATATAGCCGGAATATTTTAATTGTTTTCCTCTCGCATCTTCAATTGGAAACGAAGAAGTACCAACGCCAACATTTCCATTTCCAATTTTTTCAATGTATAGGCTATTCTTCCCTGAGAAACAAATATTTGAATCTATCTTTAAATCGTATCCATTACCACCTAACTTCCAGTCCTTCACAATACCATTCGAAGTAGTTTCTTCAAAATCAAGATTTAAGTATACTTGAGAGTGGACTAAACTAAAACAACTGAATATTAAGGCAATTAAATAATACTTTACGGATTTCATAAGTAACCTTTATGAATGTTGTAGTTTGGTTTGAATAGTTTCAAGATTCCCCGCTACTTTTTTGAATGGAACCCCTTTACTATTTGCAACATAATAGTTGAAAGTTCAATAATCAATGAAAGAATTTGAGAAACTGCCAGAAATAAGCTATTAGAGGTCTGTGTTGGGAGATATTTTACAAAGGTCGTTTCGTGGAGACGTAGCACGCTACGCCTCCACGAATTTCAAATTATTACATTTTTTTGTAACCTTATTTAGACTTTGGTTTTGTCTAACAACTCAATACTAACTACTAAATACCGCTCTCAATACCAGAAATGAAACTGTAAAACGAACGAACCTTTCTTGTCATCACCGGCATAATTAATTCTATACTGGGGACGAGCCTCAACAAAACTATACGGAAAGAATTCTACCCCAAGGATTAGGTGAGCAAATTTTGTATCGCCGGTTGATAAGCCGGTCTCTAATTTGTCATACCGAACAACCGCATCCAATCCTACCAAAACATTGTATGTTGCTTCAATCATAAGGGCTTTGGTTGTTGTTCCGTTTGCCAGATAATCTTTTGCGATATCATATTCACCCATCAGCGTAAATCTTTTATAACCAAAACCGGCAAATCCGCCGCTTAGATTTGTATTTAGAACTTCCGTAAACAAATTGGTTTTTGTTGATGCATAAGACCCGCCTAAAGTGAATTGTATATTTTCGATTACTGGAGAATATTCTAATCGTGCGGTATATGTAGGATCGAATGCAAACACCGAATGGCTTTTCGGTTTGCCAACGCTTGCGGTAAGAAGAAGATTATCGGCTAGATTTGCGCCTATTTCAATTCCAGCCTCAATGTAAAGAGGATTGTAAATTAGTCCTTGTGCAATTCCCTTAGAAAAGAGTAATCCATAATCGCCGCCGCGTGTATATGCAGTATGATCATCAAGCCTCAAGCCGAAGTATGGAACGAATGAACCGGCTTTAATGTAGCTTTCATTTGGTAAAATTCTTGCCACACCGTAACCTTCCCAAATTCGTTGAACAAAATCGTATCGGGCAATAACATCTATAGTTGGCGCTAACCCGGCCGAAAGATAAACCGATCCGGTCATATCCATGAAATCTGTTTTCTTCAATTCTTCACTGTACATGAATTGAGATCTGTAATCGAATCCGAAAAGCACACTTTCGGAAAGTTTTGGCGAGAGCTTAAAATCCTCATCCCTAGGAGAGATCATACTTACAACATTTTTGCCAAAGAAGAAGCCGCTTTCGTTTCTAATCAATCCACCGGTGGGATTAACATGGCAGCTTATGCATTTATCTTTCTGCCCTAAGGCGAATCTGGGTAATGCGTGTGAAGAGGAGAAAAAGACTATCGCGAGGAAGGTTGAAAGTAGAACTGTTCGATTCATTTTGTTCCTTTCATAGATGTTTTTTATGTGAACTAAACTGCCGCTAAGTAAGTTATTAAGTATGATAATGACCCGGAATTCCGGTATTGGCTAACTCATATTATTATTCATAACTTTGAAAAGAAGAAAGGCATAAAATGTATTTCTACACAATCTTAACGTTACACATCGTTTTTGCGGGAATATGGCTTCTCAATTTCGTCTCTGAACCCGTTTTGCGTTCCCAAATTGTTAATAATAAGAACAAATCTGGCGAAAGAAAGTTCATTAGTTTATACTTAACATTAGCGAACCTCTTAGGCATGATTGGCGCCATTGGAATTCTCGTTACCGGAATTGCGCTGGTTTTAAATAGCAGCTATGGTTTTTTCCGTATGACGGATAATCACTGGCTTGCAACAAAGCAAATTTTGATGGTTGTTCTGCTGATTATAATTGGCGCTGTATTAATTCCAACAGCAAAAAAACTTAGGGCAGCAATCGGAAGCGATATGGAAAGTGGAACCCAAATCACCGAAGAAGGTTATAAAACACTTAAGAAAATTTTCACTCTGAATTTAGTTATCAACATAATTGTATTGATAAACTTTTTATTTGCAATTACACATAGGTACTTCGGCTCTTAAATGAAGAAACTTCTGATTCTCGGCTCTACTGGTTCAATTGGCACAAGCACTTTAGATTTAGCCCGCTGCTTTAAAGATCAATTTGAAATTGTTGGATTAAGCACAAACACCAGTATTGATGAACTAGAGAAACAGATAGCAGAATTTAACCCGAGAGCTGTTGTAGTTAAAGATAAAGAGAAAGCTAAGCAGTTAAGGGAACGAGTTGCACCTAAATGCGAAGTTCTTTCCGGTGATGAGGGACTGCTTGAAATTACCAAGCGCGATAATTACGATGTTCTAGTAACTGCGTTAGTTGGTTTTGCCGGATTAGCACCTACGATTGAAGCCATCAAACTGAAGAAGAGAATTGCGCTTGCGAACAAAGAAACATTAGTTGTTGCCGGCGAGTTGATTATTAATCTCTGTAAAACTTACGGCTCGGAGTTAATTCCGGTTGATTCTGAACACAGCGCAATATTCCAATGTTTAGTCGGAGAAGATTCTAAACACATAAACAAAATAATTTTGACAGCATCCGGCGGCCCGTTTTTAAGCAAGACAAAAGAAGAACTCGCAAACGTAACTATTGAAGAAGCGTTAAATCATCCGAACTGGAAAATGGGAAACAAAATTACCATCGACTCTGCTACGATGATGAACAAAGGCTTAGAAGTGATTGAGGCGTACTGGCTCTTTAATCTGCCTAAAGAAAAGATTGAAGTTGTTATCCACCCGCAGTCAATCATTCATTCGATGGTAGAGTTTGCAGATGGTTCTTTGAAAGCGCAGCTAAGCTCGCCAAACATGAAATTGCCGATTCTTTACGCTATGACTTATCCGGAAAGGTTAACTTATAACGGCGTTCAAACAGACTTTAAAAAAATGAGCTCGCTCACCTTTTTTGAGCCCGATTTTGATAAATTTGTGTGCCTAAAAATTGCATACGATTCAATTACTGAAGGCGGAACAGCGCCGGCTATTCTAAATGCGGCTAATGAGGTTGCTGTTGATAGATTTTTAAGCGGTAAGATTAAATTCACGCAGATTCCGGATTTGATTCAATCAGCTCTTGATAAAATTCCGGCTTACAAAGAAATTGATTTAACTAAGGTTGTAGAAGCAGATTTGAGAACACGTGAGTTTCTAAATAAAAAAATTAATTAAAAGTAGGTTCTATGGATTATATTATTTATTTCGTTTTAACAATAGCCATTCTGGTTTTCGTTCATGAATTCGGACATTTTGCCGCGGCCAAGCTTTCGAAAATGAGAGTGGACATTTTTGCGATCGGTTTCGGCAAGCGTCTCTTCGGATGGAACAAGCTAACCGGATTTACATTTGGCGATCTTGCAAAAGATTTTGACGGACAAGGAAATACAGATTACCGTCTGTGTCTTTTACCATTGGGCGGCTATGTTAAAATTGCCGGTATGGTTGATGAAAGCTTCGATACAAAATTTTCTTCCGAAGAGCCCAAACCTTACGAATTCCGCGCTAAATCTACTCCGGCAAAACTTTTTGTTATAACCGCCGGCGTAATGATGAACCTTACACTTGCATTTTTAATTTTTTGGGGAATCAATTTTTTCCAAGGCAAACAAATTTATAAAACCACAACCATCTCAAGAGTTGAAAAAGGAAGTATAGCCGAGCAAGCTGGATTTCAATCTTTAGATAAAATCATTTCTATTAACGATAAAAAAGTAAAAGATTGGGACGAGCTGGTAGAGAACTTAATGTTAAAAAATTCTTCCACCGATGCTAAAGTTAAAATTGAAAGAGCTGGAGAACAAAAATCATTAGAAATCTCCCGTAAAACTTTAAATCAAGGATTGCAAAAAGGATTTTTCTTATATCCATATCCGCTTCAGCCCATTGTTGAAGGAGTATTGCAAAACTCCCCGGCTCAAGATTCCGGCATAAAGAAGGGCGATATCATTCTTTTTGTTGATAACACTTTTATTCGTGAAGGTGAAGAAGTAAATAAGATTGTTAAAGCTAACAAGGATAAGCATATTCCTATCACTCTACTTCGTGGTACCGATACAGTCCGCGTTACCGTTAAACCAAGTCTAGAAGGTATAATCGGCATTTCACATATAACAGCATTCAGCGGCGATGTTGAATACCGCACGTACGGAGTTTTCGGTTCGATAACAAAAGCTGTAACTGATATCGGTCAATACACTGTACTGACTTTGTCTACTCTGAAAAATGTTATTGTCGGAAAGACTGCTTTTAATCAAGCATTTGGCGGACCGGTTAAGATAGCTCAAATCGCGGCAAAGTCTGCCGATACCGGGATTACTTCTTTCATGTATTTCTTAGCGATGTTAAGCTTAAGCTTGGCTATAATTAACATTTTACCATTTCCGGTTTTGGACGGCGGACATTTCGTAATCATTCTTATTGAAGGATTGATTAAACGAGAAATTCCGATAAAGATAAAAGTTGCAGTTCAGAACACCGGTTTTGTTTTGTTGTTGATGCTTATGGCATTTATTATTTACTCGGATATAATTAGTCTGTAAAAATTTGTCGTTCTGATCCCGCCATCGGTGGGTGAAGAATCTCTTAGATAATTACATAGAGATATTTCATCCCATAAATCGGGACTCAATATGACAAGCATTATTTAGAAACTCTCTCAATAGCTCTTTGAGTTGCTTTGTGTTGCAGTAATCACTTTGGTGATTTAAGAACTGCTCTTGTTTCGGATTTAATTTTTCGTAACACGCACAAAGCCACTTAAAATAATCAGCTGCTGAGGGAGTTTTTCATTTTAAACAAACAAGATTATTAACCGCAGAGACGCAAAGTAATTTTAAACTTCGCGCCTCTGCGACTTTGCGGTTTCTCTTAAAAGGAAAGTATTTTAGATGAAACATTGTTTTACCGTGCTTGTTGTTCTCTTTAGTGCATCATTCTTATCAGCGCAAGATAAAATTTACAACATGGATGAAATTGTTATTTCATCCGGAAGAATGCCGATTACGTTTTCCAATCTATCAAGAAACGTTTCTGTGTTAACTTCTCAAGAAATTCTAAATCTACCGATCAGCAACATTCAAGATTTGTTGAAATATGTAAGCGGTGTTGATCTTAGAGCGCGAGGGATAGAGGGCGCGCAAGCAGATATTTCAATACGCGGCGGCTCTTTTGAGCAAACGCTGGTGCTGATTGACGGCGTCAAATTAAGCGATCCGCAAACCGGGCATCATAATTTGAATTTGCCAGTCTCAATTGAGGCAATTGAACGAATTGAAGTATTAAAAGGGCAAGGCGCAAGAATCTTCGGCGCAAATGCATTCAGCGGTGCTGTAAATATTATAACAAAAAAAAATAACGCAACTGCTCTGACTTTTTCTTCTCTTGGCGGAGAAAACGGTTTGTTTGAACTGAGTGCTTTCGGCTCAGCTCCAATCGGAATTCTCGGCAACAATATTTCTTTCTCGAAAAGGAAATCTGATGGATACAGACACAACACCAATTTTGAAAACACAAGTTTTTCGATTGGGGAAAATATTTCGCTTGGAGAAAACCAGTTTAACTTTTTATATGGCTATATAGACAAAAACTTTGGTGCCAACAGTTTTTATTCTACTCTATTTCCTAACCAATTTGAAAGAACCATTACTAGAATTGCAAACATTTCTGCGGAAATTCCTCTTGCCTCGCTTCAGCTTTCGCCAAAAATATTTTACAGAAATAACTTCGATGATTATCATCTCGATTATCTTCGTCCCGACTGGAACCACAACACACACCGGAACGAATCATTCGGAGGTGAACTGCAAGCTTCATTCAACTCTAAGTACGGAACAACTTTTTTCGGCGGAGAATTTGGAAGAGACGGAATTCGGAGCTCAAATTTAGGAACGCACTCAAGAACAAAGAGCGGAATTTATGCCGAGCAGTTATTTCATCCGGCAGCAAATGTTTCTATATCAGCCGGAATGTTCGCGTATAATTACTCATCGATCGGATGGAAATTTTGGCCCGGTTTTGATGTAAGCTATTTCGCTACTGAAGAATTAAAACTGTTTGGATCCGTTGGAAAAGCATTTCGACTTCCAACATTTACAGAACTTTATTATGTAAGTCCAGCCAATATGGGGAACATAAATTTGCGGTACGAGCAAACTACAAACTATGAAGCTGGTTTATCTTACACACAAAACATCTTTCGTGCAAGCGGAAGTGTGTTCATCAAAGATGGAAAAGACTTAATAGATTGGGTTCGCGCTAAAAATACAGATCCATGGCGCGTCGAGAATGTTTCTAATCTAACCACAGTTGGAACCGAACTGAACTTTAATTTGCGTGTCAGCCAACTAATCGATTCATCACCGATAACTAACGTAAACATAAGTTACGTTTATTTATCCTCGGATAGAGAAACCGGAAAGTATGAATCGAAATACTTGCTGGATCATCTTCGTCATCAATTAGTTATTGGTTTAAACAACAACCTTCCTTTCGGATTGAAACAAAGCTGGGTTCTTCGTTATGAAGAGAGAGAGAACATTACTTCTCATTTCATTGCAGACTCGCAAATTTCAATTCGCCTAGAAATGTTCGAAATATTTTTGCGTGTTTCAAATCTTTTTAACACTTCCTATTTCGATATACCGGGAATTCCTTTGCCGGGAAGATGGGTTAGCGCGGGAATAAAGTTTAGAATTGAAAATTGAGAATGAAGAATTTTGCAAGAGCGCAAAGGAACATACTATTACTTTTCCGTTTTGTTTAGTTCGGTCGGAACGAGACGGGTATTGTTAGCTGAACCTTAAGCGTTTTACCGTTTTTCTTTCCCGGTCTAAACCGGGTACTTTTTACAACCCACAAAGCTTCTTCATCGCAACCATAACCAAGACCCTTAACAATTTCGGCACGTGTTACTTCCCCGTTTTCATTTATGAACGCTTTAACCAAAACTTTGCCGACTATTCCTTCACGTCTTGCTTGTTCGGGATAATTAACATTCTGCTGCATCTTTTCAATTCCGCCAAATGGCTCCGGCATCATATCAACTGCAACGTAATATGTTTCGTCAACCGGTTCCGGTTTTTTCTCAACCGGCTTGGGCGCTTCAACCTTTACGTTGCCAACTTCGGAAGAACCTTTCGGCACTTCAAACTCTGTTGTTTCTTCCCCTTTTTTTGCAGCTTTTAAATTCCCGAATGTTGGTTTTGCCGATACAGCAATTTGAGGCTCGTTAGGTATAATTGATGGCGGCGGACCAAGATCGACATAAGTTATAATTTGCAGCTTCTCGGTTAGCTTTGATTTTTCTTCATTCGGCGAAACGATTATATAAGTGATTATCAGAAAGAGATGGAGCAGTATAGCGGCAATAATTCCAATAAGATAATTCTTAGAATAAATTCGCTTTAACTCAAAAGCGCCGTAGATGTTATTTGGGTTTTTATTTTGATTCACAGAGTCTAGAAATTAAGTAGGGGCAAAGTTAGAGATGATGTATGCAAGTGGCAACCCAATAGAACGCAGATCAAACAGATATAACAGATAAAAACTGATTTTATCAGCGTAAATCAGTTTCATCAGCTCAATCTGCGTTCCATTAAACTTAGAACGTGATTGGAATGATTACTCTTTTCTTAGCCTTAACGCCGGCTTTTGTACCGGGATTAAACTTAACTGCGCGGACTGCTTTGATGGCAGCAGAATCGCAAGCCGGATGCAATGCTTTATAAATGCTTGTTGCTAATATAGCACCGGTTGAATCAACTGTAACCATTACTTGAACATCACCCTTTATATTTTTGCCCTTTATTTCATCCGGATAAACTACTTTCTTCGCAACTGCTGCCATTCCGCCAACCGGCAGTGGAGATTTATCACCTTTCTTTTGTGCAAAACTAAAACTGCTAACCCCAATTAAAACTGCGAGTGCGAAAAGAAAAATGTTTTTTGCTAGCTTCATCAATTACCTCGTTTGTTTTGTGGTTTAAGAAAACTTGGGGCAAACATATTTATCAAATGCTTACGATGCAATCCAAAAAGTGATAAAAAAAGCGGACCGAAGTCCGCTTGGAAAGAATTAATTCTCTGTCTTATTTAATTTATCAACATAATTCTGAATTTCTTCCATTGACTTGCCGAAAAATCTATAAACTTCCTTTCCCTTCCGCGCAAAAAATCCAAACTTTTCACTGCCCTTTAATATTAGTTTGTAAACTGCTGATTCATCACCAAATTTAACATCTGTTTCAACTTTCTCTGCTTTAGCACTTGGAACATCGCCGATTTTCTTTGCTTCTTGCGGATTACTGTTGTAATAAATCCAAGTATCATATTCTTTCTTTGCTTGTTCCACAGTTTCAAATTTGTCACTTAGACCATTCTCTTTTCCATCAAGGGTAAATCTATAAGGCAACACAATCCAAACAGCTATTGGCTTGTATGCTTGCATTGCTGGTGTGAACTTTGATTTTAAAGCGGCATCGATAGCCGGTTGATTGAATAACTCATTATCACTTTTTATTACTACTGCTTTCTTAGGATTTCCTTCTTTATCAACAAGAACCTTTACAAAAGCCTTTCCGGTTATTTTATTCTTTTTAGCTTCTTCGGGATAGTCTGGAGTTGCGGCTTCAACCATTTCTGGAAGTTTCTCAACTTCTTGGAAAGTGTTCATTTCTGGATCAGTTTCGTTATCTGGCGCTTTTAAGGTTGTATCTGATTTTTTCTCTTTGTCATCTAGCTTGAAAGATATTGGGATAACAACCCAAGTCTGTACTTTCTTATTGTCTTTAGAAATGCCGGGAGAGAATTTTGTTTTAACAATAGCATCAACGGCAGCCATTATCAAACTTTCGTGCTCACTTTTAAGAATTTTGGTATTTACAACATTTCCCTTTTCACTAATTAGTGCCTCAACATAAACTTTCCCCTCAATGCCGGCAAGTTTTGCTACTTGCGGATATTCCGGCTGTATTGGTGAAATTGGTTTCGGGTATTCTTTTAGTTCTTCCCACTTGCCTTTATCAGCTTTTACCTTTTTATCTTTTTGCTGAGCTATTCCAACGGAAAAGCAGAGCAGAACAATCAACATAATTTTTAGTTTCATTTTACACCTCAGCTTTGCGGTGTTACAACCACCGTTTTAACTTGTACGTATTGTCCTTGCACATCAACTTGAGGCAAGGCGTTTATTAGCATATTGATTTTTTGATTCTGCTCGCTAACCTCGCGCGTTAAGTCAACGAACTGAACTTTGTATTCTTCCGACTTAGAGTAAAAGAAAATTGAGAACGCCAGAAGTATTATTGAGAATGAGTAGGCAATCGCAGTAAAAACTTTTTGATTAAAAAAGCCGCTTTCCGATTTTTGACTTTGCTTTGATACTCCATTAAATATTTTTTCTTCGAGAGATTGAGGAAATTCATCCATTGAACCGGCAAGAGCGGTGTTCAAAGTGTTCATCTTCTTAAAATACTCACGTGCTTCTTCATTAACGCCGAGCGATGAAAAGAGGAGAGCCTCTTTTCCCTTTTCGAGCTCGTTATCAAAATATTTATCTATAAGATTTATTAATTCTTTCGATTCCATGATCATCCTCTTTACTTCTCCAAATCTTTTATTCGGTTTTGGGTGTATTTATAATCCGACTGCATTGAAGGCACTTCCTTAATCAGCGGCAAAGCTTTTTTGTACAGCTTCAATGCGGTAGAATATTTTTTCTGTTCATCGTAAGCACGCGCTATATTAAAAGATGCGTAAACATTGTTGGGATCAAGAGCCAGCACCTTTTCGCAAGCGGCAAGCGCATCTTCAAACTTGCTTTGCTTCAGATAGATGTAGCCAATTTGATTCATAATGAATGCCATCTGTGTAACACCAAAATTTTGCAATGCCATATCAAATGTTCTCTTTGCTGCATCCAACGAATCCAATCTTAAATATGCCATTCCCAGATTCTGAAAAACTGTTGGATTATCCTTATCAAGTTTAGCCGCGCGGCTGTAAGAGGCAACTGCTGAATCCATCTTCCCCTCAATGTAGTAACAGTAGCCAAGATGCGAATGATAATTTACCACAGTGGAATCCAGCTTAGCAGCCTTTTCATAGCTCGGAATTGCTGTTTTGTAATGTTTTAATTTTTCCAAACACAAGCCAATTTTATAATGAGCTTCCGCTTCTGTTGGTTTATAATAAGAAGATGATTCATACTCAACTAATGCGCTTCTGTACTGCTGTCTGGTGAAATAATAATTTCCCAAAAGATCACGCGCCGGAGTAAATCGAGGATTGTTAATCAAGCAATGCGCTAAATGATTCGGAATAGCTTCCGTATCCGGCTGTGCTGTGTTCATATTATAAACAGAAAGCGCTAAATAATAATGACTAAGAAAGTCGGTGTAATTTTGCTCAAGAATTTTTTCATACACTCCCCGCGCAAGAGTATATTTTTTTGTGTTAAGGTAGATGGAACCGAGATCGGAAAGTGCTGCTATACTGGTGCTGTCGCTTTTTACAATCTGCTTCAGATTTTCAATTGCTTCGTTTGTGCTGCCCGAAACATTTAACGCGCGCGAGTAATTTAGTCTGAATCCATTATGTGTAGAATTAAGCTCAACAGCTTTTTTATAAGCTGCTACTGCCGGAAGCAATTCTTTGTTCGAGTTGTAGCTTTGTGCTAAATAAAACCAATCTTCTGCTGAACGTTTACTGCTGTCAATTTTTGTAATAAAAGCAATCGCTTCTTTGTAACTGCCTTCGTTAAAAAGCTTTTTGTATGAATCGGAAGGATTCGTCTGGCCAAACGTAAGAGAAGTTATACTTACAACAATCAGCAATATGGAAGCGATTTTTTTCATACCAGCACTTTTGAAATTTGTTTGATTAGTTTTTGTCTCGTTTTATGAAGCCGGCTTTTCACAAGCTCTTCATCGATATTCCTCATTCCGGAAATTTCTTTATAACTGAATCCGCCATATTCTTTGAGTAGATAAACTTCTCTCTGTTCAATAGGCAGCTTGTTCAGTTCCGTCATAATAATTTCTTTCAGCTCCATTTCTTCATACTGTTCAGCAAGTTTATATGATGAATCAATTTCCAGCTCATCCGAATCTTCTACATAGTACTGATCTACATGAACCTTCTTGTTTCTAAAAAGAGTAAAAATTTGATTGCGCACCGTGGTATAAAGCCACACTTCGATTCTGTCGGTGTTTCTAATTTTATCCAGATTCTCAAAGAGCTTTATAAATGTATTTTGAATTATGTCTTCGCACGCGGGCTGATCCCACAGCATTTTGAATGCGTAATTGTAGAGTTTTTTCTTGTTTTGGTTATACACAAGTGTAAACTCAATTATCTTTTGCGAAGAATTCTGCACTTTCTTCCTATTAAGAAATAGCTTTCATACTAATAGATGGTTAAGCGGCAAAAATGTTGCCTTACGGAATGCAAAATTTCGGATTTATTTTACAGAAGCAAGTACAGAATTTTGGGTTTTAAAGATTTCCGCCGGGTTTGCCGATTTTAGCGCAAATGCGGTTACTTCGTAGAATTGTGAATTGTTTTTGAAAAATATGGTTCTAATCTGCTGCCCCTTTTCATCCGCGTACTGATAAGCTGAAAATGTTCTGGTTGTGTTGCCAAAAATTTCTTCATTTGTGAAACCGCCGAAAGCATTGCCAAACCGAGCTTTAACTAAGGTCTTGTTAAGCTCCGCAATTTTTCCCAGCTCATCTTCCGAGAAACTTTTTATTGTTTCATCATCCAAGCTTACTTTTTCAAACTTGATTGTTGCAGAATAGTCTTCCTTTACAAGCCAAATATCTGATGTTTTATAAGCATTGTCTTCTGCTATTATCCATCCTTGGGGAATTTGTATTTGTAATTGAGATGAATTCGATTTCGCGATTGTGGAAGTAAGCGGATAATCAAAATCGTAAATGGAAGAAAGCGAAGTGGAACAACCGGAGACAAATAGTGAAGCAGCAAATAGAAAAAAGAAATAGAACGCAGATGAATTCAGAAATGCTTTATTAAAACTTCTATTCCCAATTCCGCTCAACTGCGTTCTACTCATAACTATATCTTACCAACTAAATTTTCGCCAGGCACCAATGTATCTGCGCCGGGTTCCCAGCTAGCCGGACAAACTTGTTCAGGATGTTCGCGAACGTAAGCCGCAGCTTTAACTCTTCTCAATATTTCCTTAGAGCTTCTGCCAATGCTGTTATCGTGAATATCGATTGTCTTTAGAATGCCGTCCGGATCGATGATAAATGTTCCTCTTAATGAAAGACCATCCGCATCAATGTAAGTACCGAAAGTTTTGCAAATATTAGCGGTTGGATCGGCACCCATCGGATATTTGATTTTGCCGATTGCCTTAGATGAATCATGCCAAGCTAAGTGTGTGAACTTTGTATCTGTACTGAAGCTTAAAAGTTCTGCGCCGGCTTTTTTGAATTCTTCATAATAGTTTGCAGCTTCTTCTAATTCTGTAGGGCAAACAAAAGTAAAATCTGCCGGGTAGAATAAAAGTACAAGCCATTTACCTTTGAACTCATCAAAGCTCATTGTTTTAAATTGGTTATCGTGATAAGCATCGAACGCCATATTGGGCACTTGCTCGCCTATTTTAAGCATATATATTCTCCTATGATTTTTAAGTGGATGTGAAATTTGATGAGCAAAAATAAGAAAAGATTCTTGTAATTGTAGAGACGGTTAAGACAACCGCCTCTTTTGATATGTCGAGATTATAAACCTTCCCGTAGAAATTTTGGTTCTTCCAGAGTAAGCATTATAGAGATGCGGTGAGTATCCGGCAGTCTTTCGGTTTCAGACTCATTCATACGCAAGAATGAGTAATCTATTTGAAGTTTAGGTAAGAAAAGTCCGGCGCCAACGGTAAATTGTTTTACATCGCTATATCCGGCGCGAACTGCAAATAAATTTTTAAACTTGTACTCAAACCCGGCATGAGCATCAAAGCTAACCGGACCAACATTAAACATGGATGCTGTTTTTCTATTTTCGAAACGAAGATCTAAATCGAGAGCCGGCAATAATGTTCCTCCCAAAGCAGAGATAGCATAAGCGGCACCAACTTTAGCGGTTGGGGTAATCAGTTCATTTCTTCCAGTACTCCAAGCTTGAATTGTTGTTGTTACATCTTGAATTGTAGCGCCCAGGTGTAAATTTTCCATCGGCATATAGTAAGCGCCAACATCAAAGCCAATTCCAAACGCGCTGGCTTCCACAATATCACGTTTAATTATTTTAACATTTGCGCCCCAGTAGAAATCCGACGATTGACGTTTTGCAAATGTTAGGTAGAAAGCCCAATCTGTATTGTTGAATTCCGTGATCTTAGAATAATCCAATCTATCTGTGTGAATATCTAAAATGCCGTCGCCGTTGGCATCATAAAGTGCGTTGCGGGTATCTGGAATTCCATCTACACTTAAACGAATAACACTCAATCCAAGACTCATATCTGGCCCGTAGGGAATTGCAACAGCGCCATAGTTATAGTTAACCAAGTTGCCGAAGTGCTCTTCATGCATTAATGAGATTTGGGGATAATTCATTCTTGCCAATCCGGCGGGATTCCAATATCCGGCAGTAACATCATTAACAATGGCCACGTGAGCGCCGCCCATTGCCGAAGCACGTCCGCCAGCGCCAATAGACAAAAACTCGCCTCCATATTTGCCGATTACTGTCTGGGAATAAACTGATGAGAATGACAAGCATAGAAAGAACAATGCTAAAAACGATTTTTTCATTTCCGATTTTCCTTTACTGATTAAGACCGTAGAAAAGTCTATGTTCTTTCTCCTTGTTATGTGCAATTATAAACCATCTTTTCAAAGATTTCAATGGTATAAATTTCTCCGCCCAAATTAGGTTTGGGCGGATCTAAATCTTACTTCTTTTCTGTCTGCTTTGCTACTGCATTAATTGCTGCATTAATTGCTTCTTGATCGCCCAAATAATAATGCTTAATTGGCTTCAAATCAGCATCCAGTTCATAAACCAACGGAACGCCGGTTGGAATATTCAATTCTGTAATCTCTTCTTCAGAAATATTATCTAGATATTTTACCAAAGCGCGCAAACTGTTTCCGTGAGCAGCAATGATAACTCTCTTTCCACTTTTAATTGTAGGAGCAATAGTATCAAACCAATATGGAAGAAATCTATCAACCGTAAGCTTTAGGCTTTCGGTTAATGGAATATCTTTTTTGTCCATATCTGCATAACGCGGATCTTTGCCCGGATAGCGTTCATCAGTTTCTTCCAATGCTGGCGGCGGAATATCGTAACTTCTTCTCCAAATCTTGACTTTTTCCGCACCATATTTTTCTGCTGTTTCAGCTTTGTTTAATCCTTGAAGTCCGCCATAATGTCTTTCGTTAAGTCTCCAAGATTTAACAACCGGAATCCACATTAAATCTAATCCTTCCAATGCATAGTTCAATGTTTTGATAGCTCTCTTCAATACAGAAGTAAATGCTATATCAAACTGGTAACCTTCTTGTTTAAGAACGATTCCAGCTTGCTTAGCCTCTTCGGTCCCTTTTTCGGATAAATCCACATCGGTCCAGCCCGTAAACAGATTTAACTTATTCCATTCGCTTTCGCCATGGCGCAATAAAACCACTTTGTACATGTTTTCCTCATTTAATGTTAAAAATGCATGCGCAAATATAATTGTTTCAAGCGAGAATCATAAAGAACCGGCCGGAGAGTTTCATTTGATTGGCGCATGATTTATCTTTGTACAAAAGCTGGTGAAAAATGGAACGATTATTATATCAATTCTTTAACGACGATGATTTTTTAAGAATTTCGAATCAGATTAAGAAGTCAGAGAAAACGACTTCCGGCGAAATCAGAATTTCCATTAAAGAAAAGCGCCAACTTGCCGATAGGAATAAATCAGTCCGTCAGCTTGCCGAGAAAGAGTTTTACAAACTCAACATGAACTCTACGCGCGACAAAACCGGAATCTTGCTCTTCCTTCTTTTAGAGGAACACCAATTCTACATTCTTGCAGATCAAGGAATAAACGAAAAGGTTACACAAGAAACTTGGGATGCGGTGCGGAATGAGATTCAGAAGAAATTTCAAGATGGAAATTTCTGTGACGGTATGATAGCCGGAATAGAAAAGGTAGGGAAAATCCTATCCGAACATTTTCCGGTAAAAGCAGACGATACAAACGAACTTTCTAACAAAATAGTGATGGAAAGGTAATAGTAAATTTTCCATCAACATTGGAATTTTTCTGCATTTCTGTTTGTTTAACCTAGCATGAAACGAAAAGACTTTATCAAAAAATCGGCATTGGCCGCCGGGGCCACATTATTTTCCCCATTATTTGTAAATAGCGACAGCGAAGCTAAACCGCTTGTGAAGTTAAACTACAAACCGGAACCATTTAACTGGACTAACGAAAACTTAACACTGGCTTGGATTGGTCACTCAACAATTCTGATCAACATTTTCGGTAAATGGATTATTACCGATCCGGTTTTATTTGAACGAGTTGGTGTTTATTTTTTCGGCGGCAGTATTGGTCCGGCTCGTTTAACTCCGCCGGCATTACACTCTCATGAATTTCCAAAGCCCGATATCATTCTTTTATCTCACGCACATATGGATCACATGGATTATCCTTCTCTAAAGTTCTTCACAGAGAAGTATCCAAATCAGATTGATGTAATTACCGCTTACTTAACTAAAGATGTTATCGAGGATCTCGAGTGGAAGTCAATCAATGTGATGGATTGGAACGATGAATTAACTTTGCAAGGAATTAGATTCCGCGCTAACGAAGTAAAACATTTCGGCTGGCGTTATCCATGGGAAAAAGACCGTTCTCGCGGATATATGAAAGATGGAAGAAGTTTCAACTCGTATGTGATTGATTATGGAGGTAAAAAAGTTTTGTTCGGCGGCGATACTGCTATGACGAACAAATTTCAGAATCTGAAAAGTGAAAACATTGATATTGCCATTATGCCTATCGGCGCTTATAATCCTTGGGTTAGAAATCACTGCAATCCCGAAGAAGCTCTGAAAATGTCTTCCGAGATTGGTGCAAAGTATTTCATTCCAATTCACACCAAAACATTTAAACAAAGCAACGAGCCTTTTGCCGAAGCAATCGACTGGATGAAACGAGATGCATCAAAGTACAACATGCAAATCGGTCTCGAAGAAATCGGGCAAACGTTTGTTCTCAGCTGATTATTTTAGCACATCCTTTAGTGAATTAACGCAATAATCAACTAGCTTTTCATTCGAATTGTAGCCCATCAGACCGATTCGCCAAACCTTTCCGGCAAGTTCACCAAGTCCGGCTCCAATTTCCAAATTATGTTTTGAGAGCAGTTCCATTCTCACTTTTGCTTCGTCAACTCCTTCTGGAACTTTAATAGCCAACAAATGAGGAATTCTTTCTCCAGACGGAACAATTGGTTCGAGGTTCAATTCATCCTTCAATCTCTTAATTAATTTCGCACTGTTCTCTTTGTGACGGCGCCATGCGTTTTCAATCCCTTCTTCTTTCAGAATGCGAAGAGCTTCGTGTAAACCATAATATTGATTGGCCGGTGCAGTGTGATGATATGCGCGCTTACCCGGACCTTGCCAGTAACTTTCCAACAAATTAAGATCATTAAACCAACTTCTAATCGGAGTTTTTCTATTCTTGATATGTTCAACGGCTTTATCGCTAAAACTTACCGGAGACATTCCGGCAACGCAAGCCAATCCTTTTTGCGAGCACGAATAAACCGCATCAAGATTCCATTCATCAACAAGAAGATCAACCGCACCAAGAGATGTAACTACATCAGCAACAACAAGTGATTTATGCTTGTGCGCAATTTCAGAAAGAACTTTTAGGTTTGATAACGCACCGGTTGAAGTTTCGGCATGAACAAATGCTACAACTTTCGTATCCGGATTTTCATTTAAAGCGTCTTCAAGTTTTTGCGGATCGATTGCTCTTCCCCAAGCTTCTTTAACAACAATTGCTTGCCCACCAATCTTTTCAACTATCTGAACCATCCGGTTGGCGAAGTAACCGCCGACGCAGACAACCACTTTATCGCCGGGTTCAACCATATTTACAAGACAAGCTTCCATTCCCAAAGAACCGGGACCGGATAGAACAAACGTGTGTTCACTTTCCGTTTTGAATGTGTAACGGAGAAGTGATTTAATCTCTTCCATCAATTCAATAAACTGTGGATCGAGGTGGCCGAGTGTTGGTTTGGAAAGTGCTTCTAAAACTTTTGGATGAACATTTGCCGGGCCGGGGCCCATCAGCATTCTATTTATTGGCTTAAACGAATTTGACATTTTTTCTCCTCTCGATTATAAAACCGCTGGTCTAAGTTCAACTTTATTTGTAATAATTTTTGTGGAAGCTGTTTTCAACTTTTCCGATTTAGCGGTAAGTGTAATTTCTCCGGCTTCTTTTGTTGACCGCACAATTACTTGGCACTTACCGCTGAACAAACTTCTCTTATAATTACCGGAAAGAATTTTATCCATCTCATGCGAAGAGGGATTACCATTACCAACTCCGATGATTTTTCCTTCTCCGTTTATTTCAAAGACTAAATACTCAGATGCATCAGCAACTTCTCTTCCTTGCTCATCAACTGCTGTTATATTAATAACGCTTACATCTTCGCCATCTGCATCTATTGTTTTTCTATCTGGTGTAAACTTTACGGTAAATGTTTTTCCGGTAGTTTCTATCTTCTCAACAATTTTTTTTCCACTTCTAATTCCTCTTGCTTCCAAAACGCCCGGTTCATAAATAACTTTCCATTCAACGTGAGCGTTTTTAGCAACTGTTTTTTTGCCTAATGATTTTCCATTAAGAAATAATTCCACCGACTCGCAATTTGTCTGGCACCAAACATCAATTGTATCGCCTATTTTTCCGTTCCAATTCCAATGCGGTGATAAATGCAGTACATCTTTATCACTCCACCAAGATTGATAGTAGTAGTACAAATTTTTCGGAAAGCCGCACATATCCATTATTCCGAAGTGAGAATTTACATTGGGCCAAGTGTAAGGAGTTGGTTCTCCCCGGTAATCGAATCCGGTCCAAGCAAAACCGCCGGCAAGCCAATCTCGCTCATCATAAAAACTCCACCATTTTTCAGCGGATGTTGTCCATTTAGCTGCGGTCGAAGCAATATCATAATCTGCAACGTAGGCTTCTTCCGGAATGTTTTTATAAATACCGCGTGAACAAAGCGTACTTCCTTCTTCTGTTCCCCACAAAATCTGTTCTGAATATTTATTTCTATATTCATCAATCGCGCAGTTGTTTAGATAGTTGAATCCTCGCAAATCAATTACACTGTTTATTCCATTATACTCGTGTGTGTTGGAAGCATAAGTAGATAAGCGGGATGGATCAACTTTTTTCTGCAATTGCATTAATGAAACAGCAATGTTTTTCGCTTGCTCGGAAGTATGCATGTTCCATTCTTCATTGCCAATTGACCAGGCAATTACTGATGGATGATTTCTGTCTCTAAGAAGCAGAGTTTCAAATTGTTTTAATATTTCCGGACTGCTGCCAAGTAATCTGTTTTCATCTAGAACAAGCATTCCAAGCTTATCGCACGCTTCCAACAATTCCGGTGTAGGCGGGTTGTGGCTCGTTCTATAAGCATTGCAGCCCATTTCTTTCAACAGCTCAATTCGGTAATACTGCAAGCGATCCGGTAATGCAACTCCAACGCCAGCATGATCTTGATGACAGCAAACGCCCTTTATCTTAACCGGTTTTCCGTTTAAGAAGAATCCTTTATCATTATCCCATTTTATGGTTCTTACACCGAAAGAAGTCTCTGTTCTATCAATTATTTTCCCATCGCTTTCAACAACTGAAACCAGTTTATACAAACTTGGAGATTCGATGGACCAGAGTTTTGGATTCTTCAACTCAACTTCTTGCTTGATTGTTTTCTCGTTCAATTTAGACAAATCAACCCGTACCGATTTCTTTGCAACAACATTTTCGTTTGCATCTAAAATGAAGGAATGAAGTTTACATTCTCGGTTTAGAGCAGACTTATTTTCAATCTTGGTTTCAATGTTTATCTCGGCTTTTTTTCCTTTCACTTCGGAAGTGACATAGGTACCGTACAAAGGAATGTGAACCGGGTTAGTTTTAGTTAACCACACGTGACGATAAATTCCGGCGCCCTCATAGAACCAACCTTCGAAAGCAGTTGCATCAACTCTGACCACAATTACATTTGGTTTTTCGAATTCCATATAATCTGTCAAGTCATAACTAAACTCATTATATCCGCTAAGATTGTTGCCGATAAAATGCCCGTTAAACCAAACAGTGCAGTCTCTAAAAACACCATCAAATTTTATTGTGAAGCGCTTACCTTTGTCACTTCCGGAAATATTAAATGTTTTTCTATACCAGCCGATGCTTGTTTCGGGATATTTATAACCTACCTTCTTAAAGCCATGAGAACCATATTCCCATTCGGGTGTGTTTGCAAAATCTTGTTCTATTGCCAAATCGTGAGGTAAATCAATTTTGCGCCATGCTGTATCAACAAAATCCGAACTGATTGCGCCGGAAGCGCCTTTTGCTTTCGAATACGCCCAGCCGGTTCCATAATCGAAATCCTTTTTATAATCGTAAGCGTGGCCAAGACTAAACCGCCAATTAAAATCCATCAATAGTTTTTCTCTATCGTTGGATGCAGACAGTAATTTGTCTTGCGCGATAGAGTTTACCGCAAACAAGCACATTAACAAGAAGAAACAAGCCAATGATTTCACTTAAACACCATGTTTATAATTAGGATTTAGTTCAGCAGTCCGGCATCAGCTAAAATATTTTTAAGATTTTCTTTATCACTTTCTTGAAGTGAAGAAAGAGGTGAGCGAGGTTCTCCACCAAAATATCCAAGCATATCAAGCGAAGCTTTTAATCCGGCAACGCCATAACGAGCTGTAATCGCTTTATTAACCGAAAGCATTTTCTGCTGAAGTTTTAGCGCTTCGGAATGATTACCTTCCGCAACCAATTTCATAATCTTCACGCACTCGTTTGGTGCTATATTTGCCAAAGCAAGAATGCCGCCAACAGCACCTACAGTTAAACTATTATAAAGAACAGAACCAGTACCAATAATTACCGAGAATTTATCTCCGCACATAGAAACAAGTTCAGCTGTCTGCCTAAGATTTTCTGCACTATTTTTTATCCCGGCAATATTTGGATGCATTGCTAGCTTTGCAACTGTTTCAGCTTCTATATCAACGCCCGTAAACTTTGGAACATTGTAAATGATAACCGGAATTTTCGTTTTATCTGCAACTTCGAAAAAGTATTTAATATATGCTGCCGGTTTCATTTCCGATTTGTAAAACGATGGTGTTAGGATTAACGCATAGTCGGCACCAAGACCGGCAGAATCGTTAGTTAATGTAATTGTATCCTTTATCGAATCGCTTCCGGTTCCGGCAATTAATAATTTTTCTTCGGGTATATTTTTCTTAACGACCTCAACAAGCTTTAATTTTTCATCACGGGTCAATAAAACACTTTCTCCGTTCGAGCCCATCACAACATAACCGCTTAATTCAGTTTTATTCCATTTAGCCAAATTATCAGCAAGCTTATCAACAGCAATTTCGCCATCTACAAATGGCGTTGCAATCGGGGGCATTATTCCTTTTAGCTCTTTCATTCTTTTTCCTTTAATTGACAAACAAGTTTTTTATAACAAACCAGACATTTGCCGGCCGCTCTGCAAGTCTTCTCATGTACCATGGATACCAGCTTTCGCCGTATGCTACAAGTACGGAGCCTTTGTAGCCGCGCTCGCTAATATTTTTTAAAAAATTATTTTTAATTCCATATAGCATTTGAAATTCAAGCTTCTCTTTCGGCAATCCCAATAGCTTACTCTCCTTAATTATTTTTTCAATTAAGATTTCATCATGAGTAGCAAAAATAATTCTGATTCCTGCATTACAAGAAGCTGTTATCAATTGTTTTGCAAGTAAGAGATAATTTTCATCAACATTTTTCTTAACAGGCATAGCAATATGCGGGGCTTCCTTGTAGGCTCCCTTAACCAATCTAATTGAAGGTGATACAGCTATTAGTTTTTCAATATCATCTTTTGTCCTGTAAAGATAAGCTTGAAGACAAAGTCCAACGTTATCGCATTCGGATTTCAGTCGGACATAAAAATCCACCGTCTGTTGAGTATAGGTGCTACCCTCCATATCCAGAAAAAGTGTATTGCCAAGTTTAGTTTTTACTTCATGTGCAATTTCCTTGCAAAACTTGAATGCCGCTTCTTCAGAAAGATCGAGACCCAATTGAGTTAATTTCAACGAGATTTCAATGTTAATTCTGCTGGCACTTATTTTATTTATAAGACTTATATAATGGTCTTTGACCGCTTCCGCATCCTCGATGCGATTAATATTTTCCCCGAGTTTAGTAAATACGGAAGGCAAATTTTTCTCCGATAATTTGAGCGCCTCTAATAATGCGGAAGCCTCAGTTTCACCAGGCATAAATTTTTTAACTGCTTTTTTTACGAACCTCCACGAAGGAACATGTTCCCTCATCCATTTATTTTCCGAAGCCCATAAGAGAATATTGCGTGATATACTCAAGTGAAGCCCCTTTCATTTTTATATGTGAATTAAATTCTTCTGCGGCTTACTTAGCCACTCACATCCTTCTTCAGTAACAAGAACCATTTCTTCAATGCTAACTACTCCATGTCCTTCAACTGTTAAGCGAGGTTCAATAGTAAAAATCATTCCCGGCTCAAGCGGACGAAATGGCTTGCCTCCATATTTTTCCCATGCCGGACCAAGAAGTGCAGTGCCGTCATGTGAAAATATTCCAACCTGGTGACCGAGACCAAAGGGATATTCAGCATAACCGTTTTGAGTAATGATATCGCGGGCAATCTTATCAATTTCTACTCCTTGTATGCCCGGCTTAATTCCGCTTTTAGCTTTATCAATAGCTTCAACAATTACATCGAAACCTTTTTGAACTACAATCGGAATTTCTGTTTCGCCTTCTTTTGCAATGTAAAAAGTTCTTTGCATATCGGAACAATAGCCGTTTACTTTAACACCAAAATCCATATTTAGAATATGTCCCCCTTCAACTTTGCGTTCTGTAGGTGCGTAGTGAGCACCGGCATTTTCAGGTCCGGTAAAAACAGCCGGGCAAACTTTAGGTTCCCAAGCAAATTCCAAATTCCGTTTAACAACTTCCTCTTTCATGAACAAAGAAATTTCTTTCTCAGTTCTTCCCGGTAGAATAAATTTAGAAACGAGGTCGAATATTTCCTCTGTGTGTTTAATCGCTTGCCTAATGTTGTCAATTTCCGTTGCCGATTTTCTTTCCCTCAGAGCAGAAACAATTCTTTCGGCAGAGACTAATCTATTTTCAAACCCAATCTCAGCAAAAACTCTTTGCAGCGTCAGAAACATTCCGTAGGTAATTCCATCGCAGATTTCACTTCCTTCTGAATAATTTACAGCGATCTGTTTTGGATTTAACTTCTTCATCAAGTTAAGCAATGGTTCCTTGAAGCTTTTTACAAATCCCGTTACGGAATCGTAAACACCAAGTTCTTCAACCGTCAATCTATCGTATTCACCAACAACAGCATGCGCTTCCTTTTTAGTAATCACAAATGATGAGTGCCAAGTAAGATCAGCCTCTACTAGAAACGATAACGCCGGGTCTCCATTTATTTGAGTCTCACGTGTAAATGTGAGCCAACAGTCAACATCAAATTTATCTAATAATTTTTTGGCTTGTTCAACTTTTTCTCTTATTAACATGATTCTATCCGAAGAAATTTATTTAATCGTTAAAATTGGTAAACCAAGAATTTTCTCGTCAACATCAATACCCAGTCCATGAGAAGTTGGAACTGCTAATCTTCCATTTTTTCTTCTTGGAGCATTTGTTGAGACTGAAACATCATTGTAGCTATTAAAGTCTGTTGAAGAAAAATAATAATCCGGTCTGGTGCTTCCCACAAAATGAGCAATTGCAGCAGTCGCGATATCGCCGCCCCAACTGTCTTCAAGAGTCATCATAATTCCAGCCGATTCGCAGTAATCACGCATCTGTTTTGCTTTTGTTAATCCGCCAACTCTAGAAATTTTAATATTCACCACATCCATTGCACGACTTTTATTTGCTTCAACAAGTTCATGAATTCCAACAATGATTTCATCTAAGACCATCGGCAAATTTGTGTGTTCTCTAACAGTCAAACATTCATTTAGTGTAAGACAAGGCTGTTCAATATAAACATCAAGGTCGCTGCAAGAATTAGCAATTCTAATTGCACCGGCAGCTGTCCAGCCGGTATTAGAATCTGCTATTAATACATCGCCCGGTCTCATCACTTCGGCAACTTTTTTTATTCTCTGAATATCAACATCCGGTTCACCTCCAACCTTTAATTGGAATTTAGTATAACCTTCAGATTGATATTTTAGTACATCTTCATTCATTTCTTGTGGGGATCTTTGCGGGATAGCACGGTAAAGTGGGAATTCATCCACCATTCGCCCTCCCAACAATGTACAGATTGGTTGGTTTGATGCTTTCCCCAATATATCCCAGCACGCAACATCTATAGGAGATTTGATATAGTTATGTCCCAGAAGATGTAAGTCCATTATCTGATTAATCAGTTTTATCTCAAGAGGATTTTTACCGATCAAATGTTTTCCAATTTCTTCAAGGCCGGAAGGGACACCTTTTGCGAATGCCGGGAGATATGCTGAACCTAGAGTGCATACCTCACCAAACCCAATGATATTCTCATCGGTTGTTATCTTTACAATGTTAGTTAAGAAAGATTCAACGTAATTGCCTCTCGACCAACTATATTTTTCATCGAGCAGCTTATAGTTAAGCTGAAATAAATCTATCTGTTTAATCCGCATAACGCTCCTTTTTATATTTAGATACTCATGAAAATCGTTTTAGTTTTTTAAGTGAGGCCAAAACTAGTACAACCGAGAAGGCAAGAAGTCCAGTTAAAATTAGAAAATATTCGTGATGTTGAAAATTGCTATAAAACTTTCCCATAAATCCAGAACCATAACTGCCAAGAGCAGTTGCAGCAAACCAGCCGCCCATCATTAACCCTTGAATTTTCGGCGGCGCAACTTTCGATACAAAAGATTGCCCCATTGGCGAAATCATAATCTCCGCAAGAGTAACTACAAAGTAAGTTGAAACAAGCCACATTGGAGTCATATTGTTTGCGTCTGCATTGCCGCCTAGCAATGATGCTGGAATCATAACAGCCATTGCACAGCCCATAACAAGCATACCTATTAATATTTTGATTGGCGTTTGAGGTTCCTTTCCTTTTGCGTTCAAGCGGGCAAAAATGGAAAGCAAAATTGGAGTAAGAACCAAAATGAAAAACGGATTGAAAAACTGATATGTCTCCGGTCTTAACCAGCTTAAAACTACTGTCGATCTTTCTGCAAAAAGAGTTAGCGCAAATCCGTTCTGATAAAACCCGATCCAAAAAAAGACTACAATCGTGAATAGAATAATTAACGTTACAACTCTCTGCTTGAATTCTGTTTTATTCATCTCTGTTTCGGAAACTTTAACAGTCTGGCCATGGCTGCCTGTCTTAGATCCGCTAAGAATGAGTTTATCTTTACCAAACTGGAATACTCCAAGAGAGACAACCATTCCAATCGATGCCGCCCAGAAAGAAACATTATAGCTCTCATACAAATTGAAAAAAAGAGTTGCTGCCAAAGGCGCAACCGCAGCACCAATATTAACTCCCATATAATAAATATTAAAGCCGGCATCTCTCTGCGCGACACTTTCTTTATATAAATTTCCAACAAGAACCGACATATTTACTTTAAAGATTCCAGTACCAAACGCCACCATGAACAATCCAGCAACAAATAAAGCAACATGGTTTTTATTGGATAAAGCCAGAAGAACATATCCTACAGTCATAATAAAAGCGCCGACTTTTACAGTTGACAGTTATCCTAAAATTTTATCACCAAGATAGCCGCCAAGCAACGGAATAAAATATACCGCTCCGAGAAACCAGCCGTAATAATCTCCCTTCGTTGAATCATTCCAGCCAAATTCTTTTTCCATATAAAGTGTTAGTATTGCCATAAGAATATAGAAGCCGAAACGCTCCCACATTTCAGTAAAAAACAATACTGCCAAGCCTCGCGGATGTTTTTTAAACATGAATTCACCGATTAATTTTAAAATGATTTATAACTTATAGCTCTACTTCCACTCCAATGCCAAGCTTTTTACAATTCTCGTAAATTTTTACTGCTGAAAAAAGATCTTGTACTGCGTTGCCAACTGATTTAAAAAAAGTAATTTCAGATTCGGATTCTCTCGCCGGAATTTTCTTTAGCACAACTTCTCCAAGCTCTCCCCATATTTTATAGGGAGAGAAATTTTTTTTCTCAATCGCTTGAATTATATCGCCTGCTTCATGAAGACAAGATTCTCTAGAATCAACAATAACCTTTGCTCTAGCAATCGTTTCATGCGGCACTTCAATCATTTGAGGCTTATAAGAACCGACTGCATTTATATGCACACCATCTTTAATCTGATTATCGCTGAACAATGGACTTGTAGAAGGAGTTGCTGTACATATTATGTCAGCATTTTTTAACGAACCAAGATCAACACAAACTTCAAAATTAATATTTAGCTTATCGCTCATTTCTACTGCAAATTTTTCGGATTCGTGTAAATGTTTTCCGAAAACAAATGCTGTAGTAATATTTCTTATTGAGCAAACCGCTTCTAGCTGAGTTCTTCCTTGATGCCCGGGACCAAAAATCGCCACTGTTGTTGAATTTTCTCTGGCCAGCAATTCAGTTGCCAAGCCAGATGCCGCACCGGTTCTAATTTGTGTTAGTGTTTCACCATCAATAATGGCAAGCGGTTCGCCGGTTGTTCCATTGTATAAAGTAACAATTGCATGTGAAGGTGAAATGTTTTTTAAGCTATTATCTCGAAAGGTGTTCAGAATCTTAACGGCAATTTTTTCCAGATTAGGATTATAAGAGGGCATTAATAATGTTGTACCGGATTCATCAATTGTGTTAAGATGTGTTCTTTGCGGTACAACAGTTTCTTTAGAGGACAGACTCGCAAAGGCGGCTTTCATTTGCTCAATCGCGTCTATCATAGAAAACGATTTAATTACATCTTTGCCAGAAATAAATAATAGCTTACTCATTCAACTCCGCATTTGTAAAAGTTGGAATCTTTATCTAAGTATAAATCCTTTCTGAAGCGGATCGGCTGGATTTATATAAAAAACATTTTTCCCAGTTATGAAAGCATTTCCTTCAACTTCAGGAATAACCGCTTCATACTCGCCATATTTCGTTTCCGCAATAACTCTGGTTGAAAATTTAGTTCCGATTATGCTTTCAATAATCATTGGCTCGTTAAACTTCAATTCTTTTTTCGCGTAATGGATCGCAGCGCGAGCGCTAACACCAGTACCGGTTGGACTTCTGTCCACTTCTCCTTCGGCAAAGACGCATACGTTTCTGCTGTCTGAGTTTTCGGTTAATGGTGCACCATAAAATATTGTTCCGTATAAAAAGCTAAGATCATCATCAAACGGATGTTTTATTTCAAAGTTTTCCATTACTGCGCGTTTAATCAACATTCCTTTTTCAATCAGTTCTCTAAATTCACGTTCATGCATCGAGAGGCTTAACTGATCTGCTTTGACATACGCATAGAAAGCTCCGCCGTAAGCAATATCGAAATTTATTCTGCCAAGAGAAGGAACATCAACAGTTAAATCCTTCTTATATAAAAAGGAAGGAACGTTGTGGAAATAAACCGACTCTACTTTGCCATCTTTAATTCTCGCGTGTGAAGTAATCAGCCCGGCTGGAGAATCAATTTTGATTTGTGTAACCGGCTCAACCATTTCGAACATTCCGGTTTCGAGAACAACTTTTGTAACTGCGATGATTCCATGTCCGCACATTGTGCTATAACCTTCGTTGTGCATAAAGATTACACCAAAATCAGCTTCACATGTAACCGGAGGAGTTATAATACACCCGTACATATCAGCATGCCCGCGAGGCTCGAACATCAACGCAGTTCTGTAATGATCAAGATTCTCTTTCATGTAGCGGCGTTTCTCGAGAATTGTAGCGCCTTTTATTTCCGGCAGACCGCTTAGTATTATTCTGAGCGGTTCTCCGGCAGTATGCGCATCAATAGTTTCAATTTCTATCCATTCTTCGGGATGATTCCATTCAGCAATTTTCTTGAAGTGTGAAGTAAAAGACATGAACGCCTCGGCAAAAGGGTAGTGTATGATTATTTCTTGATTAAAAAAATCCGAGCCCCGAAACAGTTCGAGGCTCATCATGAAAATTTAGATTTTATCACTTGCGAAATCTTCAACATCTTCAACAGCTTTTGGAATTGGTTTGCCGAGAACGCGGCAGCCATTCTTCATAACAACAACATCATCTTCAATTCTGATTCCGCCAAAGCCTCTGTATTCGCTTACTTTATCGTAATTAATAAAATCCGCATGCTTCTTTTCACCATGCCATTTGTCAATCAATGTTGGAATGAAATACAGACCCGGTTCAACTGTTAATACAACTCCTTGCACAAGCGGTCTTGCATAACGCAAAGATTTTAATCCAAACTGAGTGCTGCGTTTTAATTTTTCATCGTAACCAAAATTATTTTCACCATAGTTTTCCATATCGTGAACATCTAAACCGAGCAAGTGACCGAGACCATGCGGAAAGAATAATGCATGTGCACCGGCTTCAACTGCGGCTTTTGTATTTCCTTTCATTATGCCAAGCGCCTTTAATCCGTCCACCATAACTTCAGCACACTTCAGATGAACCGACTTGAATGTAACATTAGGCTTGATTTCAGAAATTGAAACGAGCTGAGAAATCAAAACGATTTCGTAAATGTCTTTTTGTTTTTGAGTGAACTTACCGCTGACCGGGAAAGTACGTGTAATATCGCTTGCATAATGAAGCAACGATTCAGCACCGGAGTCGTTTACAACCAAATCGCCGTCTTGGAGTTTATTTCCGTAGTAATGATTATGCAAGGTTTCTGCATGACGTGAAAAGATAACCGGAAAACCAAGTCCGCTGCCAAGCGACATTGCCAAGCCGGCAATAAAACCCATTACGTCTCGCTCCATCATACCCGGTTTTGCAAAACGCATAGCTGTTGTTTGCATTTCATATGAAATCTCAATTGCTTTTTCAATTTCAGCAATTTCTTCTGCGGATTTAACTTGGCGTTGTTCAGCAATCGCTTTTATGAGCACCATCGATGAATATTCATTCACATATTTTGGAGCGATGCCCAACAATTTGTGAAGCTTCAAAATGTTATCGTGTCTGTACTGAGGGACAAAATGAATTTTTCTTCCTTGCTTAATAGCATTTGCACAAACATTTTCCAATTCACTTAGCGGAGCCGATTGTTTGACACCGCATTTTACAGCACGCTGCTTTATAGTTGGCTGAGGTCCCATCCACACAATATCATCAATAGTAAAATCATTTCCGTAAATGGTTTCCTTGTTTTCATCAAGATCGATAACTGCTGCTAGCTCTGCTTGATCTAGACCAAAGTAATAAAGAAAAGTTGAGTCTTGCCGGAAAGAGTAAGTGTTATCGGTATAATTCATCGGGGCTTCGTTATTGCCGAGAAACAAAATCAATCCCGATTTCAACTTCTTTTTTAATTCTGTTCTGCGGCTGACATAAATTTTTGAGTTAAACATATTTTCACCTTTTATTTTAACTGTGTTGATACTTTGATCAATTCATTAGTCTAAGAACTGACTTTAAGTAGTAATTACTAATGCGCTTGTGAAAATAAGAAGATAGTTTGCAAAGAAAAACCTTTTGAAATGAGAATTCGTTTTTAAAAAGTGATTCTGGGATTCAGTTAATAGAGGAAAGAGAAATGGATCAACATTTCATAAATTTTAATTATAGCAGATTTAAAATATTGTATTAAATTCACATCAGTTTTTTAGGGTTCTAAGTCAATGAGAGATCTTCTTAAGGGTGATTCCGCCAGAGAGTTCGATAGATTTTACCAAGAAGTCGAAGAATTAAAGGACGTTTGGACAAGCTATCAGCAACTGCTTCTTAGCTATAAAGCCAGCGAAGAAGAAATAAAAAGAAAAAATGATGAGCTAAATGAATTGAATGAGTCCAAGGACAAATTTTTTTCAATCATTGCTCACGATCTCCGCTCACCGTTTCAAGGACTGCTCGGCATTTCAAATTACTTAGTAGATGAATTCGAAACTCTCAACAAAGAAGACTTCAAGGAAATGATTCTCTCGCTGAATGAAGCGCTTCATACTCAATACAAATTTTTAGATGATTTGCTCAGCTGGTCCCGTATCCAATCCGGCAGAATGGTTATTGAGCCGGCGTTTTTGAATCTGAACAATGAGCTGCAAAAAGTCATACGTTTGTTCGAGTCTAACATTAAGAACAAAAAGATTAATCTCTCTATCAACATAAACAGCAAACAAGAAGTTTTAGCTGATGACGACATGCTCTTGCTGCTTTTTCGAAACTTGATCTCCAACGCAATTAAGTTTACACATTCCGGCGGTACTGTTGAGATTACTGCTTTTGAAGAAGATGGCGCCGTTCTCATTGTAGTATCAGACAGCGGCGTAGGAATTAAGCAAGAAAACATTCCTAAGCTTTTCCGTATTGACGTACAGTTTTCAACTCACGGTACAAATAAGGAGAGCGGCAACGGTCTTGGTTTAGTACTTTGCAAAGAAATAGTTGAGAAACATGGTGGTAAAATTTGGGTGGAAAGCGAGATTAACAAAGGCACACAATTCTTCTTTACACTTCCATTAAAGAGTGAACTTTCCTAGTTAAGTTCTTCGTTATATCACTAAAGACATTCGAATTTAATTATTAAAGGAACAATAATGGCTAATGCTGTTTTTCACCATCCTATGCCGGATAATGAACCGGTAAAAACCTTTGCACCCGGCTCGCCGGAACGTGCACTATTAAAAGCAAAACTCGCAGAAATGCAGAAACAAACAATAGATATTCCTCTTATTATCGGTGGTAAGGAAATTAGAACCGGCGATACCGCAGACATCGTAATGCCTCACAATCACAAACACAAACTTGGCAAGTATCATAAGGCTGGAACAAAAGAAGTTCAGATGGCAATTGATTCTGCAATGGAAGCTTGGAAAACTTGGTCTGCAATGGAATGGCAAGACCGAGCCGCGATCTTTATGCGCGCAGCTGATATGATCACTTTAACCGATTGGCGTTATACAATTCTGGCAGCAACAATGCTTGGACAAAGCAAGAATGCACATCAAGCGGAAATTGATTCTGCTTGCGAGACTGCAGATTTCTTCCGGTTTAATGTTCATTACGCTTACAAGCTTTATCAAGAACAGCCGCCCCATTCACCGCACGGAATGTGGAACAGAATGGAATACCGCCCGCTCGAAGGTTTTATTTTTGCAGTTGCTCCATTCAA
>JBAYTN010000046.1:0-36771 GCA_041675645.1 Melioribacteraceae bacterium
AAACCGGAAGACTTGTTATGATGTTACAAGAAGCAGTTGAGTTCAACGACTATTTTCGTTGTTATTGCATCGATAGAAGAGATGTAAGAATAATGCAGTATGATCCAAAACAGCCTCATCACCTTCGTTATGTAAAAAACGCACCTCCGGTAGAAGCGAAATTGTTGAAGAAGATAGAAGAATACGTTCTCACGCTTAACAATGCTCTTGGTTATGATTTTAACACGGTTGAATTCGCAATAAGAGATGGAATTCCTTTGGCAATTGATTTTTGCAATCCGGCACCGGATGCTGATGTAAATTCCGTTGGCGAAGAAAATTTTGAGTGGGTAGTAGAAGCTGCGGCAAATATGGCTATCCGAAGGGCCAAGGCACACAAAGATGGTGTTAACAATCTAACATGGGGAAATTTTGTTAAAGATTTTGTTGATGGTAAAAAACTGAAAGCTATTAAAACCAAGGCTGAATAATCATGGCAGAAGATAAACTTTATTCAATAGGAATCGAGGAAGAGTTTCAAATTATTGATCCTCATACAAGAGAATTGAAATCTCATATTGAGCAGATTCTTGATGAAGGAAAAGTAATTCTTAAAGAACAAGTAAAAGCCGAGATGCATCAGTCGGTAGTAGAAGTTGGCTCCGAGATTTGCTACAATATAAAAGAGGCTAGAGCGGAAGTAATTAAGCTTCGTTCAAGTATTGCAAAAGTAGCAAAGGCGCACGGACTAGAAATTGCTGCTGCCGGTACACATCCTTTTTCTAAGTGGATCGATCAGAAGATCACAGATCATCCACGATATCACGGTGTGGTGGAAGATATGCAAGATGTAGCCCGTGCAAATTTAATATTCGGTTTGCATGTTCATGTTGGTTTGAATGATCGGGAAGAAACTATTCATGTTATGAATGCGTTACGTTATTTTCTGCCCCATATATTTGCATTAACAACTACATCGCCTTTTTGGGAAGGAAGAAACACCGGATTCAAATCATACCGTACAAAAATATTCGATCGCTTTCCAAGAACCGGAATACCGGATCATTTCAATAGCTGGAGCGAATTTGAATCTTATGTTAATCTATTAATTAAAACGGGATGCATAGATGATGCAAAAAGAATTTGGTGGGATGTAAGACCGCATCCTTACTTTAAGACACTTGAAATTCGCATTTGTGATATTCCAATGAGAGTTGATGAAACCATTGCTATTGCTGCGCTAATTCAAGCTGTTGTTGCCAAACTTCACAAGCTACTCAGACAAAATTTGGGCTTCCGTTTATACAGAAGAATTTTGATTAACGAAAATAAATGGCGCGCGGCTCGGTATGGCCTTGAAGGCAAGATGATTGATTTCGGCAAGCAAGAGGAGGTTGATACTGTTGTCTTAATTCATGAATTACTTGCGTTTGTTGATGATGTAGTTGATGAACTTGGCAGCCGGGACGAAATCGAATACATAAAAGAAATTCTTGCAATGAAAACCGGAGCTTATAGGCAACTCCAAGTTTTTAAGAAAACAAATGATTTAAGAAAAGTTGTCGATTTCATTATTGAAGAAACGAATTTGGGATTGAATCTTTAATGGTTCCATTTATTCGAGATCAGTTTAATGATAAATATAGCGTTGCTCGTTATAAACAGTATTTGAATGATATTTGGAAACTCACTAATGGGGAAAACGATTTTCGTGTTTGTGAAACTCCATTATTCTTAGATGAAGAACTCTCTTCGAAACTACAATTTGCTGCTGAGGAAATTGTTTCATTCTTATTAACCGACGAATTCAAAAAAAACAGTTTAGGCGCGATTCCGGAAAAATTAGTTGTGCCTAGCGAAGATTCTCATCCGCTATTTTTGCAAGTTGATTTTGCTATTTGCAAAGATGAGGAAGGTAAGCCGATCCCAAAACTAATTGAACTGCAAGGCTTTCCATCACTTTATGCTTTCCAAGTTTTGCTTGATGATGTTAATCGTCAGTTCTACGAAATACCAAATGGTTACACTTCTTACTTCAATGACTTTTTAAAAGAATCATATTTGAGATTACTTAAAAAAGCAATTTTAGCAAATCACGATCCGAAAAATGTAATATTGCTTGAGATTGAACCTTGGAAACAAAAAACAAGAATTGATTTCATTTTGACTAAACAGTATTTAGGAATTGATTCAATCTGCATTAGCGAAATAATTCAAAGAGGAAAAAAACTATTTTACAAGAAAGATGGATTTGAAATACCTATTCACCGGATTTACAACCGGGTGATTTTCGACGAACTCCAACGGAAAGACATCAAAGCCGGCTTTGATTTTCATTCCGAATTAGATGTTGAATGGGCCGGGCATCCCAATTGGTTCTTCAAAATTAGCAAACACACCTTGCCGCTCATTAGGAGTTCATATGCCCCTAACTGTTTTTATCTGAGTGATTTGAAAAAGTATCCTCCGGATTTAGAAAATTATGTTCTCAAACCTCTTTACTCGTTTGCTGGAGCGGGTGTTCAAGTTGATATTACAAAAGAAATACTAGATTCAATTGTTGAACGTAAAGATTATATCCTACAAGAAAAAGTAGAGTATATGCCACTCATTAAAACTCCGGATGAATATTCTCGTGCTGAAATCAGAATGATGTTTATTTGGCTAGATAAAGAGCCAATTCTAGTAAATAATCTTCTTAGGACAAGTAAAGGTAAGATGATGGGGGTAGATTTCAACAAAGGGAAGACTTGGGTTGGCTCAAACATTGTTTACCATCCATAAACGAACAAAAATTCATTTTATTACCATCAATTATTAAAAAAATTATGA
The DNA here is from genome assembly GCA_041675645.1 of Melioribacteraceae bacterium. Lineage (GTDB taxonomy): Bacteria > Bacteroidota > Ignavibacteria > Ignavibacteriales > Melioribacteraceae > Stygiobacter. The sequence goes on from JBAYTN010000046.1 coordinate 2,812, forward strand.
TTTTAGTCTAAATCAAGCTATTTTTGTGCAGTAATTTAGTTGCGTAGTTGTTGAAGTAATTATTCCAATTCTCATTTGTTACCATTCATCGAGTACCGCAGACATTTTAAAGTTAATAAAGGATTCAAATGAACAATACTAATTTTGAAAGCTTGGGGCTTTCAGAAGAAATGTTACATTCTATCAAGATGAAGGGTTTTGAAGAACCTACAGAGATTCAAAGCAAAATCATCCCATTAATTCTAGCTAACAAGACCGATCTTGTTGGCCAAGCACAAACCGGTACCGGTAAAACGGCTGCTTTTGCTTTACCAATATTGGATCAGCTCTCCACTCATTCAAAGCATATTCAAACTTTGATTCTGGTTCCAACCAGAGAACTTGCTATTCAAGTTTCGGATGAGATTAATTCCTTGAGAGGCAATAAAGATATTCATGTTGCACCAATCTATGGCGGACAGTCTTACGAAACTCAATTCCGTAGATTGAATAAAGGTGTTGATATTATCGTCGGGACCCCGGGCAGACTGATTGATCACTTAAATAGAAAGAGCCTTAATGTAGATGCAGTTTCTTTTGTAGTTTTAGATGAAGCTGATGAAATGCTGAACATGGGATTTATAGATGACATTGAAGATATTTTAAGCAGAACAAATAAAAATAGAAGAACTTTGCTTTTCTCTGCTACAATGCCTCCAAGAATTATGGATTTGGCAAAGAAGTACATGGGTAAGCATGAAGTAATAAAAACCAAGAAATCCGGACAAACTACCGAGCTTACCGAGCAAAAGTATTTCGAAGTAAAAGAAGCTGATAAATTTGATGCACTTTGCAGAATTATTGACACAACAGTTGAGTTTTATGGCTTGGTTTTCTGCCGTACAAAAAACGATGTTGATAATGTTTCATCTAAACTATTAGACAGAGGCTACGATGCAGAAGGTTTGCATGGCGATATTTCCCAAAATGTTCGTGAAAGAATTTTAACTAAATTCAGAAAGAAACAAGTAAATATTCTTGCTGCAACAGATGTGGCAGCACGCGGACTTGATATTGATGAACTTACACATGTTATCAATTATTCTTTGCCTCAAGATCCGGAAGCCTATCTGCACAGAATTGGTAGAACTGGTCGTGCTGGTAAAGAGGGAACAGCTATAACATTTGTCACTCCAGATGAATTCAGAAAGCTAAAATTCATCAAGAATATAACTCAGACAGAAATACGTAAAGAGAGAATTCCTCAGATTCGTGAAGTAATCGATTTCAAAAAGACAAAAATTCTTACTGAAGTAAATAGTTTAATTGAATATGGCACCGGTGCTAACTATGTTATGCTCGCACAAGAACTACTCCTCAACAATAGTGCTGAAGAAGTCTGCGCCGCATTACTCAAGTTCAACTTCCAGAATGAACTAGAAGAAGGCAGCTACGCCCGTATTCATGATTTATTCGATAAATCTCGCGAAACTTTATCCGATAGAGACCGCGGTGATAGACGTAGTAGAACTGGTGACAGAAGAGATAGGGGTGATCGTCGTGAACGTAGCAGCAGTAGCGACCGTTCTGCTAGACCAAGCCGATATGAAAGCTCGGATAGATTTGACAGAAAAGATCGTAAAGACAGAGACGATAAAGATGGTAGAGGAGATAGAAAGGAACGAAGAAGCAGTAGTGATAGAGATGACCGTGGCGGAGAAAGAAAAGAAAGAAAATTCAGCGGTGAACGACGCGAAAGATCTGGTGGACTTGAAGAAAAAGGTAAAGCTAGAATGTTTTTAGCTATGGGACGAAAAGATGAACTTGATGAGAAGGGATTACTCAAATTGCTAAAGAAAAAGACCGGTCTAGATCATGAAAAGTTTACGGGAGTTCGTTTATCGGACGCATTCTCATTTTTCAATGTTTCGAATAAAGATGCAGATATAGTGTTAACGAGCCTAAATAAGGATAAAAGTAAACGTCCTTTAGTGGAAAGAGCTAAATCTCCGAAGTAATAATTGATTTTATTGCCCAAAATCTTGCTAATGTGAGCGATTAAAATTAATTTAGCGACGCGATTTTTAAGAAATGCCGAAGTGGCGGAATTGGTAGACGCGCTGGACTCAAAATCCAGTGAGGCTTAAACCTCGTGCCGGTTCGAGTCCGGCCTCCGGTACTTAAAAGGCTGATTTCCGTTGGATTTCAGCCTTTTTTTACTTCTTTCAGTAGGAAATTAGAATAAAACATAAACAAAATAGCCAGCGTTTGGCAATTAGGATTAACAAATGAAAACACTTTCAGAGATATACTTACCGGCAGAATTACAGCTTGTCAATAATTTGTATAAGCAGATTGAAAATGAGTTAAGGGAAAAGAAGAAAATCTCATTTATTGAATCGGAAAAGACTCAGAAAGAGGAATTCTTAGAATACTTTATGATTACCGAAGAGACAATTTCATTCCATAGACGCGATAACAATAAGGGTAAATGGGGTGTAAAAATTAAAGATTTGAAAGATGCTCTGAAATATGCACTGAGAACAGATGAAGAGCTCAGCAAACAGAGATTCAATAAACTATATGGAACAACTAATTTTGCCGGTTCGGCGTTGTACTTATTCGTAATCATTGTAAAAGAAGAAATTAACAACCGCAAACTTGTTGGCCGTGAATTAACTCATCAAACTTTCGGTCAAGGAATTATAACCAAAATTGATACTCAAAAGGAATTTGTTACATTCAAGTATGGTGAAGAGACAAAGACCCTTTCTATGGCGCATTTTTCTATTGATAAGGAAAGCCAAGAGCAGATAAAGAGTTTATTATTAGGTTAGCAGCAACTGTTTTTCATACAGAAAGCCCGAATTTCAAGTAGTTCGGGCTTTTTTGTTTTAAACAAAAGATTATGTAGAAATTCAGTAAGGGGGAGGCAATACTTATAAAACCTATTTGTGATTTATTAAAACTAACGCCCGCTTGATCAATTCTTCTTTATCACGAGCTATTTCGAATTTTAAGGATTCATGTCTTTGTTCAATTGATCTCATCAACTTTCGCTTTTTTATCCAATATGTGTAAGTCAAATAAGAGAATATAATTGTGATTATGCTTAAAACTAATATGATACTGAAGGGTACTAAATAGTCCATCTGAATCCTTTCTGAAAAATTAGGCAACGATGTTATAACAATTTGCTGGGTTTAGTAGTTCAATGAATTGAATACCTATGCTGCAAATGTGCTTTAATACCTCTAAAGTCATTAAGAAAATTTATCAAAGCTAAGAGATGCTTTTAATGGAGCCTTTCTCAAATACTTTACTAAGAAATGTAGAATAACCTGACCATTGATTCATATTAAAATACTATTGATTCAGCTGTATCTTGGAATATTTCTCGATAGTCACTAACAAAAATGACCATTTCCTCTGCGGATTTAAATTTCAATATTTCCACTACATTTCCATCAAAAGTAAGATTCCTATCCCAAAAGCAATTCCCGATTTTAAATTCTTGAGTCATGGAATCAGCCAAATGCACTAAAGAGCAAAGTATTTTATTATTAGGCGCTATAGAAGGTTGATGATGAAACTCGATTGCTTCAGAAATTACTTCGGGCAATTTCCACTTTTGGACAAGTATACTTCCAATATAATCATGCGAAACCCCAAGAATATCTTTTTCGTTTTCAAAAAACTTTTTTCCCTCCTTGGTTTCTTTGATAATCTCTTCAAATTCACTAGAGAAATGTTGGGCAAACACTTGGATGCTAACATCGTGCAACATTCCGGCCAAAAAAGCTTCACCAAAAAGGTCCGAAAAACCTAACCTTATAGACATATCCCTTGCAGCCATTCCTACAACCATAGAGTGTTTCCAATATTCCATGTAATCAAAATCTTTTGTGGATTTGATTTTGAGAGACTCGGAGAGGGAGATAGCAGTTACTATTCTAACCGTTTCATTTGTACCCATTAACATTAAGGCGTATTCAAGTGAAGCTACTTTTTTCTGCAATCCATACAATGGTGAATTCGCAACAGCAAGAATTTTTGTTGTTAATCCTTGATCTTTTTCAACCAAACGCGCTAGTTTTTTAACGTTGCCCGGTTCTGATTTAATTGCTTGTGATACTTCAAAAATAATTTTAGGAATTGAAATTAAATTCTTCATCCCTTCAATTTTCCTTAAAGTACTATTTGCTTTCTCTGAAAACGATTCCATTCTCAAACTCATAATTACTGATTTAATCTAAGTAAAGTTTCGGAAATTCAAAAGTGTGTTAAATCATAAACACAAATCTGGAAAGAATATTTGTATATACTACTATCGAAAATTATGGTAACACTATTGAGCTCCAAAATAATTTTATTTCGATAATAAATGATAGACTATTGGGAGCTAAAATGTTAATTTCCTTCAAAATCTATTGGTTGCGATGTCTTCAGTTCTCTTAAGGGTAATATTTGTTTTATTCTTCTTCAATGCGGCTTGGTTTAAGGCACAGAGTAATGTTTGCCCGACTTGCAAAAAGGAAATCGAAGGCAATTACATTAAAGTCGGGGATAAATCTTTTCACCCGGACCATTTTCTTTGCGATTATTGCAAGAAGCCCTTACCAGATAAATTTATGACGGAGAATCACAAATACTATCATATTGAGTGTTATCAAGAACTGATGGGACTGAAATGTGAGTATTGTAAGAAGCCAATTATCAACGAGTATTTAGTAAGTCAAAACAAGAAATACCATAGAGATTGTTTTGATAAAATTTCACCTAAATGCGCTATATGTGGTAAGACTTTGACCGGAACTATTTCAATGGATTATTTTGGAAATAAATATCATTTAATTCATGAAAGTGAATACGTGAGATGCACTAGTTGTAATCGCTTGGTAACTGAGCAATTAACAAATGGGGGAAAGAGATATTCTGATGGAAGAAGTATTTGCAACATATGTTATCCGGAAGCAATCTTTGATAATGGAAGAATTTCCGATTTACTTGAGAAAGTGAGAATCCGGCTTAGTGGAATAGGAATTTCAATCTCCTCATCTACGCTAACTGTTAAAGGTGTTTCATTAACTGAATTAAAAAATGAGGCGGGAGACTATTACAGTAAAAATGTAAAAGGTTTTTGTTCTTCGGAAATTTATTCCAGCACTAAAAGTGGAACAAAGTATTCTCACACCATTTATGTGTTAAACGGCTTACCGGCAGCAAACATAGAATCAATAATTGCTCACGAGTTGATGCATGTCTGGATAACGCAAAATGTTAAGAAAAAGTTATCGAGTTCTGTGACTGAAGGTAGTTGCAATTATGTTGCTTACTTGTATTTAATAAATGAGTCTAATAATAGTACTCTGAAATTAATCGATGAAATTGAAAATGACCCAAGTCCAGTTTATGGTGAAGGATTGCGAACAATCAAAAGTAGATTTAGTGGAAAAACTGTTACAGAGTTTTTGAATTATCTCAGAGCTAATTGAGGGTTGTAACAAACACAAATTTTTATAAAGAAGGCGAGTAATCTCGCCTTCTTTATAAATTATTTTCGTCTTAAAGCTTTAGGTTTGTTCAGAATTTCCGAAAGAATAACTGCATCACGTATACTTGTTTTATTTCTAAACTTACCTCTCATCTGCGAAGTTTGAGAATAGGTTGTATACTTTTGCGAATATGCGTCAGATGTTTCAACTTTTGTTTGCTGGAGCGGCATGTCCTCCAAAGAACCAAGTTTATCATAGTCAAACTCTTCAAGAGCTTGTTCATATTTGTTTCGCTTGTAAGCTTCTTGTGTATCCTTTTCCAAGTCTTGAGACGATTTCTCTAAATCCTCGAGTTCATAGTTAACTCTGGTAGGGTATTCGTCTTCAGTTTTAGGAATTTTGAACCCTAAAATATCTTCCAAAACATCTTGCGATGTCTGCCGATAATTTGGAGAAGGATTGTTAGATCCTTCTCTTGGAATTCTTCTTGGCATAGGCTGTTGCTTGTTTTGAGTTTTCTTCTTGCCAAGCGCAGAGCCGATTATACTCCAAATAACAAAAATGAATATGATTATTTGAAATATATTATCCATTTTGATCTTTCTTATCGTCAGGTTTGGATATGGAAGTTCTCATATCAGTATCAGCTTGAATATTTTTCATGTTGTAATAATCCATTACACCAAGTTTGCCGTTACGGAAAGCTTCAGATATTGCCTTTGGAATTTCACTTTCTGCTTCAACAACTTTAGCTTTCATTCTAGCAACTTCAGCACTCATTTCTTGTTCAAGAGCAACCGCAGCAGCGCGTCTTTCTTCAGCCTTAGCGCGGGCAACTTTAAGATCTGCTTCGGCTTGGTTAGTCTGTAAAATAGCACCAATGTTTGAACCTACATCAACATCTGCGATATCGATTGAAAGAATTTCAAATGCTGATCCGGCATCTAATCCTTTAGCAAGTACAACTTTCGAAATTTTATCCGGATTTTCTAAAACCTCTTTGTGAGAATCGCTTGAACCGATTGTGGATACGATACCTTCACCAACACGAGCTAGAATTGTAGCTTCGCCGGCGCCGCCGACTAATCGTTCCAAATTTGTTCTAACTGTTACTCTTGCCATAGCTTTTAATTGAATACCATCTTTAGCAACACCGGAAACAAGGGGGGTCTCAATTACTTTTGGATTTACAGACATCTTCACGGCTTCAAGTACATCTCGGCCGGCAAGATCAATTGCAGATGCTTTTTCAAATTGTAAATCTAGATTGGCTTTGTTAGCAGATATAAGTGCGTTAACAACATTCGATACATTTCCGCCCGCTAAATAGTGAGCCTCTAGTTGTGAAGTAGTAAGTGTAATCCCAGCTTTTGTAGCGCTGATTAGATTTCTTACAATGACTTGTGGTGAAACTTTACGAAGACGCATTCCAATTAAGTCTCTGAAAATCTTCACCTTTACGCCGGAAAAGTATGCGGTGATGAATAACCCGATTGGTACAAAGTATAGAATTAAGAACAAGAAAAATATCGCTGCAAAAATAACAACGACAGATAAACCGGTAAGTGCTTCCATTATTTCTCCTAGAAATTACTTTTTAATCTAAACTCAAAATATCAATAAGAAAAACTATTACAAAGAAGAAAGAGAATTACTTTTGAGTGCTTAAATAGACGTCAATTTTCTTGCATATTTTAGAAACAACTTCATTCAAGGAAAATGAATTAACAATTTCTTCTTCCGAGTACTTTTCGCCATTCCCAATAATGTAATCGGATAATTGAAAACTACTGATAGCTAAATCGCCGTAATTAACAAATCTGCTTCCACGAACATCATTTGATTCTGGTTTTGCTTGGGAACAATTTGCAATTACTTGGTTGGCTTCAAAAACCAGAAGTAAATCAACAAGATGTTTGTTGTGAATAAACTTCATAATATTCTCCGAATTTAGTTCTATTTACGGGAAAGAAGGTTTCTATATACAATTAAATTAAAAAACGCTAGAAAATCATCAAAAAAGAATGGTCTATGATTTATGTTCCTTGATAAGAGAAGACTCAATAGATATATTTATGAAACAATTTGAACGAATTTACTGTTAAGTATAGAAAACAAAGGAAACACAATGGAAGGCAACTTTTCTGAACGTGTGCAAGAGGTGATTAGATTAAGTAGGGAAGAGGCTCTTCGCCTTGGGCATGATTATATAGGAACAGAACATTTATTGCTTGGAATAATCCGAGAAGGTCAAGGAGTTGCTGTTAGAATTCTACGCAACCTTGAGGTTGATCTTGTCAAGCTTAAAAAAGCAATTGAGGATACTGTTAGAACTTCGGGCGGCACTCTTACTATTGGAAATATTCCTCTTACAAAGCAAGCGGAAAAAGTACTTAAAATCACCCAGATCGAGTCAAAAATATATAAATCTGACGTTATTGGAACTGAACACATTCTTCTTTCTCTTTTAAGAGATGAAGACAATATTGCAACCCAAATTCTACATCAGTTTGTTGTAACCTATGATAATGCCAGAGCTGAATTGAATAATATCCTTGCCAGCAAAGACCCTAATAAGGCAACTTCGGCACCTCAGTTTCAATCCGCAAAGAAACCGGAAAAGACTAAAACCCCGGTTTTAGATAACTTTGGCCGCGATTTAACTAAGCTGGCTATCGAGGACAAACTTGATCCTGTAATCGGTCGTGAAAAAGAAATTGAACGCGTAGCTCAAGTTTTGAGCCGTAGAAAGAAAAACAATCCGGTGCTGATTGGCGAACCCGGTGTTGGTAAAACAGCTATTGCAGAAGGACTGGCTCTTAGAATCATTCAGAAAAAAGTCCCCCGCATACTTCAAGAAAAAAGAATTGTTACTCTTGATTTAGCCGGACTTGTAGCCGGTACAAAGTATCGCGGTCAGTTTGAAGAGAGAATGAAAGCATTAATGACTGAACTTGAAAAAGCTGATGACGTAATTTTATTTATTGATGAACTTCATACTATTGTAGGCGCCGGCGGTGCTTCCGGTTCATTGGACGCATCAAATATGTTCAAACCGGCACTGGCCAGAGGCGATATTCAATGCATAGGGGCAACTACATTGGATGAATACCGTAAGTTCATCGAGACGGATGGTGCGCTGGATCGACGATTCCAAAAAGTAATGGTCGATCCTCCTACACCAGACCAGACTATTCAGATTCTGGAAAGCATCAAGTTTAAGTATGAACAGCATCACCATGTTCGTTATTCTACAGCAGCAATTGAAAACGCTGTAAGAATGAGTGAGCGCTACATTACTGACAGATATTTGCCGGATAAAGCCATAGATGTTATTGACGAAGCTGGTTCACGCGTACACATGGGTAATTTCACTGTTCCGGAAGATATTCTTAAGCTCGAAGAGAGCATCGAAAAAGTTAAGCAAGAGAAAATTCAAGTTGTAAAACAGCAAGATTATGAAGAAGCAGCACGCTTGCGTGATAAAGAAAGAACTTTACAGTCTGATCTGGAAGTTGCCAAACAAGAGTGGGATGCTAAAACAAAAGATCTCGTTCATGATGTAAGCGAAGATGATATTGCAACTGTTGTTTCTATGATGACTGGGATTCCGGTTACTAGAGTTGTCCAAGCAGAGTCTGAAAAATTGATGAAAATGGAACAGGCTCTAAAAGGAAGAATTATTGGACAAGATGAGGCTGTACTTAAACTTACAAAAGCAATTCGCAGAACTCGTGCCGGATTGAAAAGTCCAACTAAACCAATTGGAACATTCATATTCTTAGGTCCGACCGGAGTTGGTAAGACTGAATTGACCAAAGAGTTAGCCAGATATCTGTTCGATAGCGAAGATGCGCTTATACGCATTGATATGAGCGAATATATGGAGAAGTTTGCTGTATCTAGGCTTGTCGGTGCGCCTCCCGGATATGTTGGTTACGATGAAGGCGGTCAGCTGACAGAAAGAGTTCGCAGAAAGCCATACTCAGTTGTTCTATTTGATGAAATTGAAAAAGCCCATCCTGATGTGTTTAATTTGCTTCTACAAGTTCTTGATGATGGAATTCTTACAGATAGTTTAGGTAGAAGAGTTGATTTCAAGAACACAATTATAATTATGACTTCCAACGTGGGTACGAAGGAAATTAAAGCGGGTGGCGGTTTCGGTTTTGGCGGAGAAACAGCAGAAGACCACTACACAGCGTTGAAGAATACTGTTGAAGATGCCATGAAGCGTCTTTTCAATCCGGAATTCTTAAATAGAATTGATGAGTCTATCGTTTTCAGAAGCTTAGACAAGGAAGACATTAAGAAGATTATTATGATCGAAATGAAAGACTTGATTAAGAATTTGAATGCGAATAAGATGGAGATTGTGCTTGAACAATCTGCCCAAGATTTTCTGGCCGATAAAGGATTTGATCCGAAATTTGGAGCAAGACCGCTAAAAAGAGCAATTCAAAAGTATGTTGAAGATCCATTAGCAGAAGAATTGCTTATGAATACGATTCGCGAAGGAGATAAAATAGTCGTATCTCATAATACTTCTAAGGACGAATTGATTTTTGTCCCTTCAAAGCCCGAAGTTAGTGAAGAAAAAGATAGTGAAGCTAAGCAAACGGTTGAGTAGTGTATGTAAAATGCTAAGAAATAGTCGGTTATAAGTTTTAGCTGACAATTTCTTAGCTTTTTTAAAAAAAGTGTAAATCCGTTCAATTAAGAATAAAGCGAGATGGTTGATGAGCACTCAAAATTTATTAGATGTTTTTATTGAAACAAATGCCCTTTTGAATGGGCATTTTTTATTGACATCCGGACGTCATAGTAATCAATATTTTCAATGCGCAAAAGTATTGCAGCATCCGCAGCACAATGAATTAATCTGTTCGAAAATAGCTGATCATTTTAGGGATCACGAAATTGATTTTGTTATATCGCCAGCAATTGGTGGAATTGTGGTAGGACAAGAAGTTGCCCGACAACTTAAAAAGCAATCCATTTTTGCCGAACGTGAGGACAAAGTTTTGACACTTCGCCGAGGTTTTCAAATTGAAGAGGGTAAAAAATATTTAGTGTGCGAGGATGTTGTTACTACTGGCGGCTCTGTCTTTGAGGTAATTGACATTGTAAAGAATAATGGTGGAATTGTTGCCGGTGTTGGCTTTATCGTAGATAGAAGCAATAATAAAGTACAGTTTGGTGTTCCTCAGTTTAGTACTCTACAATTGGAGGTAGTTTCTTACTCGCCGGAAGAATGTCCTTTATGCAAGCAAATCATTCCATTTGTCAAACCGGGTTCTCGTAAAGTAAATCCATAAAGGTGTATAAATGAAAAAGATAATTTTATTTTTAGTTTTATTTGTTGTTTCGGTTAATGCGCAGATTAAGTTTGATGATTACTTTGTTGATAAAACTCTGCGGTTCGACTTTTACCATACCGGAGACCGTACTTCCGAAACTATATCTTATGATAAAATGATAGAAGAAGGCGTTTGGAGCGGTTCAAAAAAGAACTTGCTTGATAAACTTCAGTATGGTCATTATTTAGTTAAAGTTGTTAACCCGGATGATAATCAAGAAATATATTCACGTGGATTTTCAACTTTGTATCAAGAGTGGCAGACAACTGAAGAATCAAAGAACATTGTACGTTCTATGTCGGGTTCTGTGCGTTTTCCTTTTCCAAAGAATAAGGTTCTAGTAGAGATTTACAGAAGAGACCGAAAGAATATTTTTCAGAAACTATTTAAAAGAGAAATCGACTCTTCTAGCTATTTCATTATAAAAGAAAAGGTTAAGCCATTTGCTTCTTTCAAAGTTCACTATTCCGGAGAACCTTCTGAAAAACTTGATATTGTATTTATACCTGAAGGTTACACAAAAGAAGAGATGACAAAATTTAAAGATGACTGCTTACGATTTGCCGGATATTTATTTAGTTATTCTCCATTTAAAGAGAATGAAGCAAAAATAAATGTTTGGGGAGTTGAAGCACCTTCGAGCGAAAGTGAAACAGACATTCCCGGTAAAGGTATTTGGAAGCAGACGATTTTGAATTCCGGTTTTTACACTTTCGACAGTGAGCGGTATCTGATGACTAGCGATTACCACACTGTAAAAGATGTTGCTGCTAATGCTCCGTACGATCAAATATTTATAATTGCCAACACTAAAAAATATGGTGGCGGAGCTATCTACAATTTCTACTCAATGACAAGTGCATACGATGCGCGCGCAAATCAAATATTTGTTCATGAATTTGCTCATGGTTTAGCCGGTTTAGCTGATGAATATGGAAACGACAACACTTATCAAGATATGTATCCGACTGATGTTGAACCCTGGGAACCAAATCTGACGACAATGGTCAATTTTGAGAGCAAGTGGAAGAATTTGATTGAAGAGGGAACTCCAATTCCAACACCTTCAGAAGAAAAGTATAAAAGTAAAATTGGAGTTTTTGAAGGTGGCGGTTACGTTGCTAAAGGAGTTTATAGACCGACCCACAATAGTATTATGAATTCATTTACTTCTAATGAATTTAATTTAGTGTGCAAACAAGTTTTGGAAAAAGTAATCAACTTTTATGCGGAATAATGGAACAAAGAAAACTATATAAAACTATTGAATCGGTAGCTTCCAAGGATTTTAATACAGATACTGATCTTCTTGCCGATGTTTTAAAACAAATCATTAGTAATGAAGCTATTCAACTTAAGGGCGGGCGCATTTGGAAGTTTGAACCAAGAAGAAAAGCTTATAGATTGATTTTTCAAACCGGTAAGGTTCAAAAAATTCAAGAAGATTTTCTTCTCTATCTAAAAGATTATCCCTACTATGAAAAAATTGCTCAAGAGAGAACAATTCTTGCTGATGAAACTAATAAGACTCTAATTAGCAAGGGTATAATAAAGTATTCGGCTTCCGGTATTGGTAGAAAAATTAAGGTTGGTGATAAAAGATACTACGAGTATTTACTTGCTGTAAACAGTGCAATGATTGGTGATGATCTTCGGGATACATTAAATATTGTAGCGACAGTTCTTACAAGTAAGCTGAATGAAAGATATCTAACACAATCAAGAAAAACTCTTATTGCAGATATTGATAAGGCAAAAGAAATTCAGCGCAGCATTTTGCCCGAGCATGAATATCGGTTTCACAACTATGATGTTTTCGGTGTAACTCTTCCGGCGCAGATTGTGGGTGGCGATTTCTACGATTATCTAAAAATCGGAGAGGGGGAAGACCGTTTAGGGGTTGTTGTTGGAGATGCGGCATCAAAAGGATTTGGTGCAGCGGCAGAAGCTATGTACATTTCCGGCGCGCTTAGAATGGCGAGTAGTTTTCAAATTAAAATATCTCTAATGTTTTCCAGAATGAATCAGCTTGTAAATAAAATATTCAGTGATGATAAATTTGCTTCTCTATTTTACGGTGAACTCTCTGATGATAAAAAGGGATTGTTCCTTTATGCAAACGCTGGGCATAATCCTCCCATGTTTTTCAGAAAAAAGTTTAATGAAATCTCATTACTGAATTCTACCGGTCCTCTTTTAGGTCCCGCTCCAAATGCTAAATTTGAAACTGACCATGTGAATTTTAGGAATGGAGATATTCTTGTTATCTACTCCGATGGTGTAGTAGAAGCTGCTAATGATAAATTTGATTTTTATGGTGAAGAGAGGTTAGGTAAATTAATTATGGATAACGTTCATAGAACACCAAAAGAAATTTGTTTGGTGATACTTGAAGATGTACAAAAGTTTAGTACAAGCGACAGCCAGTATCAAGATGATAAAACAATTGTTGTAATTAAGAGAAATGATAAGAATGAGCCTAGTCCAAAAACTATTTAATGCCGGAGTTGTAGGCGCCGGCGGTGCCGGATTTCCTACTCATGTAAAAGCTAAATCGACAGTTGAATTTGTCTTGGTTAACGGCGCTGAGTGTGAACCTTTGATTCACAAAGATTTTGAATTGATGTGCAACTTTCCGGATGAGATTGTAAGCGGCGTAGAATTGATGACAAGTCAGACTTCCGCTAAGAAAGCTTACTTTGGCATTAAAGCTAAAAATGCGAATGCAATTGATGAAATTGAAAAGAGAATCATAGATAGTAAAACTGAAATGTGTCTGCTTGGCGATTTCTATCCAAGCGGGGATGAATATGAATTAGTTTATGCTGCTACTAAAAGATTAATTCCGCCGCACGGCTTGCCACTTGATGTTGGCTGTGTTGTAAATAATGTTGAGACATTTTATAATATCTCACGCGCAGTAAAGGATATCCCGGTTACTCAAAAGTTTGTATCTGTTGCCGGTTGTGTAAAAAAGCCCTCTTCTTTTTTTGTACCGATCGGGACAAGTTTCCAAGAAATTCTTAATCATGCCGGCGGTTCAACTATTTCCGATTTTGGAATATTTGTCAGCGGTCTGCTTATGGGAAGGCTTACATTTGATTTGTCGGAAGTGGTAACAAAGACTACAAGCGGAATAATAATTCTTCCAAAGGATCATTATTTAATCAACAGGATGGAACGCCCTAAAACAAGTATGAACCGGATCGGCAAATCGGCGTGCGATCAATGCAGCTATTGTACTGAATTCTGTCCCCGCTATTTACTTGGTTATGATGTCCAGCCCCATAAGGTTATGCGTTCACTTGTGTTTTCAACAAGCGGTTCAGCTGTGTGGAATCAATATGCCGATCTTTGCTGTTCATGCGGATTGTGTTCGCTTTATTCCTGTCCGGAAGATTTATATCCACGCGAAGCATGCGATCAGGGCAAAGCTGAATTGAGAAAACAAGGTAAGAAATATGAACAGCTAAAGCCGGTTAAGGTTCATCCAATTAAAGAGGGAAGAAGAGTTCCATTAAAACAATTGATGAAAAGAATGGATGTTCTTAAGTATGATAATCATACTCCTTTTGTTAAAGAGAGTCCTAAGCCTGCACAAGTTAAAATTATGCTGAAACAGCATGTTGGCGCGCCGGCAGTTCCGGTTATTAAACTCGGAGCTATTGTTAATGAAGGAACTCTCATTGCCGACATTGAAGAGGGAAAACTTGGCGCTAAAGTTCACGCTTCAATCAGCGGAAAAGTAACTCATGTTTCAGAAGAGTTTATTAGAATCACAGCATAATAAGCATCACGCAAGGAGCGCTAGGCAAAGCAAAGAGCGCAAGAAAATTATGAATGAAAACGAGATTTCGAAAATTGTTGTACTAACTGCAATTGAATTGCACAAATCGCTAGGACCCGGTTTATTGGAATCAGTTTATGAAAATGCTTTGGCTTTTGATCTTAGAGTAGAAGGTTTATCAGTAGAACAACAAGTTCCTATGCCGCTTGTTTATAAAAATAATAAATTCGAAGTAGGTTATAGGCTTGATATTCTAGTAAACAAAAAAGTAATTCTTGAATTGAAGGCTGTTGAGACGTTATTACCTGTGCACTATGCACAACTTTTAACATATTTAAAACTCTCTGAATTAAAATTGGGTTTGTTAATAAATTTTAATCAGAAATTACTCAAAGACGGAATTCACAGAATAGTAAATAATTTATAACCTCGCGTTCTTAGCGTATTCATTGCGTCTTTGCGTGAGGAAAGAGAGTGGTCATGGAAATGAATTCAATAGGACTGATAGAGATGACAAGCATAGCTGCCGGGATGCAAGCAGCAGATATTATGCTCAAAACTTCTAATGTTCAGTTAATCTTATCAAGAACCATATGTTCCGGAAAATATATTGTGCTGATCGGGGGCGATGTTGCCGAAGTTCAAGCGGCAGTTGACGCGGCAGTATCTCAAATAGATTTTGCGGTGATTGATACATTTGTAATTCCAAGTGTTCACCCGGATATTTTCCCGGCATTATCGGGACATTCGGAAGTAAAAGCGCTGGAAGCCTTGGGTATTATTGAATCTTTCTCCGTTGCCTCTTTAATTGAAGGCGCAGATGCTGCAGTTAAAGCTGCAAGTGTAAAGTTAATTGAGATCCGTTTGGCAATGGCTCTAGGCGGAAAAGCATTCTGCACATTAACCGGCGAAGTTGCGGCTGTTACTGCAGCTGTTGATTCCGGCGCCAAAGTAATTGCTGATAGAGGATTGCTGGTTAACAAAATTGTAATTCCTCAGCCTCGTCCAGAGTTATTAAGCGAAATGATTTAATTTCTGAGACACTCACGATATTGAATTCACTAAAAGAAAAGTATGGCGATTGGGGATTAATAACCGGTGCCTCTTCCGGCATTGGAGAACAATTTGCCAGAAGATTAGCCAAAGAGGGATTTAATCTTGTTTTAGTTGCCCGCCGAAGAGACCGATTGGAAAATCTAAAAACAGAACTTGAACAGCTATACAAAGTTGAAATTTTAGTTGCTGCAGTGGATTTGCTTTCCCAAAATTATTTTCAAGAATTAACAACTATTATCGGGCAAAGACATATTGGTTTGCTGATTAATAATGCGGGCTTTGGATACAGAGGCTTGTTTATTAATGATACCTTTGCAAACGATGAGAATATGATCAGATTAAACTGCATGGTTCCAACAACGCTTACTCATCACTTTGTTAAACCTATGATAGAGAAACAAAAAGGGGGAATCATTTTCCTTGCAAGTGTTGTTGCTTTTCAAGCTACACCTACTACAACTGTATATGCTGCTACTAAAGTATTTAATGCTTTTCTTTCCGAAGGGCTCTGGTACGAACTAAAGAAATTCAACATCGATGTGCTTTCTTTAAATCCCGGTGGAACCAGCACTGAATTCCAAAAGGTTGCTAATTCAACTCCGGGACCGGTTCCAAGAACGGTTGAGCAAGTTGTTGAAACCGCATTAAAAGCTTTAGGAAAAAAACCGAGCGTCGTTGACGGACTTTATAATAAAATTCTTGCCGTCTCTACCAGATTTGCTTCAAGAAGAATTACTGTAATTCTGGCGGGTAAAATTTCAGAGATATTTTATAAGAAGCATTAAAAATCTTTCTTGAGTGAACTTACCGTAGCTTTATAGAATAGTAGAACTATAAATCCCGATACCATAACCATTGGCAAAGTAAAGAAGAACAGTCGAAGAAGATTGAACTCTTTCTTTATCATTATTGCCAAAAACAAATCGCTAAATGGCTTGAACAGAAGTACAACCAGAAAGAGCATATAAAGAATACTGATCAGAAAAGTAAGAGAAGCTCCTTGAGAAGAGGAGACCCGGATTGGATTCTTCTCCTTAAAATTTGCGAACAAACCTCCCATACCAAAATTTATCGAAACAATTGTAACGGCAGCAATAAGGGTAACTATTTGAGAAAAGGTTATCAGCACTATTCCAAATTTTATGTTTGAAAACAAACTAAGTATCATGCTTATGATTAAAACAATTACTGCTGATGCGCTTAGCTTGCTTCTAATATATTTAGTAATTGTAACCGGTGCCGATTTCATTTTCCAGAATGCTTCTCCTTCAAGTGAAATGAGGGGAAAGATAAATCTCAGAGAAAGTGTAGTAATCAACAGTAAATTAAAAATGAATATTGCGAGATAGATCATAGTCTGTAGATAAAAATTCCCCAAACCGACGAATTTTATTCCGGCTACACTAACTACAAATATCAACATAAGAAAAAGTAAAACTAGTGAATGAATAACTTGACTTGGTTCTCGAAGGAATACTAATAAATCTTTTCTGAGAATAGAATTGATTTGGCTCGTTAAGCCGTTACCATTGCTGCTTTTAAAGAATGAAGAAACTCTTTTACGCTTTGAACTAAACTCCGCTGTAAGCTTATGATTAAGCAGCCATGTTCTGAAATAATATTTCTTCCCTAAACTATAAGCTAAGCTGAAAAGAACAACAGCTAATGCAGTTTGAAGAATTGTATAGAATATTACTTTTGAAACATCTCCGTGAAGTGTCCAGTATGCAGTCTGAGAAAGCCAGTTGTTTGGCAATACCTTAATAACCGAGGGTATAAGATTGTCCAAATATAAATCGCGGTTAATAAAAGGATAATGACTGAGAATAAGGTGCACCAAACGTCTGGGAGAATTAATTCTAAAGAAGAAAAATATTACACTTACATAACCGGCGGCTATAGTGTAGATAATTCTTTTTACACCAAATTTATTTGCAAGCAGAATTACGAGAAGTAAAAGCATTACTCCTAAACTGCCGGCACTTATCATAAATGGAATAAAATTTAATATCAGTATGAAAAATTGGTAGAATGTCAGATGAAAATA
Organism: Melioribacteraceae bacterium; assembly: GCA_041675645.1. GTDB lineage: Bacteria > Bacteroidota > Ignavibacteria > Ignavibacteriales > Melioribacteraceae > Stygiobacter. The sequence goes on from JBAYTN010000046.1 coordinate 20,536, forward strand.
AAAAGCATAACCGAGCAGAAGCGCAAAGAGTATCATCAGTAAAGTTGATGAACTATATAAAAAGTTATCCAGAAATTTTATTGTGAAAATATTAGCCGGTTCTATCGGTTTAGAGAGAAGATAGTTCACTTCGGCTGATTTATATAATGTTGAATAAGAGACAATAATATTGCCCACATTGATTGACATAAAGAAGATAAAGAGAATCATTGATATGAATTCGTGAAGCAAGAACTGACCTACTGTAACTTCTACAATCAAAAAATTGATTAATGCTTTCGAGAAGAGGAACGACCCGATGCCGAAAGAAATGTAAATTATTGCGCTACCGATGCTTTTGATTAAACTTACTGCCGTAACTTTTGAATCGAGCCGGATGAAAGCTAGAAATTTATATTTTAGTATATGAAGAAGCTGTTTCATTCTTCATCTGTCAATTCTATAAATAATTCTTCAATGTTACTGTCATGCTGAAGTTTTAGCTTATGCAGTTCATCAATCTTATCCCGGAAAATCATTTTCCCTTTGTTTATGATGCCTACATGTGTGCAGATATCTTCTACTACATTTAGAGAGTGGGTGGACATGAATATTGTAATCCCACTTTTTGCCGAATCGACAAAGAGTTTCTTTACAAGAAATGCACTTTGGGGATCGAGACCGACCATCGGTTCATCCACAATAATTAAATCTGGTTTATGAATAAACGCAGAAGCAATTACAATTCTTTGTCTCATTCCTTGCGAGTATTCTTCCGTGCGCTTGTCAATCCAGCTGCCGATTTTCAATAACTCAATAATCTCATCTACATTCGTTTTCAGTTTATCATGCGGCAGTTCATACAATCCGCCGCTGAAAAAGAGAAACTCTCTGCCGGTAAGTTTATCGTAAAGGAAAGGCTGGTCCGGTATGTAACCAATTCTCTTTTTTGATTCAATCGGCTTCCTCCAAACATCTACACTATCAAGAAGAATTGTCCCGCCGGTAGGAGAGAGAAGTCCGGTAATCATTTTAATGGTTGTAGTTTTTCCGGCACCGTTGGGTCCAAGAAAACCAAACAACTCTCCTTTGGTAACGGTAAGATTAATTTTATTGACGGCTTCAAAGGAACCGTATTTCTTTTCGAGATCTAGCAGTTGAAGCATGGCAGTCTTTAGATTGTTATTTTTTCAACATCTTCAAGAATTATCGTTTTTAAATCGACATCATCCTTTTCATAGATGTTGTAAATCCTTTCTTCTTGGCTGGTAATTGCTGAGTATAAAATATTGCGTGCAATAATTCCGTTTTGGAAAACTTCTATACGGTTGTTGTAAAGTTTTGTAAAGCGGTCGTGCAGTTCTTGCAGCGCACCCTCGTCCAGATTATAGCCATTCTTTTCTGCAATGCTTGCTGCAATGGCAAGTAGCTGTCGTGGATTATAATCTTCGAAGGTGAATATATTGGGGAAGTAAGAAACAATTCCCGGGTGGGAATTTATCATCTTATGCATTTCGTTTGTTGTGCCGGAAAGAATCAAAACAAATTTTCCTTTCGAGTCTTCCATTCTCTTTATGATTGTATCAACTGCCTCCGTTCCAAACGGATCATCATCGCGGAAAAGGGAAGAAGCATCTTTAATAAAAAGAGTTCCTCCTAATGACTGCTGAAGTAGTTTTTCTGTCTTAACGGTAGTTTGACCTTGATAACTGGCTATAAAATCGGAACGGTCTACTTCAAGTATATGACCTTTTTGTATTACACCAAGCTCCTTAAAAATCTTACTCATCAGTTTCGCAACAGATCTTTTTCCGGTACCGGGATTGCCAATGAAAATAGAATGAAGATTTCTTTCGAGCGATTGAAGTCCTTTCTCTTTTTTCATCTGAGAAATCTTGGCAAAGCTGATCAGTTTGAAAACTTCCTGCTTGACATTATCAAGACCGATTAGATTATTGAGTTCGTTAATCTCGTTCTGAAGAACCAGCGGATCACCTTTAACTTCGTAGGTTCTAGCTTCTACTTCACGATTTAGAACTTCATTGATATCGCTTAATTCGATAGTATTAAGTTTATCTTCAGTACGTTCATTCACCGGCAGATCGGCAATTCTCAATAATGTTTTTTGTTTTACAGATTCAAGAATATTTCTCACAATTCTTGCGTTGCCGAATTTTTTATCTCTGGCTTTATACACATCTTCAAAATGTTTTCTAAGTTTATCTTCAGCAGAGGAAGAGAGAGTTTTACCTTCTTTCTTAATAGAGCGGTGAACAATTTCAATTAATTCGTCCGGATTATAATCATCGAAAGTAAACGACTTGCTGAAACGGGACTGCATTCCCGGATTGCTTGCAACAAACTTTTGCATTTCCTCCGTGTAGCCGGCAGCTATAACAATAAATTTACCACGGTCATCTTCCATTCGTTTCAGAAGAATATCAATTGCTTCTTTGCCAAAGTCGTTTCCGGAATCTCCTGGTTTAACTAAAGTATAAGCCTCATCAATAAACAACATTCCGCCTATAGCCCGGTCAATCATGCTTTTTGTTTTCTCTGCCGTTTGTCCAACAAAACCGGCAACTAATCCTTGTCTGTCAGTCTCAACCAGATGTCCTTTAGGCAATATTCCCAGCGCAGAATAAATCTTGCCGATTATTCTTGCAATAGTTGTCTTGCCGGTGCCCGGGTTACCGAGAAATAGAAGATGCTCGCTGAAAACTTTTTTTATATCCTCGCCTTGCTCATTAAAAAAGCGAGCGAGTTTAACCATATCTTCTACTTCTTTTTTTAGAGATGCTAGTCCCACTAAATTATGCAGTTCTAACAGCGACTCTGAAAGTAGCTCTTCGTTAATTGGTATGTATACTTCTCGGGAATGAGTTTTTGCAAAACTCATTTTGATTACTTCTTCCGTTAATGTTGTCATTACTTCTTTAGTTCGTTTATCTTCCGGAAGATCGACACAAACTTTGCTAAGATTTAGTTTAGCGTTTTCAAACAGTTTCCTAATTAATCTGGCGTTACCAAATGATTTGTCTCTGGCTCTGTAGAGACTCATAAACTCTTTTTTCAAAATCTCTTTAGCGTTATCTGCAAGTATGTAATCTTCTTTTTTGAGCAAGTCTTCAAAAATTAAAATCAATTCATCGGGAGTGTAATCTTCAAAAACAAAAGTATGGGAGAAGCGGGATTTCAATCCCGGATTGGAATTTAAGAATGAATACATTTCATCTGTATATCCGGCAACAATAACTACGAATTCACCTTTACGGTCTTCCATTCTCTTCAGAAGGATATCAATTGCTTCCTGTCCAAAATCATTTGAAGCGCCTTTCTTAACAAGAGTATATGCTTCATCAATAAAAAGAACTCCGCCTATCGCTTCATTAATTATTTTTTCTGCTTTCTGCGCTGTTTGTCCAACAAACTCTCCAACTAGGGCAGAGCGGTCAACCTCTACAACATGACCATTCTGAAGAATTCCCATCGCGTAAAAAATATCGCCAAGCATTCGGGCAATTGTTGTTTTACCGGTTCCCGGATTGCCAAGAAAAACAGCATTGATTGAAATATTATCTTCCGCTTTAAGACCGAGCCGCTTTCTCTCTTTAAGAAACTCCAGATAGGAAACAAAGTTCTTTATCGCTTCTTTGATGCTCGAGAGTCCGGTGAACGCATTAAGTTCGGCTATCAATTCATTTAACGGACGTACAACTCTCGGCTCTCTAGTCTTTTCAACAGTTGGTTCATTAGTTTTTTTCTTGTCAGCAGTGGAGACTTCTTTTTGTCTCTCAAGTTCCTCCGGAATAACATTAGTTCCAATAGCAAAATATTTTTCAGCTGTTTTAAAATTGCTTATATAAATCTCAACTCTAACCTGACCGTTTCTACTGTTCTTTATCTTATCCCAAAGCTGAACATAGATTACTGAATCCCAATCCTTACGGACAGTCAGTTGAAAATTATTGCGGTATGTTTCAAAATCATTTAAATACCAGACCGCAAATCCTTCCAGCCGCTTTTCTTCTTTATTGTAAAAAGGATTGTTAAAAATTATTTCGGCGCCAAACTTGGTAGTAGCCGGATCGAACTGTTTGTTGTAATTACGGTTTCCGGTTTTGGATTCGTAATCAATATCAAATATTTTTAATGAAAAGATGTCTATGTGATTGTTCGGGTAGAAAATTGAGTCGTATCTTAATTCAGCCGGCTCAGAAACAATAGAGCGGGTCAATCTCTCTCTTAGTTTTGTAATCTTTCTTGATGAATTGGTATCATTTTCCTTTTCAAGTTCGCTGAATTTCTTGAGATTAGAATATATGCTCAAGAATCTTTCATTCTTCTTGAATTTACTTTGAAGGGAATCGGCTTTTTTTAATGCCGGACGAATCTGAAATAAATGGAGCATCGATTCCAGTTCAATTAACTCTGCTTCATCGTTGGGTTTAACTTCAAGAATCTTTTTCGATAAAAATAGAGAAAACCAATATTCTTTAGCTTTTATTGCTTCGTTAGCTTCTTCAAGCAAGGATTTAATTTCATTTTCTACCAAAGCTTTTTTGTCTTGAAATAATCCCTTTGCTTTCTCAATCCAGCCGTTAAGGTCTTTCCAATTCTTATGCTTTCCTTCATCAATAATTACAGCTAGGTCAAGCGTCTGGCTTGCGTCATTGTATTTCTGAAGACCGGCTAGAGATCTGGCTTTGTTAAGATATGACCATGCTAAAGTTTCTTTTTGTACATCTATGGATTGATCAAGATCTGCAATTGCTCCCTCGAAGATGCTCATGCGGGAAAGGAGATAGGCTCTGTAAACGCGCGCTTTTACAGAATCACCCTTTAGTTCTACAGCTAGATTGGCAAATTCCATAGCTTTGGCTGGGTTACCGTTTTCAAGTTGTGCCCAAGCAATACATATTGCTGCATCGCTGTCATCCGGCCTCATTTGAAACACCTTTTCGGCAATAGGCAGAGCTAACCTAAAGCGTCCGTTCCAGAGATGGTCGTACGCCTCGGTTTGTAAACGATTTAAATCCTCATCACTAGTAAAAAAGCTCATTTATTACGGGATTTATTCATGTTTTATTTTCGGGTTTTAATATAAGAAGTTAAGCCCATTAACTAAACTATTAAGAGCAACTTATAGAGAACTTTTCACTACCATACCCGTCTAAAAGGGCAAAAGATGGAGAAAACAATGAAATCTAGAATAATCTTAGCTGCGCTCTTAGCTGTTGTTTCATTTAGCGCTTGCACAGTTTGGGGAGTTCGCGGGAACGGCAGAATGAAAGATCAGAACCGCAATGTCGAGGATTTCTCCAGAATAGATGCCGGCGGTGCATTTTCAATTAAAGTATATATAGGTAAAGAGCCCTCTTTGAAAATTTATGCCGAGGAAAATCTTCTTCAGTATATCAAAACATCGGTTAAAGGCGGGACACTTTATATTGATACTAAGAAAAATCTTAACCCCAAAAAAGAAATTGAATTTAGAATTACAACTCCAAGCCTAACATCTTTGGATGTATCCGGTGCGAACAATGTTGAAGTTGTTAATATAAATGAAAGAGAATTCAGTGTTAATTTAAGCGGTGCCGGTAATGTTGATCTAAAAGGAACTACAGATAAATTTAGAGCAGAATTATCGGGAGCCGGCAATATTAATGCAAAAGAATTGAAAGCTAACGATGTTGTTATTAGTGTAAGCGGTGCGGCTAGTGCCGATGTTTACGCAAAAGAAGTTTTAGATGCTTCGGTTTCCGGTGTAGGCTCTATTGATTATTACGGCAATCCGGAAAAAACCAGAACAAACGTTTCCGGCGTAGGTTCAATCTCCAGAAAATAAATTTGTGTTACATCCTTGAAAAAGGGAATCGGCTTTTGCCGGTTCCTTTTTTTATGTCCAATATTTGTTTTCAACTGAGGAGTTTCTTGTAAGAATCAGAATTATGCGTAACGCAGTCTTCCTTTTGGGGTTGGTATTTCTCTTCCTAGGCTTTTTGCAGTTTCAATCCATTCTCGCGCAATTATCTCGATATTTTTTAATGCTTCCAAGTAGGTTGATCCGTCGGACGAGCAGCCGGGTAATTCCGGTATTTCGGCAACATAACAGAGATCTTCCTCACTCCAAAAAATGATTACTTCGTATTTATTCATTAGCGACTCCTAATTTATAACTCAGTATAACATTTCTAACCTGCTTAACTTGATATGCTTTTGCCTTGGAACCAATTGGTTGAAGATTTAGAATTTCAGCAATTCCTTCTTTCCAGAAAATATGATGGCTTCCTTTGATCCGTTGTTCGAAACCAAAAAAGCTAAGTAATGATACCAAATCTTCAAACAAAATATTATTATCAGAAGTGCCTCGAAGTACTTGACTTAAGGCTTTTTCATGTCTACTCATAACTTCATCTGAATATTTGAATGAAATATAACATCAAAGAAATAGCTTATCAAGACTTAGCAGACCGTTAATTATTCTTTAGGAAACATCAGCTGAGTAAAATTCATGGAATTGGTTTTTAACTTCTTGCAATTTATTTTAATACAAACAAAAATCACTTCTATGAATAAACGAAAATGTATTGGAATTCTTGGTGGCGGACAGTTAGCCCGGATGTCTGCTTATCAAGCATATAAACTTGGTTTCGATATTGCGATTCTCGAGAAAACCAAAAACTCTCCGGCCGGACAGTTAACGCACAACGAATTCGTCGGCTGGGTTGATGATCACAAACTGATTAGACTGTTTGCTAAGGATTGTGATATTGTTACTCTCGAAAATGAATTTGTAGATTACCATCATCTCGAATATCTGGAGAAACTGGGAAAGAAAGTTTTTCCATCTTCCAAAACCATCTCTCTCATTCAAGATAAATTCATACAAAAGAAAACTTTGTTCAAGAAGGGAATTCCGGTTCCCAAATTCTTTGAAGTAACAAATAAGCATACTTACAAAGCCTGCGCAGAAGCGGTGGGAGAGAAGTTCGTTCTTAAATCGAGAAAACTGGGCTACGATGGTTACGGCAACGCGTTAATTAATAATGAAGCTGATTATATCGCGGCAATCGACAAACTTCAAACGCGTCATCCTAAACTGCTGGCGGAAGAATTTGTTTCATTCGATAAAGAACTTGCAGTAATGGTTGCAAGAACAAAGAAAGAGATTGTATGCTATCCGGTTGTAGAGACAATTCAGAAGAATCATATCTGCCATACTGTTATAGCTCCGGCTGATGTTGATGAATCTATCAAAGAAAAAGTGAAAGAGATTGCTGTACAGTGTGTTAAAGCAGTTAACGGAATCGGAATATTCGGCATTGAATTATTTCTTACGACAAGTGGAGAAATACTTGTTAACGAAATGGCTCCTCGTCCACATAACAGCGGGCACTATACAATTGAAGCATGTGTAACTTCTCAATTCGAAAATCATATACGCGCGGTAATGAATCTTCCTCTCGGTTCAACGGAACTTGTAAAGCCGGCGGCGGTTATGGTTAATCTACTTGGCAAGACAAACGGTTTAGCAGAACCGAAAAATTATAACAAAGCTTTGAGCAATCCCGATCTCCATGTTCACCTTTACGGAAAAGAAGAAACACGCAAGGGAAGAAAGATGGGACACATAACTTTGCTCGGTGATTCTGCTGATGAATTAGTTAAGACTGCAAAGAAAATTGAAGAATCTATTATTTATTAGGAGTATGTGATGGCTGTAAAACCATTGGTTGGAATTATTATGGGAAGCGATTCAGATTTTCCGGTAATGGAAAAAGCAGTTGAAGTTTGCAAAGAGTTTGCTGTTCCTTACGAAGTGAATATTGTTTCCGCTCACCGCACTCCCGCTAGAATGAAAGAATATGCAGAGAGCGCAGCCGGAAGAGGAATAAAAGTTATTATTGCCGGTGCGGGAGGCTCTGCTCATCTGCCCGGTATGACAGCCGCTTTCTCAACTCTTCCCGTTATTGGTGTTCCGGTGCAGACAAAAACTCTTAAAGGAATTGATTCACTCTTATCAATTGTTCAGATGCCGGGAGGTATTCCGGTTGCTACTGTTGCTATTGACGGCGCTAAAAATGCCGGACTGCTTGCCGTACAAATACTTGCGCTTAACGATAAAGCCCTTGCTAAGAAACTTTCCAATTATAGAAAGACTATGGAGAAAGAAGTACTTACTAAGGATAAAGTTATTTCGAAGAAATAGAAATTCATTTTGGAATTAGGATTTACAAACTGATGCTAAGTACTTGCTTCTCGCCCCTGTCCCGCAAACATGTGGTGAGCTAACCCTAACCAAAGACTCGGGGGCAAGCTCGAAATATTTTCTCAGTTACTTAGTAGGTACATAGTTACTCAGTTACTCTCTTTCCACTTGATATTCCAAACTTCAATTATTATGTTGCAAAAAGATAATGGGGTTCCATTCCGTAAAATTGGGGAACCAAAAAAGCAGTGATTAGTAATTAGTGATTTTCTTTGGTAGAAATAAGTTGTAAGTCCAGATAGATTTAGAACAAACAGATAGTAAACGCACTGATATTTTTCCGCTTAAGGTGGAATGGTTATGAGCGAGCAGGTAATTAAATCCGGAGTAAAGAAGGTCAGACTGTTGGATGAAGTGCGTATTTCTTTGCGAACAAATCATTATTCTATAAAAACAGAAGAGAGTTATGTCTCGTGGATAAGGAGATTTATTATATTCAACAATAAAGTTCATCCACAGATGCTAGGTAGTGAGCATATTAAAAACTTTTTGAATTACCTTGCAGTGAATAGGCATGTTTCAGCTTCGACGCAAAACCAAGCTTTAAACGGAGTTTTGTATCTATACAAAAACTTACTGAAGAAAGATGTAGGATGGATTGATGATATAAGATTTGCTCAAAGAAAAAAGCATTTACCGGTTGTTCTAACTAAAGAAGAAGTGAAAAAAATATTCGCATATATGGAGGGAATTCCGCTACTAATTTCGAAGGTGCTATATGGGGGAGGTTTACGTTTGAACGAGTGTTTAAAAATTAGATTACAAGATATAGATCTGGACTATAGAACTTTAACTGTTCGGGATGGGAAAGGAGGGAAAGATAGGATTACTATTTTGCCGGATAGTATAATTATTGAATTAAAAGATCATATAAGAAAAGCAAGAAATTTATATGCTAGAGACACGAAGAGGGGAAATGTTGAAGTTACCTTACCTAATGCTCTAAATGTTAAATATCCTAATGCATGCAGAGATTTTAACTGGCAATATTTGTTCCCGGCCAAAAGCCTTGTGTATTTAGAAGCCGACAAAAAGTATATAAGAGTTCATCTACATGAGAGCACATACCAGAAGTTGTTTAAGGAGGCAGTAAGAAAAGCAGAAATAATGAAACCGGCTACACCGCACACATTGAGACATAGTTTTGCAACACATTTATTGCAAGCTGGATATGATATTCGGACAGTACAAGAATTACTTGGTCATAGTTCAGTAAAAACTACTATGATATACACGCATGTTTTAAACAGAGGTATAGGTGTTAGGAGTCCTTTGGATTAATACGCGAAAGGGAGAAAAAACGACTGGAATATTACCCAGCATTATTAAAGAGTATTGAAGTAAATTAAATAGAATAAAGTATTTACAGAGAAATTAGTAAGTATAAGCAGTCTATAGATGAGAAATAATTTCTTAATTATCAGCCAAATTGAAGATTGCCAATTCGGCTCAAGTAATAGTTATACGTTTAGGTAAAGTATGAGTCGTTTCATTGAAATATGTCTAGTAATTCTGATTCCGAATTTATTGTTTTGCCAAATTGGCTCAAGAATTATGCATTTCAATACAAATAATTCGCTAATTCCTTCAGACGTAATTTATTGCATAGAAGTAGATAGCAGTAATAATAAATGGATTGGAACAGATAAAGGGTTAGCAAAATTCGATGGTAAGAAATGGACTAATTATAGTATTGCTAATGGGTTATTTAGAAATAAAGTTTTAGCGATTGCTTTTGATAAAAATGGCGCAACTTGGATAGTTGATAGTGTATTGTCAAAGTATGACGGGATTAAATGGACTAATTATTCAGAACCAAAATTTCTAAATATCCCTTACAATTCCAGACAACTCGTAATCGATGAAAACAATGTTAAATGGTTAGTTAGGAGTAACAGTTCATTGGTTTCATTTAATGATACTGTTTTCACAGATCATTTATTCTTATCCGGTATACGTTCTATTAAATGTTTTGAAAATGATATCTGGATTGCGACTTATAATAAAATATATAAATACTCAAAGGGTGTGTTAACAGATTGTAGTTGGGATAAAAATACAAATAATAACATTGTCTTAATGATCGACGATATGCAAATAGATACAAAGGGAGATAAGTGGATTTTATGTAAAATAATGAAATATGGACCTGGTGATTCCTTCACTGAAGAATTGCATCTATTCCAATTACATGGTATTGATGATTACAAAGAAATAAATGTTACTTGCGATGTAAAATATAGTTACGGTCTAAAATTGGGATTAGAAAATGACATAAAATGGATCGGCGTATTGCACTATGGTTTGGTTAAATTAACCGAGGCTATTTGTTTTCTATATAATCATGCTAATGATAGTTTGTTGACTAATGTCGTTGGAATAATTGCCGTTGATAAACAAAGGAATAAATGGGTCTCCGCTACGAATGATTGGTATAATATGGGCATTTCAGTATTTAATGAAAATGGAGTAGTTCTTACATCAGTTATAAATGAAGATTATCTTCCATCTTTGTATGGTTTAGAGCAAAATTATCCGAATCCTTTTAATCCATTTACGAAAATTAGTTTTACGATTCCAAAATACTCTCATGTTACCTTAAAGGTGTTTGATGTTCTTGGAAAGGAAATATCTACGCTGGTTGACAAAGGATATATTGCCGGTAAATATGAAGTTGAATTCAATGGGAATAATTTATCAAGCGGAATCTATTTCTATACATTAAGTGCAGATAATTATAAAGAAACGAAAAAACTATTGTTAATTAAATAAACGTATAACAAGTTTTCCAAGCCGACCGCTTTAAACTGTTCGGCATTTGCGTAATTATAAAGTTGCGTTGTAAAAGTTGGTTGCTCTTTTAGTGTTGTTAGTTAAACTAAATTATAAATATTTATAGGCAGAGTTTTTCAAAGCAGCTTTGCTGTGTTGGGCGGCGGCTTAAAAACAACGCCGTTAGTTTACAACGTAAAACAAAAAATGTGCAAGTGTTGGCAGCAAAGTTGGTAACCTGTTCTGGTTATGTTTTTAGTTTCTTGTTGGTAATGTTGTTCTTGGTTAGCTACAAATATTAGTTTGTTCTTTTCGGGTTTGGTTGCAAAGTTCGGCTCAATAAGTTGTAACAAATATTGGGTGGAGGCTTTCAAGAATAGTTAGTATACTGAGGTGGGAAAATGCGGGGTTCATTTCGTATTTCACCTTTACAAAGAATAATTAGTTCTGTTTTATATAAATGTATTGCAGCTTTTTATTGTTGGTTTAGGTTGGCTTTTCAAACATAGTTTTTAAGAAAAAATAGACTAGCAACAATTCTACATCGGCTTGTTATTTGTCGTGGAGTAGTACGGTAATTGCTTTGCATAGTTGGTTTGTAAAAGATTTTTATGTTCGTCACAGCATCCATAAAATCAAAGCAAAAACTAACTAGCAACTCAAAACCGACCGCGCTCTTCGGAGTAAGTTGTAGATGTAGTAGCTGAGTTGGATTTTTCAGAACTAATTGGTTGTGTAAAGCTGATTAGCGATGCAAATAAAGACCCGCAAAAGTCGGGTAATTATAAATTAAAAAGTGTGGTTGACAAAACTTAGCCGTCTGTTCTGGGCGGCGGTTTAGTTGCAACGCCGTTAGGCGTTTGCTAAAACAGAGAATATCGATGAGAATTAAATCATTTTATGAGCAAGATTTTTCAGACTTTACTTATAGGTTTTCAGATCAAATAAAAAGTGAGATTGAACAAAAAGGTAAAGAATACGTTCTTAATGTTAACGAGGAAGAGTATAAGAACTATCTGGTTAGTCAATTCGAACTTGTTCCTTTGGAAATATTAAAGGATACAGAAGAAATTTATAAGCCGAAAGTCCAATTAGAAGATTATGAAGATAGATTTGGGAGAGGGATGCATAAAAGAGAAGTATATGTATTTACGGTATCATATTCATTTACTGGAACTGCTTTTTTGTTTCGATTAAAACCAAGCACTTGGACAATGACTACAAATGAAATAGAAGTTGATGAAAGAAATAATAATGTATCATTTAGTTTCAAATTGTATGAGAAGGACCCAAATAAATTTGAACAGACGAAAAATCGTGAATATCATGATGCCTTTGTGAATATTTCTAATCTTAATAATGAAGTTAAAAATTGGAATAGACAAATCAAGGGAATGGTTGAGAATCAATTTAATTCTTTAAAAGAAAAGTATATAAAAGAAGATGAATTTTTCCAAGCAATAAAAGTGAAAGTCAATCCTGCAACGAAAACAATTTTTGATGCATCACCTGTTAAAAGGAAAATTATTCCCCAATTACCTAAAGTAACAGATAAAAAGTTTGTATCTGAGCCAAGTTTGAATGTTGGCGTTTATGAAGATATTCTAAAAATACTTTATGAAACAGGAAAGAATCTTGAAAAGAAACCTTCAATGTATATTGGGAAAGGTGAGGAAGCATTAAGAGATTTCTTCTTGGTATTCCTTGAAACAAGGTATGATGGTGTTACTGCGACTGGTGAAACATTTAATAGAGGTGGCAAAACAGATATTTTATTAAAAGATTCTAAAGACAGTTCTAACATCTTTGTTGCAGAATGCAAGATATGGCACGGCATTTCGGAATATCAAAAAGCTATCGATCAATTGTTTGAAAATTATCTTACTTGGCGAGATTCTAAAGTTGCAATTATGATATTTGTTAAAAACAAAGAGTTTTCAAAAGTTTTATCTGAAATAAAAGAAGATACACCCAAACATAAATTGTATTCAAAAAAAGTTGGTGAGCGTGGCGAATCATCTTTTTCATATATATTTCATTTGCCACAAGACAATGATAAAAAGGTGTTTCTTGAAATAATTCTTTTTCATTTTGATAAAGAATAAACGCCTAACAAGCAAATCAACCCGACCGCGAGGTCAAGTGGGTTTTGTGCTGTTCTTAAATTTTGTGTTTTATAAAAGTTGCACTTTAAAATAGTTTATGTGTAAAAGTTAGTTCCGCCTTGCTTGTTACGAAAGTTAAGCAAGGCTACAGTTCTAACCATTTTTTAATAATAAAAAAATATTGCAGTTCTGGGCGGCGGGTTATTTGCAACGCCGTTAGGCCTCAAATAAGGATAAATAATTATGCCTATTTATATAAGTGAAGATGCATTTATAACATTAACACTTTCTGCAATAGAAACTTCTACAAAATATGAAGCTTCTGGTTTGCTTCTCGGTTATATATCGGGTGATATATTTTATATACAAAATACAATCCCTTACCAAATAGCTGAACGAAAATCTGATTCAGTATCTGTTCCAAGAGCAAAAAAAAAGCGAATGGAAAGAGTGTTTGATAATTACATGAAATACAGAATCATCGGTGAATTCCATACACATCCTGAAGGTAATATAGAACTTAGTGAAAGTGATAAGGAGTTTATAAGAGATCGCAATTATAATCTTGAAATAGTTGTCTCTATTAGGAAAGATGAATGTAAAAGTCCCTGGCATTATGAAAAAGGTGTTCTTTCTGGTAGCATAGACAAATATTTTATTGAAATAGGTTGTTGGAGAGTAAAAGAACAACGTGTTTCTAAACTTACAATACGCTGTCCTTTTGCAGTTGGTTTTGATTTTGTGCCGCCACTAAAGAAAAAGGCCTAACCTGCAACTCAAAACCGACTGCTATAGTCGGTCGTGGTATTTGCAGAATAGTTTGGTTGTGAAAGAAAATATTGTAGTAATTAAATAACATAAACAGTAAATCGTGGTGTTGGTAGCGTAAACCTTTTGGCAGCGGTTTAGTTGCCACGCCGTTAGGCATTTACAAAATGGAGAATTATATATGATCGATGTAAAACAAGCTGTTGAAGCTGCTGTAAAATATTTTACGGATTTATATGCTGGTAAACATTATGACCTTGCTCTTGAGGAGGTTGAATTAAATAGTGATGAAACTTTTTGGCTTATTACACTTGGTTTCGATACCGAACAAAAAGCATCCTATACGTTGCCAATGGTTTCTGCAAAGAGAAAGTATAAAATTTTCAAAGTTGATTCAAAGACTGGTAAAGTGTGGTCAATGAAAATCAGAGAAATCTAATGAATTCATATTATGAAGAGGTATCAAAAAAATATTTTAAGCGTGGGATAATAATTGACACTAATATTCTGTTGCTTTATATAGTTGGGGTATTTGATATAAATCGTATTCAAAACTTTAAACGGACTAAACAATTCATTGTACAAGATTTTCAGTTATTATTTGAATACCTATCAAAATATGATAAAATTCTCACAACTCCATACATACTTACAGAGGTTAACAGTTTTTTAAATCAAATAGATTTTCAAAGTAAAGATGAAATCTTTAATTCATTTTCAACCATTATTAATAATATCAATGAACAAAATTATAACAGTACTAATTTATGCATGAATAATGATTTTAAGAAATTTGGTTTGACAGATATATCTATTTATGAGCTTTCGAAGAGCCCTTTTATTGTATTAACTGATGATTTAAAATTATCAAATTATCTAGCTAATAAAAATATCGATGTAATAAATTTTAATCATATTCGTCCTTTAAATTGGTAATGCCTAACAAGCAAATCAACCCGCCCGCGATATTCAAGCGGGGTAGGTGCAGTTCTTAAGTTTTGTGTTTTATGCAAGTTGCTCTTTAAATTAGTATATGTTGTAAAGTTAGTACCGCCGCGCTTGCGAGGAAAGATAAGCACGGCTACAGTTCTAAACATTTTTAATAATAAAAAAATATTGTAATTCTGGGCGGCGGGTTATTTGCAACGCCGTTAGCCTTCTAAAATTATAGGAGTAATAATTATGTCTTTCTCGAAAGAAATTTCTGAAATGGCATTGTTGCTTTCCGGACGGTGTTGTTGTATTTGCCATAAATTTTGCGGGAACAAAATAGAGCTTCACCATATAATTCCTGAATCTGAAGGTGGACAAGATACTTTTGAAAATTGTATTCCATTGTGTTTTGATTGTCACGCTGAAGTTGGTAATTATAATGACAAACATCCAAAAGGTAAAAAATATTCAACTTCAGAATTGAAGAAGCATCGAGATGCGTGGTATTCAAATGTTAAATCACTAAACAGTAGTGAAACGAATCCATCTTCTACAATAAATCAATCAGTCAGTGGCAAAAATAATGTTGTAGCTGGTGGAGATATTACTTACACTCAAAAATTCACCAAACGAAATGAGGTAATACCTGATGCCGGCGGACGCCATATTACAGATAACGAAGCATTTGAAATAAAAGAAAAAGTTAAAAAGTATTCTGAATTAATGAAGGAAGCTGGTTTAGACCCCAATCCAGCTAAACTTTGGAGTAGATTATATAAGCATTTTCAAGTTGCTAGCTACCGAGAGATTCCTTTTGGCTGCGCCGATGAGGCGATGAAAATAATAATAATTGAAACCGCAAAGGCACGTCCAAAAGTAAGAAGGCGAAATCCAGAGGCTTGGAGAAAACAATATTATAATGCTATTTGGGCAGAAGTTAATCAATTAGGTATGTTGAAAGAAGAAATATATGATTTTGCTTATGCGAATATGTTGTTGAAGAAACGTATTACTTCTTTAACTGAATTAACACAAAAACAACTACAAGAATTAGATAGAAAATTGAAAGCCAGATTGAAAGGCTAACCAGCCAATCAAGACGGACGCCGTTTTCGCATTTGGCATTTTATAAATTTTAGAGTTAGTCGCTCCGTATCGGCTAACTTGTTTAAGGTAGTTCAATTAAATAACATTGTTGCAAACTGCGCTTACGATGAAAGTTAAGCACAGTTTGCTAAATCATTGGCAGTTGTTTTTTATTCGGCATTCTTGTTCTGGGGCGCCGCTTATTGGCAACGCCGTTATATGAAGTCCCTTTGGGACAGTGTTTTTTGAAAAAGTGAATGATTGGGATTATTTTGATTTATGGTAAAGATCAAAGTAGCCGATATCTTAGCACGTGGAATG
>JBAYTN010000047.1:0-34814 GCA_041675645.1 Melioribacteraceae bacterium
AGACGCCCAAACGCAGCCGGCGGCGGACTATCTCGCGGACATGCATTCACAAAAACTCCAGATATGAGAGATGTTTGCGTTTCTTGTCATGTTAGCCGCGGCGGACATGCCTACTTTGGACAAGCAGTTGGAACTGTTCCGGATGTTCACTTAACCAAAAGATCTTTCACATGTATGAATTGTCATAGTCAAAATGAAGTTCACGGCGACGGAAAGATTTATGATCAGCGCTACAAAATGCCAATGATGCCTGAATGTACAGATTGCCATAAAGGATTAGAAACCTCGAATAATTATCACAAATCTCACATGAGTTCATTCTCTTGCAATACTTGTCACTCGCAAAATTATAATAATTGCGGAAGTTGCCACATTGCTGGTGAGGGTGCGCGAATAGCATCTTATCAAGGATTTAAGATTGGAATGAATCCAATAACTGATATAAAACCATTTAAATATGCAGTGCTAAGAAGATCGTTAATGGCGCCGGACAGCTGGAGTAACTTTGGTGTTGCTTCTCTTCCAAAATTTGAAGCTAAGCCAACTTATAAATATGCAACTCCGCATAATATTATTAAATGGACAACCCGAACTCAAGTTGCTTCTGGAAAAGCTTGCTACGATGCATGCCATATTATTAAAGAAGCTGATGGAACATATAGAAATAAAGAACTTTACTTATTCAAGTCAGATCTGGAAAGCTGGGAAACAAGCGCCACTTCATCAATAACTGTAGATGGCAAGCTTCCTTATATCTGGAATGTGAGATAATTGAAGTACAAAACCATGAACAAACAAAAAAAAAACATCAAGGAGTAGTAAATATGAAACTGCGTAATTTGTTTTATCTATTATTAATTATACCAACATTATTTGTTTACACCGGTTGCAGTAAAGACGAAAGTCCAGTTACACCGGAAGTAAAAATTAACGAAGCTCAAGTACTTGCAGAATACCTTGAAGCTAATGGTGATTTCTTAAACACTGCAGCACCAGCATTAACATCAGCACAAGAAGTAAGCGACATGATGTTAGCTACACCAGACAAAATTCATGTAATTGATATCAGATCTCAAGCTGATTATGAAGCTAAAGGTCATATTTCCGGTGCAGTTAGAGTAGATATGAAAAATATTTTAACATATATGAAAGGTCTTGCAAACGCAACCTCTTATAGCAAAATTGTAGTTGCTTGTTATTCCGGACAAACAGCAGGATATGCTGTTTCATTATTGAGATTACTCGGATATACAAATGTTTCTTCTTTGAAATGGGGAATGTCTTCTTGGAATGCAAGCTGTGCCGCTTCATGGTCAACATCTTCTTATGGCAACAATTATACAAACTTTGTAACGACAGCAGCAAACAAAAACGCAGCTGGTGAACTGCCAGCATTAACAACCGGCAAAACAAACGGTAAAGAAATTCTCGAAGCCAGAGTTGCGGCATTATTATCAACTGGTGCTCAGTTTGACGATATCAAAATTGCATGGGGAACAGTTACCGGCGCATTAAGCAACTATTACATTGTAAACTATTGGTCAACAACAGATTATGCAAAAGGTCACTTACCGGGTGCAATTCAATACACTCCAAAAGCTGATTTCAAATTAGCTACAGCATTAAAAACATTACCAACAAATAAAACTATCGTTATTTATTGCTATACCGGACAAACATCATCACAAGCTGCAACAGTATTGAAAGTTCTTGGATACGATGCTAAAACTTTATTATTTGGTGTTAATGCAATGAATTATGATTGGATGAAAACTAATGGTGTAGCTTCTTGGTTCAATCCAGCTACAGAAATTAAATCATTCGCATTTGTTACGGGCGCAAATCCGAAATAATTTGTATTTTTGATAAGAGGCTCTTGATTTAGAGCCTCTTTAATATTAATGGTGTGAATACAATGAGTGAAATGTTAGGCAATCAATATTTTATGGCGAGAAATTACTCCGCTGCACAAAAGGAATTTGAAGAAGTACTTTCAAAGTATCCCGAAAATCGTTCAGCTAAAAAGAAATTGGTTGTTTGTTACACTCAGACCGGCAAATTGAACGAAGCATTCTCATTTTTTAATGATTTAGTTCGTAGTGATATTGAATTTATAATTAAAACCGATCCTATCAAAGATGATTGCCCTTGTCCGGAATTGACAGCTAAGCTCCAGTCTCAACCGGATACTATTTCAAATTCTTACGAACACAATTTGAGTATGGGAATCATCTGGCTTTATTGCGACGTTCATCACTCACTTAAGTATTTTACTCAACTTCACGAAAGCGATCCAAACAACTCCGATGTTGAATACATTATTCAATCCATTCAGCATTACTTAGAAAAGGATTCTACCGTTACTTCAAGAGTATAAATTTCTTTGTTGCTACAAAATTTCCGGCACGCATCTGATAAAAATAAACTCCACTGGCAAGTTCTGTCCCGTTAAATCTAAATTGATGATTCCCCGCTGCTAATAATTCATCAACTAAAGTTGCCACGTTTCTGCCTAATGCATCATAAACAATTAATGAAACCAAACTGCTCGTTGGTACAGAGAAGGAAATTGTTGTTTGTGGATTAAATGGATTTGGATAGTTTTGATTTAGCTTATAATCAGTCGAGATCGGCGAATCAGTTGCTATATTGGTTGTTGAACTGTTCGAGGTTCCACGTGTAATACTGTTTAATAATTTCCACTCCCCTCCATCTGTTTCCCTTCCGTAAGACTGAACTGCTGTATGTCCTTGGAATGTAACAGTATCAATTACAGTACCGGATACATTTTCCAACCAAACTTTTTCCCCGGAATTCGATAAACCAAATCCGCTAGCTTCAGAATCATCAGTTATAATTACATAAAATCCTTTTGGTTCAATTACTGTAGAGGAAGGAAAAACTTTTTTCGCTTTAGTACCGCTCTGTCCGCCGGAGTCATAGATTTTATATCCGCTAACATCAATCTGACTGGAAGAAGAATTATATATTTCTACCCAATCCGGATTTGCAGAAGTGCCTCGTGAATAAATCTCATTCATTACAATATCACTACTACTGCTTGTTCCATTAGCCTTCAAAGAATAGTATTCATGTTCGGCTCTAACCGGAGAAAAAACACCGGCATTATTGTTTTCGGCATAAAGATAATATTGAATTGACGTGCCGGAAACCGGAATGGAAGCGCCAAATGTATTATCTCCAGATGCGCCATCGCCATGCAAACCGTCGTCATACATAAGTACTCTAACAAACTTATCAGCTACATCAGACCGATATCCGAGATACACCGCGTTTGTATTAGTATTTGTCACGCTTGCAGTAACAAAAATATTACTATTCACTTTTGGATTTGGTTCACTAACAGCAATATTTGTTATGGATGGTTTTGCAGCAGTAAAATCAGCTAGAGATAGCAGATAGTTACTTCTCGCGTTCATCAAACTGGAAATACCCGGCGCACCGCCTCCGCCCGGTCCGCCACCAGAAGTGACATCCGTTGTAAGGTTACTTTGATACTGTGCAAAGGTAAAAAATTTATATGGATCTGCTTGTACCGAAGAATTAATTATTGGCTGCAATGATTGTGCAGTTGTTAAATAACTTCCATCAGAAAAATTCTCAGTCAAAATTGTATACATATGGGCCAAGTACATTTTCTTGTACGTTGGAATAGAGAGTAACTTTTGTACTAAGGGCCATTTTGCATCTCCGGCATGCAGCAAATGCGTCATCTGGCTTTTTGAAGCGGTGCTCGTGTAGTTAATTGTTCCGGATTGACTAAATGTTCCGAATGATTCGTTGAAATCCCAGAGAACGCTATTAAACCTACCCGTATTATCTTTATACAAATAATAATTCTGAGCGAATACTCCTATATAACTATCCAGATTCACTAAAACATTATTAAATGCAATCATCCACAATGCCCTATCAACATCAAGAACGGTTTCTATCTTGCTTATATCATTATTTAATACGTTGCATAAATTTATTAAATCCTTCCAACCATGGTCGGAATTCATTTCGTAAGCTTTATAATAACTGGCACTGTCTGCGCCTAAATAAACCAGATTTGGAATGTTAGTTGTGCCCATCCCGGCCCCATCAATGGGATTACATTTGAAAAAAGCATTAGTCTTTGAAAAGAAATTTTTATTTACAAATTTCTTACCAACAGATTCGGAGCTCACATATAACCCCATCAGTTTTCCATTAACATAAACATTTGCATAGTTAGACAAAGAAGCATTCATATATTTTCTTAAGATGGAATAAGAAAGAACTTCACGTACAAATGAAGGATCTTTGGCGGCGTTGCTGAGTTTTATATCAGTATAACCTTGATAGTCTTGTTCCTTATATGTGTCAAGTTCAATATGAAATGGATTTTTGATTTGGTTTGCATTGTAAGTACTGTTTCCTTTATACTTAACACCTACACTGTCGAAACGAACTCCATTAATGGTGACAGATTCAGCCATTATATAGCTCTCACTCCCCGCTTTCGCAGTGTCCAGCAAATAATCCCAGTTACTCTGCTTAAATACAATTTCAATCTTTTGAACGGTATTAATATCGTAAAACGCTTGCGCTGAAGTTTGATTCTGCAAAAAGAAAGGGCCTAATAACGCGACCCAAACCAAATAATTTATTTTTTTCATTACTTATCCGATTAGTTGTGTTTGCATGAATCATTTGAATACACTTCAAGAAAAAACTTGCGGTGTACCAGCGACTATAAAACAATACTTCTTGGACGTTTAAGATTAGAATCCAACCGGATGTGGAAATAATTGTAAAAATACTATCACTTATTAAACGCTGGCAATTGCCAGCATTTAATAGGCATATTCCTTACTTCATTAAGATAAATTTTTTAGTGCTAAAATTGCTTCCAGCTCTTAGTTGGTAAAAATACACTCCACTTGCCAGATTAGACCTATCAAACTTAACAGAATGTTTACCCGTCGATTTAACTTCATTTATCAACTCGGAGACTTCATTACCAAGAGTATCGTAAACCTTTAATATTACTTTGCTGCTAATAGGAATAGTATAGTTTATTACCGTCTCCGGGTTAAATGGATTTGGATAGTTTTGTTCTAATTCAAAGCCAAATGGCAAACCTTTATCCTCTTGAATACTTGTTGAAGAATTATCCTTTTTCATAACCCTATACTTCCAGCCCTGAAGTGCCCTATTTGTAGCTTGATTGAAAGTTACTTTTTCTTTTGAGAAAACATCTTCGTAAGCGCCATAGAAAAGCGTGTCATCAATGCTAAAACTGCTGCTGCCGGAGCTGAGGTTGAAAATTGCTAGTATTTTATCTTCGCCACTCTTGCGAATAAATGCAAATATATTTTTATCGTTGGAAGTTTTTATACGTTTATAAAAATTGCCACTTATACCATTCCATAATGCCTTATTCTCTTTCTTTAGTTTCCACAAAGTGCTATAGATATTTGCAAATGCATTATTCTGCCAAGTGATTCTATCTTTGTCAAAAAAGGCAAGTCGTTTGTTTAATCCTGTTTCTTCTCCGCCATATACTAATTGCATCCCGTTGACGATGGAAGTTAATACGGCAAATGATTCCGCAGCGTTTCCAAATAATTCAAAGTCTGTTCCATACCAAGAGTTTTCATCATGATTCGATGTAAAATACATTCGGTAATGCTGATCGTAAGAAAGATTTTCAGTATGCACATAATGATCGAAATCATCTGCATTATTTGTCCCGGAGGCAATTCTTTTCAAAACACCGTTGCCAAACCCATACATTCCCCAAGCATAAGACATATCAAAACCAACATACTGGTATGCGGCTTTATCATCTTCTGCAAGCATAAATATGTCTGGCTTAATTGCCTTAAGTTTGTTTATTGCGGTAATCCAAAAATCCAAGGGCATAAAACTCACAGCATCGCATCTGAACCCATCAATACCAATGTCTTTAATCCAGAAACTCATTGCATCAATCATATAATCTCGTAAACCTTGCTTTGAATAGTCTAACTGTATTACATCTGTCCAATTTGTACCGGCAGGCGGAATAAAGTTTCCGCTCGAATTTTTTACATACCATTCCGGATGAGATGTAGTTAAAGTATTATCCCATGAAGTATGATTCGCAACCCAATCAATAATTACAAACATACCTTTTGCATGAATCTCATTTACCAGAGTTTTGAAATCTTCGAGTGTACCAAACTCCGGATTAACTGAAAGGAAATCCTTAACAGAATAAGGACTACCAAGTGAACCTAACCTATTCTTAGTACCAATGGGATTAATCGGCATAAACCAGATAATACCTACACCCATTTCTTTTAATCTATCAAGGTGTGTGATTCTAAACTCATTAAATGTTCCCGAGGCAGTATATTGACGTGTGTTTACTTCATAAATATTGAGATTGTAGCTCCAGCTTTTATGATCTTGCGGTAATACTTTTGGAGCAATGAAAAATGAAACAAGTAGACAGAGAAATATTAATTTCCACAACCTTTGTGCGTTGCTCAAACTTAACTCCAAATTAAATAGTTGTAAGATTTTCTGCTAGATTAAAATATTAATTTTCAGAATAAAAACACCCGTTAATTTTGGCGTTATCCAAACAAGGAAATGTAAGTAACCGTAGCGCAATTAGATTCGAAGGAATAATAGTTAATTTCCAATTTCGCTGTATATGCTCATTGATTAAAAGTAGTATACGCCAATATATTCTGAAATGTTTGAAGGCTAGCATAAGCATCAACTGGGGGTTAAAAGTCGATGTGGTAATTTTGAATAACGAAGTGAAAGGTGTTCTATATATCTAAAATCCCACTTTTCTTTTTTTCG
The DNA here is from genome assembly GCA_041675645.1 of Melioribacteraceae bacterium. Lineage (GTDB taxonomy): Bacteria > Bacteroidota > Ignavibacteria > Ignavibacteriales > Melioribacteraceae > Stygiobacter. The sequence goes on from JBAYTN010000047.1 coordinate 6,847, forward strand.
TTTTTCTTATCTCTTTTAGCGGCTTTTTTTTCTTTTACGGTTTTGGCCGGTGCTTTTTTAGCAGCTTTCTTGCTGTCTTGACCTTTGCTCATGATTTTATCCTTTTTTGAATTAGATTGAAATTAGCAGCAGCCTAATTTTCATATTGATGCTATTAACTTTTGCAACTCTTCTTTACTTAATCCAAGTTTTAGCTGAAGTTTCTCCCACATTGCGCCTTTCTTTCCTTCTTCATAACGTAAATCACTTTCCGTTAGAATAGGATATTTCTTTTTCAATTTAGCTTTTTGGAGATCCCAAGTTTCTTTCATGGAAGGTGTGGAACGGGAGAAATGATGGGTAGTTGTACTTTTATTATGTGACATTTTGTTCAATCCTTCACTTATATAAATTTGTAATCAATTCGAATTTCAGAAACGCTGAATACTATGGACGTATAAAGTATGATACTTAAATCAGAGGAAACAACCAGCAATTAGACCTTGTTGATTTCTTAGGCTTTGGTAGCAGCAATAATGCTCGGTAGGCTAATTAAGGCTTTTTATGGAATCAATAAGTTTTATAAACAATCTAAAATTCTTTAGTAGAAGCTAATTGCTGCCCCGTCAGGGGTCGAACCTGAACTCTCATGATCCAGAGTCACGCGTGTTGCCAATTACACCACGGGGCAGTTTTTATTTCACAAATATAGAATTACTAACTCACTTAAAAAATTATTTTTGAATGTTACCTTTTATTTTATTTTCATGCTGGATAACTTTTCCACTAGTCTTTTGAATATTCAACCAGAATGGAACATCATTTACATCCCAGACTTTATCATCATCTGAATCTTGAATTTTGATTCTACCTAGACTCGAATACTTCAAGATTTCAAATGTAGTTTGATCAACAATATTTGGATCCCTTAGGTAGTCCCATGCATAAACACCGGTGGATGGATAGTTCTGAGCTAATAAAACCCATGTATTATCTGCACCGTTTTGCAAACTATAATAAATATTTACATTGCCGCTTATTGCGTAACTTGTCCAGACAATAGCCATAGGACTTCTTCCAGACTGACCGTAAAAATCTTCACCAGTATTTGGAAATTCTACACGTATCTTTTTCGTATCGTGAATGGAAAAAGTTGCATTAGACATGTCCGACGGACCGGAAGGACTGCTTATTCTAATAAGACAATTATCAGAATTTGAAGGCCTAATTGGATCATCCTTGCCCGGAGCCCAAACGTAGGAACCTGTACTGTTAAGTGATTCTGCACCGGGGATTACGAACCATGTTCCACCACCATTAGACGACCATTCAATTTTCACCTTCTCAGTATTACTTCCTCGCCACTTTATTTCGTATGGGTGATATTTCTGATAGTCAGTTATAGGTGTTCCAGCTATAGTTGTTAGCCATTGTTCTCCGCCATTTGGCGCTAAAACAGTAATAGAAGGAGGAGGTAAAACAGTAAATGTTCCGCTCATTAATGATGCACTGCCGTCTGTAGCACTAATTCTAACTATATAAGATTTTGCAAGTTCATCGTATTTAAAAGTAGTTGGAAAAGTTCCGGAATTCTCAACACTATCGACCAACGTGAACCAATCGGTAGATTGGTTAAGGTCATTTCTGTTATACTCAATTTTAACTTTTCTAATACCTTTTGATTCCCAACGAATATTGATTTGCTCACCGGCTAAAATTGTAGCGCCATTTGTAGGGAATGTGATTTTGCTGATTTCCGGAGTTAACATAATTGCGAATGATGAATTGCTCTCATCGGAAGGATCGCCATCAACCGCATCGCTAATTCTAACTTTACATTGTGTTGAATTTGTGTTTGCCGGTATTGACCATTCGTAAGTTCCGCTGCTTGAATAATTACTTACAATCGGACTCCAGTTCAATCCATTGTTAATTGTGTATTCAATATTTACTTGAGTTACTGCCTTAGAATCCCAAGTAATTGTTCGTGTCTGCTGTTCTCTCCATGTTTCTCCACCATTAGGGGTAAGAATGCGGATTGTCTGAACAATTTGATTTGAGATTTGGAAATAATCATCCGATATGGCAAATGGATTTCCATCTTCTGCATCGCTAACTCTTACTTTGCAGAGAAGTGAATTTGCATCCGGAATATTATTCCATAAATAATAGCCTACACTTGGTGTGGATTCAATAATCGAATTCCACTTGGCGCCGCCATCAGTTGTATATTCAATTTTCACATTTGATACATTAGAACTTGTCCAACGGATTTCTTTGCTCGAACCACTCGACCAGATTTCTCCACCATTTGGGGCAACCATATTGAGAGAAGGTTCAACATCTACACTAAAGAAATTATCGCTCATGTCATTCGGTTCACCATCTTGAGCATCGCTAATTCTTACCTTACAATTTGTAGCTTGAGTATTTGGGACCTCAGTCCATGTGTAGAATCCATCACTCGGCGTACTTGCAGTTATCGAACTCCAGTTGATTCCGTTGTTGCTGGTAAACTCGATTTTTACATTTGCAATACCACCGGCATCCCAAGTAATATTTTGCGGACTACCGGCAATCCACGTTTCTCCACCGTTTGGTGTTTTAACTTTCAGTTGTTGATCGCCGGGCTTCATAATTGCAAAATTATCATCTGAAACATCCGATGGAGTTCCGAACTGTGCATCACTTATTTTAATTTTGCATTGAAGCGAATTTAGTTCCGGAATATTGTTCCAATAGTAGCTTCCAATACTTTGAACTGAATTTGCAATAACATTCCACGTTGCACCGCCATCAATAGTATATTCAATTTTAACAAGAGCAACATTTTCCGAGGACCATCTAATTTCTTTACTTGATCCGCTTAACCAGGTATCATTTCCATTTGGTGAAATCACTTTTAATGCCGGCGCCGTACCAATTACGAAGAATTGATCGCTTTCGTCTGATGGTGCGGAATCGGTCGCATCACTAATTCGAACTTTACAATTTGTACCCGGAGTGTTTGGTACTTGCGTCCAAGTATAATAACCGGTACTTGGCGTACTTGCTGTTATAATATTCCAATTCAACCCGTTGTTAATTGTGTATTCAATCTTAACATTTGTAAGACCAGCAGCATCCCATGTAATTTCTTGAGAAGTACCTAATGGCCAGCGTTCGCCGCCGTTTGGTTTAGTAACCTTAATTAATTGAACGCCATAAGTGAGAATACTAAAATTATCATCAGAGATATCCGACGGAATATTATCATCTGCATCGCTAACCCTTACACGGCACTGCAGAGAGCTAATATTACCCGGTATATTTTTCCATGAATAAACACCAGTACTTGGAGTGGATGATTCAATCAAGGTCCAGCTTGCGCCGTTATTTGTAGTGAATTCAATCTTTACGTTGGTAATATTTGTTGAAGTCCACTTAATGTTATTTGAAGAGCCGGCATACCATTCTTCTTTCCCATTAGGCTCTAAAACGACAATTTTTGGTTCTGCAGTAACTGTAAATGTTCCATCACTTTCGTCTTGAGGCGATCCGTTTTCTTTATCCGTAATTCTAATTTTGTACTGCGAACCAGCTGCTGAAAAGCTTGTTGCATAACTTCCGCTTGAAGGAGTTTTTTCCACTATTGTGAACCAATTTGTACCATTGTTAGGTGTAAATTCCAAAGTGACATTTTCAACACCAACAGAAAGCCATTTAATTGTATCAATAATTCCGGCAGTCCAAGTTTCTCCTCCGTTCGGTTTTAGCAATTTCAATTTTGGAATTGGACTAATTGTAAATGTTGATTTAGATTGAGAGTAAAGTGTCGTATCAACAGCATCGGAAACTTTGATCAAACATTGTGGAGCTTTGGAAGCAAGATTAGGCACATTCCACTCATAACCACCTATATTGTCTAAGTTATCAGCAATTTTATTCCACGTAAGTCCGTTGGTGGTTGTAAATCTTAGATGAACTTTCTGAATACCAGTTGATTTCCAGTTTATAGATTGATTTGTCCCAGCTTGCCAATTTTCGTTACCAACAGGAGAGGTCAATTCAATGGTTTGTGTTATCTGATTCGAAATTGTAAATACTTCATCAGATACGTCAGAAGGTTCGTTATCCTTTGCATCATAAATTCTAACTTTGCATAACTGAGAGTTTAAGCTTGGTACGTTCAACCATTCGTAATATCCAATAGACGGAGTAGATTCAACAATCGTTTTCCATTCATAACCGTTATTGGAAGTATATGCAATCTTTACATTTTCAATATTTTCAGAAATCCATTCAATTTTTTTCTTGGTTCCAGAAATGATTAATTCGTTACCGTTAGGAGCTAAAACTTTTAATTTTGGTTCAGGAAGAATATTGAACACATCACTTTCGGAAGATGGTTCGCCATCTTTTGCATCCATAATTCTTACTTTTGCTAATGTAGAAGGAGTGTTTGGTACCGGTTCCCAATAATAAATGCCGGTGTTCTTTTTATCAACGGCAACTAAATTCCACTTTGTTCCGTTGTTTGTTGTGTATTCAATCTTTACAGAATCAAGTCCGGAACTGAACCATTTAATTTCCTTTGCACTTCCCCCTTCCCATTCATCTTTTTCTTTTGGCGAGGAAATTTTTAGACTCTGATTACTGTTTCTTACAATCGAAAAAACGTTATCGCTGGCATCTGTACTTTTGCCATCAACACTAGTTACTTGCAGCCTGCACTGATTTGATATTGAATTTGGAACCGGGAACCAACTATACACACCGGTATTTGACAAGCTATCGACCACCAAAGACCAAGAAGTTCCATTATCAACGCTATATTGAATTTTTACTAAAGTAGTACCGGTTCCGCTCCAAGTAATTTGATATGATGAACCTTCCGGTAGAACTTCACTTCCGTTTGGAGTGAGTACTTTTATTGTAGTTGAAGTTGGAGTGTTGGTATCGTCTGTTCCGGTAGTGTCTTCTTTTAATTTACAAGAGGAAAAAACAATAAGAAGAGTTAGAAATAAGTATAGCATTTTTTTCATTGTTTCCTCAGTGTCTAATTATTTGGTTGAAGCCGAAGCAAATTTAATAAATTTCGCTATTTTTAATAAGAGATTTCTTTCAGAAACTATGCCTAAGTTTTTTTTGTGATTTAAGTTAAATAGCGCAAAGGAGCAGATGAAAAACAAACTTTACATGTTAATTTTACTCATAATTACTATCGCAAATTATGGGCAAAAATTAATTCCAGTTGGAGAAATAGGCAGTTTTAGTTCTGCTAGAAGTTTTGCTATCAATCCTTACGGAATGATCTACGTTTCAGATGATCTAAAGAACGAAATTACCCAATTAGACACTCTTGGCAACGTAATTAAGACCATTGGCGGTTATGGGGGAGAGATCGGCTCATTCGACTCTCCTTTCGATGTTTTTGCCAATATTCTGAATGTTTACGTAGCAGATAAGAATAACAACCGGATTCAATTATTTGATAAAGATTTGAATTTCATCTCTCAGCTTTCGTTTAGGGAGGCAACCGAAGATCGTTTTTCATTCCAATATCCAACATCAGTTTCGGTTTCAAATCAAGGGGATTTTTATGTGCTGGATTCCGATAACAAGCGGATTCTAAAATTTAATCTGCGAGGAGAGTTTATTACAGAAATCGGAGGCATAGAAGCGGGCAGTTTCCGTCTCTCCGATCCTCAAAAATTTTGTATGGATGCCAATTATAACCTTCTAGCCTTGGAAAATAATTCGATCTTTATTTTTGACCAATATGGAAATGGAAAAAACAAGGTTAATATTCCATTTCATGCAACGAATATTAATTCTCTCTATAATTGGATTACAATCGTAGATTCCAAAAATCTCTTATTAATAAACAGCAATCAGCAAGATTATTCTTCTTACTCTGAAGTCATCAAACTCAATTTAGAGGAAGATATTATGGACGCTTGTGTTTATAAATCAAAACTTTACGTTCTAAGCGGAACAGTAATTTTCATTTATCAGATTCAGCAGTAAATGCCACTCTGGATTAGATTACTAATAGTCTTTACTCTTTTGTTTTGGGTAGCCGGAATATTTTTGGAGTGGATAATTCCTCTTGTTCCAAATTCCGTTTTGGCGCTGCCAATTCTTCAAAATGCATATTCACATGTTTGTCATCAACAAAGCCACAAGCTATTAGGTGAATCGGTATACCACTCGCTTGTATGTGCAAGGTGCAGCGGAATTTATCTTGGCTTTTTCTTAGTTAGTATTATTAGTCTAATCTGGAAATTACCAAGTGAGCCGCGTGTAAAATATTTTTTATTTGCAATGCTGCCAATGGTTGCAGATGTATTTCTTTACTCGATTGGTATTTACAGTTATTCGAAAATTTTAGCTCTTTTTACCGGATTGCTTTTAGGTTCAACCGGATTTTTATATTTTTACTCAGCATTGAATAAACTATTTCAAGAAATAAAACAGAAGAAAAAGTGAAAAAATATATTTCGCCGGTTATTTGTGGTTTTGGCGCTGGAGTTCTGCAAATTGTACCATTAATAAAAAGTTTTTCTTGCTGTTTAATTCTACCGCTTGCCGCATTCCTATCGTTGTTATTAGATCAAAAAGCGAATAAATCTAAAGAACGAATTCCGATGTCTAAAGCGGTTGTATTTGGATTGTTCACCGGTTTATCTGCAGCACTATTCGGCAGCGCATTTGAAATTCTCGTCACATTCATAACAAAACAGAATGATGTGATACTTGCCTTTCCGGAAATGCAAAGAATGATCGAAGGATTTCCAGTCACCCCAGAAATTAAAAAGGATGTTCTCAATATTTTGCATACTGTTAGATACGAACTAATGAATTACGGCTTTTCTTGGATTTACACTTTCTCCATTTTAATTAACGGATTAATAGTAAACACTGTCTTTGGAATTGTAGGCGGACTTATTGGAGCTCAAGTTCTAAATAGTAAAAACAAATCATCGGAAGTTTAATATGATTTCTGCAATAATTTTTTCTGCCCACTTATTATTTACTGCAATAATATTTACTAAGAAATGGCAAGATGAATCTCTCTCTAGCGCATTCATCAATCTGGCATTGGTAATTATTTTGTTTACTGTAGGCTGGTCTGTTGCAACTTCGTTGGTGAAAATTGTAATTGAACCCAAAGGATTCGGAATTCACTTTGATGCCAACACAATTTCTTTAACGCTTCTTACTATTGTGGAATATTTTTTTTACAAATTTTACTACGGTGGCGAAAAGCCCATTGTTACTGAGGGCGAAAACTAATTTCAACTTTTTGATCATCTTGATCTACGGTTCTCGGTAATTTTTCAAATCTCCATTTTCTCAGCAAATTCATTGCTTCCAGTTCTAAATCGGGATTGCCTTTCATAAGAGGAAAAATCTTTGCAACAGAGCCATCCGGCCTAATTGAGAAACGGAGTTTCAAAACTACTCTTCCGCTTCCTTTGATATTTGTCTCTGGTAAAAAGAAATTTTTTATTTGCCTTGGTTCACCGGTTCCAAAATCTAATTCAAAACCAAGCTCATTTTTGCTACCTCTTCTGGTAACTTCACTTTTTTCTTTTTCAATGCCAACTGTTTCGAGCTTTGGTTTTTCATCCTCTTTAGCTTGCTTTTCATCAGCGGGTACGTTCTTCATTTCTTTTTGTAAAGGAACTGTAATCTTTTTTGGTTGGGGTGCAACTTGTACCGGGTAAGTTGGTAAATCAATTAATTTTGCTGCGAGGAGATAAATAAATGCTGCAACGACAATTATATTTACAAGCGCAGTATAATCTATTCCGCGTAGAGGTTTGTGTATTTGCTCAAACTTCACTCGGTTTCTCTCTCATCAATTTCTGTCTCAGCGAAATATGGAATCGAATCATCAAGTACATCAATTATCTCAGTAGCAACAACTTCCATTTCTGCAACTGTCCTTTTTATAGTTGAAGCAAAGTAATTGTAGAAGACCATAGCAATAACTCCAACAATTATCCCAAGTCCGGTCGAGAATATCGCCCCGTACAATTCGTTATTGAGAATGGTGAGATCAAAACTAGACTTTTGTTCTTGCAGTTTCAGATACGCAAATGTTAAGCTAATAACTGCTCCTAATAAACCAAGCAGCGGAGTTAGTTTTGAAAATGTGGCTAGAGTCGTAAGACCCTTTTCAAGCTTCAGAATTTCCAGCTTAGCAGCCGATTCAAACGCTTCGATCATTCTGGTTCTGCCTAGTTTGTTTTTGCGCAGTCCCCGTTTAAGAATATTAGCTACCGGAGATTTTTCTTCTGTGCAGTAATTAATCGCATCGCTAAATTCCTTCCTTTTTAGAATCCCCCGAATCTTAATTGTAAACGAAGCAACATTTACTTTCGATTTTGCTAACACGATGTATTTTTCAACTATAACGAAAACTGCAACGAAGAAACAAAATAAGATGGGTAAAATCATAAACCCGTTTTTGTATAAAAGTTCAATCAGATTCATGTTCTATCCGCAGATAATTAGAAACTATTTTTTTTCTTAAACTCAAGAGCCTCTTGTTCGGAATTGAAAGAGCCAATCCGAATTCTATACCAAGTACCGCCTTTATCGGGCAAAAATGCTTCTACTAAGAAAGCATTAAATCCTTGTTTGCGTAAGTTGTTTACTTCACCTTCTGCTAAAGCTTTGTTCTTCCAAGAAGATATTTGGAAATTGTAAGATTTGCCATCGAAGAAGACCATGTCCTTCAGACGACTTTCTCCGGAGCTAGGCTGTTTGCTTTGTGCAGTTAAGGATTTTCTAGCCAACTCGTCTTTTTGCGACTGTCTCAATACTTCTTCATTATTTGGGATGCTAACATTTTTCTCGCCCGGAAGTTTGACCAGATCTAATGAATTCCCTTCTTTAATTGGAGTTGGTGGAGTCGCTGTAGTTGGAAATTCGCTGAAATCATCCGGATTAAGTCCTAATGATTCTCTTGTGACTACATTAACATTTTGATCGGAAGTAATACCGGAAATATTTTCTTGCTGATTTTCAATCGGCTGTTGCGATTTCGTTTCTTTGTTATTTGTTGAGCCTCTAAAGAAAAGATAAATTGCAACGGCAGAAACAACTACTAACGCGCTTACTGAAAGTATAAAATATTTTTGAAAATTATTTTTCCTTACAGGTAATTCTTCAACATTTTCTTCCGGTTCATGAGCAATACTTTTAACGGCACTTTCAAGTTCATCTCGTTCAAGAAGAATTGTCATTCGTTTTGGTTTAGTTAAAACCGGTGGCTCCGGAAAATCTTGTTCTATGAGAGTATTACTTGGCTCTTCAATGAATTCGTAACGTGGCGGTGGAGTTTTGAAATCCAGAATTACTTTTTCATCCTTGAACTCTACCACAGGTTGCTGATATTCTTCAACCTTTGTTTTTCTAGGGCCGATTGGTTCTTCATATTTAGTGTATGCTCTACTCTCAGATGTAAACTTAGGAGTCGCTTCTTCTTTTTCATGATAAACATCAAAATCATCTCTTAGAGAAGTGACTTCCTTCTCTAGCGTCTTTTGTAGACGAGAAAACAAATCTTGCCTTGTTTTTTCGAGATCAAATTGGATTGGATCCGGTTCAACAGAATTTTCGATTTGCTCAAAATTTAATAACAGAGAATTTTCCGGAACAATTTCTATTTCATCTTCTTGACTGACTCCAAATTCTTCCTTAAGCTCATCTCCCCAACTCCATTCAATTTTATTGGCTAATTCATTTTCGTTATTACTTTCTTCTACCGGAGTATCCTCATCGTATTCATCTGTCGATTCCAATTCAACTCTTCTATTCGAAACATCCTCAAGCAAATCATTTAAAACACGAGAATTATCATTAGCAATCTTTTCATGATCATACTCACGTAATTCTTCGTTTATAATTCCTTTTAAATCTTCTTCTTCTATTGCCCAAGCATCTTTAATTTTAGCGGGGTCCTCAAAAGTAGAAGTAAATAGTAAGTTTTTGGCCGAACTAGGCGGTTCGATTGTTATCTCTGAATTTTCATCCCTTTCTTCATCATTACTAACTTCTTCATCACTCAATAAATTCTTAAGCAAATCATTATCATCAAATTTTCGAAATTCTTCTTCACTCGTCTCTTGAATATCAACCTTCCCGGTGATTGCAAAATTATCAGCAGCCTCATCATCTTCAACTTCAGTTTCTTCTATTGGATCACTCAGACTATTCTCTTCAACCAATTCTTCAGGAGCTGCAATTGGTTCTTCAATCCCTCTCTCAATTTCCTGCTCAACCTCAATCGTCTGATTTAAATTTTTCATCCAATCTACATCATCTAACAAATCCATTACAGATAGATCAGGCGATGAAGTCTCTTCTTCGATTTTATAAATATCATCTTCGATCAATTGTTGTTGTTCATCAGAAACGCTTATAATTGAACCAAGATCTTTTTTTTCTTCGGCGAAGAACTCTTCGCTTGCTTCTGGTTTGTTGTCACCTAGAAGTGAGTTTAAAAAATTCTCGTTATGCGATGGAAGAACCTCTTCTTTATCATTTTCAATAATAAAATCGAGATCCTTAGTTAGGTCATAAAACTGTGAAGAAGAATCATTTTGTTTGTCTGGATCATCATTATCTTCGTTAAAAACATCCTCCCAAATATTAAAATTTGGAATCTGGTCCGATTCGGCAATTAATTCTTTAACTCGTTCTTCGATTGATTTTCTAAGCATAGCGAAAGAAGTTTCTGAATCGTGACGGCTTTCTTCATCATGCAGCGGAAGCAAAGGTTTGCCAACACCAATACTGAAAACTTGCGAATCTACCTCGGAAGAATTTTTGTATTTCGGATTAATATCAAAGGTGTGATAAAGAACTTTTTCTTCTCTATCATAATCTTCGGGGAGAGAAGAAAACATTAACTGCTTAGTTTCGTTTTTCTTAAGGGAATCTGATTTTAACTGGAAAAAACCAATACGAGGAATTTTTAACGTAACTCCTTCAGCAAGAATTTCAACAATTGATTCCGTTAGGATATCAAAAGCCAATTCCTTTTGAGAAGAAGACACGCCGAGGACATCGGCAACCCGTTTATATAATTCTGTCTGGTTCATTTCTTTTTTTCGCTACCAACGATACTCAAAACCAAGCAAATAGTCGAATGGTTTTTCTTGATATTGTTTCCAAACAAAATTACTTCTATTCAAGATGTTTTGAAAGTCCGCTGTGATTTTAAGTCCGCTAAATAGCTGATACCAAGCGCCGGCCTCTAAATTTGTATAGTTACTTACTTTTTGAGTGTTATTAATATCGGCATAAGTATCAAGAGCAGTCAAATATGTCAACCCAAATCCCCAATCAGAATTGCTATCATACCTATATGATAGTGAAGAGGCATAAACCGGCTCGTATGGAATCTTGTTTCCATCAGAATTAGTAACACCTTGAATAGTAGCCTCAGCAAACAAATAGCCAAATTCTGTCGGCTGCAAATAAAAATTAACTTTTGCTTTAATTATCTGCACTCCGCTGGCTTTTTGAATATCAAACTTCCCGGCATTCAGCAAGTCTTCGTAATACAAGTAGTTATCAACCTTGGAATAATTTGCAAGCAAGGCGATGGAAAAGAGTTTCTGGTATTCGTAACGGAAAGTAAGATTTAGGTTGTTGTAATATTTGGTGAATGCGTTATCAGCTAATCCGAGATTTGTAAAAGGGTTTCTGTCAAGAATGTTTTTCATTGTCAAAAATTCAACCTTAGGTTTATACTCCGCTCCAAAAGTCATACCTTTATCAAGCAAGATTTCTACAAGCGCAAATGGTGAAAATAAGTTTGATGAAGAATTTGCATCGAAGTAAACACCCGCAGTTATCCATAAATTGTTGCTCGGAACAGATTCTACGTATACTTCTGTACCAAGTCTGGAATAGCTATCGGTTCCGCTCATATTGTTCGCAAGCATCTGGCGATGGAAGACAGAACTTGCACCAAATAGCATTTTATTCCATCTTAAGTTCATTTTACCATTGGCAATGAGAGAGGTTTCTTTTAGACTATTCTCATTCATCGAGAAATGCTTGCCGGTTACTCCAAAAGCCATATTAAATATTTTGCTATACATACTCGAAACGGACAGACTCACTTCGGCGTTATTCTTTTCCCGAAGTTGCGTTGGAGTTACAGAACCAAATAAATTATAGGAATCTCTGTAATATTTGCCTTCAGCTAATATTTTTGAACCGGGTAAAAACTCGGATTTTGTACTGATAGAGAAATCATTTTTAATTTCAATTCCGGAATTGTTGTAACCGGCATTTGGCAAATAATCATTTATGTTCGATCCCCAAGCCTTCAAATGGAACAAATAGTAATCAAAGCTTTGAGATAAGTTCAATTCTCCAAATGGAAGAGTTTCCTTGCCGATCATGATCTTTACTTTGCCATCATAATGGTTTTCCACACCTTTTATGCTTGGATAAATTGCTACGGGAGCTGATGTAATTAAAAACGGCAATTCTTCCGAAGAATATTGCGGAGTGAAAAAGTCCTTGGAAAGAATAGAAATTAATTCTGTCTTTGGTTTTTGTGCAGCGGCTATATTAATGGCTTGCCTTCCGGTGATTATAAAATCGGGTAGCTCAATATTTTGCTGTTCGTTTTGAGCGATTGTAATAGATAATGACAAGATTAATAATGTGAGTAATTTTTTCATTACAAACCTCTCAACTTTCTTTTAGCTTCTTGCGCATATTCTCCTTCGGAATGACGGAGCAAAACGGAACGATACATTTCTTTGGCTTGCGGCTTATCGTTCAGCTTAATAAAGCAATCACCCAGCATTAGCAACGATTTTGTGTACCACTCGTCATAACCGGAGAACACAGAACGCGTGCGGACAAACGCCGTTACGGCCTCTGTATACTTTCCTTGATTATACAAGGAAACTCCATAAAAGTATTGTGCTTGAGCACCAACATCATCAAGTCTCTTCTCTCCAATTTCTTGAAGATAAGTTTGAGCTTTTTCGAAATTTTTGTTGTCGAGTTCTATCTTACCTAACTCAACCTTTGCCTTGGCGGCGAAGATAGTACCTTCATAAAAATTTGTGATTTGCTCAAAGGTTGACGCAGCTTCGCCGCTTCTTTTAGAAAATGATTCGTTAACTCCCTTAGCAAACAACAACTCAGCAACTTGATTTGAAGTTGTGTTAGCAGCAATCGTTTCATCTAGTACATGAATTGCGTTGTCAAACTGCTTTTTATCAGCGTAAATTCTTGCAAGTTCTAATGTGGCGGAAATACCAATATCGGTTTTAGGCGATCTCTGTCTAGCTAAATTGAAATTTGAGATAGCATCATTTTCATTACGAATATTTACAGAGCACTTTCCAATCCAGTAGTAAGCATTTGCAACAAATCCGCTGGATGGATATTTAGCAATAAAGTCTTTGTAAGATTTGATCGCTTCTCCATAGTTATCAATACTGTAATACAAATCCCCTTTCTTGAAGTAAATTTGATCACTGTATCGTGAACCGGAATTTGTAGATATGAATGAATCAATAAAATTAATTGCATTCTCGGGTTGCTCTTTTGCTACATAGGCATATTGGATTCCGTTGACCGCATCAAGTATGTATTGAGAGTTTGGATATGAATCCAAAACTTTAGAGTAGTAAACTATTGACGAATCGTAATTCCCTTGGTTAAAAAAAGCATCTCCAATATTGTAGATTGTAAGCGGTTTCAGCTCAGAACGAGGATATCTGGAAATCAATTTTTTATAATTAATGATTGAAGAGCTGAAATCATTTTGCTGAAAATCTATCCAGCCAATAACATACTGAGCTTCATCTGTAAACTTAGAGTTTGGGAATTTCTGCTGAAGTTCTTCGAACGCCTTTTTAGCATCAGAAGATTTTCCGGCTTTAAAAAGAGATTGACAATATTGGTAATATGCAAGATCGTTGTCATTGCTAAGTTTGTCTTTAGAAAATAGCTCTTTATAAATCGCTGCGGCCTTATCAAAACTCTTCGAACCGAAATAACTATCGGCTAATCTTAATTTTATTTCCGAACTGTTTTTTTGCTCACCATATTTTTCTAGATAATCCTTGAAAAAGAAGATTGCATTTGTAAAGTCCTTCATATTAAAATATGTGAAAGCTTTACCCAGAACTGTTTGATGCAAAATGGATTTATCTGTGCTCTTAACAAGATTGTAGTGTTTCAAAGCCGCACTGTATTTGCTTCTCGCAAAGTATGTTTCACCCAAATAGAAATTCACTTTGTTTGCTTCAAATGTTTTGTCTCTATTTTTTAACTCATCCAAATTCTTTTCTGCATCGTCGTATTTATTTAAGAAATACTGTGCAACCCCGTATCCAAGCTGAGTTCTGTTTCTCAAATCTTGCTGATCCGGATTAAGTTTGATTGCTTCACTAAAATATTTTCTAGCTTCATCATAACGTTTTGCGTTTAGTCTAATTTCACCAAGCATAGCATAAGCTTTTACCTTTGTTTGCTTATCCGGTGAAATTGTTGCGTTAAGCAAAGCTTCTTCAGCACCGCTAGAATTACTTTGTGAAATAAACACCGAACCTCTTCCCAACTGTGCTTTAGCTGCCAAGCGATGTGAGGGGTACTTATCAATAAACTCCTTGAAAATCGAATCGGATGATTTTGCATCACCCAAATAGCGCTTACATTCTCCCGACCAGTAGAGTGACAAAATTTTTATAGAATCTTCAGCAGTTTCTGCGAGAGTCTTGTATTTCTCAAATGCTTCATTATACTTAGTCTGCTGAAAATCTACCCAAGCTTTACTGAAGATAAGTCGATTCTTAAATTCGTTTTCTTTTACATTGGAAAGTAGCTCATCATAAATTTGTGAAGCTTCATCATACTCCGCAAGACGGGCATGCGCGTTTGCTAAAAAGAATCTCGCTTCAGCAATTTCTTGAAACGAAAGCTGTTTGATCTCAGAATCGGTCAATTCAATAATTGCGTTGTCATAGTCTTTCAAATTGAAGTAACAGATTCCAATTCTAAATTGGGCTTTTGCGGCTAGAGGACTTTGTTTGTAATATGTAAGAAGCTCATCATAATGACTAACCGCAGCGCTGTAATCACCAGTTTTTTCGTAAAGCTGAGCTAACGAATACATTGCGTTAGTTACATATTGGTTAGTTCTCTTGTTAGCTATGGATTCTTTGAAACTCTCTTCCGCTTCAACAAATTTATTTTCGGAAGTATAAGCTTCGCCAATCCAATAGAAAGCAGTACCATGAAATTCACTAAAAGGAAATTCAGTTATGAGTGATGTAAGTCTCTCTCTAGCTTTTCGATACTCTCTTTTGGAAAAATAAATTGAACCGAGTTTGTATAGAATTGTTGGTTTGTAGTTGGAGAATTTGTATTCATCTAAAAATGATTCAAACTCGACAGCGGCGGCATCTAATTGATCTAGATTTAAAAAACACTCAGCCGAATAGAACTTTACGGCAGAAAGCTTTTGTTGATCAAGTTCTCCATCAGCTTTTACTTCATTGAACAACTGCAGAGCAAGTGAAAAATTTTTATCGTTAAATGCCGAGAGCGCACTGGAATATTTTTCGGTTTCCGATTGCGCAAATAAACAAGTAACTGAAATAAGTAGAAAGAGTAATTTTTTCATTTATTAATTCAAAATTTTTATGATAATGAAAATTACAGCTGCACCGGCTGCACCACTTAAAAAATTTACAACATCATTATTTATCCACTCCCACCCACTGTGAAAATTAGTTTCTTTACCGCAATGTATTCCTCTTTCTGTTATCTTGCTGCAAACATTACACTTGTTTTGAGATTGAATTGTAGCGCCTAAAATACTATCGAAGAAACTACCGAACACTCCGGCAAAAACTATAAGCAAGAAATATTGTGCTAAAGGTAAATCATTCCAAAACAGACCGGATAATGAAATTGCAATAGAACCTAATAACGCTCCAAATGTTCCAATAACTGAAATGCCTCCGGAAACACCTTGCTCAATAGGTTTCAAATTCAAAACATTATACGTAGCAGTTCTTTTCCATGTTCCTATTTCTGTTGCCCAAGTATCGGCGCAAACAGCCGCCAGTGATGACAAATAAATCAAATAGAAAAATTGATTGGGAAAAATATAGTTTATTATTACCAGCACACCACCAATTCCTCCATTTGCTAGGACTTGAAAATGGTCCCGAACGCCAGTTTTTTCAAAGAAGAGTTCAATCTCGGCGTTTTTCTTTTTCCTCAGTTTAGAAAGTATACTTGAAAAAATGAAGAATGTTAGTATTGGAATGCTCCATTGAATTCCTCCAAGACTAAAAATTGTTCCCGCTAGAAAGAAGGTTGCAATTGATCCACCAAGTGTAAGAAATTTCACTTTATAAGAAAGCGTTACAATAACTAGTGCAATAGCAAAGCCAAGGAATAATGAATTGAAAATTAGGTCATTCTGCATGTAATAGTTAGCCGGTTTGATATTCAAAAATTAGGCACGAATATAAAGAATTGGGCTGTGAACATAAATAAGATGGAAATTTTGGGATGAAAAGATATGGTGCGGAAGAGGGGACTTGAACCCCTACGCCCTAACGGGCACTACCCCCTCAAAGTAGCGTGTATACCAATTTCACCACTTCCGCAAAAAACCGAACCAAAAATATTAGTCGAGGAGGTGAAATGCAAATTATCCTAAAATTTAGTCGCTATTCTTTTTGTTCGAACGGCCCATTAGCTTTTCCCGTACTTCTCGTCTAAATCGTTCCTCAAATATCATTAGCTGCAAAATTTGTTTTGGAGAAATTAGATTTGCAAGAGACTTATAATAATTGCGCTTTTCCTTAAATATTTTAGCTTCAAGATCGAAAACTTCTTCAATTTTATCTCTACATTTCTTACCGCCGGCTTTCTCATCTTCTTTAAGCAGTTCGCCTGTACTATCTACAAATTCTCTTCTTTGTCTAAGATAATCATGCATTTTTGTAAGATACTCTTTCCTTCTAGCAAAAAAGCGTACAGCATCTTCCTCATTAAGATCGAGCATTTTTATGAGCTTGGCATTTTCAAGCTGTTCAATTTTCTCCAAAGCCTTGGGATCAGCAGATTGTCTTCGCATTCCTTGTGCTTGCAAAAAAATAACTGGTAATAATACAATTAATAAAACATGTACGATTTTCATCATACTCTCCTAATTAATAATTCTTGGTTTGAATCTTTGAATAAATGTTTTCAAGTTCCTCTTTAGTCAGGCTCTGTGCAGATAATAATTCATCATTTAAAGGATAATCATAAACGGTCAAAATTCTGTTCTTGGTTGATTCATCCAACACCACTTCGTTATTCTCAGTAATAGAAGCAAAAGTTTTATAATAACGGCTTACATCAAGTTCTAAATCCGAAATATATTTTGAAGAAATAATCTCATCGTCAAGATTTTCAATAATTTCGTTTACAATTTCGAGGTTACTGCTGCTTGAATTGTACTTAGGCTGAATCAAAATTATAGCTATAACAACTACTACAAGAGTTGGTATAGCAAACGCTAATCTTGGCAAAAGTTTGTTCTTAACCGGTTTTTCTACCTTGCTTCTAACCGAAGGAAGTAAATTGCTAAAATATCTTTCATCTGCTTCAATTTTCCCGATAGAGAATTTTTCTAAATCTAATTTCACAGAATCATATTGGGCTTTCAACTCTTCGGAACTTTCAAGTTCACGAGAAAACAAAACTCTTTCACTTTCATTCATCAACTCCGCGATGTACTGTATAATTCTCTCTCTATTCGTGTTCATTTATTTTCTCCAACACTTTTTTTATAGCATGAAAATAATTTGCCTTCAATCCGCCTACACTCTTGCCAGTAATTTGCGAAATTTCCTCGTAAGACAACTGTTCAAAATTCCTCATTACAAATATTTGTCTTTGTTTAATAGGCAACTTCTCCAAGACCTTATTTACCCTTGCAAGTTTTTCTCTATTAACTAAATCACCAATAATATCAACATTGCTTTTAAGATCGACTTCCGGATTATCATCATCTATAGAAAAGAAGTTTTTAATTTTTCTTTTCCTAATTTGATTCAAACTGCGAGTAGTAACAATTCTATATATCCAAGTAAACAAATTTGATTGATAATTGAAACTCTGGAGTTTCTTGTACATTACAATAAGAACTTCTTGTGTAACCTCATCGGCATCCAAATGGTTACCAAGCATCTGACGCGCATGCCAGTATATTCTTTTCTGATACTTCCGCACAATCTCGTTGAACGCCGGTTCTGAACCTTCAAGAAACTGCTTAATCAGATCAAAATCTGCGTCTTGAACCATAACTCCATTATTCTCTTGCTTGATAGACATTCCATCCGGTTGTAAGGTTTAAAGATACAATCCTTCAAAAACCTCATTCTTAACTGCGACTATGTTCATTTTTTTGTTTGATTAAACCAACTCAATACTAACAATGTCAAAATACCAAAAGACAGAACAAACAGTAACCATAAAAGAGGTAACCATGAAAAAGATAGTATTATTACTCGTTGGAATCATCTTCATTTCTCAAACAGTTTCAGCACAGAACCACAGAGAGAAAATGATGCAGCATCGCGGTCAAAACGCAGTTAAGATGCTCAAACTTACTCCGGACCAAGAAAAGAAGTTTCAAGACTTAAACTATGAGAATCAAAAAGCTGCAGTAGATATTAAAGCAAAGATTGAAAAAAACCAGATTGAAATTAAGAAGATGATTCAAGATGGAAATGTTGACGAGAAAAAACTTCTTCAACTAACAAATGACAACAGCAAGCTCCAAGCTGAGATGAAAGAAATGGGAATTAAGAAGTGGATTGAAATAAATAAAATGTTGGATAAAGATCAGAAAGAAATCTGGGCTAAGCACTTACTTAAAATGGGCCAAGGTATGAAAATGATGAAGGATAGAGCTAAAGCCGGCGCAAAAATGATGATGATGCGAGATCGCGAAAAAGGCAGACAAGAAATGATGATGAAAAAGGAAATGAGAGATAAAGAACAAGTTGAAAAATAATTGACCAACATTGTGAAAACAAAACCCCGCTTAGCGGGGTTTTGTTTTTTAAACTATAACTCGCCAGTTATTGGCCTCAGTACTATTTCCTCAGCAACAAGATTACTCTTTTCTTCATAAATTTTATAAATAAGATTTGCAATAGCATCTGTAGTCATCATACGCTCCGAATATTTATTCAGCGCTTTCTCTGGCCAGATATCGGTTGCTGTTGGTCCGGGTGAAACATTAATAACTCTGATATTTTTATCCCGCAACTCCTCTCTTAAAACTTGAGTGTAAGCAAGTAACCCGGATTTTGATGCAGAGTAAGCGCTGCTGCCGGTAAATATTTTTTGAGTTACCACAGAAAGTATGTTTATGATCGTACCGTCTTTACGCTCAATCATTTTTGGAAGAACATTCTTAATTGTATAAATAGAGCCAAGAAGATTCGTTTGAATAATATTTTCTACAGTCTCTAGAGAATCTTCGATAGCTTTACTAAAAGAAGTAATGCCAGCGTTACTAATTAAAGCGTCAATCACAAATTCTGAATTTAACTGCACAAAAACTTTTTCTACACTTTGCTTGTTGGAAATATCCAACTCAATCGGAACAAATTTTTCTCCTAGCGTTTCCCTAATCTGATTCAGCTTATCTATTCTTCTTGCTGTACCCGCTACATAGTGACCATGATTAACAAAAACTTCAGCTAGGGATTTACCTATTCCGGCACTAGCACCAGTAATCCAGATTATTTTTTTCTTTTCGGCCATTAAATTCTCTTTGCAATTAGACCTAGGAACTCAGTTCTGGTTCTAGCATCTTCCTTAAAAAATTCCGTGCATGGCGCTTGTTGTGGTAATTGAGTTTTGTTTTTGAACGCCTCGCATCATCATACACATGTGATAGCCTTCGGCGACAACTGCTACACCTCTCGGCGATAAATATTTCTCAAGTGTATCCGCAATTTCTTGTGTCATTCTCTCTTGTACTTGAAGACGTCTCGCATACATATCAACAATACGGGGAATCTTGCTCAGTCCAACAATTTTACCATTAGGTATATATGCTATGTGAATTTTTCCGTAGAATGGTAAAAGATGATGCTCGCACATGCTATAGAAATCAATATCCTTAACAATAACCATTTCGTCATACTTTTCATTGAAAATCGCATCGTTTAAAAGTTCATCGATATTCTTATTATATCCGTCGGTCAAATATTCATAAGATTTTGCTACGCGTCCCGGCGTCTTGAGAAGTCCTTCCCTATTCGGATCTTCACCGATCTCTGTCAAAATATCTTTAACACCCTTTTCAATTTTTGAATAATCCATTACTTCACTTTCCTTTGTATTCAATAAAATTATTTTCTGTTTCTTTTAGCTTAACAGAGTAAAGTTTTCCAACCGGAATCTTTGATTCAAGCTGATTCCAAATTCCGATAGCAATATTTTCCGCAGTAGGAATTTGTCCAGCCAGAAAATCAACATCTAGGTTTAAATTTTTGTGATCTACTTTTGTGATTACATTTTCAATTATTATTTCTTTCAAGAGTTTAAGATCAATCAAGTAACCGGTAGCCGGATTTATTTCCCCGCATATTGTTACTTCTAAAGTGTAATTATGCCCATGTCCGTTAGGATTATTGCATTTCCCGAAGAGTAAATTATTTTTTTCTTCCGATAAGTTTGGATTATATAGTCTGTGCGAAGCTGAAAACACTTCCCGTCGGGTTACGTAAATCATCTGTTACTTCCCTTTTATCACTTTTAGGATTTCTTCCACATGCCCGGCAACTTTTACCTTATGGAAAATACTTTGAATCTTTCCGTCTTCATCAATAATAAAAGTTGTGCGTTCAATTCCCATATACTTCTTTCCATACATACTCTTTTCCTTCCATACGCCATACTTTTCGAGAACTTCTTTATTTTCATCACTCAAGAGTATGAAAGGCAAACTATACTTCTCCGTAAATTTTTGATGTGCACTAGCTGGATCTGCGCTAACGCCAATTACAACAGTTTTTAATTTGCCAAAATCCGGGAATGAATCTCGAAAATCGCATGCTTCTTGTGTACAGCCGGAAGTCATATCCTTGGGATAAAAATATAGTACAACTTTCTTACCCTTAAAATCGCTAAGAGAAATTTTCTTGCCGCTAGCATCGGGCAATTTGAATGCGGGAGCTTTTTTGCCGACTTCTAACATATCAACCTCTTTATTTTCATCAACATAACATACTTTAGTATTAGTTCCGTTTAAAAATAAAAAAGGAGACATTAATAGTCTCCTTTTTCTTTGAAACAAAACAAATTAGTTTAATTTCTTTAAGCAATCTTGAATAGCACTATAATTTGGTTCTTCACCAGCGTTTTCAAGAACTTCTGCATGCTGAACAACTCCATTTTTGTCAATGACAAATGCAGCACGTTTAGCCACACCTTTCAGATCCCACTTGCCGGCAAGCCATACATCATAAAATGCACCGTAAGCTGGTGATACTTCTTTGTTGAAGTCGCTTAAAAGCGGAAAATTGAATTGATATTTATCAACCCAAAGTTTCTGTGCAAAAGGACCATCAACGCTTATTCCAAAAACTTGCGCGCTCAATCCTTCGTAATCTTTCATGCTGTCTCTTGTAGAGCATAATTCTTTTTCGCATACACCGGTTCCAACTGCCGGAAAGAATAATAAAACAACATTACTCTTGCCTTTAAAATCAGCCAAGTTATGTGTTTGATTTGCTGTATCTTTTAACGAAAAATTCGGTGCTGCATCTCCAACTTTAATTACCATTTTTTCTCCTTTTAGTCTTTTAGTCTTTTAGTTTTCTGCCAATTCTAACTTTAACTTGAAATTCAACTTTACCTTCGGAAGTTACACGTCCTCTCTCTTCAACAATCTCGAACCAGCCAACTTTTTTCTCTGAATTCGCTTCCAAAACTACTTCCCGCACTGCTTCTGCTATGCTTTCTGTTGATATTCCAACGCGTTCTACAACTTCGAATGTCTTTGACATATTAACTCCTATAATGTGTTATAAAGTTCAATTTGGATTGATTACCGTGAGTCCGATCTTAAAATAGTGCTTTATATTGTAACATTAAATATTAGCCAAGAAGTTCTATTTGGCCAAAATTTTATAGGAATATTCAACTTTTCACTAAAATATTTTGTTGTTAATTGAAGATGGGCATATCCGGACAAAAGGAATAACTTTTTTGGTTTGGGTGAATGAAAAAGTTAATTTTGCTCACAATTTTTCAGAAATCAAATTATGAGGATAGAATGAAAAGAATCTCGGTTCTTTTACTTTTACTTGTTTCATTTGTTGCTGCACAAGATAAAAGTCGTAACGCGAATATAACAGCGGAAGAAATAAAAGCTCACTTAAATTACCTCGCTTCAGATGCATTAAAAGGAAGATTTACCGGTTCTCCCGAAGAACGCAAAGCCGGCGATTATATTAAAGCTCAATTTGAATCTTACGGATTAAAACCAGCATTCAACGGAAAGTGGTTTCAAGAGTTTCCTTTCATCGAAAAAGTTGAAATGACAAAAAAGAATTCCATCACTTTAGTAGGCGGTACAAAGAAAACTGCACTAAAGGTAAAAAAGGATTTTTCAACTTTAGGTTTTTCGGGTAAAGCAAAATTAACCGGCGAAATTGTTTTTGTCGGCTATGGAATTTCTGCTGCAAAGCTTAATTATGATGACTACGCCGGAATTGATGTAAAAGGCAAAGTTGTTGTTGCAATTAAAAACCATCCGGAACACGATAGTTCCCGCTCTGAATTTGAACGATTTACTACTTTAAGAAATAAAGCAAACAACGCGAAAGACAAAGGAGCATTAGGCTTATTAATTGTTAACGGCTGGCTTCCAAAGAATGATGATATTATTGGTGAACCTCGTTACGACGGCGCACCGGGAATGAATGATTTTCCAGTTGTTCAAATTTCGCGTGCAATTGCTGATCAATTACTAAAAGGAGAAAATTTAGTATTTGCAGACATGCAAAAACAAATTGACGATTCTAAGAAACCACAATCTTTTATTCTAAAGAATACCAAAGTTGAACTCTCTGCTGAAGTCAACGAAGTTCAAAAGATCGCAAGAAATGTAGGTGCGCTTCTCGAAGGAAACGATCCAACTCTTAAAAACGAATACATTGTAATCGGCGGACACTACGACCATCTCGGCATTGATCAGATGAAAGAATCATCTATGTATAAAGGAGCCGATAAACAAATCCATAATGGCGCTGATGATAACGCTTCCGGCACAACCGGAGTTTTGGAAGTTGCAGAAAAGCTTGCTGCTAATAAAGGAGAACTGAAACGCAGCATAATTTTTCTAACTTTTTCCGGGGAAGAACTAGGAATCTTAGGATCGACTTACTACACTAATAATCCTTCTGTTGATATTAAAAGCATAACTGCTATGCTGAATATGGATATGGTTGGGCGTTTGAATGAAGAAAAAAACCTTACAATTATTGGCGCCGGCACATCTTCCAAGTGGAAAGAGCTGTTAAATCAAAAGAACAGTTATGGATTTAAGCTTGCTATGAGCGACGGCGGTTCGGGCGGAAGTGATCATCAATCTTTTTCTAACAAGAGCATACCTGTTCTTTTCTTTTTTTCCGGAACACACTCGGATTATCACAAACCTACCGACGATGTTGACAAGATCAACGTTGGAGGTGAAGAAAGTATTCTTAATTACGTTTACGATATCACACAAGAGATACAAAAGCTAGATAAAAGATTAGATTACGTAAAAGTGGAAGAAGTTGCTCAGCAGCGTCCTTCCGGACGCGCAAGAGTTACTGTAGGCACAGTTCCGGAATTTGGATATACCGGTGCCGGTTACAAACTTTCCGGTACGACTGAAGGAAGTCCGGCAGCTAAAGCCGGGATGAAAGCTGGAGACATAATTGTAAAATTTGGACCAAAGACCGTTGGCAACATTTACGATTTCATGTACGCTGTGCAAGATTACAAAGCTGGTGATAAAGTTGATGTTATTGTACTGAGAGATGGTAAAGAAACAATTTTCACTCTTGAGTTAATTGCAAAATAGAATTGTTGTTTACCGACAGAATAAAAAGGCGAACTTTAGTTCGCCTTTTTTATAATAAGTTTGCTAATGCGACTCTAACAACAAATTTTCTTTCTGCAGTATAACAAAAATCAACCCGCCCTACGCCAAGCAGTTTCCCAAAACTTAGATAACCTTCCCAATAAATTTTGTCGTCATGTTTCTGAGAGATAAAATTCTTATTGTTCCAATTTTTGAGTACACTGAATCCGGTAATTACATCGATGTATAAATCTGTGAGAAAATTCAATCCGAGCGATTGGAAAGGGATCGTTCTCCAGTTGTGTTCTACATGCAATGCAAGCATTTTATCCCCGTTATACTCGTATGGTGTTAATCCCTTAAATGACTGTGAAGGTGAGTAGATATTAAGAGCAACATTTGGAGAAATTGAATGCTGTATTCCAAAATCACCTAGAGTAATTCCACCTTCAATTCCTATTTGAAGATATGGAGCGATGAAAAGTTCTTTGAAAAATGTTTTTGAGACAAGCTGAGAAATAAATCGAACGCGTTTGTAGTTGAAACCACTTCCCAATAATGGATTTGAAAGATCAAACTGAATCGTCATTCCATCTTCAGCTTTAGCTTGAAATTCTTGGGGGTCTTCACCAAACTTTAACAAAAATGAAATTCGGTTATCATTACCCTCTGTAATTATCGGATTAAGGCGGACAAATCTATTTTTTCTAAACAAACTGTGATATTTCAATTCCGGCAGCGAAGATTGCTTTTCAAAAATAAAATCGGTTTGCAAACTGAATGGGATCTGAGACTGTTTTGTTAAACTGATTCTAACTTCTTTGCCCAGTAAGTAATTATACTGATCTTCAAACCCCAAAAGCACATTAGCAGAATTTAGAAATTGCGGGTAAGGATCCAGTAACGAAATATTTCTAGCACGATTTGAATACCCAACTTCAATTTTATCGACGAACATTTTGCTCAATGAATATGAGGCTGAAATGCTGCCTTCAGCTTGTTTTCTTCCCGCTGCATAACCAGCCCAACCGCTAAAAGATGCTTTCTGCCAAGTTAAATTGCTGTAAGTCAGCCCAACTAATAGCCCATTTACTCTACTATCCTCAACTTTTAAAAAGTGTAAATACTTAGCTGCATCTCCCAAATAACTCCAGAATCCGCTTTCAGACTTCTCTTTATCGCCGTTTTTAACAGCATCATTTGCTAAACCGCCAAATACTCCGCCGAACTTTATTTGCTTCATAAATTTTTTCGAACTATCTAAATCGCTGTAAGCTTTTTCCTCGTTCAAGGTCAGAGGAATCGGACGTAACGAATCAATCTGAGTCCGCGTTAGTGTTTGCGGCTTAACAATATTTTTATGAGTCGTATCCGAGTCTTGTTTTGAAATCGAACTTCTCATTTTAAAGATTGTATCTGGAATGCTCGGATTAATTTTATACTCTGTGAAAAGATCAATCGTATTTGTAGAGATGGTGCCTGTGGTTATTAGATTGCTAAAATTCATTCTCAAATTAAAATCCGACTTGAAATAAGTAGGAAGCCAATATTTTTCAAAGCGTTCGAGTTTCTGATCGAACTCGGCAGTAAAATCATTTACAAATGGAATACGAACACCGGCATTCGCTTTCAAAGTAACTCGTTTCAGTGAAAAAGTGGAATCTTCAATAACAATTGTTCCCTCAACCAAAGGTTGAATTTTCGATTTCGGAATTACTTCAATATAATAATCACGAGCCTCTTCAGTTTGAGAAGTCTTAAATAAATGATAATCGTAATAACTGAAAGCGTCATCCATAAGCGGTAAATAAACTTTGCTTCCGGCAAGTTCCAGATCATTTTCGGAGAAATCGATGTAATGCTTATTCAAAAGGTTTACACCAAGAGCCATGTTGTTTTTCTTTTCATTCTCAGATACATGAATTGACTTTACTAGCACTTTTTCTTTATCCCCAACTTTAAGGTAACCAGTAGAGTAATTTTCAGAAACCATTGAAACTGTGCTGTCGGATTTTAGAACATTTTTAGAGTAAAAATTGTATTCGAGAGTTGATAATCCGGCATGATTCTGTTTTTTACGTTTGATGGCTTCTCTGACAATCGCATAAGCCGGGTCTTCCCTCTGCCCCACCACAATTTCTGCTAAGTTTATTGCTTCTGGTTTCAACTCGATTTTCAGAAATTCACTACCAGCCAAGTTAACCTCAATAGTCTGTTTTTTGAATCCGACTGAAGTGAAAGCGAGCTTCAAATTTCTTTTTTCGCTGTTTAATAAAAACTTTCCTTCGGTATTGGAAGAAGTTCCTTGAGTGGTTCCTACAATTCTAATGCTTACAAAAGGAATCGGTTCTTGGTTTTCTCCATTCAGCACAATTCCATTGAGCTTGTATGACTGTGATAATAATTCAACAGTAAAAAGAAACAGAAGCCAAAGACTTTTTCGCATCATGTATTTCTCTTTTTGCTATAAGACGAAATTATGACTGCAAATGTTACAGTCATTTCGAACATCATTTTAGATGAAGCGAAACTGATAGCACAAAATTTCTCGGTAATCCCGGTTCTAAGAAATAAGCTTCTCCATTTACTATATCCGGATTGATGAAAGCCGAGGATGCGTATTTAGAATCCAAAATATTGTTGATATTAAAAAATGCAGAAAGTCTAAGTGAATTTGAAATTCTTATTCCTTCATTCAAACCAATTGCGGCATTAAATACCGAATAACCCGGAACTTCCGATTGATTAGCATCATCCACAAAATATTTACCAACAGACTGCATACTAATTGAACCGGATAATCCATATAAATTCTTTGGCGAATAGGACACGCTTAGATTGTAAAACAGCTTTGGAATTCCGGCGGTTTGATTACCGGAATAATCTGCGAACTTATTTGGCTTCCCATAGTGAACTGAATCAACTAAATATTCATCGTATTTACTGTTTGTGTAAGTAAAAGCACCACGTAAGTTAATGGCGTTTGCAAATTGTACTTCCGTTCCCAACTCTAATCCCTTGCGAGTAGTTTTTCCAGCAGTAAAATAAAATCGTCCGCCTCTGTATGGCACAATATCATTTTTAATGTTGATATGATAAAGCGCTAAATCATAATTAATATATTTGAGCAAATCATTGTTGAAAACGAAAACGTGTTTTAATCCAACTTCATAAGTTGTAGAGATAATCGGCTCTAAAAGCGGATTTAGGAGATAAACCAGATCTTGTCCATAAGTTGAAGATGGATCAGTCTCGTTGCCCGCCGGTACTTCTATTCCACCGCCTAGATTAGCATAAAAACTGAACGCCGGATTAATACGATATGTAAAACCGGCTTTGGGGGTAAAACTTTCAAATGATTTTTCTTGCAAACCATACCGAGCATCGATGAAGCTTTCAGAATAGTATGTAATCTTATCATAACGCGCACCTATAATTAAGCTGGCTTTCTCACCAAACATAATTTCAT
Source organism: Melioribacteraceae bacterium (assembly GCA_041675645.1). Classification (GTDB taxonomy): domain Bacteria; phylum Bacteroidota; class Ignavibacteria; order Ignavibacteriales; family Melioribacteraceae; genus Stygiobacter. Next base: position 34,431 of record JBAYTN010000047.1, read on the forward strand.
CTTGTAGAAACGCACCGAACGTATTTGCCCCTTCCCGCTTGTTATCTTTTAGCTGATCGCCTCTTCCGTTTGACGAACTAAGTGAATAAAACAAAACAGCACCATCTTGATATGCTTCATCAACACCCGCAACAATCTGATTGATCAGTTCATCTCCTAGCTTAAGTCTATTTTTATAAATGAAATTGCCGCCAAAATGATATCGAGTGAAGTCTCTGAATGTTCCCCTTTCCGATCGCTGCAAATACTTTGGAGAAACAAATGCCATTCCGCTAAGTGAACTTGTTTCTGTTAATTGATGATCTACAACAAGTCCAATTCTTCCTAAACGGTTGTGTCTTCTTTCATCTCTTTGAGCATAAGTAGCATTTGCAATTTGCGGAT
>JBAYTN010000048.1:0-34663 GCA_041675645.1 Melioribacteraceae bacterium
AGAAAAATAAGAGAGCATTCCCGGGCATTCTGGTATTTCCGTAAATATTATCTGTCTATTGGTAAAAACGACAAATAACTGAATTTTTCATCTATGTTGCTTAAAACTCAATTTTGATTTTTGTACCGCTCTTATGAACCAGATTCATAACACCCCCTTTATTCAATGGAACCCAGCTCCAGTAATTTTTCTTATCTAATTTGCCAGATTCATTCAAAGGTTTATCATTTATAGACACTTTTTTTGGTTTAGATTTCAGTCTCAATACTTCGCTGGATGTTTTATCAAATACTTCATACTCAATCTTATTTGCACTATATCGGATAAACTTAACTATTGAAGATGTTTTAATTAAATGATTTTGATTCGCCGGTGCTAACTCCGGAAAAATGCTCATTGCTTTAAGATAATGCCTCACATAATCGCCATAACCATCAGTCAACCATGTTTCGTTATTTGGATATGTATTCTCACCATCAGTATTAACCATATATGTTGCCCAATTCAACTGTCTTAGGCCAACACCTTTTCTGAATTCATCTCCAGTCTTTGATGCATAAAGTAATTCTACAGAGCCTTGCCTAGCTGTATGACTATTCCCCGGAACTCTATAGTGAGTTTGTTCATTAACAACAGCAACACCGTAAGATTCCCATTTCTCATTAATCAATTCTTCGTACACCCAATCAATAATTTGGAATGATTCTTTTTTCCAGTCTGAAAACTCATTAGGATTCATTAATACGAATTCAGCAAAAGTTACTGCGTTTATTTGAGTATCCGACCACAATCCAACATCTTCAAAGAAAGGCCCCCATTTATTTGTTTTCATTGGGTAAGTCTTCATCCAATTAATTATGGTGTTATAACTATTCTTGAATTGTTCAACCTTACCATTTTTAATGGCTGAAAGATCACGAAACAAATACATTGTACTCGTCCAATTAGTTGTATATGCATATTTGATCTTTTCGATTTCACCATCTTTTAGAACTCCGACTTCGCCAGTCAGTGCATCAACCCTATATGGTAAAGGTGATTGATATTGATGCCCCGCAACTACATGTTTGGAAAGAGTGTTGGCAATATCTGTTGCTGCTTCTAGGTATTTCGTGTCTTCTGTAATTTTATATAGATTTAACAATTCATAGCCGAAAGAGCCGGCTTTATCCGGTTGAGTGTACCCTTTGCCAAGAATCATATCACCATCATATACGCCCGAGAGGACAGAAGTATTGTATGGATAAGGAATATTTGGCCATACACATTCCTTTGATGAAAGAGAATGTGATAAATAATAATCCGCCATGAATTTCATGTTTTCTAGAATTTTTGGATTGCCATTATATGCATATAATAAACGCCAAGATGATAAAGCCATAGATATTTGGTCTCCGCCAATACCACGCGGATCATTTTTATCACGCTTCCACACTTGGTGATTCATGTAATAAGGAAGTCCGTTTGAATCAATTCTCATAGAATCCCAAAACTTCCAAGTCAGATTAATCACATAATCATATGCTTGACCTAAATCATCCGAATACCATGGCAGTATTTTCCCCTCTTTATCAGTCTTAATATTATGATAGCTAAGTTTTTCTACAGTTTTTTGTGCTGCTATTTCGAAAACTCCGACAAACAATAGTAGGACAGCGAGTTTATTCATAATGTACCAAAATTCGTTTTGCAATAATTATAATTAACGCAAGTCTAAGCAAAATTTTTATTCAATATTTACACCTTCTGCAACAACTACCGGTTTGTCTCTTCGAGTATCTTCGTTTTTCAATTCTATTTGGATTATTCTTTTTTCACCCGGCATTAGGGAAATGAAACTATCACTTAATTTAACCGGCAAAATTCTTTTTTTGTCCTTGTTTCCTATAACTTTCAATTGAACCATTAGCGCTGGTGTTCTGGTATTGTTGATTAGCAGAGTAGTTAAAATCCACTTACCCTCTTTCTGAATGGATTTGGTAGACACATCAAGTTTTACTTTTGGCAAATTTGCAATGTCTTGATAATTTTCCTCTTGTAAACCGTTCCAATAAAAATTTTCCGAAACAAGTTTGTTTGCTTTCTCAAGTTTAAGGCGAATAAAGTAAGTTGTACTTAAGCCATCTGGTTTTGTCAATTTACATACACGATTTATGTTATCAATTGAACAATCAACTTCAAACTGCTCTTTAAACACTATAGAGCCATCAAGATTAATTAGCTCAACAATTGCATTTAAATCTTTTCCATCAATTGCACTGTAATTTACAACTTCAATACTGTCCGTATAACTATTCCATTGTATATGCAACGGCTCGCTTCCCTTTTTACACCCAAAATAAGCACCAGTAGGTTCGAAGTAATAATCGTAAGTCTGAAATACCAGTGATGGCCATGCACAATGAGTCATCCAGAAAAGCACACCCATTCTGTTTTTACTTTGTGCTTCCAAAATCGCACGGTAACCATTGTAACTAATCCACTGAGCATATTTCGACCACTCTTTAGCATTATCAATACGACCGAAATTATTCTCCAAGATCTTCATGAAATTTTCCCCTTCTTGTGCGCTTTCCATGCTAAAATCGTGAATGCCCCACATTAGGTTAATTGGCCAAAGTGAAGAATCGGGCATCATCTCCTCTAGACTTTCCAAAGAAACCGGGCTAGGCAACCCTATTTCGCTGTGAAATTTTGGCGTAGCTCTTTCCTTGAAGTAATATTTTACAGACTTTGCTGAATAAGGTCCATGTCCGCTAACGACTTCATCAGCAGAGCTAGAAATGTAGTGAATTTCCGGAGTAAGCTTGGGTAACATTGTGCGAATTGCTTTATCGAGTTCTTCCGGAGGATAGCCTTCATTCCTTCCGCAATACAATCCAATTGAAGGATGATTTCGAATTCGTTTTACAAAATCTTCAGCATTCTGCAAGAACAGTTTGTGATCCTTAGGGTTAGGGCCATCTCCAGGATTAGCAAGCCAGAAATCTTGCCAAACTACAATTCCATATTTGTCGCATGCTTCAAAAAATTCATCATCTCCCGTTTGACCCACCCAATTTCTTATCATATTCAAATTCATTTCTTTGTGATAGCGAACTGCGATATCATATTCCCTTGAACGATACCTCAAGTTAGATTCCGAAAAGCCCCAATTGCCGCCACGTGCGATAAACCGTTTTCCATTTACCCATATTTTAAGAACGTTTCCATCGTGTGAATAGGCCATTTCTCGAATTCCGGTTATAAATTCTTTCGAGTCCGATACACGGCCATTTGCTAAAACAAATTCTAATTTAACATCATAAAGGTTGGGTTTACCATAACTATTAGGCCACCAAATTTTAGGATTTGCAATATGAAGCGAAGCAATTATTGATGGATCAAGTTTTAGAATTTTTGTTTCCAATGCGGACAACGAAACTGGAATTTCAAATTTTACGCTTCCAATTTTTCCCTTTAGTAAGCCATGAACATTTTCCTTTTTATGATTCCTAAGAGTTAGTTCAATTCTTAAATCAGCAGAAGTTGTATCGGGCAATGGAAGTTTTGCTGAAACATAAGGGTCTTCAATCGTCACATTTCCGCTCGTTGATAGATAAATCTCATTCCAAATTCCAATGTTACGGCCGCGAATCGATGGAATCCAATCCCAACCAACAGAAGCATGAAATGTTGGATTGTCGAGTCCTAGCTCTCCGCCATTAGCTTGATGATCTCTAAATGTTGGTTCTTTTACAAACCCCGGTGCATAATTTTTATAGATATAAACCGCAATCGCATTTTTTTTGCCGGGAATGATGTAATCTGTTACATCAAATTTACCTCTAGTAAATGCACCTTCAACTTTACCGAGTTTACTACCGTTTAAGTAAACATCAGCTTTCCAGTTAATACCATCAAGATTAAGAAATACTTTTCTACCTTTGTATGAATTCGGGATATCAAATTCATCACGATAAACAAAATCTGAATAGAAATATGAATCTGAAATTAAAAATTGATTATCTCCATAATTCGGATCGGGAATCATTCCGTTATTAAGATAGGATACAAGGACTGTCCCCGGTACTGTAGCTACAACCCAATTATTGTCATTGTAACCGGTTTTGGAAATCGTTTCTAAATTGTCTTTTACAAATGAAGATCTCTGTAATTTCCAAGATCCACCGGAAAGAATCACGTTAGCATTTTTATCTGGTTTCGATTGCAAATGAGCAACGGCATAAGGAGCACCTTTACCATAAATTTCGAACTCAGTTAAGATGTAGCCATCTTCTTGTGATGCTGCTTTGTCCAGATTCAACTTTACATATCTAGCTTGATAAACTTTATCTAAAATTATTTCATCTTTCGAAATAGAATTCATAGGAAGTATCGAAATAGTTTTCCAACTTTTCGCGTCATTTGAAATCTGAACTGAACCGGACTCTGCACGCTTCAACCAATAAAGATTTATCCTATCAAAGGTGCATATGGCTCCAAGATCAACATATACCCATTCCTTTTGGGAGCCTAAGCTTTTCCATGAACTGGAGAAATTATATGGTCCTCCAATTCCGCACGGCTCACCATTGTTGAGTAGTAAAAAATCAGCCAAGCGCCAGCTTTCCAAATTATTCGAACTGAATTCCGCACGATAAAATTTATACTCAACGGTATTTGCTAACGTAAAAGCTTCGTTAAAAATCCGATAATTCTGCTCATATATTTTCCTTCTATAACCGGTAAGTGTATCTCCTATAAGCTTATTGTTGGTTAATACACCCACATCAATCCATTCCTTGCCATCATCAGAACCAACAACTTTTATACTCCAAGGTTCAGTTTTTTTATAAGCAGTATCAACATAAACCGTTCCGCTAAATCTAAAACCATTTACCTTAGGCAGATTATAGTTTCCAGCCATTTCAATTTGCACCCAAAAACTTTTATACGGAAAAGTTTTCCTAGATGAAATATTTCTATCAATTAATTTTTCGCGGTCAGGTCGTTGATAGATTTCATCAACACTTTGTATGACTAACCAGCCGGGCATTTTTTCTTCAATAACACCGTCAGTTATTAATTGTGGAGTCAAACAAAAATCATAACTACTTGAACCATAAACCGGTCGCAACAACGCAATATTCCTATATGTATTCTCGTCATATTTAATGGTAGGAGAAAAATTTTCTTTGGGATTACCTGGATATTTTCCAATGCCAAGCGAATAATCTTGCGCTGTAATTAAAATACTTGCTTGCAATAACAACGCAATGGTAATGCTGTAAATCTTTAGTTCTATAAACCGAAACTTCCATAAACGATTTTTAATCATTAGTCCATCTTCCCAGTATATAATTTTATCTTAATAGCATTTGATAACTTGCTTTGGCAGTATTCCATCCATCTAAAACAATATTAACTTGATTACCCGAAAAACTATCCTCAGGTATTTCAACAATTATCTTTTTGCTTTCATTCGGAAGCAGAGAGAAAAAATTGTCAGAATAAAATGCCGGTCTAATTTGTTTACCTTTTTCATCTTGCAATTTCAATTGTGTGAAAAAAGCAATTGAATTACCCGGATTTGTAATTTTTACTTCAATACACTTAAATTCTTTAATTTCCTTTTGCACTGTTTCTAGCAGCAATTTTCCTTTTGCAAGCTTATTAAGTTCTTCAAACCCGGAAACAGCTGGTCCGCTTATAGTCCAAGCACCTTTGTATTCATCTTTCGAGCGCCAGTAAAAAGCATCACCAACCAATTTTCCTTTGGAATCACTTAAACGAATCTTTATAAAGTGTACTTGAGTAATCTCAGTTGGGAAAATGATCTTCAAAGCATCTTTCACTACACCGTCGGTCGGGATATCAATTTTCGAACTTTCAGTCAATATTGGTTTTGAATTCAAATCATAAACAGTTGCGCTAACTTTATAGTCCTTAAATGAAATTCTGTAATCGTTGTATACCGATACAGTATTTTTCAGATAATCAAATTGTGGGTGTAAAGGAGCTAACCCATTTTGTGAGTAGTAAAGTGCGGCAGTAGGTTCCAAAGAGTAATCATACATACGTGATGCAACTTGCGGCAAGGGACTATTATGATACCAGAACAAAAATCCGGAGGCCCAACGTTCCCCATAATTGAATTTATTGTAATTCCAAACTTCCCAAATTGCGCGGTAATTCAATGCGCCTACAAGCTGTGCTTTCTTCGCAAATTCTTCAATAGATGATGATTCTCCAAATTGATTAACTGCTTCTTTATATTTTGTTGTTACTTGATGAAAACCTCCGCCATCAAGATAATTCCAAACACTGTCTCTTATTGGCCATAAATCTTTTTGATCCATCATTGCTAATAATGATTCGTATATGGGAAGGCATGGTGTACCGTATTCCGGGTTGAAACCGTCAACTCTGCTGCCTCTCTTTGAAGCTGTATTTTCATAATACTGCATTGGATTTTCATATTTATATGGGCTGCCGTCGTGAATACCACAACACTCGGACTGCATTTGATATCCTCTTGTGCTGTCCAATCTCTTAAAAACCTCCGGCGCGCCCGGCATTTCAGTCGATTCATTAGAGGAAACATAATATGCAAGCGAAGGATGATTACGAATTCTTTTAACTGTACTTTCTACGTTTTTGAAATACAATAACGAATCAACCGGATATTCAGTATCACCGGTCATCCAAAATTCGGTCCAAACAAGAATTCCGTATCTGTCGCATAAATCGTAAAAGTAATCTGATTCGGCAATGCCGCCGCCCCACAACCTAATTAAGTTTAATCCGGCTTGATGCGTGTATTTTAATTCTGTGAAAGTTCTTTTTTCGGAGTTGCGCAACATTGCTTCTGGAATCCAGTTGGTTCCTCGTATGAAAACCGGATGACCATTCACAATAAATCTCCGTGAGTTATCCGGTGTATTTTGATCTGATGATATTTCCCTAACTCCAAATTTTGTAGCAATTTGATGACTCACTTTATTACTAGAAATAAATTTCAATTCGAGAGTATATAGATTTTGCTTACCTTTATTAATTGGCCACCAGAGTTTTGGATTTTTTAAAATCAATTGAGGAAAATCATTGGCAGAGAAAACAATTTCTCTCCTTTCCTTGGGCGCAAGAATAACTTCCTTCTCAAAATGAATTTTTTCTTCTGTAATAGTTCCTTTCACTCTACCAATTTGAGGTATATCCGAAACATTAACCACTTCAACTGATATTGTCTGCCGTGAGATTGTTGTATCCGGCAACGGAAGTTTTGTTTGAACAAACGGATTTTCCAAAACAACATCTCCGGTAGCATACAACTCAACGTCTCTCCAAATGCCGGTATTTCTATCACGGATTCCATCGTTAGCTGTAAAATCCCATCCTACGCTCATAAGCATTGTTACATTTTTTCCAATTTCACCATCACCACCATTTTGGTTTTCTCCTACAGCTCCCGGTCTGTTCTCTTTTAATTTTGTTGTACCCGGAAAATCAACCGGAAGCATATCTACTGCTAATGCATTTCGGCCATTAAGATTTGCAATAGAAGTAATATCGAATGCTTGAGAATTGAACATTCCCTCCATCTTTCCCAACTTTTTCCCATTCACCCAAATTTCACATTTATAGTTGATGCCATGAAATTTCAGCCAAATACGTTTGCCCGTAAAAGATTTAGGAATATTGAACTCAGTGCGAAACCAGAAATGATAGAACTCTCTTCCAATATCAGCTATATCTGGGATTATTTTTTTGCTTTTTCTATTATTATCCCCAAAGTAGGGATCTGGATATATTTTATTAGCTACTAATGTATTTAAAACTGTTCCCGGAACAATTGCATTAAGCCAATCCGGAGTATCGTAATCGGGTTGTGAAATAATACTTCCGTCTTCCTTTGTTTCAGCATACTTTTTTATTTTCCATTCTGAATTACCATTATGACTTTTATAAGATCTCAGAAAAACAGAAGTAGGACTGGATGGTTTTGTTAACCAATCTTTATCACCAGAGAAATTTTTGCTAGTGCAAATTAGAATGAGTAATAGTGTAAGGATGAGGATTTTCTTATTCATGATAAACATTCTTCCATTTAGTTGATCAAGGCTGCCGCACACCAAAGAATTGGTGCTTGTCCATGCATATCGCCAATATTTCTTTTTCTATCTAGATAATACTGCAAATCGTTTTTCTTATTTGTTCCTTCACAAACTTCATGAACATCTGCTTTTTCATCAATATATTTTATTAAACCTAGCCACCCTTTTCTTGCTGCTGGTCCATATTCATCTTCTTCCAAGGCACCACTTTTTACACCGTTGATGAAAGCAAATGTAAACATACCGGTACAAGAAGTTTCTGCCCACGATAAATCCGGTTTGTCAATCAACTGATGCCACATTCCATTTTTGTCTTGATACTTAAGAAGTGTTGACATCATTTTTTTGTAGCCATTTAGAATTTTTGAATAGTTCGCATTATCCTTTGGTAACTCTTTTAACAATATCGACATGCCCGCAGCCATCCAGCCGTCTCCTCGTCCCCAGAAATATGGAACATCCGGCGCGTGATAAAACAATCCGTTAGGCTGTTGCAGCGAATCTAAATAAACAACCATTTCGCTTGCCGCACGGTCAATATATTTTCTATCATGAGTGGCTCTATAAGCTTGCGATTGCACTGCTGTAATCATAAACATATCGTCAATCCACATTCGCGTCTGCCAAGTTAATCCCCGCTTATCGTAATCAACAGACAAGGGATTATTTTTTTGCTTTTCCGGAAGAATCCATTGCGCATCGGCAATCGTTTTCCCAAGATCAAGATACTTCTGTTCTTTCGTCTGGATGTACAGTTCCAACGGAACTGCGCCAAATACAGTATTATCTACATGGTCGGGAATTGGAATCAGTTTCTTTTCCGTATTGAAAAGTGGCTCGAAACGATCAATTAGTTTCTGTAGAATTTCTTTATCGCGGATCGCTTCGGCAAAACGAAGAGCTCCGTACCAAGTGCAAACTTCGGGATAGAATATGAAAATAGGATTACCCGGAAAACCGTAATTGAAATGCGGACTTTCCATAAAACGATTGGCAACACGTTTTCCAATTACACTAGGTGTTTGCCCTTCCGGCCAATCACTAAAATAACTCTCATATTTATTTTGCGCATTTGTAATTGAAGTCCATGATAAAATAATAAACGAAACAACGGTTAGAATTTTTTTCATAAATGCTCTCCTTTGCTAATTCAAGTATTTTTCGAACCACTCCGCAGCTATTGAGTTGCAAAGGTTACCACTACAGATTCGCCATAAGGTTTCGACTCATAAAGTTTTCCATCCTGATAAACATCAAATGATCTTTTGTGCATTTGTATCTTATACAACTTACCTCTGAAACTAAAATTATTAAGCGTTGTTTCTCCCAAATCTTCACAAGTATTTGGTTTGATCGATAAGTTATACCCCTCTATCGAAATTCCAAACACACCGAAAATAATCGCTTCAATTCCGGCGCCGGAAGAAATTTCCAACGGCATAGATGATCTATCTTGTTCCGGATTATCTGTTTTTGGATTCTGAGGAAAGTATGGGAAATAATCAATGTAGCGCATGTTACGTTTAATAATATTCCAACCGATTTCTGCAAAGCCATTTTGAAAAAGGTAACGCGAAATTCGTCCCGGCATTCCGGCATATTGCCCACCGCCGCCCCAATCTGAATCAATTAAATCCCAATGAACGGTATCATTTCTGGCAATTGAGTAAACACCATATTTTCCAAGAAAGACACCTTCTTTAAGATGACTTACCAATTTGTTAATTTGTTCGCCAGACAAATGGTTGGTTCCGAGCGCATCATATAAGTGCATTGTCCGGATAGATCCTTTCTTTCCATCGGGATAAAGATTATCAAACCAACCTTCTTGATCGTTCCAAAGATTTTTATTTGTTAAATCTTTCAATCTTTCTGCATCATTAAGATATTCTTCGCCTTCGGAATCGTTCAACAGTTTTCCCCATTCCGACATTCTGTAAAGCAAATGTGTGGTTAAGATATTAAGAACCGGCACAACATGATTATAACCGTCAGTTCTGATTTCTATTATTTTTTGAGTGTCATAACCAACGTCTATCAATCCGTCTTTATTTGTATAATTTGTTTTAAGTTCGGTTATCCATCGCTTCATCCATTGCCAAATAGTAGCGTCCCCGGCCTTTTCATTAAAGATTGTGTAATCACCTGTGTGTCTTAGATATGCTTCGATCATAATCTGTAAAGCAAACGGCTCTTGAATATAAATGTTATCCCAATTTGCACCTTTCCAGCTGACATAAGTTTTTCTCATTTTTACTTCGCGTAAATCTGTAAGTATTGCTTCCTTCAGACTTTTAGCGTCGAGCATTGCAAGAACATCGGATGAATAAGAGTTATCCCAGCTAATAGTAAACTGCCAAGTACCAACCGCCCAGAAAGGATTTGTAATGAAATTTGGATTTTCATACCGGCACATCAATACAGACTGCAAAGCTCTGTAGTAATATTCTTCGAACTTTTTATTTGCGCTTTCCAAGTGCGGGAAAGTGTTATAAGCCCATTTCAACTTTTCTCTTGTTGTTAATTCCGCATGCTGCATTCTAATCGGAATATCTTTCTGATAGAGAGCCGGAGTTTTCTTATCTGCCGAATAAAATTGGATTGCGAACCAAACTGTTTCGGTTTTACCCGGTTGCAAAGTTAATTCAAAACCCTTATCGGTTATTGTTTTAATATTCGATGAAACAGTCACCCTCATTTGCTCACTCGCTAAGGTAAAAACATCTATTTGCCTTGTGGTATCTGTTCCATTCGCACCGTCATATTCCAATTTCTTTGCAAATTGTTGCGGAATAAGTGTAAGATTTATCGGCTCCTCTTTTCTATTTCTAAAAATAATTTTTAGAAATACTTCATCATTACTACTTGAAACATTTGTGACCGTCTCCATTGAAAAACTAATCCAATTTCCTCCCATTTCTTTGTGAAATGTTCCAGATCTCGAATACGAATTCGGCTGCCATTTTTCATCTTGGGTTACTACGACGAATGGGGAATTCGGTCTAAAGTTCGCGGCCAACGGGTCATATCCTTTCCCTTCATAAATTCGCTTATCCCAAGTTTGAGGAACATCATCTTGAATAACCTTACCAGTTCTATTATCCATTAAGTTCAAGTAGAATGAATATCTTGGAGCATTAACTGGCATAAACTGAACATTTGTAAAACCCGTCATGCTGTATTGGCGAGGACACGCAAAGCCTCTATAATTGAAAAGTAAAGTTTGATGATCATCGAAGCGCATCTGCTGTCTTTCCATTGAATAATATTCCGGATCAGCCGGCGTGAAAGTCTGGGAATAACAATTCGCAGATAATCCCACAACAAGCACAGTCAAAAAAATCGATACTATTGATTTCATACTTTCACACTCCAATTAAGCACATCGATAAACTTCATAGACAATTAATTTTCATAATGAATCATTAAAAAAAAATTAAATTATTTATCAACAACCCAAAGACTAGATTTCTGACGAATGTCTTCGGAGGAACTTCCTATCATTATACTGAATTCACCTGGTTCGACAACACGCTTCATTAACCTATTCCAAAGAGAAAGTTCCTCTGCTCCAACTTGGTAATTCACAGTACCAATTTCACCGGGGTCAAGAGTAATACGGTTGAAACCTTTTAAAGACAAAACCGGTGTTGCTACGCTGCCAATCATGTCTCTTACATATAACTGAACCACTTCCGTACCTTTAACTTTTCCCGTGTTTTTAATTGTTATACTAATATCAGCTTTTCCGTTGATGGGAATTTTTAAAGGAGAAATTTGCATATCGGAATACTCAAAGTTTGTGTAACTAAGCCCGTGACCAAAACAGAACAACGGTTTATTGATAATCGGGTTATCCACATATTTATGTTTGGCTGTTGGTTTACGGTTATAATAGAAAGGTATCTGACCAGCGGAACGCGGGAATGTAATTGGTAATTTTCCTGAAGGATTTATTTTGCCTAATAAAATATCGGCTATAGCAAGTCCACCTTTTTCTCCTGCGAACCATCCTTCAACAATAGCCGGAATATTATCCGCTATCCAACAAATGCTTAACGGTCTGCCGTTAAATAAAATTACCACGATAGGCTTTCCTGTTTTGTGTAAACTTTGTATAAGCTCATCCTGTTCTTTATCAAGGTCAAGACTTTCTCTATCTTTACCTTCACCAATAACGTTTGGTTCTTCGCCTAAAACAACAATTGTCATATCGGATTTTTTAACCAACTCTTCTGCTTTATTGCGGTATTCTTCCGATGATTTACTCGAATCTCTTGTATAACCAGCTTCATAATTTACTTGTATTGTGTTCCCAGTTCTTTGCTTCAATCCTTCAAGGATAGAAATACCTTTTGCGTCTGCATTAGTATAACCGCCCATATATTCGCTAACAGCTAAAGGTCCAACTACTGCTATTGATTTTACATCTTTGTTTATTGGTAAAGTGTTTTTCTCATTCTTCAAAAGAACAATTCCCTCTTGCGCTGCTTTCAAAGCTAATTTTTGGTTTTCTTCCGTATGAAGAACTTTTGCTATCAATGTTGTATCGGAATATGGTTTATCAAATAGACCTAATAAAAATTTCACTCTCAAAATATCGCTAATGGAATTATCCAATTCTTTTTGCGAAAGCATCTTTTTCTCAACTGCGTTTTTAATACCTTTGCTAAAACCTTTGTGGTCAAAATCATAAAACTGCATATTCAAGCCAGCCTTAAGTGTTTGGGTTAATGCATCACTCGTATCAACGGCTACCTTATGGCTTTCCAAACTCATACGAATCGCACCCAAATCCGATAGAACAAATCCTTTAAAACCCCATTCGTTTCTCAGAACATCTGTGAGAAGCCATTTGTTTGTTACGCATGGAATTCCATCCAGTTCATGGTATGCCGCCATTATTCCCATTGCACCTCCATCACGAATAGCTTTTTCAAAAACATATAAAAAAGAGGAACGTGCTTCCCGTTCGCCAATACTCACGGGCGAAATGTTACATCCGGCTTCCGGAATACTGTGAACTCCAAAGTGCTTCGGCTCAGCAATTACTGCATCGCTGCTTGCCAATGATTTGCCTTGTAATCCCTTTACCATTGCGACACCACACAACGCATCCAAGTAGGGGTCTTCTCCGTATGTCTCCTCAACTCGTCCCCATCGCGGATCGCGCGCCATATCAAGTACAGGTCCAAGTATCATATGGATTCCGTGCGCACGGGCTTCTGTAGCAATTACTTTACCAATTTTATGAACCAAAGAAGTATCCCACATAGAAGACATTTGAAGTGGAATTGGGAAAACAGTACTGCCCTTTCCCGCATATCCATGCAATCCTTCTTCAATAACCATTATCGGTATACCCAGCCTTGTTTTCTCAATTGCATATTTTTGAATCTCATTAGTAATTTTTGCAGAGATGGGGTAAAAATCATGAATGGAACCGATACCGGTAGTTCCAAACACCTCCTCAACTTTTTGTTGGGAAAAGGAAACAACGCTAGACCCATCCATGTTGGCGACTTCTTTGCCCCAGTACATGTCAAGCTGTTGAATCTTTTCATCAACCGTCATCCTTTGAAGCAAGTCGGTAATTCTTTTTTCAACGGGCAGATTAGCGTCCTGATATGGATATTTGCTTTGACTAATTGCTTCATCAATAGGAAGTATGATTAGAACAAAGTAAAGCAAATTATTAAGGTATGATTTCATGTTGGCAACTATATATTTGATTAAAAAAACTAGACCGTCTGTTACAACTGTCTACAGTTATTAAACAGTTTGAAGCATATTATATTTCATAAAAACTTTTTCACAAAACCAGATTCATGGGTTTTATATTTTATTCTCTGCATAAGCTCAGCCTTCAATGTGTAAAAGAATGTTCTCATTTCATTTCCCTTTTCTACTTGCCCCCATTTCTGCAATAATTCAATTCTGCATAATAAATGTAATTTATACTTCTAAGAAGTACTTGTTTTTACGTAAAAGACTCTGGTATTTGGGTAAAAAGCAGCTTATTCAGATAATCTTGAGTACTATTTTGTCAGCAGTTACTGCAAGATTACGTTTTAACTCTTATACAAAAAAGCAATACACACAGACATGAATGTGATGAAGGTTGGGATTATTTTTACAATGGATAAATAAAGACTGTCTTTTCGCACTAGATTATTGGATGAAAACTTATGAAAGTCGTAATTCTAATCGTTTTATCAATGTGTTCTTTAACGATTCTGTTGTCTCAAACTACCTCAAAGAGTAACCTTAATTTCACAGATAATTACACAAAATCATATATCTCCACTCCCTCAAAAACTTTGGATGGAATAAAACCGGAAGCAAAGTGGATTTGGGATAGTGGCAATCCAAATCCGATTGATTACTATTTGCTTGTCAGAAAAGAAATTAACCTTTCGGAAACTCCTCAAAAAGTTACAGCTTTCATTTCAGCATACTCTTTTGCCGATGTTTACATCAATGGCAAACTTTTGGATCGATGTCCTATCAACTGCGATCCGGAATTCCAAGTCTATGAATATTACGATATAACAAAATTTCTTAAACAAGGTGATAACACCATATCAGCGGTAGTTTATAATTATGGGACCGGGATGCATCATCGATTAAATGCTCAAGCTGGATTTTTCTTCCAATCAAAAATTGATTTCGAAAAAGAGAAATCAATTAATATACCTTCTGATAAATCATGGAAAGTAACACGGGCGCTTGCATGGGAAGAAACAAATAAATTGCGAACCGGCAGCGGTGAAAATCGGCCAAACTTAATCGGCTTTAACGAAAGATTTAACGCTTCTTTGATGCCGGAGAAATGGCAAGAGAATGTTTTTAATGATTCTAATTGGGAAGACGCTCACGAAATTGGAATTCCACCTTTTGTACCATGGAATAATATTGTAGTTGTTAAACGTCCCGTATTAGAAAGAAATATTTCTACATCAATAAGAACATGGAGAGCCAATAACACAATCATTTATGATTTCGGAGCGGAAATTACCGCTTCTCCCATATTTGAAATTGAATCTTCAAGAGAAGGAATAGTAGTAGATATTGGGACCGGTGAAAGATTAAATAGTGATAGTACAGTTAATGCAACAAAACGTGTTGATTTCACAGATCAATATATCACTAAGAAAGGTGTACAATCATGGCAGCCTTCAACATGGCGGGGTTTCAGATATTTTTATATCCACCCAAATGATAGCATTAAGATTATAAATGTTTCTGCAGCTACTCGTAATTATAATTTAGAAGATGAAAGTTCTTTTGAATGTTCCGATACTTTGCTTAAAAAAATTTGGAAAATCGGGAAAAACACAGTTAAGCTATGCTCTCAAGATACATACATGGATACACCTTGGAGAGAACAGACTCATTACATTGCGGGTGATGCCCGTTTTCTTCAGAAGTATGCATTCTATTCTTTTGGCGGCAGTTCTAATTTCTTAATAAAATATAACATTTTATGCGGTGCTGAATCTCAACGTTGGAGTGAAGAAGGTGCAATTCGTTCAAGATATCCAACCGGCTGGCTGCTTGGTCCAAACACTTCGGCATATCTTTTTGATTATGAACTTGAATGGATAATTATGCTTGGAGAATATTACAAATACTTCGGCGATAAAGATTTGGTGAAGCAAGTCTATCCAAACTTGGTAAAACTTCTTGGATATATTCAAAAATATGTAAGTGTTGAACATGGCCTGATTAAAGATGCGCCGGGATGGATTGTACTAGATCATCCCCGAAACTATCCAATGGATTTGAAGAATGAAATCACTGCTGTAAATTGCCTTTATTATGCTGCGTTAGAACAAGCTATTCAATTAGCTGAAAGTGTTTTAAATGATCAAACTAATTTGAAAAAATGGAAGGAACAAGCAAATGAATTAAGAACAAATATTCGGAAATGGCTTTGGTCAGAAAAAAATAAATTATTCCGTGATAGTTTTGGCAGTGAAGTATTCAGTCAGCAAACACAAGTTTATGCTTTGCTATATAACTTAGTTGATGATTCTGAACGAGTAAATGTTGTTAAATATATAATGGATAAAGGAAGAAACAGCGAACAGTCTTTCGCATACTATGTTTTATATTCAATGTTTAATGATAACCCGGAATGGGCATTAGATTACATTCGCAAATACTGGGGCGAGCAAATGAAATCACCCTACTTCAACGGTGTATGGCATGAAGCTTGGGATGTTGCATCATGGAAAGGAGAAGTTGGAACTACATCGCATGCCTGGAGTTCCGGACCTACAGCACTTCTTCCTCAGAAAGTACTTGGCATTGAACCACTTGAAGCCGGTTGGAAAACATTTATTGTTAAACCAAACATTGGAAATCTAACTTGGGCAAATGGAATAGTCCCTTCGCCAATGGGAAATATTTCAGTTGATTGGAATAAATCTAAAAATAAGTTCAAACTGAATATTAAAGTCCCGGATAAAACGAGTGCAACTGTATATGTACCATATTCTGATGAAAATTATGTGATTGTAAACGGCAAATCACTATACAAGAATCAATATAAACGGGATAACAACTTTATAGAATTAAGACTCAACCATGGGACCTATTCAATAGTTTCCAAATTTTAATGTATAACTGATTTTGATTTGAGGAAATTAAAACTGCCGCCCGGCACATTAAGCGGCAGTTTCTTATAGGAGGTTTACTTACTAATTATTTCAATCTCAGAATTAAACTTCAAATCTCGTGAAGAACTGCCAACATGAATAATGTATTTACCCGGATCAATTTTCCATTGATTAAACTGCTCATTAAAATATGCAAAGGAATTATTATCAAGCTTAATAGTAACTTTTTTCTGCTCTCCGGGATTTAAAGATACTTTTGAAAATCCTTTTAGTTCTTTAATCGGCATATCCATTGTTTTTGCAGTTGAAGAAACATACACTTGAGCAACTTCTTCCCCTTTAATCTTTCCGCTATTTTTTAGATCGAATGAAACCTCGTAATCTTCTCCATTCTTTGAAACATCAAATTTGGAATACTCAAAAGTAGTATATGATAAACCGTAACCGAATGGGAACAAAGGTTCTATTCCATACTTATCAAAATGTCTATACCCAACATAAATATCATCGGAGTAGTAAGTTCTTTCCTTAATGCGATTATATGTAGGATAAGCTGAACAATCTTCCCACTTTTGCGGGAAACTCATTGGAAGTTTTCCGGATGGATTTGCATTACCAAGTAAAATATCGGCCACAGCGTTTCCACCTTCTGTTCCGGGAAACCATGCATCAACAACACCATTAACTTTATTAATCCATCTGTCCATAACAACCGGCGAGCCAACTACAAGCACCACAACTACATTTTTATTTACAGCGGCGATTTTTTCAATTAATATATCTTGATCATTGGGTAAGAATAAATCAAATCTATCTCTTCCCTCTGTTTCAATATCTTTATTCGTACCAACACAAATAATAACACAATCAGCATTTTTAGCGTCATTAACGGCCTTATCAAAAATCTCTTCTCTTCCGACGCCCATACCCAATACTGCTTCCGCGCCACCCCCCTTTTCAAAGAGTTCAAAACGTACTTTATAGAATTTACCCTTTTCAAGTTTTAGTGTAGTAATTTTCTTCATTGACGCATGCGGATACCAAGCATCTTGTATTAGTTTATCATCAATCCATAAGCGCATACCATCATCACTAAGTGTGGCGATAGGATAATCTTCAGTTTTATCAACCTTAATGTAACCGCTCCATCTTACTGAATAGCGATTATTTAAGACTCCGAAACCGGGACCATTTTCATCCCATGTAAAGTTTATTGTTTCATCAATTCTTGAAAGAACCGGAGTTCCATGCAAATCAATGTTGTTAAAATATTCTCCATTTAATCCATTCGTTTTTCCCGTCTTATCTGTATATAGATAGGTTGATTTAATAGGAACTATTTTTGTCTCAGAATCTAAGGAAACACCTTTCGCAAAATTGATTTTTACATTTGCCGGCAATCTATTTTTTAATCCGTCAAGAATTGTTACTGGACTAATATCATTTACCTCCGAACTTCCACCGCCTCCCGTTCTTGGTTCTGCAGCATTAGGTCCAATTACAGCTATTGTCCGGAGTTTATTCTTGTTAAGCGGTAAAAAATCTTTTTCATTTTTTAATAACACGATTGAAGCAAGTGAGGTCTCGTAGGCAATTTTTCTATTTACCGCACTATTAACTAATGATAGATCTTGCTGCAAGATCGGTTTATCAAACAAACCAAGTTTAAAAATTAGCTTGAGAATATTTCTAACTTTTTCATTTACTGCTTCAATAGAAAGCAATCCGGATTCAACCGAGCTCTTCAAAGTCTTTGTATTCATAAAATCGCCATTTGGCATTTCAATATCTAGCTCACCTTGAGCAGTCGGAAGTGAGGAATGAACTGCCCACCAATCACTCATTATAAGTCCTTTGAAATTCCATTCCTTTCTTAGGATTTCTCTTAATAGATAGTCATTCTCAGATGCAAAACGCCCATTAACTTTATTATACGCAGTCATTAAACATAAAGAATTAGCTTCTTGCACCGCAGCTTTGAATGCTGGGAAGTAAATCTCATTTAATGCTCTTCTGCTAACAATTGCGTTCACATACATTCTATCAATTTCTTCATTATTTACCGCAAAGTGTTTTACGGTTGCTGCAACACCTTCACTTTGAACTCCGTTTATATAATTCACCGCCATTCTTGAAGCAAGAAATGGATCTTCGCCAAAACTTTCAAAATTGCGCCCACCCATTGGCATTCTAACAATGTTAACGCAAGGACCCAGCAAAACATGCCTTCCATGACCTCGTGTTTCTCTTCCTATTCCAGCACCAACTTGCTTAATAAGATCAAGATCCCAAGTTGCAGCCATTGCTGCCGGAGCCGGAAACGCCATTGATTTACATTTATTCCACTGCACTCCAGCCGGGCCATCTGTCATTCGCAATTCAGGAATTCCAAGACGTGTATTTATTTTTGTTGCAACTCCGGTTCCACCTAGATAATCAAGTTTTTCATCGTGAGTCATTCTACCAATTAAATCTTCAACCCTATTTTCAATTGGAGCTGTTGAATCTTTGTACAGAAGTTTTTCTTGTGCAACGATTGGCAAGGCTGCCAATAAAACAAATAGCAAATATTTCTTCATCTCTTCTCCATGATTTTGCAACTTTTTTCTTTCTATTTTTCTACTGTTATTACTTTAATTGTAGCAACTTCAAATGGAGACAACGAGATGTCCGACGAGATCAACTTTATCTCGTTTTCATCTCCGCTGCTTAAAAACAAACGTGCATTCTCATTGCTACAAGTAATTTTTGCACTAGACATTTCATTCTTCGGATTGTATAACCTAATTATTATCCCGCTTCCATCTCTTGATGGTATAATTGCTGTTATTACTATTTCCGTTTTTTCATCCAGTTTTATTAAAGGGACCATTTTCTCAAAATGATTTGAAAAGGAGACTAACATTGGCTGAGCTTGTTCTACACCAAAACGATAAGCGGAAGAATAATCGAATTGTTTATGTGTTTGTAATGCATACTTAAATGTAGTAATACCCTCTTGTTCTGCTTTATAGTTAGTATGCCAAGAATTATTCATAACCCAGGAAAAGATTTTTGCTGAAGATTTTGCGTGCTCTTCCCATTTATTTTTCGAATTAGCCATCCAAGATTCTGCATTCATACCGCCCAACTCAACAAATGGGGCATCAATTGTGGCTATCGTAATTCCATGTTTTGCGTTAGATACATCAATCCATCTTTGCGCTGTAAAATAATTTTTGTTTGCACCAGGAAGTTGATCGACTTCCGGTTTCATAACAGACCACGCTAAGTCAATCCTTGTTTGCGGATTCTCGATTTCGAACGGGAATGCAAAACGAATGTTTTCCTTTTCATATACTTTTTTCTTATCAATTGTGTTAATAATCTCCGTCTTGTCCAAATCATTAAAAGTTCTTACTTCACTAAGTAATGAATTGCACCCCGGAGCTGAAGATGAATATATTACCCGATTTACAACCGGTCCTTTTTCTTTTAAGATTATTTTAGAATCAGAGCTAACTTTTGGATTAACAGCATTTCTGCCCGTCTGAATAAATTCATTAAAAACGTATGGATACTGCTTATCGATGATAGCTTCAATTTCGACCGGGAATCTGTTCTTAAGAGACTGATCGTAAGGTTGTCCTTCTGCTTTTATATTATTTGTATTTGTTTGACTAAACCGGAAACGTTTTTTTGAGAAAGGAGAAATATTATGAGCTACAAAAACCAGATCGCCATTATTCAATTTTTGTGTAGTAACTAGTTGACCGGATTCATCGACTAGATTGTCACCCCTCGTTTTTATTCCAGCTGAGACACTAATTAAGTCACTTCTGGTCCATGAATTTGAATTCCATACATCCAGATATTCAACAGTAGCTTCCGATTTTTTATTGAGGAGTCTATTTCGAAGCAGCTGAGAAATACTATCAGCCTTCAGTGCAAATGAACTTTTAATTTTCCATTGATCCTTAACATTGCTTTTTTCCGGCTCGGAGATACTGTTATACGCACCCCAAGTATGTTCTGAATAAAGAAGAACATTTTTCCACGCTTCATCAAATTCTTTGAATGGGAAATTCTTCGCATCAGTCAATGTATATAGAATTTCCAATTGAGTCAGCAATTCAGCAGTAGTTCTATTAAGTGCAGTTTCTTTTGCAGAAGAAGCCGCGCCATCTTCCCAGTAAGGAGTAAAATCTCCTCTAAATGTTGGAATGATTGACTCATATTTTTTTTCAAAATCATTAAACATTTCCGCAGTTGTTGCTATCTTGAATTGCGGAGTCACATGTGTATTATTCCATTTTTCAACAAAATTAGGAAGTAAAGAATTTGGCCCGCCATTATCTCCTATTGTATATCGTACTTGCACAATATCGTAGGGATATTTATTTGCATCTAGTTCATCTATGTATTCGGTGATCGGAGAAATATCTCCCGAAGTTAAATCCCAGTGATGAAACCATGAATACCCTTTGCCGGCAAGCCAAACAAGTATCTTATCTTTTCCGGACGGAGATTCCCAATAGAATGGTTTATTGCCCCACTTATTCAAAGCGTTTCCAATTCTATCACCTTCATTTGTACCAACTGAAAAATATTTCACCCCATTATCTGCAAATGCTTGAACAACGCCCCAAGTGTATCCGGGTACATCAGAAATCATTGCACTTTCTATTCTGATTCCAATTTCCCTTTCCAATTGATTTGAATAATCAAGCCATCTGTAAAGTTCTTCCGGCCTGCTCAAACCGGTTAAAAGATTTGCATAAGTAGCATCAAGTCCAATCCACCCTTTTCTCACTGCTTCAAAGAAGCCTTCCTTTTTCTCCGGAAAGTTTTCAAGGTAACTTTTTACAGCCCATAACACTTCTACATTCCATTTGAAAGAGCTTCCCATCTTGTTGCCGGATGAAAGTTTCGCAAGTCTTATTCCTTCATCAATATTCTTCCATTGTTTCTTTTCAATTTCTGTTTGAAGATCAGTGTAACCAATATCTACGTGAGAATGTGCAAGTAGGTAAAAAGTTGTTTTCTTTATGGGATTAATCATCACAGTGTATTTTTCAGATTGATTACCAACTTTGATAGAAAATGTTTTTTGTGATGGTGATTTAACAGCATCACATTTGATATAAAAATCATTTCTGCCAAGCACAAGATTATCTGAGAAAACCTTTCCTTCAGATGAAAATATCTCGATGGGCAGTGGATTTGAATAATGATCAACCGAAATTCTAATTAGCTGTGTTTCTTTGCCAATTTTATCTTTTTCAACAATTTTCTCTTCCTTAATACCAACTTTAGGCAGCAGCTTATATTCCATCACTCTAAACCAATGTCTGCTTCCAGTATTATCCCCTTTAATTTTAATTTTGAGTGATCTGTCTGCATTCAATTCTGAAGTTGGAATTGTTAGTATGAAATACCCCCAAAAATCTTTTTTGTTGCCGGCCCGGTTGTAGGATTTCAAATTCTTAAAACTTAGTAAAGCATTATCATTTGTTGTCTGCCAATCGGTGCCATCAATTCTTGAAGCAGTAACGAACAAAAATTTAAGCTTCTCATTAACAAACAATGAAAAAGTTCTTAAATCTTGTTCATTACCAGTAGAATAACCTCCGCTCCAGATAAAGGAAATTTTCTTACCGCTATAATTCACCGGGACTTGATCAGTTTCCCATTCTATATAGTCATGATTGTTTGTACATCTAGCTGTCATGGAAATAAGCGCATCTTGAGTTACAGAACAATCTTCAGCCTCTTCTACTCCCGCAATATGTTTGACAAACCCATTAAAAAATGTCCTATCATCCTGAGCGTTTATAAATCTATTAATAAAGAAAAATAGAATAAAAAAAATGATATACTTGTTCACTTTCATTCCTTTCAAAATTGATGATTCAAAACTTTCGCTTTCAATTCTGGTAAAGTAAGATAATTCTGTTAAGGGCATATCACTTGTTCTTAGGTTTCAATCTCATGTTTGTACGTTAAAATCATATTTTTATTATAATTTCAAGCGATAGTACAATTGGAAGTGTAATATAGAAGGGATAATACATTATTAAAATCATCAATAACCACATCTTGTTAGAATTTGGATCATGAGGAAACAAAGAGAGAAGTTTGAGAGATCACATTCACTAATAAGTTTTTTTGAACTAAATAAGCTATAAATAGTATTTTGAATCTAACTCATTAAGTGCAAAAGCATAAGCCCCTATTTCAATCGCCTTGCTGGTTCCAATCCGAGAAATTCCAATTCCAATTTTTTTGCACGAGTCATATTTTACTTTTTTCGTAGAGCCGTATACTGAGATTTCTGTAATATATTGTTTTACAAACTTCTGCCGATCTTCTTCGATGTCAAGATTATAAACATCGGCAATTAATCTTCTGAATTTTGATCCATCCTGTTTAATAAAGTAGCTTCTCATTTCATCAACTAAAAAAGGCATGAATAGAGAATGTGCTCCAGATAATCCGCCCCCTATTACAACAAGTCCATCTAGCAATGTAACCGCGTTTGAAATAGCGTCACCAACAACTCTAGCCATTAAAGCAAAAGCCTCAGTTGCTGCCTCTCTATTGCCGGGCAGTTTCCCTATTGCTATCTCGAAAATATTTTTAGGTGAAGGTATTTTATCTTTTGCTATCCAAGCTTTCTGAGCATATAAATTTTGTATTCCCCGTATGCTGGCATGCTCTTCTACGTTTTCCTGTGGTGAAAGTTTGTTACGCAACAACCAAATTTCACCTGAAATGGAATTATCACCCTGATATAGCTCCCCACAACTTACTATGCCACTTCCAAACCCAGTACCTAGTGTTAAGCCTAAAAGATTCCTATAGCGTTTAGGATTACCGGCTTTTTCAAGCATTGCATTTACTTCGGGTAAAAATCCCGCAATGGCTTCGCCATATGCGTATAAATCACCATCATTATTTATGAAAATCGGCAAGTTGAATTTCTCATTAAGCATTGGACCAAGCGCGACACCGCCTCTATATGCCGGAAAATTTCCTAGATCGCCAATTATACCATTTTGGTAGTCAGCTGGGCCGGGGAAAGCAAAGCTAATTGCAACAGGGCTTTTGGCCAGACTTTTTTTTATTCGAGTAAACCCTTCAATAATATTGTATAGGGAGCGATCTAGGTTATCTGCCTCAGAGTCGAGTATAATTTCATCTACTATTTGTTCATTACCCTTTATTGCAGAAAATATGAAATTGGTTCCTCCCGCATCTAGGGTCATAACAATTCTTTCGTCATTTTCATAATTCATATTTAACTCGATATAATTCGCAGATTTCAGTCATAATTATTTTATGCGGATATAAAAATTCACTAAGGGTAATCGTTAGAGTTGCTTTGTTAAATGACCAGCCGGTCAAATGATTAACCGGCTGGTACAATTTTAATTACTTCATCAATAACATTTTTTTAGTAATGTTTACTTTATCTCCAGTTAAGGAATAGAAATAAACACCTGAGCTCAAGTTTGCCGCATTGAATGTAACATGGTGAACTCCAGCATTTAACTTGCCGTTAATTAGCGTGGCAACTTCTTGACCTAGAATGTTTGCAACCTTAACAGTGTAGTTTCCATGAGTTGGTATTTCAAATCGAATACTTGTTGTTGGATTAAATGGATTTGGATAGTTTTGTTCCAAAGAATACTTAACAGGAATAACGGCATCTGTTTCTATAACATCGGAGGATGTAAGCCATTTTGCTTTTTGTTCCGGGAACCAGTTCAAATCGCCTAATGGAAATCCCCCGGTTGCTGCTGTATAAGATTTTGATGTTGTAGAATATGAAAAATTGAACGGATAACCTGTATTATCAAAGCCAGGATTGGTTTGTGGTGAACCATCTTTCCAGCATTCTTTTGCCATTTCAAGATACTTACAAGATGGAGCTTTAACGAAGCTTACATTCTCGCTAACCCATGTTAAAGTATCGGCACCAACCATTTTCTTTTCGAACGCGAAATCGAGTGTACGGTATTTATAAATAGTATCAGGAAAAGCTGTTTCAATAGCCGGATCAATCCAGAAATTATTGTTCTTACAATTAATCTTTTGTGTCATTCCCTTAAATGCATTAAGACTATCTAACGGCCAAATTTCGATTCTTGTCCATTCATCTCTGTCTCCCATATCTCCAAGTTGAAACTGTTTTTCCCATTCAGGTATATAACCAACAAATCCAGTTTGTAAGAATAAATTGTTTGTCATAACAATATCCGGACAAACATCAATTCTAAGAGGAGTGCGCATTAAATTATAAACAGTATTGTGATCGAATTTGAAATATTTTTGGCCACCACTAAAACGACCGAGGATATTATGCATCACATTATAAAAAGTATTGTTTACCATAACAATCGTATCCATGATTGTTTCGCGAGCATCAATTATTCTTCCGCCATGACTGCTATTAGCTGTATTATGCATATAGCTATCGGTTATAAAAACGCTACAGAAATTTTGATCGGCTACTATAATTCTGTTTTTCACACTATCAATTTCACAGTTATTCAAAGTAATTTTTACATTCGTTGTACCAGTCTGAATTAAGTTCCCTTGTTGATTTCTTGATGAATTAACACCACTGATATATAAGCCATCTAATTTTAAGCTCTTGTACGGCTTGAATATATAGTCTGCCGTATTGCCACTGGCATCTGGTACAATAATGAGTTTGGGTCTGTCTAAAGTAGTGTTGCCCGTAGCAGAAATCTTCAGATCGTAGTTGTTTGCAATTTGACCAGTTACAAAATAGATGCCGCCTCTTTCCAGTGTGTACGATTTATTGATGCGCACGCCGGCAGAAGTTGTATCGCCATTAATAGCAGCAACTAGCTTTGTTCCGGTTGGTAAAGCTTTTTGAGCAATAACAGTTGAACTTATTGAAGAAAGAATGGCGAGCACCAAAAAGCACATTATTGACTTTGTAATACTAATACGCATAACTACTCCTTCATTTTTGAATAGAATTAAGTTATTAATGCTAGCATGAATTTTATATCATGCGCTTATGAATAATGAGTGTGATCCTTTATTTATGTTTTCGTCCCTTGGATTGTTCATAGCTTGTACTGTACTCCGAAGTCAATGGTCATTCCATAATCTTCCGCTCTTGTAGTAAGGTCTTTGTAACGCAAGTAGGTCTTTTCTTTTTGGCTGGTAATATTATTTACCTGAAGAATCAAACTGAGATTGTCCAGTAGGTGTTGCTGAACGACAAGATCCCATCGCACTGTAGATCCATCAAGCGCATCATCTGCTTTGGCAAGCCCAACACTACGCAATACATCTCCTTGATAGATCATTGATAAACGTGATGAGAATCCCCCTTTTTCATATCCAATTGTAAGATTAGCTATTTGATCGGCTTGACCAATCATTCTTTCTGTTCTTATGGTATCTCTCGTTGTAGTTACTACATAAGGAGGCGTGGATAGATATTTAGTTTGATATACTGTGAACGGATAATCTGTTTCTGAATGTACTAGAGAATAATTAGCATAAAGTAGAATTCCATTAAATGGGCTTGGCAAAAAGCTGAAATTTGTCTGCAGCTCAAATTCCCAACCATCAACTTTGGTTTCGCCCGGTAAGTTATCCGGATATGAAACTGTCCAGCCTTTCAGATCTTTCAGATAAGAAGCATAATACCCGCCGGTCATTCTTCTAGTTCTTATATAGTCGATGTCGTACATCTGTTTATAAAATTTTCCTATAGTGAACAATCCCAAATTATTGTAAAATGATAGGTAGACATCATAGTTGTTAGCTCTTGTTTCTTTAAGATTCGGGTTCCCATAACGAAGTACTAGTTCATCAAAATTTATTATTTCATAAGGAATGAGATTCAAGTAACTCGGTCGCGAAAGTGATTTAGTTACAGCTAATCTTAGATCTGCCCATTCAACTGGTTTTATCTTTATCTGAACCATCGGTAAAAAATTTCCATACTTTCTGCTGCCAATAGAATCATTTTGAGCTCCTTTTAAAATTATATTTGCTACAGAAGGATTAATTACGTTAGTAGTGTAGTCGGTTATTGTATTTTCATATCGGAAGCCGGGCAAAAAAGTAATAATATCTTTCCACTTGAATTCGCCCATTAAAAAGACAGAGTTGACCGTCTCTCCGGAATTGTAATCTTCAACATCAATTTTGTAATTGCGTGTTTGTCTGTATATGTTTTCATATTGCTGAACAAAGGAATGAAGTTTATCCGTGTCCAGAACTTCATTAAACTGATAATCTCCTGACATAAAATTGTCTAAATATTTTTTGTCGGAAATGAAGTTAGAAAGCGATAGATCTGCTGCACTGTATTTCGCAGATTCATAAAGTCCTGGATATGCCGCCATTACTTTCTGTCCTGTGTACCATCTCAATCCTCCCCATTGATCTACATTTTTTACTCTATTCTTATCTTTGATTTTTCCACCAATTTTAAAGTAACCCGAAATATCATCGCCTAAAAAGAATGGATAGCGAACGTTTAATTCGGCAGTCAAATTCTCATCTTTTACATCTTCCAATTGCAAGTACGAATTATTCATCCATCCAGCCCTTGCATTGTTTAAAGCATAATTTGAAACGCTTGCTGGAGAAAGGTTTTTTATTGGCATTGCGCTAGAGAATCCGCTGGTTTCATCAAACTCTGTACTTGCTGCCCAAGGAGTATTCTCTTTTGATATCGCATAGGATAAAGTCCAGTTGATTTCCGTTATCCCCAAAAGATGTTTACCGTTTAGAGAATTGCTCCATGTGTTAAGTGAAACACGGCGTTCAAAATATGAACGGTTATGATATCCGCTTGAAATAGCATAATCATGAGTTTGATTTTTTTCATCCTGATCGGTTCCAGCCCATAAACTTGTTAAGAAAATGTTATGATTCTCGGCTAACTCATAATCTAAAGCAAGGTTTAATCCATATCTTTTTCTGATTTCATTATGTTTAGTAAGGGTAACATCTGCAGTCTCATAAATCGGTTCACCATCAACTTCACCGGTCCATGTGTACCTTCCTCCTACTCCATCAGATGCCCGGTTTGCTCGTTGTATGTTTCCATTTAAAACAATGCCGAGTTTAGATTTTCCCTCTACATTACTAAAGAAACGGTTACTATAAGAAATACTTCCTCTATAATTACCATAATCTTTTTCCAGATTGTTGTAACCGCCAAATAAACGGATAGAAGTGCTTGCTGCTTCTGGGGCTCTCTTAGTAGTAAAGTTAACCGTTCCACCAATTGCATCTCCATCAAGATCAGGTCGCAGAGCCTTAAATACTTCGATGCCTTCAAGAACATCGGGAGAAATCATGCTTAAATCCACAGACCGGTCATCAGTAGCTCCCGAACCATCGGTGCTAAAACTTCCCGGTTGCGAAGTAGCGGGTAACTGAATACCATTAACAGTGATTGCGCTGAACCTAGGCGATAGTCCGCGTACTACAACTTTTTGTCCTTCACCTGCATTTCGTTGAATTGAAATACCGGGTAATCTTCCAAGAGATTCTGCGGCATTCTGATCCGGTAATTCTTGGAGTTTATCTTTTGAAACCACATTAACAATTGTGTTAGATGTTAGTTGCTGGTTTATAGCCGCGGACTGTCCTTGCAACTGAGCAGTTACTTTTACTTCGCTAAGGCTAATAGCATCGTACTGCAGTTTAAAACTGGCTATTGTTACTTGTTCAGGTTTAACTGTTACAGAAATTTCCGTTTTAATATAACCGATATAAGACACAGTAATTTTATACTGCCCAATCGGAACTTGAAGTAACTGATAATTACCTTCGATATCTGAGAGTGTCCCCCTTTGGGTACCCTGAATCAAGATACTTGCCCCCGGTAATGCTTCTCCAGTGCTAGTATCTGTTACTTTTCCGGTAATTTTTCCGTTTTGTGCAAAAACCTTTTCGCTTGTACAAGCTAGAAGTACTAAAAGAATAACACTTAAATTTAGAAATCTGAGTTTTTTGTACATAAGTTTACCCGTTAGTAGTTTTTTGTTTGTAAAATCTTTTTTGCAATTTGAGCGCGAAAATTATACTACGTGTTGATAACCAACTAGTATTTAGGTTTGTTTGTTAGGTATTCTTGTTGCAGAATTGCATGAATTAGAACTTTAGGTGTGTGCGTTAAGTAAAAATAAACTTACCGACTATTCTTTCGATTCCTTCATGTAGACAGTTGGAGATTTGCCAAATTGTTTTTTGAATAACTTGCTGAAATGGGATGGGTCCTTAAATCCGACTTCATATGAAATTTCTGTGATTGATAGTCCAGATTCTCTTAAAAGCTGAGCAGACCTCTTAAGCCTTATTACGGTAAAGAATTCTCTAGTTGGAAGATTTGTAAGCGACTTAATTTTATGATACAAACTGACTCTATTCATAGCCATAAGCTCACTAAATTTTTCTACACTGAAATCCGGGTCATCCATATGTTGTTCAATTATTTCAATTGCTTTCTGCATAAATTTCTGATCAACAGATGTAATGGGAATGTTCTTTGGTTCAATTTTCATTCCATTGGTAAATTTATGCTGAATGCTTTTACGAGTTTCAACCATATTATGTATTCTAAGAAGAAGCTCATCTCTGTTGAATGGTTTAATCAAATATTCGTCCGCTCCATTTTCAAGTCCATCAAGTATACTTTGTTGAGATGAACGAGCAGTCAATAGAATTATTGGAATATGGCTTGTTCTTTCATCAGTCTTTAGCTTTTTACATAATTCAATTCCATCCATTTGAGGCATCATAATATCGCTTATAATCAAATCGGGACCGAACAAAAGTGCTTTCTCAAATCCGTCTTCACCATCAATAGCCTCCTCCACATCATATTCATGCATCAGTTCGCTATGTATATATTGACGCATATCAGAATTATCCTCAATGATTAGTATTTTATTGAGTTCATGGTTATGTGAAATTTTCGAAGCAATGACTTCATCCCCTGATTGAATTTCCTTTATATATTCAGATTTATCAACCGCCGCATGTCGAACTATTCCATCAATCATTTCTTGGTTCATTATTGGAATTCTTACCGTAAATGTTGTTCCAACACCTAGTGCACTTTCTACTGTGATTTCTCCGAGGTGAATTTTAACCATTTCCTTTGCTACTGCGAGACCAATACCCGTACCGCCGGGAAAGTTCTTTATGTGGTCCTGTACTTGAAAGAAACTGTCAAAAATTCTATTCACATTATGAGGGGCAATTCCAATTCCGGAATCGCTAACCAAAATTTCCAGCCAATTTATCACTCTGTATGAATTGTTTTGATCCGGATAAATAGTTTTTTCTTTTTCAAATGTGTTATGCCTTAATTCTACTGTAATAGATTTATTTGGCGGTGTAAACTTTAGCGCATTAGAAAGTAGGTTGAACAAAACCTTTTCTATCTTGTCCGGGTCAAACCATATCTCAAGTTTATCAATGGTGGTCTTGAAACGGAAATCAATCTTTTTAGATTCTGCTAGTGTTGCAAAGGAAAGAAATTCTTCTCGGATGAAATCTATTACATCACCTTTGTTCGGTTCAAATTTCAGTTGCCCAACTTCAATCTTTCTGTAATCCAGAATCTGGTTAATTAACCTTAACAATCGCTGGCAATTTCTTTCCATTAAGTTAAGCGGTTGTTTCAGTTCTTGTTTTATATCAATCGATTTGAGGATTTTCGATAAAGGCCCCATGATTAATGTTAATGGAGTTCTCAATTCATGCGAAATGTTGGTAAACAATCTGGCCCTAGTTTCGGAAAGATCCTGTATAATTTTATTTCTATGATACAAATAAACTATAAATGAAGTGATAATCGAAAGGAATGATAAAATCAGAAAGATAAACCATGGCTGTTCCCAAGTTGGAGGAATCACATAAAACGAAATTTTCGCTGGAGTAGGGTCAACATTTAGATCTCTGTTTCTCGACTTAACTTCAAAAGTATGGTTCCCACTGGAAAGTGAAAGAAAAATTTCGCTCGTCTTTTTAGAATAGGCCGACCATTCCCCATCATCGAAGCGATAAGAATATTGAATCTGGTCACTTGGCGTGTATTTCCAAGGGTCATTTGCCTTCCAAGATAAAATTGCATTACCGGGCTGAGCAACTTTATCCATTGAAAAAGTTATTACTGTCTGCGGCGGTAGTTTATCTGGATGATATCTGATAGTCCTAAAATTATCATTATAATTAGCAAAATATGCTTTGGAATATAATGCCTTTCTGTACCACACAGCCGGATTTTCATTTATCCAAATGCTGCCATCCTTTGTAGCTTTAAGAGAAATTCCATCTCTTCTATAAAGAATAAATCCCGGAAAGATGTCGTTAGCCCAGGTCTTACCGTCAAAATGAGAAATGTCTTTATCTGTAGCAATCCATATGTTGCCATTTGGTTGCGCTAGAATACTTAATATGCTATTACTAGCTAAACCGTTTTTAGTTGTGTACTGTGTCCATTTGCTTGTTTGATAATCAAAGTAAAACAATCCATTAGTTCTTGTACCAACCCAAATATTCCCGTTCCTATTTGATTCAACACAATCAACAAAATTCTGGACAAGGCCTACTGGAGTGGTAATTTTCTTCCAAAATCTGTTATTAACATTATAGCAGTAAAAACCTAATTGTCCTACCCAGATATTCCCATCGCCCGATTGTGCCATACCATAAATGCCGAATAATTTAAAATCCTCGCTACTCGGATAGTATTCAAACTGAAATTTATTTTCCCCAGAAGAATTTGCGCTAATATATCTTACAAGGCCACCATGCCTCTTTTTGTTTGTGTCAAAATCGGAAGTTGTACCAAACCAGATTGAACCATCATGTGCATCAAGTACGGCTCGCCTGTCTATGCCCCATGATAATTCTGGATGAAGTTGCTTAAACCATTTACCATTGGTAAAGTATGCTGTTGCTGCCACATATTGGTGGCTGCCGAACGCCCAAATCTCACCATTTCTAGAAACAATCATCCCAACCGGTGTATCAATTAAGCCATCTTCGGAGCTATATTCAGTCCAGACTTTCATTTCATCATCAGTTTTTACAACTGTATTATTCACTGTGATGAACCATTTATTTCCGTTTTTCTCTTCTGCTTGAAAACTAATGTCTGTATATGTAGACCACTTCTTATCAGAAAGATCAATTCTCCATACATCATTGCTTAGCCCAATCACCCACAATTTCTCTTTTGAAGTTTGGAACAACCTCAATCTATTTGATGGGAAAGGAAGCTTTGGTCGTTCATAAATTTTCCACTCATTGTTTTTAAAAATGAATACTCGTCCAATACCCGAAATGCAAATTGAACCATCTTTCAATTCAAGGATATCGTTCTGTATGTCTTCAGTCCGGAACATCTGTTTAACACGTACCGATTTCCATGAATTACCTTCTCGAATTTTAATACCGCCGTCGTTCTGTCCGCTAACAATAAATATTTTACCGGATGAAGTTGTTTTTATGATCGGATATTGTGTCTGTGTGTATGTAGGGTCTGTATCAAGTCTTGTCCATAAAGGTCTAATACTATTCGAGTAATTACATCTGTAAATTCTTCCATCTCTTAACCCTATCAATAAAATTCCGGGTTTTTCGGAACATAGGCTATAAATATCACAAGGAGATGATGATTTA
Organism: Melioribacteraceae bacterium; assembly: GCA_041675645.1. Classification (GTDB taxonomy): domain Bacteria; phylum Bacteroidota; class Ignavibacteria; order Ignavibacteriales; family Melioribacteraceae; genus Stygiobacter. The sequence goes on from JBAYTN010000048.1 coordinate 32,402, forward strand.
ATTGTATGCAATTGTGTTTCATCTTGAATATTCCGGTAGGAATTATCATCCCGATATAATAAAACTTTTCCATTACTAATTCGCAATACACCATGTTTGGCTCCAATCCAAATACTTTTATCGGGTGTTTCAATAATTGGGAAACGGTTGTACGGAAAATCATTAGGATCGCCAAAATCTAAATCAATTGGAAGTCTGGACCATTTTTTATTTCTGAAAATAAATACACCTTTAGTCGAGCCGGCATAAATAGTTCCATCACTATCGGCATACAAAGTAACTACTGGAACATCTTGAGCATCTTTAGATAATTTATAATCGCTCCAATTCAATCCATCGTAGCAAAGCACTCCTCCATTTATTCCGAACCAAAGAAGTCCCTTATCATCTTCTGTCATGCACTGGCATCCCCTTCCACTTAGTTCCGGGAAATTCTGCCATCTCCAATATTCAGTTATCGGTTCTACTATTTTGGGTTTATAATTTCCGGACGCCGATATATAAGTTACACTTGTAATCAGTTGTATAAATAGGAATATGTATTTGAGTATTCTACGCATCATTGATTTACATTATCACTTTAATGTTGGATACATGATTTACTCAATTCTTTGAGAGATTAGTCTTTATCACAATTTTTATTTGCCAAATACTATACTCATACGAATTAATCATTTATCCTAATTACAGTTCCATGTCTAATACCTTGAGGTAAAACAAGTTCAACTGACAAATCTTTCCAGTTTACTAAGTCTTCCGATACAATGAGACCATACTTATTTTCCATATACTTATCAAAGTATAAGTACCATTTATTGTCGATCTTTATTACGGTTGGTCCTTCTGCCCAATACTTTCCAGTGATTGGCTCTGTTGGTTTACCATAATGACCAATTGCTTTTGGGCTAATAGCTATACGAATATTTTTTTGAGGTGTAAACGGTAAGTTAGTTTCATCTTTTAAAAACATTAAATAACTATAGCCATCTTTTACAATTGTTGCATCAATTACATTAAAGCCTTGATCGTAAAAAAGTTTTGATTCACTGAAAGTTTCAAAATCTTTTGTAGTTACATAATATATTCTGTGATTTAGTCTTGCCCCAAAAGGTGTTTTGTCTTGTCCATCTGTTTCAGAAAATTTTCCGGGAATAGTTGTTGCCCAAATGATTAAGTATTGTTTTTCAACATCATCGTAGAATAATTCCGGTGCCCAACAATTAAGCGCATCTTTCTCATGTTCCATAACCGGGATATATTTTTGTTCGGACCAGTGAATTAGATCATATGATTCAGCATACCCAATTCCTCTTTCCCACCAGCTTACAGTCCATGTTAAATGATACTTTTTATCCGGGCCAAGTAATATAGACGGGTCTCGCATTAATTTATCCTTGCCAACTGCCGGTATAAGAAGCGAACTGTCATTCTTAAGTGCCTCCCATTTAAGTCCGTCATTACTTACTGCCAAATGCAGACCATCTTCACCATTTCCCTTAAAATGTGAGAATAAGTATTTCGATTGAGTAAGTTTGAGACTATCAGCGTTTTGAGCTACCGAAAGAGTTATAATTGAGCCAACAAAGAATAGTGCAAAAAAAAACTTTTTTTGATTCATAAATGCGACGTCTTTTCTTTTTATATGAAATGACACGAAAATCTACGTTCCCAAATTCATCTTAATTTGATCAAATCCTACTCTTTACCTCTATCAGTAACAAGATCATTAATTAACTCAACGATTGAAAAATAATATTCTAATATTAAAGCCGTAGGTTCCTATGTAAAAATATTTGGTACTCGGGTTTATTTGTAATTCTCTGGCATGGATATCAAATAGTAATCCAAATCTTAAAGTAAGATCAGTTTTCTATTCTCATGTGTGTGAATGAATAAAAGAAAGGTTGTATTAATAAGGATTTATATTAATTGCTATTGACTTGTCTATGTTTTTCATCTCCACAAAATATAAAACGCACTATTATTGATACTTTTCTGTCATTGATGGAGTAATGAATAAGCACAGTTGCAATCATCTTTTTAAGAATTGGTTTCTTTTACTTTCTTTTTAAGAAATTTTAAATACTTTCTTTCTTTGGATGACATTGTGTTACCAAGTAAAAATCCAAACGGTTTTAATGATTCTACACGATCGAATATAACCTTAAATATTGCGATAAGAGGTAATGAAAGAAACATTCCTGGTATTCCCCACAATGCGCTACCAACTAATACTGCAATAATTGAAATAAATTCGTTAAT
>JBAYTN010000049.1:0-33138 GCA_041675645.1 Melioribacteraceae bacterium
AAAATGTAAAATATGTTGAAGCTATTCCGGGACACACTTACGTAATTTGGACATGGGACAACCACTATGCTAAAGTTAGAGTAAAAAGTATAAGCGGCGACAGAATGATTTTTGATTGGGCGTACCAGTTAGCCGAAGGGAACCGAGAGCTTAAAAGAAGTGTACGAGATGAAAGAAAACCACTACCGAGCAAAGTTGAAAAAAACATGTAAAGATTCACTGCATACAAACTCCACAAAGAAGCATACCCTTAGCGGTATGCTTTTTTGTATCTTTTAACTATTTTGGATCGTGTTAATAAAGTAATTGAACGATAATGAGCCCTAACATCAAGCAAAAAATAATCTTTTTAATCACGCTATTAATTTTGGCAGTTAATGTAAATGCCCAGACAAAAGAAGCAGTTAAGATTTTTATTAAGATTGAAGATGGCATTGGCTCTGGTTCGGTTGATAAGTTCTCGAATTACTTTTCCGGGAGGAACTATCTGAGTTTTACGAACGGAGCGGCCGGATATTTCAGCGAGAATCAATCATACTACGTTATTAAAGACTTTCTAAGTGTTAACCGTCCTATTTCTTTCAAAATCAACAACATGGTAACGGAAACAGCTACTCCTTTTGCTGCGGGAACGCTTAAGTATATTTCCAAAGGGATTAGAACAACCGCAACGGTTTTTATTTCACTCCAGCTAATTGATAGCCAATGGAGAATTTCTCAGATCACGATAAATTAGAATGAGATTTTCATCTATCTATAATAGAAAAGTCAAGCTATTCCTATTGATCTCCTTGATCTTTCTCTTCGTTATTTCTGCTATTCTTGAACCGATTCTAGTGAAAAATAAAGAAACCGGCTGGGGTGAAACAACCAAAGAACTTACATTTAAACTAGCTCAGAAAATACAAGATGCATTTGACCACAAGACTAATGAACTTCTCTCAGTCTCAAAGAAAATCAAATCGGATTTAGCCAAGCTTAGTTTGGAAAAAGTTTCTCTCCGAACACAAATATTCAATATGATCTTGGTAGATGAATTTTCAAACTATTCGATACAGATTAATGATTCTACGAATAAACTTCTTGCATGGAATTCGAACCCGGCTGTTCAGTCAAATCAATTTATCAAACTAGAAAACGAGCTTGGACAAACATTTATCGTGCAGTATAAATTAAAGCGATTTTTGTCAATTATTGAAAGAGTCAGCCTAAGAAATGATGAATTATTTCTTGCGGTCAGCATCCCTATTAGTCAAGTAACTTTACCATCTCTGGTGAACTCAAGTAATCAATATTTACTTGATTCGCTCCAGCAAGAATTGAGCACTGAGATAAATCTGCTTGATGAATCGGAAGTGCATTCCAAAGTTGATGGAAGAAATTATTCTACACCAATACTCAATAATTATAAAAACCGGATCGGCATTATCACATTTCCAAAACCGGCTCTCGATTTGCAGATTGTTGAATTAAAAGAAAATGTAAATTCAATACAGAGCATTCTGATTTTGCTTTTTGCATTTATTCTTTCGTTTGAGTTTGGAACCTTCTCAATTAAACAAAGATCACGTTTGATGAGATTCTTATTCATAGCTCTTCTTGTTTTATCAAATAGAGTTTTACTCTTCCTCTTAAATATTCCCTCTTCTTGGATTATCAATAGTTTATCCGATCCATCAAACTTTTCATCACGGTTTGCAATTGGAATGGTGCGCTCACCGCTGGAATTCTTCTTAACTGCGATTTCATTTGCTGTAATTGCATTCTATGGCTACCGACTTATTGTTGACTATTCTAAAATAAACAATAGTCAGAAGAAGAATATTGCTTTAGAAATAATTGCTATTTTGATGCTGCTGTTTGCTTATTTGCTTCTTTGGCGAGGATTTGGTGCTTCAATTCGAAGTGTGATTTTTGATTCCACAATCCGTTACTTCAAAGAGTTTTCACTAATTCCATCTCCAGCTGTCTTCTTAATGTGCGTTAACATTCTAATTCTTGGCTTCACAATTTTCATGAGTGCGATAGCATTATTGCTCATCATGCACACTTTTCTTAAACGTAGGATCCAATTTGTCGACTGGAAATACTTTTCTTTAATTTTTGTTACGATTCAAGTAATGGGATTTGTATTCGACCGCTTTCAAACTCAGCCGCAAGGTACAGATCTAATTCGGGTTTTCTTTTTTACTTTCTCAATACTAATTCTGATTGTTATAATAAAGAGTACTAAAGAAATTGTTTACAAATATTTTTTATACTCACTAGCATCGTCTATCATATCGGTCTCTTTGCTCACTTACTACAATTCACAACTGGAAAGAGAATCGCTAAAAAACACTGCTTATGATCTTGTTCGAGTAAATGAAGGACAAATACAGTTTATGCTGTATCAAACTTTGATGGAAAGCAAACAGAACCCGATCATAGAAAATGTTTTCAAGAAAGGAGAGGATTTTTCTGTTGCTGCATTTTCTGTTTGGATGAAAAGCTTGTTTTACAGAGAGGGAATCAATGCTACAGTTTCGTTTTATGATGAAAATAAGAATCAGTTGGGTAAATTTTCCTCTGCCGATGGTAGAGATTCTGAAGACTACGCTTCAATATTAGATCCAAACCAAGAAATTAAAATAGTACCGCTCCAAGCAGCTTATAGCTACGATAAAAAAATTATTGGTGCACTTAAAATTAATGATGGAAATTATCATCGCGGTTATTTGGTGGTAACCGCAATTCCAAATTCACAAAGATTTAGTCACGAGTTGATTCCCAAAATACTTATTCCGGAACGAGTAGGCATTTTGTCTGCAGTAGATTACGACAAGCTGAATATTTATGAATTTAGTGGCAACAACTTAATACGTTCTTCGCGTGGAGAAATCCTTAATCAAGAGAATTCCCGAATTCTTTTTTCTGCGCCTTACAATGAGAATAAAGAAGCATGGCTGGAGCTTGATATAAATGGCGAGAAAAATCTCTTATTCGCAATAAAAAGCAACTATAGTGGTGAAGAACATTTGCTAGCTGTTGCTAGAGAAAATAAAAACCTTACTTGGAATCTTTCTGACTTTTTTAAGATTTTCTTTATACACACAATTGTAATTCTTATTATCTCAATTTTTGTATGGCTGTTTAGTTTTAAGAAACAGAAGCTGGCTATAACATCTTTCCGTGCAAAGCTAGTTACCGGGTTTCTTTTCATATCGGTTGTTCCTCTTTTTCTAATTGCTGTATATATCAGAAATATTACAGAAGAGAAAAACCGGGAAGCACTTTCAAATCTGATGCTTGAAAATGTTGATCGAATTATCAATTGCATTGAACCTTATCTTGTGGATAGTAGTGTAGATCAAAATCTGATTTTTGCAAAGGCATCTAGAGACTTGAATACAAAATTTTCAATTTATACTGAAAAAGGAGAAATATTCAGCAGCAGTCCATCTCTATACAGTGCCGGCTTATTTGGGGGACAAATCAATCACGAACCCTATTTAAAATATCTAGCGGAAAAGGAGTTTCACTTTTTCGGAAAAGAAGCCGTACTTGGCAATAAAATAAATTCTGCTTACGGAGTTCTAAATTCTGCCGATAAAATAATTTTTGTTGAAGTAAATGATCTGCTAAATAAATACCAGTTACCCTTATCCGAACTTGAACTAGACGTTTTCTTGTTTGGAATATTCTCTTTTGCAATAATTGTAATAATTGTGATGAGTACAATTCTTTCGGGTCAAATATCGCTGCCGATAAAAAGGCTTACACTTGCTACACGAGCCGTTTCGAATGGGGACTTAAGTGTTTCTGTTCCTACAAATAACAAGGGGGAAATTGGCGAGCTGGCTAACGGTTTTAATTTAATGATTGAGAAAATTAGACAGAATCAAATTGATATTGCACAGTTCGAACGCGAGGAAGCGTGGCGGGAAATGGCAAAGCAAGTTGCTCATGAAATTAAAAATCCGCTGACACCAATGAAGCTATCTGTGCAGCAATTAATGGCGGCATACAATGATAAATCTCCTAAGTTTGATTCGATTTTTGAGAAAGTAACGGCTACAATTATTTCTCAAATAGACACGCTGAAAAATATTGCTTCTGAGTTTTCGAATTTTGCCAGAATGCCTAGAGCTAATTTGGTAAGGCTTAACATCATACCGTTGCTTTCAGAAGTAATCAACTTATATGCTGAACAGAAGAGAAGTTTAGAGTTGATTGCTTCTTCGAATGAGATTTTTGTAATAGCCGATAATGATCATCTGAAACGTACTTTTGTTAATCTTATTCGCAACGCATTTCAAGCTGATGCTGATAAGGTTATAGTAAGTTTTGATTTGTATGACGGTCGTTGCAGTATTCGATTTGCAGATAATGGCAAGGGTATTGATGAAAAGATACTTCCTAAAATTTTCGATGAGAATTATACTACCAAAAAATATGGGATGGGTTTGGGTTTGAATATGGCAAAAAAATATATTGAAAGCATCAACGGCAAAATCGAAGTCGAAAAAACTTCAGGCAGCGGAACTACATTTTTAATTACAATACCATTAGTCAATGAGTAAAGAGCTAACACCACAACAAAAAAGTGCGTTAAGCTATAGCAAGCACATTTCACTTGTAGCCAATGCCGGTTCAGGCAAGACATTTGTCTTATCTAAAAGATTTGTGGAAATATTCAAAAATGAAGACATTGATCTCGGCTCAATCGTAGCTATTACGTTTACAGATAAAGCTGCCGGCGAGCTCAATAGGAAAATTGCCGACGAAGTTGACGAACAAATTCAGAATGAAGTTAACTACATAGTAAAAAATAGACTTGAAAAACTTAGGCGTGAACTGGTTCATGCAAACATTTCAACCATTCATTCTTTCTGTATAAATATTCTAAAAGAGTTTTCACCGGAAGCCGGAATAGACGCAAGTTTTTTCCCGATTGATAAGCTCACTTCAGATGAATTGATTGAGCTTTCAGTTGAGGAAACACTTCAGAGTGCAATACGTGATAACGAACTTTCAAAATCACTAATGCACCTTGTAAGAGTTTTGGGCTCTAAAATGTTCTTAAAATCAGCCATTACGGATGCTATTCATCAGCGGCGCAATGTTGAATTACTAACAGATTCACTTTACATCAAATCGATCGATGAGATTGCTCAAGAGTTTAGTAAGGAATTTACAGCTTCATTCGATAAAGCTTTCTCAGAATTGATTAAAATTGGTTTGAAGGCAATAAAGCAAATCAATGATTATGTGCTCGTTAACGAAAAATCGGACAAGTTTGCACAGCCTATTGCCGATCTTCTCGCTGTTATTGAAAAGGCTCCATTAATAAAAAAAATATCACTTTTGTTTCAAATCAAAAAAGAATTAATCACATCGACTGAAAATTCTGTCAGAAAAGTTAGTTACTTAAACAAGAATCGAACTGAATTTTCAAGCGAGATTGAAACAATTGAAAAGGTGTTTGAGGAGATTGCTGCCTTTGCAGAGATAGATACGAGCGGGAAATCAGAACATGAACTTGCGGAGTTTGGAAAATTATTTCTACAAATCTATAGCAAAGCGCTTGAGAATTATTCTCAAAAGAAAAAACTGCGAAGTTATTTGGACTTCGAAGACATACTCCTTTTTACTCACAAGGTTATTGGATTAAAATCAGTTGAAGATTATCTGCATGAGAAATTTAAGTTTATTATGATCGATGAATATCAAGATACTAATGAACTTCAATATGAAATATTTATGCCGATTTTGGACCATCTGAAATCGGGGAATCTATTTGTAGTTGGAGATGAGAAGCAGAGCATCTACATGTTCCGCGATGCTGAACTGGAGATTTTCAACAGAACTAAGAACGATATTGAACTTACAGACAAAAATGGCGCAAATCTAAGTTTGCCTCATAGTTTTAGAATGTATCCGCAGCTGGTTTTGTTTACAAATAAAATATTTTCGCGGTTGTTCACTAATCCTCAATCCGAATTTAATGAAGTACCGCATAGCGATTTAATTTGCACCAAAGAGGATAATGAAAAAGGCAATGTTCAGATATTACTTTCTGATTCTTCACAAGAAATATCTGAAAGCGAACTGGTAGCTTCTGAAATTATTAAGCTAATGAAGAATGATGGCTCGGTTAGGTATGAGGATGTTGCAATTCTCTGCCGTAAAAGAAAGTCATTTTCCGAACTTGAATTGGCCTTAGTTAAGTATGGAATTCCGTACATCATAATGGGAGGAAAGGGTTTTTATCAACGGCAGACGATCTATGATGTTTACAATTATATTTCGTTTTTGTTGAATACAAAAGATGACCAAGCATTAATTGGAACTCTAAGATCGCCATTTTTTAATTTATCCGATACAAGTCTCTTCGCAATATCTAGAGAATTCGGCGATTCATTCTTTGAAAAGCTAATTGCGTATAGTAAGAAAAATGAAAAACTTATAAGTATTACACAAAGCATCGAAAAGAATAAAAAATATATTTTAAGCCTCGAGCCTTATTCGCTAATTAGGAAGATTTTAGTTGAATCCGGCTACTGGGCGGTGTTGGCTGCAAAAAAGAATTCAAATCAAGAAATTGCAAATGTTGAAAAATTGCTGGCCCTTTCCCGCGAGTATGCAAATAAAGGATTCAAGAATCTTTATGATTTTACTCTCGCGCTCAAAGAATCGATTGTAGGCTACGAAGATGAAGGACAAGCTCAAATCTCGGTTGGTCAAAATGCAGTTAAGTTGATGACGATTCACCAATCGAAAGGTCTGGAATTTAAAGCTGTCTTTATTTACGGAACGAATTCAAAAGGACAAGACGATAATGTAAAATCAAGAACTTTGAGTGTTGATAAAGAATATGGTTTGTTGACAAAAGTGCCTTTAGAGAAAAAGTATTTCTCAAAATATGCGCTTCCTCCAATTGCCGCTTATTATAATTATAGAACAAAACGGAAAAACCAAGCAGAACTGAAAAGATTGTTCTATGTAGCAGTAACAAGAGCAGTCAAGTATCTCTACATCTCGGCCACTCATAAAGAATTTAAACCGGTAAGTGGTTCTTTTTATGATCTACTTTCCAAAGGATTAATGAATGATTTTCGAGAAAGGAATATCTATTTGTCTGATGAAGTAGAATTCATGATACCGAAAAACGATTCTTTCCGGAATGAGAAGAAGAGAATTGATCTAAATATTTTGGTTTCAGATAGAATTGAAGAAATACTAAATGAGTACGTAATAGATGATAAGGTTGTTTTTGATAAAGTGTTAAGGAATATCAAGATTGGTGATATCCCGAAACATGAAATTATTTCGGCCACTAAAATTTCAATGTACACTCAGTGTCCGGTAAAGTACGAGTTAACGTATGATATTGGTTATCTGCCAATTGTTAATCTTGTAAAACGGCTGGAAAATGAATATGAATTTCACCCAACAGAGGATGAAGAAGCGAATAAGCAATCTGCTCAGCTTCGCGGACGAATTATTCATAAATGCCTAAGTGACAATATTAATGAAGGAAAACTGGATGACTATATTCTGTCTAATCTACTTGTCGAACAGAATACTGAAAGTGCAAAACTAACAACACAAATTAAAAATGATATCCTAAAATTTTACAATTCGGATGCTTATAGCAAACTAAGCAAGTATTCGGTATTTGAGAATGAATACGAAGTTTATTGTGAAGAAAATGAATTTTACCTATACGGGATAATTGATAAGTTGATAGTAGAAGATAGTAAGCTGATAGTTGTTGATTACAAAACGGACTCGGTGGAAAAAGAAAAGCTTATTGGCAGAGCTGAAAATTATTTCCCGCAGTTGAAGTTCTACGCTTACATCTTATCAAAACTGTACAAGGATATGTCTGAATTCGAGCTTAGACTAATTTTTATAAAACATCCGGAAGAATTAATCCAACTAAAATTTGGAAAAACTGAATTAACTGAATTTGGTTCTCTTATAAATACGGCAATTCAAAACATGAATTTGTTTAGATTTGCTCCAAATTATAATCACTGTCCACAATGCCAATATGCAATGGAAGGAAACATATGCGTAAAATCAATTTCATAAGTATCAGTTCAGCATTTCTATTCATTATAATGTTTACTGCATGTTCATCAACTAAAGAATTTCCTTTGTTTGAATATCCGCTTGATTGGAAAGACACCGCTGTTCGCGAAAAAACGATTTCCGAGTACTCCCAATTCTTATCGGGCAAGAAAATTTTTCTCGATCCCGGTCACGGCGGAGAAGATAGAAGAAATACAAGTCATGATAAACTTGTAATTGAAGCTGATGTAAACCTCCGTGTATCATTAGCTTTGAAAAAATATCTGGAACAAGCCGGTGTTAATATTTTAATTTCTAGAGATAAAGATGCTACTGTTGATCTTGGATATCGTTCTGTGCTGGCAAATAACAGCGGTGCTGATTTATTTATAAGTGTTCATCACAATGCACCAGGCAAGACAGAAGATGATTATACCAATTACACTTCGGTTTATTATCATGCAAAACAAATAGATTATGAATATGAACCGTGTAATCAAGATATGGCAAGATATATCGAAAGAGATCTATCATACGTAATGGGAAATCCGGTTGGACTTGGTTCATTTGATGGGACTTACTCCGATTATAATATTTATCCGGGTGAAGGATTTTCTGTTTTACGTAAGACAAAAATTCCGGCAGTTTTAATTGAAGGCGGCTTCCACACTAGCCGGCTTGAAGAAATGCGTTTGAACAATGAAGATTTTAATCAGATTCAAGCATGGGGAATATTTAGAGGATTAGCTAAGTATTTTAAAGCCGGAATTCCCAAAATCTTTGCTTTAACAGATAGTACTAAATTAGACTCGAATAAGTTATCACTTTCGTTTCTATTAGAAGATGAAAACGGAATCAATCATAAAATGATAAGTGTCTTTTTCAACAAACAAGAAATTGAATATACTTTTGATAAGAGTACAAATATTCTAAAAGTTGAATTGGAACAATTGACTAATGGAACTTATCCGCTAAGAATTATCTGTGCTAATAAGAATGGGAATCACTCGCTTCCATTTCATAAGAGCATCGTCGTTTCCAACGATGCTCAGATAGAAATTAGAGATTAGTTTGCTTTTGCTTTGTCGGCTTTTTCTGTTGCATACTTAAAAATAAACAGTGCAACTCCGGCTACTAGTCCAATTGCAAGAAAATAATACCAGATAACATGCGCGTCTTGATAATATGCGGCGCGCTGTAACTCAGTTAAACCGGCTGGTAATGTTTTGGGATCGGGACAGTATGAGTCGAGTAAAAAGCCAGACATAATAAATCCAAACAATGCTGAAAGGAATGAATGAAGGTGGCTGAATCCAAGATAAACGCCCTCTTCACCTTTGGGAGCTTGATAGGAAAAATATTCTAAGAATCTTGGCGAGATGAAGCATTCTGCCAAGCCTTGAATCGCAATACCAATAATCATCATAACTGTTAACGGGTGGAGAGTAAACCATCCGAAGATTGAAACAGAATCGCCGGTTAGATTAAATAAAGCTTGACTGCTTGCCATTGCTAATGCCGAGAATGGCATTAGTAGCATTCCAACCAGCATAGATGTAACAGCTTTCTTTTTCTTCATCATATTTGTTACGACAACTACAAATAAAACAACAACGGCGGGATTAACATTGGCAAGCCATTCCGGTCTTGCGCTGTCACCTAATAGACGGATAACATACTTAGGCATTGTGGCATACATTTGCTGTTGAATAATCCAGAAGCCGGTAACAATAAGTGTAAGGATTACTAATCTAGGCTGAGCAAAAATTCTTTTTAGCGAAACCAAAACATCGCTAATTTTTTTTGATTGATGGGTCTGATCAATCGGTTTGAAGAAAAATATTGCAAACAACATCGCTAGGAATGACATACCGGCGGAGAAAAAATTAACATATTCAAGTCCCATTCCTTGTCTAATGAAAGGAACGAAAGTTTTGCCACTGAACGCACCAATATTTACAACCCAATAAAATAAAGCATAACCTCTTGCGCGGTTATCTTCGGTGGTCATTTTTGCAACTGTACCGGTGATCAATGGCTTAATAAAAGATCCGCCAATAAGTGAAATTAATAGGAAGAAAATAACAAGCACTTTATCATGGAACAATCCCAGAAGGGTGTAGCCAATTGTTAAGAGTGCAAATGCAAGTATTAAACCATTCTTGAATCCGATCTTATCGGATACAGCTCCGGCAAAAGGAGGGAGAAGATATAGAAGTGCGTAAAACACGCCGGCTACTACACCGGTTTCTTTATCTGTAAATCCAACTATGTCGGTCAAATAAAGAGTAAGAACAATAAAAAATCCATAATATGCTGCCCGTTCGCACAACTCCATAAAATTAGCAAGCCAAAATTCTTTCGGAAACTTCCAGCCGATAGGCGCAGTTGTTTTTTGTTCCGCTGTTTGCGTCATATCTTTTCCTTTTTGGTTTTAGGGTTGGCAAAGTTAGAAAAAAGTGACTATCCGTCAAATCATTAAATTTTTCCCAATGTTTGAAGAAGTAGAAATGATGAACTAACTTCCAAACCGGAAAATCATACTCAAGGAAAAATTATGAAAATCTATTCAAAGAGTGATCTTAATAATAATTTACTATCTCTTACATATGATGACATCAGTTTAATTCCAACAGAAATCTCACGTGTAAAAAGTCGTTCAGAAGTAAATATAAAATCTACTTTTCTTGGTGAAGAATTAGCTGTTCCGGTGCTTGCTAGTCCAATGGATTCAGTCTGCGGAATTGAAATGGCGCGCGAGTTAAATACACTCGGCTGTATTGGAATTGTTAACCGTTTTGATTCTTCACTCAAAGAATTATTTAGGGATGAGAGTTCAAGCGATGGAATACAAGCTGTATCTGTTAGCTTAACTGCCGATGATGAATTACTTGAAAGAATAGCTGAAAAGAAAATGCTTGTCTGTATAGATACCGCCAACGCGAATAATGCTCACGTATTGAACAAATGTGAAGAGATCAAAAAGAAATATAATGTGAAAGTGATTTTGGGAAATGTTGCCGGCGGTACTACATTATCTCATTTGGTTAATGCTGGCGCAGATGCTGTTAGAATAGGAATTGGCGGCGGTAGTATGTGCACAACTTCAATACAAACCGGAATTGGAATTGGACAAGTTTCTTCATTGCTTGATGTTTACTTCACACGCCAAGAACAAAAATTGGATATTGCTCTTATTGCGGATGGGGGAATTAAATCTCCGGGGGATGTTGCAAAAGCAATTTCTGCCGGCGCAGATGTTGTCATGCTGGGAAGAATGCTGGCCGGTACAAAAGAAACACCGGGCGAAGTAATTAAATACAGCGATCAGCTCTGGAAGAAGTACCGAGGCTCGGCATCATTCGGCGTAAAAATGAAAAGCGAATTTATTGAAGGTGAAGAGACAATGGTACCATATAAGGGGCCGGTAAGAAATGTTATTAACGCTATTTCAGACGGCTTAAAAAGTTCTATGAGCTATTTGAATTGCGAATCCATAGAAGAACTGCGCAACAAAGACCGTTTTGCACTTTTAAGCACAAGCAGTTATTTAGAAAGACTGCCTAAGAAATAATTAATAGGAGAGAGCCTTACGCTTCTCTCCTAACTCTTTCAATAGTGAATGCCGGTACACAAACGGAAACATACTCGCATGGTTCCTCAAATGGATTGGAGTAGCGAATGCGGCTTCCTTTTTTTATACAGATGGATTGATTTTTCTCCAGCACTATTTTATCCCCATCAATTTCAATCATTTTCTTTCCGCTGAAAACAAAAGTTGTTTCATCAAATTCGGGAATTTGGAATGGCTCGCTCCATCCGGGCGGTGCAATCATATGGGCGATGCTGTAATCGCCAACATTTATACTAGCAACACCAAAATGTTCTTCGATCAATTTTCCATCTGTTGTTGGAACAACAAATGGTTTCGTTTGCAGTTCATAATTTTTCATAAATCACCTTTAGATTTTTGCGCGCTTCAACCGTAAAGAATTTGTAACAACCGAAACTGAACTCAAAGACATTGCAAGAGCAGCTATCATTGGGTTTAATAATCCGGCTGCTGCAAGGGGAATCAATATTAAATTATAGAAAAATGCCCAGAATAAGTTTTGTTTAATTGTCTTCAAAGTTTGTTTAGAAAGATTAATTGCCATAGCAACACTTCTCAAATCTCCCTTCACCAATGTAATTTGCGAAGTTTCAATCGCAACATCGGTACCGGTTCCAATTGCAATTCCAACATTCGCTTGAGCAAGCGCCGGCGCGTCGTTTATTCCGTCACCAACCATGGCTACAATTTCGGATTTGCTCTGAAGTTCTTTTACTACTTTTGCTTTTTCTTCCGGAAGAATCTCAGCATGGAATTCATCAATTCCCACTTTTTGAGCAATTGCAGATGCAGTGCTGAAATTATCTCCGGTTAACATTACAGTTTTTATTTTCATCTTTTTCAATTCTTGAATTGCATCCAGTGAAGATAATTTTAGTTGATCTTCGATAACTATTAATCCCTTCAGCACGGAATCAATAGCTATGTAAATGATAGTTTTACCTAGATGAACTTTTTCGTAATTGCTTGCTTCAGCTGTCTCTGAATTAACTGAATAATCCAATAACAGTTTTTTGTTTCCAACTAAAATCGGTTTCCCTTCAATTATTCCAATCAAACCAAAACCGGTTTTGCTTTCAAAGATTTCAGGCTCAACCAAATCAATATTTTTTGTTTTTGCACTCTCAAGAATCGAAGAAGCCAACGGATGTTCGGATTTACTTTCGAGTGAAGCGGCAAGCCGTAAAAGATTTTTTTCGTCTATATCAAAGCAAACTATATCGCTTACTGTAGGTTTTCCTTCTGTCAGAGTTCCCGTTTTATCAAATACAATTGTTGAAATGTTCTGTGCCGATTCTAAACTTTCTCCGTCACGAATTAAAATTCCATTTGAAGCGCCCATTCCCGTACCAACAATTATTGCTGTTGGTGTTGCTAAACCAAGAGCGCAAGGACATGCAACAATTAAAACTGCTACAAAGTTAACAAGAGCGTTAATGAAATTGTTTTCAGCCCCAAATATTAACCACCCTAAAAAGGTTAAAATCGCAATGATCAAAACAACCGGAACAAATATAGCCGCAACTTTATCTACCAACTTTTGTATTGGCGGTTTAGAAGCTTGAGCTTGTTCAACCAGTCTAATTATTTGCGATAGAATTGTATTGTCGCCGACTTCATTAACTACAAAATTAAAAGAGCCGGTTTTGTTAATTGTTCCGCCGATTATTTTTGAACCAACAATTTTTTCAACCGGCATACTTTCGCCCGTTATCATAGATTCATCGATAGATGATGATCCGCTAACTAAAGCTCCATCTGCCGGAATTTTTTCTCCCGGACGTATAACAACAACATTTCCCTTTGATAATTCTTCAAGAGCAATTTCTTTTTCAACTCCATTAATAAGAATTTTTGTGGTAATCGGCTGCAACTCTAAAAGTTTTTTAACTGATTCATTAGTTTTTTGTTTGGCTCTATACTCGAGCATTTTGCCCATTAGAATCAATGTTATTATTACTCCGGCTGTCTCAAAGTACACGTGAGGAATTTTCCCGTCAAGAGAAAACTCGGAAGAGAAGAGAGTTGCAAGTACGCTGTATCCATAAGCTGCTGCTGTTCCAATAGCAACAAGCGAGTTCATTTCAAATGAAAAGTGACGGAGGTTCTTGGCGAATACTGTGAAAAATCTTTTACCGGAAATAAAAATTATTGGCGTTGTGAGAATTAGCAGAATCTTATGTGTGTAATCATCAGAAAATGGCCAGTTGTGGTGGAATGCTTCATAATCCATTAACATGCTGATCAAAAAAACCGGTAATGTTAAAATTAAAGAAAGAGTAAAATCATTCTTCAGATTTTTATAAAACGAATCACTCTCTTGAGTATTTGAAGGGTTAGTTGCTTGAGATTTTTGAACTTTAGGTTCAATTTTTAATTTGTAGCCGTATTCTTTAACCGCTGCGGCAATTGAATTAACATCTGCTTCAGTTGGTGATTGAAATGTAACTTGTTCAGTCGCGAGGTTGACTGCTACGTTTTCAATTCCTTCAAACTTGCTAATTATTTTTTCAACACGAGTAACACAGCTCGCACAAGTCATTCCCTCAACTGGAAATGTATATGATTTCATTTTACTACTTCAAATCCGGCTTCTTTAATTGCCTCTTCAATTTGAGATTCAGTAGCCTTTGTTTCGTCAAACAAAATTTTGGCATTGCCGATTGTAACTTCGGCAGAATCTATATTTAGTTTTGATAGTTCTTTTTTAACCGCCATAACACAATGGTTGCAACTCATTCCATTTATTTTAATTGATTTTTCAATCATAAGAATTCCCTTTAATTTACTATTAGATTCTGGAAAGGTAGAAATGATTCAGTGCTTTACTTTGACTCTTTTTTGTTTGTCTTTAGAGTAAAAAGATTTTGACTTTCGTTATCCACGTATTTGTTTAGAATATCATCGCCCAAAGTATTCAAATCGACATTCTCTTTATTCTTAGAACTCGATTGGGAAACCACAGTATTTGGCTTAGAATCCGACAAATTATTAACTACTTCAATTCTTCTAGGTTTGAAATTCTCTTTTGGGGGTTCGGGTCTACGCTGTAAAGGTTCGGGTTGTCTTGTCTTTGGTCTTGGTCTTTCTTGTTTTGGCTGGATAGGGGGCTGTAGCGGAATAATCTCTTTTGTAATTCTTGTTATTCTTCTGATGCTTTTACCAACAAAACTAGGCTCCAAATGTTGTTCTGTTTGTTTTGTATAAACCTCTTCAGGCTTCCTCTTTTGTCTAATTTTAAATGCAACGTAAGAGATAATTAATGTAGCGGCTGCTAAAGAGGCCACTATTGTTAAAACAAGTTGTATTATTGGTATTAGTTCCATAGTTAAAAATAGCGAATAGAATTAACTGCACCAAATTATTGGTTTAAAACAGAAGAAGGGCGCTATGCCCTTCAAAATTATGCAGTAAGCGAAATGAATTCGGAATCTGACCTATCAGAATAATAGTTTAGCAGATTCATATCGGGCAGTTTTTGCTGGGATTTTTCCACAGCCACGTGCGAACCATAGTTCGAAACTCTAAATTGATTCGTTTCATTCATTATTGCAATACGATCTTCTCTAGTTACTCTAGGTCGATTTTGACTAACTCTTCTTCCTTGAGAATTTTCAAAACTATGCTGTCTTTCCAATTGCGTTCTATCTATGTTTAGAACAATTTGCTTTTTCTGATTTGGTGAAGGTTCCAAATAAACCGGTCTGCTTGCTTTCTCTGCCGGAATCATAATCGGAGCTGGATTATGGTAGCCTTGCGAAATGGCCGGTCTTACAACCATGGTATGCTTAACCGCATATGCTGCAACTGGTTTTTTACCGGTACTTCTGGCCCTAAATGAGATATATGAGACGAGTATTACAAAAACTAGAATTGCCGAGAAAATTAGTAAACTCGTATAGATGATCGGTACTAATGTCATTTTTCTTCCTTTCCCTTTACGCCCTTAACTAAACAATTCATGTACCAAACGATAAGGTGGCTTTTTAGTTTAAAAACACAATTTCTTTAATGATTGTCAAAAGCGTCTTGTTTCAGAATGAAACAGCGGTCTATTAATGATAATCAAATCTATTTGTAGCGAAGGGTGTTAATTTATTTGTTTTTACAAGACTTTTTGATAACTTTTGACCCGCTTTTGCTTGTAACTTCGCTAAAAATTTGAGGTTAGGGATGACTAAGGCTGATATTATTGATAGAATAGCCAACGGTACCGGTCTTACTAAGATTGATACTGAAGCAGTTGTAGATGGTTTTTTTAAAACCATCATAGATTCACTCGCTTCCGGAAACGGAATTGAAATACGTGGGTTTGGAAGTTTCCGTGTGAAAAAGAAAAATCCAAGAAATGCTCGCAATCCGCGCACGGGTGAAAAAGTATTTGTTGGAGAGCATTTTGTACCGGCTTTTAAATTTTCTAAAGATTTTAAAGCAGCTGTTGATCTTGGAATGAAAACACAAAAGGAAGTTGAGTAAGAATGAGCAATAATATTTATTGTACTTCATGTGGAGAAGTGATTTCAAGTGAGTATGCTTATTGCCCGGGTTGCGGTTCTAAGAATGAAAAACATGTTACCGCAAAATCGAGCTCGGCTATAAATACTAAATCTACTAAACAAGATGAATTGAAGAAAAATAAGCAACATAAAAAGCATGAAGTTTCTGATGGGCACAAAACAATTTCAACTGTAAAGCTGGTTTACATTGTATTAGCTTTATTAGTCGTTGCAACTGTAATACTTTTTGCATCGGGAATTTTTGATTCACCTGCTCCGGTACAATCATCAACAGCTAACACAACTACGGATCCGAATAATCCTCATGCTGGTGTTGATTTAAGTAAACTAGAGCAAATTACAGAACTGCAAAAAACTGTAGACGCAAACCCAAGCAATTTGGATGCGTTGTTAAACCTTGCTCACTTGTTGAATGATTCCGGTTTTAAGGAAAAAGCAATTGAGCGTTATGAACAATATTTAAAACAAAACTCAAAAGTTGCCGATGTATGGGTAGATATGGGTGTTTGTTATTTTGAACTAGGAAAGAATTCAGAAGCTATTTCTAAAATGGAAAAGGCTCTTACAATAGAACCAAAGCATCAAATTGCACATTTAAATCTTGGAATAGTAAATTTATCGTCCGGTAACAAAGAAAAAGCTCTAAGCTGGTGGAAGAAAGCGGTTACAATAGATCCGGTTTCCGAAATTGGTAAGAGAGCGCAAGAATTAATTAATCAACATTAAACGGAGGTTCCGTAATGCCTTGCGGAAGAAAAAGAAAACGCCATAAAATGGCTACTCACAAGCGCAAGAAACGCTTGAGGAAAAATCGTCATAAAAAGAAATTGAGATAGTTATTCAATTTCAATAATACTTTAAGAAGCCACCTTAGCTCAGCTGGTAGAGCAACTCATTCGTAATGAGTAGGTCGCCGGTTCGATTCCGGCAGGTGGCTCAGAAAGTATTATTAACTTTTCTGTTGCTAAACTGTAACTGTTTATCACTTTAGTTCATCCATCCAATCATCTTCAACTCCTTGTCGAATGCCGGCTATTAAATCCCCCGCATGATTTTTTATTAACAAAAAGTGCGCAGTAGATTGCCGATCGAGCATTTCTTCGCTATTAAATCTATGACTCATTTTAATTCTATTTCTCAATAAGAGATTTTCTTCCCCTAATGTAATTCGACATTTACTCTTAAATCAATGTTGTTGACTGGCACTACTGTTGCATAAAAGGATTGTGCATAAGATAAAGCGAGGCTTTAGAGAATTAAAGAAGATTAAAAATAGCGTAATCAATTCATCCTTATTCTAGTAGCAATACCGGCAAGAATAAGGCAAACTATTTGGCTTCCACTTAATAGTGGTGGATGCGTTTTATTTTCAAAAAATAAAACCATTCGATAGTGGAGTTTTACAATTATAAATAAACAACAGGAGGTAGGATGAAAAAAGAACAAATGAGAATGCATATGATTCTTGTGGCTTTCTTTTTCCTTATACTAAGCCCAATTCTGTATTCACAAACATCCATTTTCACATCGCAAATACCGGCAAATTCCGGTAACGATGGTGATTATGAGCTAGGACTAAAATTTAGTTCTTCAACAAGTGCACAGATTAGTGAAGTTCGGTTCTATAAAATGCCCGGAGAAGGTTCGTCTCACACAGCAACACTCTGGACAAGTGGTGGAACTATTCTTGCAACTGTTGCATTTACGGGAGAGACTGCTTCCGGATGGCAGTACGCATCATTTGCTTCTCCAATTTTAATTTCGGCGAATACTACTTATGTAGTTTCTGTTAATGTTACTAGTGTTTACGCGATTGAACAACACCAGCTTGATAATCCTATTGTAAATGGATTTTTAACAGCGCTTGCGGGCGGTGGAGTTTTTAGCGAGACGGTAGGACAATTTCCAACTCAGTCTTATAATAACTCAAATTATTTTGTTGATGTTGTTGCAAGCGAACTCAATAGTATTTTCACAACACAATTGCCCGTTGGACAGTTTAATGATGGCCCATATGAAATGGGCGTGAAGTTTACTACAACGCAAGCAGCAAAAGTAAAATCGTTTAGTTATTACAAGACGGCTGGTGAATCCGGTTTGCATATTGGAAGTCTATGGAATGCTACCGGTACTTTATTGGCAACAGCTTCATTCACAAATGAAACAGCTTCCGGCTGGCAATATGCAGCGCTTAGCTCAAACGTTTACATTACTCCGGGAAACACTTATGTGGTTTCAGTTAATTCTAATAGCGAATATGCTGCGGGCGGGGCACAATCGTTAGGTTCTTCTATCACAAACGGAATTTTGAGTACAGTTGCGGATAATAACAATGGTGTCTATGGCAGTCCGGGAATATTTCCCACATCTTCATTCAACAACAATAATTATTTCAGAGATATACTTGTTGAGCCGCTAACTGCGCCGTCAATACCAACTTTGATTTCCCCAGCTGATAATGCTAGCGGAGTTTCAATTGAACCAACACTTAGTTGGGTGGCAACTATCGGTGCTACTTATTCTTTGCAAGTTGCAACAGACCTTGCGTTTAGTAATCTAGTTGTTAATGTAACTGGTCTCACCTCTAACGCATACAACTTGACAAACCTTAATAACAATACAAATTATTATTGGCGGGTTAGTGCAGAGAAAGAAATACTAACAAGCGGTTTTAGCACACCATTCAAATTTACGACAATCACTTATTCGCAAGTGTTACTTTCTTGGCCAATTGGCGGAGTTAGTATTTACATGTCTCCAGCTTCGCTGTCCTGGTATGTTCCTTCCGGTGGGACTGGATGGAAGTATGATCTTCTTTATTCAACAGATATAAATATGAATTCTCCATCAGTCGTTCTCGACTTGAGTTCTGCGCCTTATAGTTTGAATGGACTTTTACCCGGAACAACTTACTATTGGAAAATAAGATTAAAAACTTCGACCGGCGTTGTTGTTTCTTATTCAAATAAAGAAAGCTTTATTTCTTTTGGAAAAGCTCTAACCCCGGTTTTATCGTCACCGATAAATAATGCAACAATTTATTCTCTTTCTCCAACATTGTATTGGTATCTAAATGATGCAAGCACCGGCTTAACTTATGATTTAGAGATTAGACAAGGTGCGCCGGCAGTATTAACTGGTACGCCTACAGCTACAAATATTGCTTCACAGCAATTTACTGCTTCGGGTTTAATGCCCGGTACGCAATATTCTTGGCAAGTTAGATCGAAATCGGGAATCAATTATTCCGCTTGGTCTTCAGCCGAATCCTTTAGCACAGTTGCTACGCTTGGGCCGGTTGTTCCAATTCCTTCTTGGCCGCTTGGTAGTGCAATAGTGTACACAACTTCTCCTTCTCTAAACTGGTATTTGGGAACAGTGAGTAACGGATTGGTATTTGAGGTTGAATATGTTGAAGGCTTATCAACAGTATTTACCGGTACTCCGAATATTCTAAACATTAATTCGCTTTCAACTACTCTTAACAATCTGAATCTGGGAAGCGATTATAAATGGCGCGTACGCTCATTTGATGGAACTACTTATTCAGCATGGTCAATAACAGCAATATTCTCTGTTGTCCCGACAATTTCAAATACTCCAATAATTCCAATTCCGTCATGGCCAATCGGCGGTGCAACGGTTTATTCAAACTCAGTTCAGCTTAATTGGTATCTTGCTGCCGCTGGTAATGGATTAACTTATGAAGTTGAATTACGAACCGGATCACTAAACGGAACACCAACAATTCTTGGTATTACATCACTGAGTACTACGGTTAATTCTCTCACTCCATCAACAACATATTTCTGGCGAGTTCGTTCTACAAATGGAAGCAGCACATCCGGCTGGTCTGTAACAGCGAGTTTCCAGACGATTGGTGCAAATGCTAACGCAACAGTTCCAATACTTTCTTGGCCAATCGGCGGCGCAACGGTTTATACAAACTCGCCAATGCTTTCATGGTTCTTGAATTCGTCTTCTATTGGAATTACTTATGAATTAAAATATTCGACTAATTCAAATATGTCCAGCGCAACAGCAATTTCCGGACTTACATCAAACCAATTTGCTTTGAGCGGATTGAACTCTGGAACAACATACTATTGGCAGGTTCGCTCATTTGATGGAACTGTTTACTCAGCATTCTCTTCTATTGGAAGCTTTGTAACTTTTGCCGGTAATAATTTGTTGGTTGTTCCGGTTGCAGCTAGTCCGGCAGAAGGAATTTCTATTGAAAGCTCATCTGCAATGCTTTCATGGTTTCTTCCTACATCAGGTGAAGCAGCTAAGTATGAACTTCAATACGGAAAGAGTATTGATATGCAAAACGCAAAGCTTTTGGAAGTGAATTCGAATAAGCAACTTATTAACGGACTCGAAAATGGAAAGACTTATTTTTGGAGAGTTCGTTCGATAAATGAAAATGGTGAAGTTTCCGCTTTTTCAAGTGTTGAGGAATTTACTTCAATGTCCGTTACTGGACTTAATGATCGTAAAGAAATTCCTACAGAATTTAGGCTGGAACAGAATTTCCCGAACCCATTCAATCCAACAACAACTCTAGAGTTCAGCATTCCGGTGGAGGGATTCTATACTCTGGATGTTTTTGATATTCTAGGTGAGAAAGTGGCTTCTTTGCAAAATGGATTTTTGCATCCCGGTGTTTTCAAATCTACTTTCGACGGCAAAAATCTATCATCCGGTGTTTATTTTTACAAACTTTACGGTGATAAAGTTAATCTTGTCCGGAAAATGATGCTAATCAAATAAAGTTCTAATCCTAAGCCCCTACTAAGTAGGGGCTTTTTCTTATCAACTGAGTCAGAGTCAAACCTTTCAGTTTCAAAACTAACATCACAAATCTCTTATTTCTCAATTTTCGGGCAGATTTTGCTTGACAATCCCATATAATTTCGATTAATTTGCAAATAGTGGTTAATAGTGTAAGATAGTGGGTGATTATGTTTATAGGCAGTTTCAAATATTCAGTAGACTCGAAAGGAAGAATCAGTATTCCGGCTAAATTCAAGAAGGTGCTGAAGCCGGAAGCTAATGATACTTTTGTGATGACGCGAAGCACTGTGCAATGCATAGATGTTTATCCATTTAATTATTGGGAAGAAAAAATCAAACCACGTATTGATGCGCTAGATGATTTTGACATTGACGAAGCCGCTTTTAAAAGGTCTTTGTTTGAACTCGCTTCAGATCAAGAATTGGATAAACAATCGCGACTCTTTTTACCAAAGAGTTTGTTAGAGTTTGCCGGCATCGATAAAGAAGTACTTATCCTTGGACAAAACAACAAAATTGAATTTTGGAATCCGGAAATTTTTGAAAAGCAGAAGAGAGAATTTCCGAAACCATTTGCTGAACTAGCAAAGCAAGTAATGAATAACAGCCAAAAATGATACACACACCGGTATTGTTGAAGGAAAGCGTTGATCTTCTCACCACAAAGATTGACGGAAAATACTTCGACGGAACAGCTGGTTTTGGCGGACACTCTACTGAAATACTTTACAGAATTAGTTCTAAAGGGCGACTAATTGCAACAGATAAAGACCAGTCTGCATTTGACTATTGTAAAAATAAGTTTGTCGATGACAAGCGTTATTCTATTTACAATACTTCCTTTAAGAACATTGATACAATTTCCAAAATTGAGTTCATTGAAAAATTTGACGGCATCTTTGCAGACTTGGGAGTATCCTCGTTTCAACTAGATAATGTTGAAGCGGGATTCACATTCCGGGAGGATTCCTCCCTTGATCTGAGGATGAATAGACAAGAAGGTTTTACAGCTACAGATTTTTTAAGCGATGCTTCTGCAGACAGCATTGCTAAAATTTTGTTTGAATTTGGGGAAGAAAGAAACTCGCGATTAATTGCAAAAAAAATTGTTGAGCTCAGATTAAAAGAAAAGATTACAAGAACATTTCAAATCAAAAAGATAATTGAAGAAATAACACCGGAAAGATTCGTAAACAAAAGTTTAGCCAGAGTATTTCAAGCACTTAGAATATATGTTAATGATGAGCTGGGAGAATTGAGAGAGTTTTTAGACAAGTCGGTTGACTTGTTAAATGTAAACGGAAGAATTGCTGTTTTAACATTTCATTCATTAGAAGATAGAATAGTGAAGGAAAAATTTAAGTACGAAAGTTTAAGTTGGGTTTGTCCACCCGGAATGCCGATTTGTGTTTGTGAGAAGAAACAAAAATTAAAATTAATAACCTCCAAACCAATCGTTCCAACTGAAAATGAAATTGAAAATAATAGAAGATCACGCAGTGCAAAATTAAGGGT
Source organism: Melioribacteraceae bacterium (assembly GCA_041675645.1). Lineage (GTDB taxonomy): Bacteria > Bacteroidota > Ignavibacteria > Ignavibacteriales > Melioribacteraceae > Stygiobacter. Next base: position 22,501 of record JBAYTN010000049.1, read on the forward strand.
AGCAGAAAGAGTTTAGTATGAAAGGCACAAAACTTACAGGATTTATAGTTGCTGTTATTGTATTAGCCTTAATTCTTCTCTCCTATGTGGTTCTTCTTTCAGAAATAAAAAGTATGAATAGAGAAAAGATTACCAAGCAAGAAGCATTAAATGAAAGAATTAACCGTGTTGAAATGAAATTGGTAGATGTCCAGAAATTAGTATCCGAAGATAGAATTGTTAGTATAGCAAGAGATTCATTAGGACTTATAAGGCCGATTGATAACATTGAAATGATTACAATTTCCAAAGAACAAGTAGACCAAATACAAAAAAAGATTCACGAGAAATATGATTAATTCAAGAGCATTGGTTATAACGGGAGTTTTGTTAGTAGTACTAATAATACTGGTGCTTAGACTGTTCACAATTCAAGTATCGAAGCACGAGTATTATACCAGAATTGCAGAAACACAGCAATACAAGCCTCAAACAGTAAAAGCAGACCATGGATTGATTAAGGACGCTAATGGAGAAGTCCTCAGTTACACTTTTGATAATATTTCTTTTTTTGTTGATACCAGAATGATGAACAGTAAAAAGATCGAACTGATTGCGAACTTGTTTTCGAAGGAAATGGGTAAAACAAAACAATATTATAAAAAGTTAATTAAGGCCGGCAGCAGAACTGTTTGTCTCGAGAGTAAAGTCCCAATGCAGCAAGCGATAAGACTTAAGAAAAATGTGATTGACGGACTTACATATCAAGAAGATTTTTCAAGAGTTTATCCTTACGGTAATTCAGCATCACATATTCTTGGATACGTAGATAAGATAAATGGAAACGGCATAGAGGGAATTGAAAAGACTTACAACGAAGAATTAACCGGGAATGATGGCTACTTGATTTATGAAAGGGATGTTCTTGGAAGAATTCTTGCAGTAGATGAAAAAATTTCGAATTCACCTATAGCCGGCAATACTGTTAATCTGACGATCAATAAAAATTACCAAAAAATTCTAGAAGAAGAATTAGCTAAAGGAATAGAAAAATTTGGCGGCGAATCTGCGGTAGGCATAATTATGAATCCGAATACCGGAGAAATTTTAGGCTTAGCCAACTTGCCAGATTTTGATCCGGCGAATTATAATAAAGCAGAAGCTGGAAGCAGACGAAACCGAGCAATTGTTGATACTTATGAGCCCGGCTCAACAATGAAATCTTTATCGATGGCGATTTTGTTCGATCAAAAGCTTGTTGAAGAAAATGAACCTATAGATACTGAGAATGGAAGTTATAAATACAAGGGCGTTACTATTTACGATTCACACAAAAGCGGAATACTTACTGTTCGTGGAGTTCTAGAACAATCAAGCAACATTGGAATGGCAAAACTTTCTGAACGGTTGGATACAGAAGTTTTCTACAAATACTTACGCGATTTCGGATTCAGTAATAAAACAGCGCTTGATTTACCAAGTGAAGCTGAGGGTTTACTTAAACTACCAAAGTATTTTACCGGAATTACTAAAGCATTTATGTCATACGGTTATGAATTGGCAGTTACTCCGCTTCAAATGACTGCTGCATTTTGTACGCTCGTGAATGGAGGCAACTTAATGAAGCCTTACATCACAAAATCTGTAACTGATGCTAGAGGAAATGTATTAATCGAAAACAAACCGGAAAAAATTAGAGGTGTAATCAATAAAGCAACATCGGAGAAAATGAAGAATTTGATGGTTGGAGTAGTTGAGCATGGTTCAGGAACAGCAGCAATGTTACCAGACGTTTTAGTTGGGGGTAAAACCGGAACATCCCAACGACTTGTAAATAATAGTTACTCAAGCGCTCATCACAATTCTTCTTTCATCGGATTTTTCCCGGCAAACAATCCTACAGTTGTAATTTATGTTTTGGTGAATGCACCTACTAGAGGTCAGTATGGCGGTTTAGTTGCAGCTCCAATTTTTCATGATGTGGCAAAAAGAATGATTGAATCTGATGTGAATTTAGTTAAAGATAAGAAGAAGATTGAACGCGATAGCAAACTAATGGAACAATTGATTGCTGATTTGAAAACAGCACCTCAAAACACAAAACGTTCTTACTTAAACGTTCCGGAAAAGAAATCAACATTATCTAATAGAAAATTTTACAACAGCGATACAATGCCGAATCTTGCAAACAAATCTATGCGAGATGCAATAGCGCAACTAAACACTTTGGGAATACAGTGGAAAGTAAATGGTGTAGGTAAAGTTGTTTGGCAAAGTGTTGAACCCGGAATGCCTTTCGAAAAAGGAATTGTTTGTACTTTAAAATGTGAACCGGCGGCTAAGAAAGTTAAACAGAGTGTTGGCGAATGAAATTAAATGAGTTGCTAAATAAGGCCAAAGTTGTTCAAGTTGTTGGTAATGCCGAATTGAAAGAGATTCTTTCCTTAACAATAGATTCTAGAACAGCAAAAAAGAATTCAATTTTCTTTGCCATTGAAGGATTCAAGACTGACGGACACAAATTTGTTCAAGAAGTTATTAACCAAGGCGCAGATGCAGTAGTAGTTCAAAATGCAAATGTAATTCCGGATCAGATTTTTTCTCATGCTGGATGTGTGAAAATTGTAGTTGAAGATAGCAGAAAAGCATTGGCAGAATTTTCGAATATCTTCTATGGTGAACCTTCGAAGAAGTTGAAATTAATTGGGATTACCGGAACAAAGGGAAAATCAACGACAGCTTTTTATGTTAAAAACATCTTTGAGAAAGCCGGATTTAAGTGCGGATTAATAGGAACGATTGCAAATTACATTGGTGATAGAGAATTAAAAACAATGCTTACTACACCGCAATCGCACGAGATAAATTTTCTGTTTAATGAAATGCTGAAAGAAGGATGTACTCATTGTGTAATGGAAGTTTCTTCTCACGCATTAAGGCTAAACAGAGTAGATTTTATGAATTTCACATCTGCAATGTTTACTAATCTTACATCCGATCATATGGATTATCATAAAACACAAGAGCATTACTTCGAATCAAAAAAGATTTTGTTTGATATGATTCCTTCGACTGGAACAGTAGTATGGAATAGTGATGATGAGAGCGGAAAAAGCATAGTGGCTGATTCCAAAGCAAATAAGATTTCGTACGGTTCAAAAAAGAATTCTGATGTCAGAATCGAAAAAGTTGATTACGATCTCGATGGTACAAAGTTCGATCTAAAGTGGAACGATATTCTTTTTAAAGCTGAAACAAGTTTAGTTGGTCATTTTAATGCCCAAAATGCAGCCTCTGCATTTGCGGTAGCGGTAGCTAACGGAATGAAGCCTGAAACAGCAATTGAAGGAATTAAAACCACACCGCAAGTTCCCGGAAGGTTTGAAGTTGTTGGAATGAAAAAGAAAAGAGTGATTGTTGATTATTCGCACACATCGGATTCTTTGCAGCAAGCATTAAAGGCACTTCAGCATATAGTTAAGAATGAAAGAAAAATTTACACCGTGTTTGGCTGCGGCGGCGACAGAGATAGAACAAAGCGCCCGATTATGGGTGAGATTGCTTCATCAATGAGCGAATGTGTTTATGTAACATCGGATAACCCAAGAACCGAAGATCCGTTCTTGATCATAGATGAAATTTTGAAAGGCATCAAGGCGAATAACTATAGAGTCATGGAAAATAGAGATGATGCGATTCGTGCAGCGATTTTTGAAAGTGAAGATGATGCTGTAATACTCGTGGCTGGAAAAGGGCATGAGAATTACCAGGAAATAAATGGCGTGCGGAAGCACTTTTCTGACAAAGAAACAGCGGAAAAATATCTAAGAGAATGGGCAAACTAAAAATTACACTGGAAGATTTATTCAACTTGCCGTCGGCGGTAATTTACAATCCCGATGGATTTAAGCCGGTCTCTAATGTTGAAATTGATTCTCGCAAAGTTAAAAAAGGAAGCCTTTTTGTTGCCATTAAAGGTGAAAAGTTTGATGGACATGATTTTGTCCAGACTGCCGTTAAGAGCGGTGCTGCTGCAGTTGTAATTAACAAAAAGAAATTAAAAAAGTTTAGCTCGCTGGATAAAACAATTATCGCGGTTGATAATACTACTGCTGCTTTTGGCGATATAGCAAACATTTGGCGCAATAAATTAAACGCAAAAGTTGTTGCAATATCCGGCAGCAATGGTAAAACATCAACTAAAGAAATGATTGCAACGCTGTTATCCGAAAAATTTAATGTTGTTAAAACAATAGCTAACAACAACAATCATATAGGCGTCCCACTAACAATTTTAAGTGCTGATGAAAAAACTGAAGTGTTAGTATTAGAACATGGAACTAACCATTTTGGAGAAATTCCATATTCGGCAAAAATTTCACAGCCCGATTTTGCATTGCTTACAAACATCGGAGATTCTCATTTAGAGTTTTTAAATAACCGTGAAGGTGTATATAAAGAAAAAGCTGCTTTGCTGATTGAAACTGAATTAAATAATGGAACAGTTTTAATTAATGCTGATGATCCATTGATTTCTAATCACTCCAAAAATTTTAGTAAGAAAGTAACATATGGTTTCAAAGGTAAAGTTGATGTCAAAGGAAAGATAGTTGGAACAACAGATAACGGCAGAACTAAAGTTCAAGTAGTCTACGGCAAAGAAAAATTTGAAACTGCACTTCCGGTTTATGGCGAATCAAACGCAAAGAATTTTTTGGCGGCTGTTTCAATTGCACTGAAACTTGGATTGACTAAGAAACAGATTTTGGAAGGCGTTAAAAAATTTACTCCGGTTCATGGACGACTTGATGTTAAAAAATATAAAAAGGCTGTAGTAATTGATGATACTTACAACGCGAGCCATGCTTCGGTAAAATCTGCTGTTGATACGATGAACAAAATAAAAACTTTCAAAAATAAAATTGTTGTACTCGGCGATATTTTTGAGTTGGGCAGCAAAGCAGCAAAGCTACACAAGGAATTGGAAAGCATATTTACACTGAATAAAAACTTAGTTGTTCTTACTGTTGGAACAATGATGCAGCATTTGGTAAAAGAGTTAAGAAAGAAAAACATTAGATCAATCCATTTCTTCTTGCGCGAAGCACTTTCCCTTTATTTACAGTATGAAGAGATTGAAAACTCGGTAATCCTCGTCAAGGGATCGCGCGGAATGAAGATGGAAGAATTCGTTAACATTTTGGAAAAAAGGTTTGAATAATGTTCTACTATTTATTTGAATATATCAACAGAGCATTTAACCCTCCGGGATTCGACATTTTCCGATTCTTAACTTTTCGTTCAGCCCTTGCTGCAATAACAGCATTGCTTTTTTCTTTTATACTCGGGCCAAAGATTATTGGCAAACTTAAACAGAAGCAAGTTGATCAACCTATTCGCGATGAAGGCCCAAAAACACACAAGAAAAAAGCCGGTACACCAACAATGGGTGGTTTGATAATCCTTTTTTCTGTTATTGTCCCGGTTTTATTGTGGGCGGATTTAAAGAGTTCTTTCATCTTACTTGTGCTCTTAGCAACAATAATCCTAGGCATTGTTGGATTTGTTGATGATTATCTGAAAGTGGTTAAGAAGTTGCCAAAAGGATTGATTGCTCGTTACAAATTGCTTGGACAAGTTTTTGTTGGTTTAGTAGTTGGTGCAGCCGTTTACTTTTTGCCGGAATTCGCCCAGTATAATACTCAAACAACATTACCTTTCTTCAAAAATTTGAATTGGGATTTCGGTATTCTTTTTATCCCTTGGGTTGTGTTCATTATAACAGCTACCTCTAATGCAGTGAATTTAACAGATGGACTTGATGGGCTCGCAATAGGAACAGTTTTAATTGTGATGATTGCTCTTGCAATTCTTTCCTATATAACTGGAAACGTTATTTATGCTGATTACTTGAACATCATTTACATGCCGGGCAGCGGCGAACTTACAGTTTTTATTGCTGCGCTAATTGGTGCTGGACTTGGATTTCTTTGGTTCAACTTTTATCCGGCTCAAGTTTTTATGGGAGATACCGGTTCACTAGCTCTTGGTGGTGCGTTCGGCGTAATGATGATACTAATTAAGAAGGATTTACTTATTCCAATCTTAGGCGGAATATTTTTTATTGAAACTCTTTCTGTGATTTTTCAGCGATTGTATTTCAAGTACACAAAGAAAAGATATGGTGAAGGAAAGCGCATTTTTAAGATGGCTCCCATTCATCATCACTTTGAACAGTTAGGCTGGGATGAACCGAAAATTGTTATAAGGTTTTACATAGTTACTATAATTCTTGCAATCATAAGTTTGGCATCATTCAAAATACGCTAATGGAAATACTCGGAAAGAAAATATCGATAATCGGAGCCGTGAAAAGCGGAATTGCGGCAGCTCAACTAGCAAAAAAACTTGGTGCAATTCCTTTTGTAAGTGATAGTAGTCCCAAAGAAAAATTGGAAAAGGCGCTCGAAGTTTTCGATTCACAAAACATTGCTTATGAATTAGGCGCACATACAGATAAAGTTTACGAATGTGATTTTATTGTTACAAGCCCCGGTGTTCCGACAGATTCTGCAGTTCTTTCGAAAGCTATTCAAAAGGGAATTAAGATTTACAGCGAAGTAGAATTTGCATCATGGTTTTGCAAAGGCTATATAATATCAATTACTGGCACGAATGGAAAAACAACTACAACGGCGTTGATGAATCACACATTAAATGAATGTGGAATGAAATGTTTTTCTGCCGGAAATATTGGAAATCCGTTTTCTGAAATAGCTCTCGATGTTAAGCAAGATGAATTTGTTGCACTCGAAACATCAAGCTTTCAGCTCGATTTTACAGAGCAGTTTAAGCCTCACTTCTCCATGATCTTGAATATTACTCCGGATCATATGGATAGATACGAAAACGATTTTAATAAGTATGTAGCCTCCAAAATGAAAGTTACTGCAAATCAAGTTGAAGAAGATTTTTATATATACAACGCAGACGATTCGAATACAATTTCAACAATGAAAAACATCCGTGTACAGAAACTAGGATTCTCGGTTAAAAAAGAAATTCCGGTTGGAGCTTACCATAAAGATGGCGATATGAACTTTGCTTGGTTTGGTAAAATTTCCAAAATCTGTTCTTCCGCCGATTTGTCAATCAAGGGAGAGCATAACATTGCCAATGCATTACCGGTTATGGCTATTGCTAAGCTGCTAAATATTCCTAATCAAAAAATTCGTGATGCGTTTGCTTCATTCAAAGGAGTTGAGCATAGAATTGAATTTGTGCGAGAGTTAAATGGCGTTGAATATTATAATGACTCGAAAGGCACTAACATAGATTCTGTTGTTGTCGCTTTGAAAACTTTTACTAAACCTATTTATTTAATTCTTGGCGGCAAGGATAAAGGAAATAATTACGACGATATAAGAGACTTAGTAAAAGAGCATGTAAAGAAAATTTATGCAATAGGAGTTTCTGCGCAGAAGGTGGAAGATTATTTCGGTTCGTTTATTCCTACTGAAAAGAAAGAAAGCATGGAAGCTTGTGTTATTGCTGCTAAAAAAGAAGCCGAAGCCGGTACAGTACTTCTGCTTTCTCCGGCATGCGCAAGTTTTGATATGTTCAACAATTTTGAACATAGAGGCGAAGTATTTAAGGAAGCGGTGAAAAAATTAATCTGATGAATACCTGGGTAAAAATATTGATTCTTCTTGTAGTATTTATGATTTCGCTTGGCGCTATCATGGTTTTTACTGCAAGCGGTACATACAGCATGATGAAGTTTAATTCGATCTATCATTTGTTCCAATCACATTTATGGAAGATTGTAGCTGCTGTAGGCGGAATGGTTCTGTTTTCAAGAATTAAATATGAAAAGTATCGAGATGTTTCTAAGATAGCTTTGTTCGCAATTATAGTTGTTTTGGTCCTAACATTTTTACTCGCTCCAAAAGTTAAAGGCGCTCAACGATGGATAAATCTCGGTTTCATTCAGTTTCAGCCATCTGAAGCCGCAAAAGTTATTTTAATTATGCACCTCTCTTTCATGCTTGAAAAAATGGGAGACAAGATTAAGGATTTTAAGAACGGGTTCATCTTCCCGCTAATATGGATTGGTATTGTTGGCGTTCTAGTCTTAATGCAGCCAAACGTAAGCACTAGTGTAATAATCGTTGTTACCTCGTTTGTTTTAATGTTCGTTGCCGGAGCTAGATGGAATCACATACTTGGAATTGTGGCAAGTGCTGGCTTAGCTCTTGGCGGCGCGGCAATGATCTTGAAACATTCGCGCGAAAGAATTCTTACTTATATAGATAGCCTTATCAATGGTACAGATATCAATATTCAAGTTAGGCAAGCAAAAATTGCTCTAGGCAGCGGCGGCTTGCTAGGTGTTGGACCCGGACATAGCAGACAAAGCGATTTATTCTTGCCGGAATCTTATGGCGATTTTATTTTCTCAATTCTTGGTGAAGAGTGGGGCTTGATTGGAACAATTGGAATTTTGGTTCTTTACTTCGCTTTGTTTTTGGTTTGCATGGTAATTGCAAAGAAAGCACAAAACAAATTTGGACAGCTTCTAGTTCTCGGTTTAGGATTCAACATTATCATCAGCGCTTTTATTAATGCTGCGGTTGTTACCGGATTGCTTCCAACAACCGGAATAACATTACCATTTATAAGCTTTGGAGGAACATCAATTATTCTTTTTGCTGTTTCGGTTGGAATCATAATTAACGTTGGCAGACAAACTGTAAGAACAGATGAGTTAAAAATTCAACAAGTATGAGCAAGAAGAGAACTCCATATCGTTTCATATTTGCGGGCGGCGGAACCGGTGGCCATCTTTACCCGGCATTAGCTGTAGCACAAAAAATTAGAGAGCTAAAACCGGAAGCTGAAATATTATTTGTTGGAACGAAAGATAAAATTGAAGCACGTGTAGTTCCCGAGCATGATTTCAATTTCAAAACAATTTGGATTAGCGGCTTCGCACGCAAGTTTAACTTGAACAATGTTCTATTTCCGGTTAAGATAATTGTATCGCTGTTTCAATCGCTCATCATAAATTTTGGCTTTAAGCCTAGAGTTGCTATAGGAAGCGGAGCTTATGTCTCTGGTCCGGTAGTTTGGATGGCTTCATTGATCGGCTCAAAAGTTATGCTGCTTGAGCAGAATAGCTATCCGGGAGTAACAAACAGATTACTGGAAAAGAAAGCAACTGAAATACATATAACATTCGAAGAATCGAAAAAATATTTCAGAGAACAAGAAAAGTTAAAGGTAACTGGAAACCCTATACGGATTAATCTTAAGCTGATTGATAAAGTAGAAGCAATGAGCACATTTGGACTCCATGTTTCCAAGAAAACTCTCTTGGTTATTGGAGGAAGCGGAGGCGCTAAATCGCTTAATCATGCAGTCGCAAACAGTCTGGAAAAATTAAAAGAAAAGGGAATACAAGTTCTCTGGCAAACCGGAAAAGTTTATTACAACGAATTTAGAAGATATAATGATGATGATGTTAAGGTGATGGAATATATAAGTGATATGAGTGCTGCTTACTCTGCTTGCGATTTAGTTTTAGCACGTGCCGGGGCCACTACAATTGCAGAAGTATCGCTACTTGGTTTACCGGTAATTTTTGTTCCTTCAGCAAACGTTGCAGCAGATCATCAGTATAAAAATGCTAAAGCAATTCTTGATGCAAAAGCAGCAGAATTAATTACAGATAAGAATGTTGAAAGAGAATTGTTTGCTAAAGTATCAGACTTAATGTTTGACGAAAAAAGAAAGAATTCACTTAAGAAAAATATAGTTGAGTTTGCAAAACCGAACGCGGCTTTCGATATAGCAACAAGAGCAATTCAATTAGCGGAAACTTTATGATAGAGAATTCCAAGAATATGGTGATTGAAGTTCTCTTAAATCAAATAGTACTTCAAAATGGAGCTTTCTCATCAACGCTTTGCGTGATGTTAAAATATTACCTCTATCTGCTGATCGGAATTTCTGCTGTAGCGGCTTCAATTACAATTTTACACTTAGAAAAAATGTTGGTGATATAATTATGATGATGAAAACTGTAAAAAATGTTCACTTCGTCGGCATCGGCGGAATAGGAATGAGCGGCATTGCTGAAATATTATTAAGTCAAGGATTTAAAATTACCGGATCCGATTTAACCAAAACAGAAGTTACCGAAAGATTGGAAAGTCTCGGAATTAAAGTTTACGAAGGACATTCACCCGAAAATTTGGTTGAGGCTGATGTTGTTGTCTTCTCTTCTGCTGTCAATCTGGAAAATCCGGAAGTGAAAGCCGCAGTTGAAAGAAAAATTCCGGTAATCAAACGTGCTGAGATGTTAGCTGAATGTATGCGTATGAAATATGGAATCGGAATTGCCGGAACACACGGAAAAACTACAACCACGTCTATGGTTGGATTAGTTTTAACAGAAGCTCAGATTGATCCTACTATTATAGTAGGCGGAAAGCTTAGCAGTCTCGGCGGAACTAATGCTCGTTTAGGCAACAGTGAATACATCGTAGTTGAAGCTGATGAATTCGACAGAACATTTTTGAAGTTAACACCAACCATCGCAGCAATTACAACATTAGAGAAAGAACATTTAGATACATACAAAGACTTAGATGATAT
>JBAYTN010000050.1:0-32751 GCA_041675645.1 Melioribacteraceae bacterium
CCGTTGAAGAGCTTCATCAGCTATCTGCTTAAGCGGAACAACTTTTCCACGCTGATAAGCACCATCCGAAACTATCAGCACTTTTGAATTACTGTCTTCTATTCTTTCTGCTAGAGATTCTACTGAAAAGCCGCCATACACAACCGAATGAATTGCGCCAATTCTAGCACAAGCTAACATCGCTATAGCAATTTCCGGAATTCTTCCCATGTAAATGGTAACTCTATCCCCCTTTTTAACGCCAAGACTTTTTAGAACATTTCCAAACTTGCATGTCTCTCTGTGAAGTGCGAAGTAGGACATGGTCTTGCCTTCTCCGTTTTCCCCTTCCCAAATTAATGCGAGCTTATTTCTTCTATATGTTTTAGTGTGGACATCCAAGCAATTGTAAGCAATATTAGTTTTACCACCAACAAACCATTTATAAAAAGGTTTTTCCGAATCATCCAGAACTTTATCCCACTTCTGAAACCAATGGAGTTCTTCGGCTCTTTCAGCCCAGAATGCTTCATTATTATTAAGTGCAAATTCATTTAACTTATCCCAATCTTTTATATGTGCTTTTTCAAGTATTTCTTTTGATGGAAAGTAAACTTCTCCGGTTAGATTAGTGTTACTCATAATGTACCTCATTTCTTTGTGATAATGTGGTTTATTTAATTTGAATTTAAGAGTTGTAGTCCGTAAAATCAATTTATTAAATTTGCATTCATTAATCGCGATTGATAAATCTAAATTATGAATAGAAGTTTCACAAAAATAATTTCTAAGGTCCTACTTGTAAGTTACATCTGGTTGCTTTGTCTACCAGTGTTTCACTTCCATCCCGTAAGCCTAAATTCCAGCGGACTAATAGTTGATTCTACAAATAAAGCTACGACTGTTATTGATCCATTTCAAAATGCTAATTCAGAATGTTCTGTAACTCAATTAGGCTCAACACCATATTTAAATGATTTCATCTCTCAACAAAACGAGAAAATTTTATCAAGCACAGGTTTGATCCAGTACTTGTGTGAATCCACCAAATCACTTCAATTAATTTTTGATTCCAACGGACTAAGAGCCCCGCCAGCTATTTCATAACCCCCATTTTATTAATCATTTATAAAAGGAATTGTTATGAAAGCAAAAGCATTTTTGTTTCTCTTTGTATTTTCATTTGCGAACATATATTCACAAAATCATACGCTTAACGGAAAAATCATTCACAAAGATGATTCTAGCCCTCTGCTTGGTGTTAATGTAATAATTGAACAACTCAAACTTGGGACACAAACTAATCTAAATGGAGAGTTTGAGTTTAAGAACATTCCGGCGGGCAATTATAAACTTAACATTACATATATTGGACATAAGACAGTAACTAAAACAGTCGTAATCCCGTTGATCGAGGAATTGATAATTCCGTTGGAAGAAGGTACTGTCGATATGCATGAAATTGTTGTAACCGGAAATCCACTTTTTTCCGATCCGAAGGACATGTCCCAAAGTATTGTAACTATTGCCAACCTAGAATTGCAAACTAGAGCAAATAACAACATCGGACAAATCTTAAATAATCAGCCCGGAATTTCTATGCGTTCAAATGGAACAGCTGCTGCTCGTCCGGTAATTCGAGGCTTCAGCAATAATAGAATTTTGATTCTTGAGAATGGATTACGTACCGGAGATTTATCAAATTCATCGGATGACCACGCGGTTTCATCTGATGGTTCCGCGCCGGAAAAGATTGAAGTACTGAGAGGTCCAGCCAGCTTGTTATATGGAAGCAACGCGATGGGGGGAGTGATTAATATAATTACTGAAGCAATTCCGAATTATGTTTCCAACAAACTCAATGGCGAAGTTGCCCTAGGATATTCATCAAATAACAGAGAATACTTAGGCAGCACAGATATTCATTACGGTAAAAACAAGTTTGGATTTCACTTGAATTATTTCAATCGCAAAGGCGATGAATATTCTGATGGAACCGGTACAAATGTTTTTAACTCAGACCAAAAATCTCACGGCTATCAATTAGGAACTTCATTTTTCCCTTCTTTCGGAGTGATTGGTGTAAGTATGAGCGATTATTCGAATAAATATGGAATCCCATCATTAAGTGAATTAGTTAGTGATCCCGAAGAAGAAGGCCCAATAATGATCGACATGACTAAACGAGATTATCGATTATTAGTTGAAAGCTCGAAGATGAATTCGTTCATAACCAATCTAAGTTTTAAAGGTGGATTTCAAGATTACAAACATCAAGAAATTGCCAGAACAACCGGCGAAGTTGGAACTGCGTTTGGCCTTGAATCTTATAGTGGAGATTTATCATTCAAGCATGCTGTTATTGATTCTTTGTTTCAAGGTGTCTTCGGTTTTTGGGCAATGCAACAAGAATATTCCGTTAATGGTGAAGAAGCTTTTACTCCTAATGCTAATTATTTTTCTATTGCCGGGTATCTCTTCGAGCAAGTGAAGCTGAGTAATCTGAATCTGCAATTCGGAGCTCGCTTTGAATCTAATAAAATCGAAATTCCAGAGGCGGAAATTTCCGACACATTTTTCTCTTCAGAAAACAAAAATTTTAATTCATTCAGTGGTTCAATAGGATTAGTGTACAAAATCACAGATAACACTTCTCTCTTCGCTAATCTGGCTAATGCGTTTCGTTCACCTACAATTGAAGAACTATCCTCCTATGCTATACATGGTGCAACCGGAACATTTGATATCGGCAGTCGAGATTTAAAAAACGAAAACAATATTGGCTTCGATTTAGGCCTAAGAGTAAGAATGCCTTATCACTCAGTGGAATTTAGCTCTTACATCAACTCTGTTGATAATTACATCTATAGAAAACCAACCGACTTGTTTTACGATTCGCAAAGTAAAACCGATAAATTCAATCATAACTCCGGCTTTCCGGTTTTCAAATACACTCAAGGGAACGCACTGCTTTACGGATTTGAAGTCAAGGCAATTTATGAAGAGAGTAGTGTCTATTCGACTGTTGTAATTATGGATTATGTCCGTGGCCTTGAAAGAGGAACTAATAACCATCTACCTCAAATTCCGCCATTTAGATTTTCCGTTGAACAAAAGCTTACTGCTGACGATTACTGGGCCGGAATAAATTGGAAGTTGGCTTTAGACCAGAATGAAGTTGCCGATAACGAAACTCCTACCAAAGGTTATGGATTGCTGGATGCATACGTTGGAGTCAAATTATTTGTTGGAAAGTTTGTAAGCCTTGCAACATTAAAGATTGAGAACATGCTGGATCAGCCATACAAGGAACATTTATCGGCAATTAAGGAATTTGCCTATATGCCGGGCAGAACCATTAGATTGACCTATAAATTTTTATTTTAACAAATGAGTTGTTATATTGGCGCAGTAATTTTGAAGCAAATTTGTTCTTAAAGTATTGATTAGCAGAAAAAATTTAGCGCACGGAGGGATGGGTGAGTGGCTGCCATCGCCTACGGCGAGGTCCCGCCAAAGGCGGGAAAACCTTATGCGTTATATGAGTTTCACAGTTTATATATTGAAAAGCCTTTCGCGTGAAAGATATTATGTCGGGCATTCTGCTGATACAGTAAAGAGAATGAGCGAACATAATTCTGGAAAAGTAAAATCAACGAAAGCATTTGTTCCTTGGAAAATTGTTTATACAGAAAATTTTGAAAGTAAGTCGGAAGCTTTTAAGCGAGAGATGCAAATCAAACGTTATAAAAGTGGAGATGCTTTCAAAAAGTTAATTAGTTCGGCACGGAGGGATGGGTGAGTGGCTGAAACCAACGGTTTGCTAAACCGTCGTACTGGGTAAACCGGTACCGAGAGTTCGAATCTCTCTCCCTCCGCAAAGAATTTCTTAGGAAGTTCTTTTATTAAGCAACAATTGACAGTTACTTGGAAAGAGAATTAGTTTCTTCAGTTTCATCTTCAAGCTCTGTTCAATTTGTTTTATTTTCAACTTATTTATTAGGAGTATCTGTTTCATGGCAGAGCGCGTTCAAGGAACTGTTAAGTGGTTTAATAGTTCTAAAGGTTTTGGATTCATTCAGCAACCTGGCGGCGAGGATGTATTCGTACATTTCAAAGCTATCGTTGGTGATGGATACCGCTCATTAGAAGAAGGCCAAAAAGTTGAGTTCTCTGTAACTCAAGGTCAAAAAGGTCCTCAAGCTAGTGACGTGAAAGTAATTAAGTAACATTAGTTACCTTACCAAACAAAAAATCCGGCTTTCACCGGATTTTTTGTTTTAAATACTTCCCATTTCATTCAATGTTTATAATGCTTTTCAGGCAGTTCTTTTAGAATTGCCGCACTTTGTTCCGGAGTAATATCTCGCTGCGGCTCTGCCATCATTTCGTAACCTACCATAAACTTTTTAATGCTTGCTGATCTTAGTAGCGGCGGATAAAAGTGCATGTGCCAATGCAATTCCGGATATTTTTTGCCATCTGTTGGCGCTTGATGAATTCCCGACGAATAAGGAAAGGAAACTTTAAAGAGATTATCGTACTTGCAAGTAACAACTTTCAAAGCTTCGGCAAATCCCCTACTTTCATTCTCTTTAAGTTCTGCAATACTCGCCATCTTTCTTTTAGGAATGATAATGGTTTCGTATGGCCAAACTGCCCAGTAAGGGGCAAGAACAACAAAGGAAGAATTCTCAAAAACAATTCTCTCGTTCAACTTTAATTCTAGTTTCAAATAATCAGAAAGTATTGAGCGTCTGTGTTTTTCAAAATACTTCTTAAAATTTTTGAACTCCTTTCTTGGCTCCATTGGGATACTGCTTTGCGCCCAAAGCTGGCAATGAGGATGCGGATTACTGTTCCCCATCATTGCCCCCTTGTTTTCAAATATTTGAACATGTTTTATTATTGGATTTTTTCCAAATTCAACATATTCTTGTTGCCATACAGATATTACATGTTCAATTTCTGTAATGCTCATTTCAGCTAAAGTTAAGTCATGTCTTGGTGAAAAATTTACTACACGGCAAATTCCCCTTTCACCTTTTGCAATTAGCAAATCAGCATGATTAATATTATCAGATTTAGTATCACTAAGTAATGCAGAAAAATCGTTTGTAAAAACAAAAGTAGATTTATAATTCGGGTTAACTTCTCCATTCGCACGAACATTACCGGGACACAAATAACATTCGGGATCATAGATCGGACGAGAAGTATTCTCATCATCAGCAATTTCACCTTGCCAAGGTCGTTTTGTCCTATGAGGAGAAACTAGAATCCATTCTCCGGTTAAAATATTCTTTCTTCTATGAGGAAGAGTAGTCATATTATTTTGAATAGAATTCATAAAATTCTATTCAACAATTTTGTTTTTATTTTTCATAAACAGCAAACCACCAAATGCAACCATCACTAGTCCCCACCAAATACTTGGATGAGTTTCGGATAACACAGTTTTAATAAGCGGTGGATTTATTAGCAAATAAATTCCATTGGCAAAAATCAAGAATCCCATAACAAGCAGAATCAATCCAACAAAGTACCATATAGGTTTCATCTTAATCTCCTTTTACAAGAAAGTTTATTATTCTCAAAATTTATTTTGTATTACCAGAACAATAAGTTCAAAATGATAAAAACTATGACGGAAATAATTGCAACGAATTCCGGTTTTTTCATAAACGGTATATGCTCGTCAAGCTTTGTTTCTGTCAATCCTTTTACAAGTCCAACTAATTCTTCTTTTGGTCTCTTCTTAGTAAATAGACTAATGGCAATTGTAACACCAAAACAGATTAGCCAAGCCCACCAAGCGCGCCAAAAATTAGCAGCCATATCACTTTGTACGTTCGAAAGTGTTATAATGCTTTCGTTAAACCAATGAAACTTTACTCCCATCCACATAAAAAATGAAGATGCCATTCCGGCAACCAAACCCCAGAATGCGCCGGCCGGTGTAATCCACCAAACAAACATTCCAAGCAGCATTGTTGCAAAAAGTGGAGCATTAACCCATGAAAAAATCGCTTGCATATAGTCCATTATGCTGGGAAAACTTTTGGCCCAATATGCTGTTCCTAAAGAAATGATAACACCAACTATGGTGGAAACTCTTCCCATCCAAAGCAGATGTGCGTCGGAAGCTTTTTTATTTAACACAGATCTGTAGATATCGTAAGTCCAGACTGTATTAAATGCACTTATGTTACCAGCTTGACCAGCCATAAAACCGGCAAGCAACGCGGTTATGCCTAATCCAATTAGTCCGGAAGGATAATATCTTTGTATTAATAGAGGCAGAGCCGAATCGTAATTAACTTGTCCTCCATCTTCCAGCAATTTGAATCCACTGTTTGGATCATTTGAAAGAGCAAGAGCTATCAATCCAGCCAGAATTACTAAAAAAGGCAACGCCATTTTAAAAAACGAAGCCAACAACGGAGTCATTCTAGCCGACCTTAAATCTTTTGCTGAGAAAGCTCTTTGCACAACAAGAAAATCTGTTGTCCAGTAACCAAACGAAAGAACGAATCCTAAACCGAGAACAATTCCTCCCCAATGAATAAGCATTCCATTCTGGGTTGGATCTGAAGATGTTGACCATAAAGTATTCATAGAAGCCGGTAATCGCGTTAGTATTTGATCAAGACTACCAATTTCAATTATTCCAAGGATTGATACCAAGAATAAGCCAAACCAGATCAAGAAGAACTGAATAATTTCTGTGAAGATTGCAGACATTAATCCGCTAAGCGTGACATATGCAGCGACAGTAATTGCAGAAACCCACATGCTAATATCCCAGTTCCAGCCAATGAAAGTATGCAATACTAAAGCCATAGCGTACAAATTAATTCCCGAAACTAACAGTGTCATAATAGCAAAGGCAATTCCATTTAATACTCGTGTCTTTTCATCGAATCTCAACTTTAAGTATCCGGGTATAGAATTAATTTTACTGCTATAATAAAATGGCATCATGTAGATTCCAAGAAAAACCATAGCCGGAATTGCACCTATCCAATAAAAATGTGCTACATACATACCATACTTAAATGTATTTCCAGTCATTCCAAGCAGTTCCAGTGCACCAAGATTTGCAGAAAGAAAAGCTAATCCGGCTACCCACGATGAATTTTTTCTACCGGCGAGAAAGAAGTCCTCATGACTTGTAGTGAATTTTCGAAGATATAAACCAATACCAAGTACAAAAGCAAAATAGACGAGAATTATTATCCAGTCTATTAAAGAAAGTCCTATTGCTTCCATTTAATCTTCCCTATATTTATTCTTAATTGAAATACATGAATAAAAAATTTAATTTTTATGTAGGCATTAGAAAAATAATGATTTTTCAAGACTAATTGTTAAGAGAAAATAGTTTGTTTTCTTTTTGGAGATTGAATGAAGTTTAAGAACTACACTATCCTTCTTGTTGAAGATGATGAAATAATTTTGGACATATTCAGCAGAATTTTTAAGAAAGAGTTTACAGTAATAAGTTGCAGAAACGTAGAATCTTTTTATGAAGCGATTAGGCACACGCAAAAAATAGATTTATTCATACTTGATATGGCGCTTGGTTCCGAGAAGAATGGATTAGACTTAATTAAAGAATTGCGAGAATCCGAGAAGTATATGTCCGCACCAATTGTTGTAGTTAGTGCACATGCTTTTATTAGAGATGAAAGATTAGCTATTGCTGCCGGTGCAGATAAATATATTCGGAAGCCTATAGAAAATAAGTATCTTGTTGAAGAAGTAAAGAAAATCCTTACTGAAAGACATAAATTAAATTGAGTGAACTAGTCTGTGTTTGGTAAATCAACCCTTATTAAACCGAGTACAGGTTCCTCTTAATACTAAATTTGTATCAACAACAACTTGTTTAGGTTCGTATTCCTCTCTCTTCTCAATATTTTCTAGGATCATTTCCATTGCATGCTTACTAAGTAGTTCCGTGGACTGATCAACGCAGCTTAATGGAGGAGATAGAAAATTTTGCACTTTCGCATTTCCAAAACAAATAACATCTATGTCATCGGGTATGCGAAGTCCAACTTCGCTGGCAGCCATATAAATACCTAATGCAACCGGATATGTAACAGCAAAGATCAAATCGGGCAAATTATTTTCTCTGTAAAGCTTCATAAAAGAATCATAGCCGTAGTTTTCACCAAATCCACCCTCTGAAATCCAACTGTCATTTATTACTAAGCCATATTTTTGCATAGCTTCAACAAAACCCGCTTTGCGTTCCCTTCCAATACTTATGTTTTGATATCCTCCAAAGTGAGCGATTTTTTTATAGCCTAAATTGATTGCATGTTCAATAGCTTTAAATGCACCGCCACGGTCATCAACGCGCACAGTATTATAACCATTTGAAGATTCCGGAATACGATCCATAAAAACCAGCGGAACCCCTCGTCTTTCAATAGTATCAAAAATTGAAAAATCTGTGGTTTCTTGAGTAATCGAAATAATGATTCCATCAACCTTCATTGCAAGAAGTGTCTGTAAATGCTTCCTTTCTCTTTCTACACTTTCTTGAGAAACAGTTAAAATTATTTCGTAATTATTCTGAAAAGCTAAATCGTAAACACACTCAATAATAGAACCGAAAAAGAAATGTGCAATCTTTGGAACAACTAGTCCAATTGTGTTGGATTTTCTAGCAGATAGATTTCTAGCCATAATATTCGGCGTATAACCCATCTCTTCAGCTATTGTTTTTATAAGCTTGGTAGTTTTTGGGGAAATGTCCGGATGATTGCGCAGAGCCTTCGAAATCGTTACTGTAGACAAATTCAGTTTTTCAGCTATATCGTTCAGTGTAACAGCTTTTTCTCTCATAGTATCACTTATAAGTTGAACTAACTTTATCCTTTACTTTATTAATTACAAAATAACTCATTTTTAACTTAGATGAACACTTTCACAAAAATTTATGATTTTTTATACTTTTTGATAACCAAGTACTTTAACTCAGTGTCACCAACATTTTTAATACCATGCTCAATGTTAGATGGACAGTAAAAACTTGCATTACCTTCAACAATTTTTGTTTTGCCCGCAAGATAGAATTCTGCCTTGCCTTCAAGCACAAAAAAGAATTCATCTTCCGCGTGAATATGCGGAGCGTGAGTTGCGGAGTGTGGAGCTACAACACTCACCTTCAAAGTTCGTCCATCAACAAAATCTTTATTCACATACCAAAATTGATAACCGACCTTTGTCTTTTCAATTCTTTCCGGATTAAAAATCGATACGCAATTTTCTATTGTGAATTCTTTGGTGTCTTGAGAAAAGATAGGAAAGGTGAAGAGTGAGATAAAAAGTAGTAGCGCTAATTTCATTCCAGCATTCTCCAATAATTGAATTAAGAATGAAAGCGGCAGCAGAATATGCTGCCGCTTTGAAATTATTTAACAAGCATCATTTTTTTAGTAAGACTAATTTGATCGGAATCTAATTTGTAGAAATAAACACCCGAACTAAGTTGTGAAGCATCAAAAGAATATGCGTGCATACCAGCTTTTAATTCTTCATTAACAAGCGATGCAACTTTTTCGCCTAACAAGTTATAGATGTTTAACGAAGTCATACCATCTTTTGGAAGAGAAAATGTAATCTTTGTTGCTGGATTAAACGGATTAGGATAGTTTTGTTCCAAAGTATATTCTGTTGGGATAGTGCTTACCGGAACTACAGCAGTTCCACCAGCCGAAATCCAATCAGCTTTCTTAGTTGGGAACCAGTTTAAATCTCCAGCTGGAAAGTTACTTGTTCCGCCTGTATAAGCTGCTGCTGTGGTAGGATAAGCACAATTCATAGTATCTGTAAAATATTTATAAGTTCTACGGTCCATATCATGTACTAAGTAATCATAACCAGGTTTATCTTTTGTATAATTTCCGCCGGCTGGACTGATGTAATAGTTCATCAAGTTCAACATCAATTTTGGAGTTTTGGTCAGAGAAAAGCTATTCAACTTTGTAAAGGCTTGAGCTGCATTAGCGCCTAGGCGAGTTTTAATGTGCTGTGAAATTTGATCTCCAACTTGATGTCTTGGATTGGTAGTAAAGAAGCTTTGTCCATCAGCAGAAATACTGTAATAGTTTTTCCTTACATCCCAAACAGTTGTTTCGTTTGGAGCCGTGAAGATCCAAGGCATTTTATTATTGCCATTTGCATATTTTTCACCAGTATTGTTAAACTCTACTCCACGTACAGTTCCATCTAATGAATCTGCCCCAAGTGCATAAGCATCAACAAACAAATTATTTGTCAACTGAACCTTTTGACCAACATTACCAAGTGACAACAAACCATGGAATCCCATTCCATTTACAAATGTGTTATGATCAATAACACAATAATCTAAAATACCGGTAACTGTATTGCCAGCAGCTAGATTTAAGTGGCGAACAATGCGGTCTTGGTAATTAACAAAAGTATTGTTAACAAGTATTAAAGAGTCACAAGATACTTCTCGTAAATCGAATCCTTTACCAGCACCAAAATTTGATGTTGTTAAGGAACCCATATTTGCGAATATTGAATTTGTAACTTTAACAAGGTTAGACCCGCTTCCGGTTCTAACATGCTGTCCGTTAATGTTTGTTAATAAACAATTATCAATTTTAATTCTGCAGCCAACGCCGGTAGTATTAATTAAACCACCTTGCATATTACTGATTGTTGTAGGGTCCGGCTCAAAAATTCCCGCAATTGCTATGTTGGTTAATTCAATATGTCCACCATTCAAAACTGCAAAGTTTCCTGGAGGTCTCGTAGGATTAGCGCCCGTTCCGGTTGGATATAAGTAAATAATTGCCTTAGCACCCGCTGGAGCCATAATTCTTAATGTTTTATTCTTCAGCAGTGTTAGAATTTCTGTGCTAAGATAAACTCCACCATTTACTAGTTCATAAACACGAGTTGCAAGAATACCAGGATTAGCAGTTGTATCAGCGCGAATTTGTTCAATAATATTCTTTGGATTCTGATCATAAGGGAGCAGTTTCAAAACACTTTGACTGAAAGCTAACGAAGAGACAAACAGCATGAATACAGTGATTAAAGTAAGGTTCTTTTTGTTCATTTGATACCTCCTAATTAATGTTGGTTGAATTTTCTAAATAACAGTATTGTTTCATTTCGCAATCTTGTACACTTATTAAATGAATCTAATATTCACCTTACAACTATTCATTTCTACTAAAGAGTAACTTTAACACCAAAGTCAACAGTAGTACCGTAAAGTTCGCTCGTATTCAAAAGTTTATAACCGTTAACACGATTATTGATTAATCTTTCTTCCTTAATATTTGTAAGGTTGCTCACATTAAGCATTACTGATAAATTTTCCATAACAACTTGCTTTAGTGCAAGGTCGAATCTTGTATATCCGCTTACCATTGCATCTCCGCGTCCTGTTGGTGTAAATGATCTATCATACTCAGATTGATGGAACATTGAAATTCTTCCTGAGAATCCGGCTATATCATACCCAAGAGAAATATTGCCATAAAACTTAGGTTGGTTTTCCAACTGCTGTTTAATTTCGATTGGCACCTCTATATACTTTGGAGTTTTAGGGAATGGTGCCGGCAAGACCTGTACATAAGTTGTATCTGTGCGTGAGCCAATTAACCAAGTTTCCGATTTAACAAAAGAAGCGTTGTAGCTAAGCACAATATTTTTCAAAAGTCCCGGTAAGAAAGAGAAATTAATTTGATGCTCGAATTCAAATCCCCAAACTTTTGTCGGCTTAGGTGAATTGTAAGGAACTGTTAACTGGTATGTGCCGCTATGTAATGTTTTCCATTTCAAGCCAAGATTTTCGATCATAGTATTGCCGGAAGTATTGAACTGATTAAGCATGTGATAGATATCTTTTATCTCTTTGTAGAACGCTGAAATTGATATTAAACCGATCTCATTCCCATAAAAAGAAGTATTTATTTCAAAATTCCATGCTTTGGCAGTTCTTAAAATCGGATTACCAAGAATAAGCTGTTTATCAGATCCAACTAAAGAAGGTCTCCACGCAAAATATGAATTCAATCTCATATTGAAATCCGGTCTAGCTAACGATTTATATGCTGCTAGTCTAACATTTAAAAAATCTGTAGCTTTTATGTTAAGGTGAAAATTCGGGAGTATGTTTGTCTCAGTATAAGTTGATGTTGTATCGCGAGTATCATCACGCGGAACTGGAAATCCCGTCAGATCAACTCTCGAATATTTGTTTTTGTAATCATTATTCTCAGATTCTACTCTAACACCGGCAATAAAAATGATTGATTCACCATATTTCAAAGTGTTCATTGCATATCCGGAGAATACTGATTCATGGATATCATATGAATACGCATTTACAGATGGATCATTAAAATATTCTTTTCCAATTCCATTGTTGTCAATACCGTTCTTATTGATCGAATACCACTGTCTTAGTTTATCTCTATTGATAAGCGGGTATAATTTATAAAGATCATACATATCTCTAGACTTTGGACTACCATCAAGAAATTCAGCTAAAGAAAGAGTATTAATCAAAGGATTAGCAAGATACCTTTGGAAGAAAGATTCGAAATAAGTACCGTTTAAATTCTTAGCCTTTATAGAACCATCGTCCGAGCTTTCGTAAGCTCTCCAATAACCTAAGTAATAGGGAGAGTATAACTCAGAGTTAACATTTGTTCTAGTTTTTGCTTTGTAGCTTGTTCCAGCTTTCAACTCACCGGAGAAAAGATTAGCGAGAGAATAACTGTGTGTAACATGCAAGAATGCAGATTTATCTTTATCTAGATTATCCTGACCTCTGTAATACGCATTATATAATGTCGAACTTTCAAAATTGTTGCTTGCAAAAGGAATTATTAGCTCTGGGTTTGTTTTTACACGCGGAGGATTTTGCATACCAGATGTATTAGTTGAAGCCTCAAGGAAATCCAATTGGTAATCGTACGGATATTCAGAATTTGATTGAGCAAAAGACAATCCCCAATTTATTCTCAAATCGAACAAGTAATTATCGCCGGTAAGAGCGGTATTAAAAGTCCTCATTTCTTGTTCTCTATCTCTAAAAGTATATGTAACAGATCCGCCGGTACCGCCGCCAGCTGGGTAATCTCTTGAATGAAGCAAATAATCTCTTTTAGTACTGTTGAAAACAGTATTTAGTTTTATGGTTCCGTTATCCGGCGTATTAAAATCCAGCAAAACACTAAACCCATTACGTTTTCTAATTTCATCAGTAAACTCAAGAGTGAAATTATTTATTACATAATCAGTTTGGTTCGCAAGTGTTTGGTCATAATCAAGGTCGATTCTTTCACTACTTCTAATTTTGTTTTCCAAATTTCCGGTTAACTGAACACCCAATATATTTTCGAAAAAGCGCTGACCATACTTGAATGAAAAATCATATTGCTTAAATGATTCCATCAAATTATTGTAATTGCCCTTTGCTATAACTTCAATTTCTCTAACCGATGGAGCTTTTTTTGTTACCATGTTTACACTACCGGCAATAGCGTCTGCATCTTTATCCGGAGTTAATGCTTTGAAAAGTTCAATGCCCGCTAATGAGCTTTGAGAAATAGTAGATAGATCTAATCCTCTGCTTGTTGCATCGGTTGAAGCTATTTTGATTCCATCAATAGTAAAATTTGTGTACTTATCTTCCAAGCCGCGGAGAATAACCTTATTGGCTTCACCACCAGATCGCAGAATAGAAACACCGGGCAACCTTCCTATTGCCTCGGCAGCGTTTACATCTGGAAGCTCTTTAATTTTTTGTTCGGAGACTACATTGACAATTGTGTTGGAAGAAATTTGCTGATTGATAGCAGCGGCTTGTCCAAGAGCTTGTGCCGAGACAGTAATCGTTTTTCCTTCAATGGTCTCTGTGTTAAGCTGGAAAAACATTTCAACTACTTGTTTGTTGCGAAAAGTGATCTCTTGAAATTTTGTCTTGTATCCAACGTAAGAAATCCTAACACTGTATTTGCCATCAGGAATGTTTGATATTTTGTATTCGCCTTCAATATCGCAAGCAGAACCTAAAGAGGTTCCTACTAAGTAAACTGTCGCTCCAACTAATGTTTCTTGAGAGAGAGAATCAACAACGACGCCCTTTAATGTGCTTTGTGCAAATGAAAAAGATGATATGAAGAATAGGAAAGCTAATACAATCTTACTCTTGTAGAGTGATTTCATATTGTCCTCGGTGAGTTTGATATTTGCCATAAATAAACAATTACTTAAACGCTAACTTTATTGCTGACTTAAATTGCGGAATTTCTTAATAATCTCCAAGAAAAATCTTTTTGGGAATAATTTTTTAAAGTAATCTAAGGGAAATTGAACAGCACATTTTGAGTGTGGATTGAAGCAGAAGATGCGAAAATGCTTCCATTTTCTAGTTTTTTCACACTTTCTAGAACACTTTTACAAATAGGATTTTCAGAAACAAACCGAATTGTATCCGAACCAGCCCCATCAACGTAACTTATTTTCACTCCAGAGCTAGTGACAAGTTCAGGCTTTCCAGTTACTGATACTCTTTCGCTTAGTCTTAGGATAAGAGAGTGATCTTTTACTTGATATGAAACTATCTTAACCCCTTCCTTACTCTCTGGATTCCACATTCCGTCGAAAGCCCACATTGGCGTTACTTGATTTTTACTAGGCGAACCAACTGCTCTTTCAAGATTATTTTTATTCCATTCCAATTTTAAACTAGTTTTATTATCACTAAAGTAATACCGTTCACCCCAATTAAACGGACGGTCTCTTTCCGGTTCATTTGGATATGAAACACGGTAAATTGGTCTTGTGCTCATACTGTCAGAAAACTTACAATCTATTAAATAGAACTGTGCTTCGTAATGATGGCGCCCTAGTTCAAATCCTTTTACTCCATCGAACTGCGAATTAACAATTACAAATTTTTGGTTGATGTTGTCTCCGCCGGCATGCCAGATAGAAGCTGTTTTTTTCAATTCATAAAATTTTGAATCGCGAATGAAACACCAGCCGCGTGGACAAACAAAATCTACCGCACCAACAAAAGAACAGTTTGCGTGATAGTACATTCCGGTTTTATAGTCCCAAAGAGAAACTGTATCTCCGCCTTTACTTAACACATTACAATTTAGAATTATTGTACGAGTTCCAGTTCCATAAATTGCGAAGGCATGCGGACCAATTTGTGGCTGTGTGTTTTCAACAGTCATGTTTTCTAAAACAAAATCATCCCCATTAATATTTATTACAGCTGCACCTATTGAATCTTTGTTGGCAATCCAATCAGAACGAAGTTGAGAAAACTGGAGAATAGTTTTCTCTCTGCTTTCTCCCCTAAGAGTGATATAATCTTGATCAATGCGAATCTTCTCGTTGTAAACTCCATCTGTCACAAAAATTATTGTTCGTTGATAATTGAAAAGCGGAAGCGACTGAACAGCATCTGTAATTGTTTTGAAATCTCCACTGCCATCTTGCGAAACTGTAATGAATCTTTTCTCTGCCGCTACCAGATTTAGAGATAATAATGTTAATGCTAATACGAGAAGTCTAATAATCTTCATAGCTGTTTTTACTTAATCATCACCGCATTATCAGCAGCGCCATTTCCAAATTCAGATTTAGATTTAAGCTCGTAAGCATTCTTACCTTGAAAAATGATTCCGCTAGTATTCGCTCCATCAATCTTGAACCAAGAATCTTTGCCAACAGGTTCAAAATTATCAAACAAAACATTTTTGCTTTGGGTGATTCTTACAACCGGTGACGAAGCAATAATTTTCGTTGACGTAACTTTAATTCCATCCGCATCAAATATCGAAATACCTCTGTCAGCTTTCATAACACAGTTTTCAACTACAATTCCCTTAATACTCATTTCCGGTAAACCTTGAATTACAATCGCATCTTTCGCTCCATCACAAAAAATGTTCTTCATATAAATATTTCTGAATATTGGAGTGCCTTCGTTAACTGATTCGGCTTTGGCTTCTTTAGATTTTTGATCCGCCGGCTTATCATCGGTTGGTGAAAATCCACCGTAGTACATATTAAAACTGAGTGCATCTGTTGGAATATCTTTCATATAGATATTGCTGACCCAAATGTTTTCAACCACACCACCGCGCCCGCGGTTGCTCTTGAAGCGCAAACCAATATCGGTTCCGATGAAATTGCAATTATCAACTTTTATATTGCGAACGCCGCCAGACATTTCGCTGCCTATTGTAAATCCTCCATGTCCGTGATAAACGATGCAATCTTGAATCACTACATTCTCAGTTGCTCTGCCGCGCTTTCTTCCCTCTTCATCTTTTCCAGACTTCATACACATTGCATCATCACCAACATCAAACTTGCAGTTGTATATGAAAACATTTTTACATGCGTCAACATCAATTCCATCACCGTTCTGCGAGTACCAAGGATTACGAACATTTACATTTGTAACTAAAACATTTTCGCAAAGAAGCGGATGAAGATTCCATGCCGGA
The DNA here is from genome assembly GCA_041675645.1 of Melioribacteraceae bacterium. GTDB lineage: Bacteria > Bacteroidota > Ignavibacteria > Ignavibacteriales > Melioribacteraceae > Stygiobacter. The sequence continues at coordinate 16,518 of JBAYTN010000050.1, forward strand.
GAGTTTTGGAATGTTACACCATCAAGCCAAACGTTTTTACACTCAACAAAGCTTAACAAAACCGGACGAAAAAATACTTTGTACTTCTCAGCTTCTTCTCTTGTTAAAGTTCTTCCCTCTTTTTTCACTTTCGCGGCAAACTCTAAATACTCCATTGATTCTTTAGTTGGATACCAATTCTCACCTTTAGCATCAACAATTCCGCCGGAAGCCACCAATTCTTTCCATTGAGCCGAAGTAAGTTTATTCTTTTTTACAAAACGCCAAACTTCACCGCTTCCATCAATAATTCCATCACCCGTTATTGCGATGTTTTTTAGATTCCTTCCGTTTATCGGCGACGTGCATCTGTACTGATCAACTCCTTCCCAATTACTTTGAACGAGCGGATAGTCATCATAATTTTTTGTGAACTGAATGTGCGCTCCAATTTCCAAATGAAGGTTAATATTGCTCTTAAAATGAATTGGTCCGGTTAACCACATTCCCGCCGGGACAACAACCTTACCGCCTCCAGCTTTTGAGCAAGCATCTATCGCCTTAGCAAAAGCTTCGGTATTTACAGTCATTCCATCGCCAACAGCACCAAACTGTTTAATGTTATAAACCTTGGTCGGCAATTTCGGAATGGTTAACGTCAGCATCTTGAAAGGAAGATTTTTGAAGTACTTAGCAAAATCATTTTTGCCTTGAGCAGAAGAATGATTACAGCAAACAAGAAGTAGAAGAATTAACACAAAAACTTTTTTCATTTAATCACCTAAAATTTAGCGTACTCGTTTAGATTTTTCCAAAAGCCAAGCGAATAGATTTTTTGCTGCTTTGTAATTTTCAAACTCAGCTGGGAGTTTTCTGTTATCATAATATTCATTGTAAATCCAAGGATCGCCGACAGCAAATACAAACCCATTTCCAACTTTTGAACCAGCCATTATTACATCTTCTCCATCAGTAAAAATTGCTTCTGCGGGCGATGATAATTTTAATGTGGAAATTTCTTTTAGATAAACAGCGTTTACGCCATTGAAGATTGGGTGTACCGGAAATTTATCAAACTTGCCTTTATAGAACTCTGTACCGGTTAATCTATTTCGGCTAACTTCGTTAAAATGAATCCCAAACCTTTCAGATAGTTTATTGAAGTTTTCAAACTCGCAATTGCCGGCGTCGTTTGTAAACAAAACAAGAACGCCGCCATCTTTTACCCACTTTTCAATTTCTACAACTGCGGAATCCGACATATAATTTGGCGAAGCAGTTTCTTTTGGTGTATCCGGATCAACAATTATGAACATGCTCACTTTTTTCAGTTCATCATACTTTGGTGAAACTGGGACTTCATAAATTCCGACACCGAAATTTTCAATCATGTTACCTAATTCATAGTAACCGGAGTTTTCTTTGTCTTCCCAAGTGTAATGGAAGGGAATTTCTTTGCCACTTTTATTCTTCTTAAATTCTTTGTTAAAGAAATAATCTAGAGCAACAACTTTTCCTTCGGCGGATTTTGAGAATGGTAATTCCTTAACAAGTTTTTCCGCAACCGGAAGTTTCACTTCTTTCATTCCGTCAGCAATAAGTTTAGCTACTTCGATTGCACCTTCTCTTGTGAAGTGAGTGTTATCTTCCTTACCATTCGGCAAAGCTTTGAAAACATTTGGCTTTACACTCATTAAAAAGAGTTTCTTTGTTCCTTCTTCACCAAGTTTAGAGAAAAGTTCTAGACTTGATTTATGTACATCAATCAGTGGAACGTTTAGCTCAGCTACAACCTCACGAACTACAACCGGATAATCTGCATGCTGATCAACAAACTTGCCTTGTGTATCAAACTTTCTTCTGTTAACTGGAGTAAGCAAAACCGGAATTGCGCCTTTGCTTCTTGTTTCTTCTACATACCTAATTAAATTTTTCTTGTAATCTTTATGAGCTTCTGCGTAACGAGTTGTATCGGCAATTTTAGAATCATTATGTCCAAACTGAATAAAAACATAATTGCCCGACTTAAGCTGATCAAGTATTTTCTGCCAGCGTCCTTCAGCCCTAAAACTTTTTGTGCTTCTGCCGTTAACCGCATGGTTTTCAATTATCACGTCACTAGTAAAAAAGTTTAGAAACACTTGTCCCCATCCTCTTTCCGGATTGTCATCAAGCGGCTTATCAGCACAAGTTGAATCACCAATTAAGTAAATCGTTATTTTCTCACTTGGTACAAACCAAGCAACTGAAACAATCGCCAACATAACAATTACAGCAGTTCTAAAAAATAATTTCATTCGTTCCTCAGAGTTTAGCTTTTGCTTTTTCGAGCTCAATCGCCGAAAGTAAAAATGGTCCGTATCCTTTATAATCATTTGTACGTAGTTTTTCACTCATATAGTATTCAAATGTTCCATCGCGGTAAGGTTTGCCGCCAAGCCCGGCACCAAGACAAGTCTTTTCCAAATTGATTGAACCTTTTTCATCCACAACAACAAATTCACGAATTACTCCATCCCAAGATTCTTTAGCGTACTTCAAGAATTTCTTATTCAAGTAACCTTTGTTAACACCCTTCACAAATGAATAAACAAACATTGTTGATGCAGATGCTTCTAGATAATTTGGCGAGCGATCCGGCAGATCAAGAATCTGATACCAAACTTTTGATTTCTCATCTCTGAACTTCAAAATGACATCACTCATTTCTTTGAACTGATTGATCAGCATTTTCCTTTTCGGATGATTCTTCGGAATGATATCTAAAACATCAACAAGCGCCATCATATACCAACCAACAGCTCTTCCCCAAAAGTGTGGCGAAAGACCGGTTTCTTTGTTAGCCCATTTTTGTTCTTTGCTTTCATCCCAAGCATGATAGAGCAAACCGGTTTTCGAATCTTTTGTTTTACTATAAATAAGTTCGAACTGATGTGTTATATCATCAAAATCTTTTGATGAATTGAACATTCTAGAATATTCTGCATAGAAAGGTTCACCCATGTATAGTCCATCAAGCCACATTTGCCAAGGATAAATCTGCTTGTGCCAAAATCCGCCGGTTTTTGTTCTTGGATGCGTTTCTAGTTGGTGACGAAGCAGATCGGCTGCCTTCTTGTACTTAATATCTTTGGTCATTTCATAAGTAAACAGCAATGCGCGCCCGGGACCAACTTGATCAATATTATATTCATCAATTTTATAAGTTGTGATGCTACCATCTTGTTGAACATTCTGATCGAGATTATGTTTTACATACTCAAAATATTTTTTGTCTTTGGTATGATAGTACATCTGGCGCATTGCATTCAGCATTAATCCTTGCTCGTAATTCCACTTTTGCTTTGTCGGATTCACATCATACACAATATAGTTAGGGGTTCTTTCCATAAACGATTCTGCAATTTTCTTGGACCATGATTTATCTGGCTTACCACCGCCGCCGGCCAAAATTGAATTACAAACAGCTAGAACAATTATAAATGAGAGTGTTATTCTTCTTAGTAACATGGATTGCCTTTTTTCAATTAACAAATGAGACAAATAAACACGAGGTTAGAAATAATACTATACGGGAAAACGAAAGGCATTAACCCAAACAAGCTAAGTATTGAATTAATGCCTTTAACATAAAAAGCCAGTTTACTTAATTAAAATCATTTTCTTTGTTGAAGAGTAATTACCGGAAGTTAAAGCATATAGATAAACACCGCTCGGAAGATTCTTTGCGTCAAAATTTATTGAATGAGCACCGGCATTGAGTTTATCTTTGACTAATATTGATACTTCTTTTCCTAATAAATCATACACAACAAGTTTTGTAAATCCTTCCTTCGGCAAACTAAAGGAAATTTTTGTAGCTGGATTAAAAGGATTCGGGAAGTTCTGGTTTAGATTAAACTCAACTGGAATCCCAGTTTCTTCAACTGCAGTTCCACCAGTCGTTGTTCCAGTTACAGAAACTTTCTGAAGATAAACATATTTGGAATTCGAAGAAGTACCATCATACCAAGGGAATATTCTAACTAAAAATTTCTCACCAGATTTTACCTCGACATTTCCATTATAAACTATAACTGTATCTTCCGGCTTAGTCTTCCCTTGCTTCAATTTAATTGTGTCAGCAATTACAGTAGAAGGAATAAAGCTAGGATGTGTAGCAAACAAAACGCCAGCTCGCATGTTGTCTGTACCACCGGCAGCCATATACATTTCAACTTTACTTATTGTAAAATTATGCCCAGTTTTAGGTGCAACTTCAATCTGGATGTATCTATTTTCAACCGGAGCTTTTTCCGGTCCCCAGAATATCCCAGTCCCAGCAGCATCCTTACCTGGCCACCATCTTTGATGTGAACCGGATAATGGACCAGTTGATGAAGTTCCCTTATAATCGCGTACTACAAAATTACTTCCTACTAATGGTTGACCCTCAATATTACCTACCGTAGTTGTAACATTTTCATCAGCAATACAATCCCATTGAACTGATGCGGCACTTTGAGCCGATAAATTTGATAGACCGACCAGAAATAATAACAACGCAAGTAACTGTTTTTTCATTAGGACCTCCTATTGTTGTAAGTTTTTTGTTTTTTCCTTTATTGATGACTTAAACGATAACTTAAATTCCCGAATTTAATTCTCTTTGTCAAGTGAAAAGATTTTCCATAGCTATAAGTCTATTTATTTAAATTTTACCCAATCGAAATCGGCAAAACTGTTTTTTGAATTTGATTCAGAGAATAAGCCAATCTTGGCACCAACCCATTTCCCTTCTCTAGCTGTAAATGCATTGCCCAGTTTGCTGAAGTTATTTCCATCCACACTATGGTAAAATGTGCAGCTAGCAAGTGGAATTCCCTCTGATGAAAAGGACTCTGCAACTTTAATTCTTAGATAAACTAAATTGATCGGGATTTTTTCTTCAACGATTATTTTTTCCTTAGTACCCTTTTCGGCGCTTTGGCAAACCGATTGAAAAATTGTAATACCTTCTGAGGACATTTTAATTCCTAGACGAGCATAATCAAGACCAAAAATAATTAGGCCAGCACTTAGGTTAGTTTCATCGGCTTTCAGTTCAACTTTAGTTGTTAACTCAAAATTTGGTGAAGGAAATTTTTGCATCAACAATGCAGAAGAATTATAAAGATTTTTCGAGCTGCTTAAGTATGCTTGAGAATAAAACCGAAGCCACCCTTTCCTTTCTGTTAGTGAAATCCAAGCACCCGAAAAATTGGATTGCCACTGCCATTGCAATCCAATTTTTCCAGCAGAAAACTCATCGTTTGTCTGCAGAACATTTGCAGAGTGAGTCTTACCAACATTCGGTTTCTTGAATTTTGCTACCGGCTCGCCAATTCCATTCTTATCATAATCTTCACCCATCAAAGGCCAATCATTTTCCCATCTCATAGGTTGAAGATGAACGATCCTTCCGTAAGCATATCTATCTTGAAAATGTATAAACCAATCTTCACCGGTTTGAGTTTGAACCCATCCCCCTTGATGAGGCCCATTTATTTTTGTGCTTCCTTGTTCAAGAACAACTTTTGCTTCGTAAGGTCCATAAATATTTTTTGAGCGAAGAATAGTTTGCCAACCGGGTTTAACTCCTCCAGCCGGCGCAAAGATATAATAGTAGCCATTACGTTTATAGAATTTTGGACCTTCAATCGTCGGATGATTTACCGAATCACAAAAAACTTGAACACCATCATCGAGCAAACTTTTTCCATCCGGGCTCATTTTGTTTATTGTAAGAATATGCTTTATGCCGGAACGGCTTCTTGCCCATGCATGAACTAAATATGCATTTCCATCTTCATCCCAAAGCGGGCAAGGGTCAATCCATCCTTTAGCCTTACTAATAAGCAAAAGTGGCTCCCATGGTCCGCTTGCGTCTTTTGCTTTCGTCATAAATATGCCGTTATCCGGATCGCCAAAGTAAATGTAAAATTCACCTTTATGATATCGGATTGCCGGTGCCCAAATTCCATTTCCATGTTGGGGAAAATTAAAATCCGGTAATGGATAATTGGAAACTGCATGAGAAATAATTTTCCAGTTAACCAAATCTTTTGAGTGAAGTATCGGTAAGCCGGGGAAATGTGAAAAGCTTGAAGATGTCATGTAATAATCATCGCCAACTCGAATTACATCGGGATCGGAATAATCGGCTTGAATAATTGGATTGGTATATGTCCCGTCACCATTATCTGGAATCCAAACGGCGCCGCGTTCTTTAAGATTCTTAATACCGTGCACTTGAGAAAAAGAAATTGAATTGATCACTGTAATAAAAATTAGTACATGCAATACTGTTTGGATTCTGTTCATCGAGAATTTTTCCATAATACTTGCCACAAAATTACTTAAGCAAAATCATCTTTTTTGTTTCAGAAAATGTTTGTGTTTGAATTCTGTAAAAGTAAACTCCGGTTTGTAGAGACGCGCCATGGCGCGTCTTTACGTTAAATTTTATATCATAATTTCCAGCAGTTTGAAAATTGTTAACTAGTGTTGCAATTTCATTTCCAAGCAAATCATAAACTTTCAAACTTACTTTACTTGGTGTTTGCAGCGTGTAGCTAATTGTTGTTTCTGGATTAAAAGGATTTGGATAATTCTGTTCCAACTTAAACTCGTTTGGAACTTGAGATTCTTCATTAACAGATGAAACTAATCCATATTCATAAGCTCCAAGATCCGGAGCCTTTCCACTGAATGGAAGTCCAACATCTGTTCCAATATCAATTAATCCGCTAGTTGAAGCAAGGCGTAAAAATTTTAGATCGGGCAAACTTCCATCAGCTTTTCTTGGACCGCGAACACCGGTAGTGTCTATCGATAGAAAATCCGACTCGGAAACATTGTATACCGGATTCCACGAATTATTTGATTGCACAACTCGGTTGATGAATGTGACTCCGGGGGAAAGATATGAAACACAGTTTTTTACTGTAGCAGAACTTGTAGCTCTAAAATTTCCCGGAATGCTAAAGTTATAAGAACCATTTCTAAAGCCGGTACAATTTAGAATTGTCATCGAACCGCGGTCATTGTTCTGATCATAGCCTTTCACTCTGTTATCAAAACACAAACTATTTTTAATTGTTACATTGTGACGAAGGCTGTCTTTGTTGGAACTATCGCCGCCACCCATTTTAAATCCGTTGCCATTACCGGTTGAAATTGGCTTTCCATCTTTCAGATAACCGTTCATGAAAGCCCAGCAGTTTTCTATTACTGTCGTTACATTATCTGCTGGACGTAAATAACCGTCCCAACCGTCATCAGAATTTTGCCAAGCACGGCATCCATAAAAATAATTTCCGGTTCCAACATCTAGCTTCGGCGCAAATCCATCAGCGTTACCTCCGCTGGGCGGATCGAAATTATAATATGAATCGCAGTTGATCACTCTATTGTAGGAGGCTCCGTTTCCAAATTGCATACCCGTATTCTTGTTATCGTGTACAACACAATTCTCTATCAGATTATAACTGCCATTCACAGCAATTCCATTATGAGTTGAATACATCACCTCAACACCTTTCAAGTGCCAGTAGTTGCCGTTTAGTTTAATTCCGTCGCTTGAAGTTTGTTTGGAAAAATTAAAAACCGGTTTCTCTCCCGGATAAGCTAGCACGTGATAATAGTTTGTGCTTGTTCCACTTTTGGAAGCTGAACCCAATGAAATAGTGCTAGTAGGAGAATAAAGTCCTCCGCGAATAAAAATTGTATCGCCGGCAACAGAAACTGATGCCGCTTTAACTAAGGTAGCAAATGGAAATTCTTTTGTGCCATTATTAATATCATTTCCGGCTGTAGAAACGAAAAAAGCTTTCGAGAAAATCTGTGCACTAAGTATAAAGATGAAAATAAGAATCAAGGTTGCATTGGGTTTCAATTTGTTCATCGGTTTACTTCCATTTTTAACTGAATTTCCTATTACTAACGGTTTATATTTAACAATGACTTTATCGATTACTATTTTGCATAAAATTTCCCTTAAACACAAGTCAATACTTTCATATCGCTTTAATTAAGGGAAATTATTGGGAAATCTTATTTAGTAATCAGCTCTAATATCACTACCGATTTGGAAGGTAATTCTACTTCCAGATTTTCTTTACCCACTTTGAAATTAGAAAATGAACCGACAGCAACGGTACTTGGTTTTTCAAATGAGTTGTAATCATTAATCAGTTTAGATGTTAGAACTTGTGCGGCAACATTTTTCGCTTCGATTCCGTTGAGCTGTATTACAACTTTCTCAACTTTATTCGGATTAACATTTGTCAGAGAAATATGAATCTTTCCACTTTCATCTTGCGAAGCGGAACAGTTTACCGCTGGAACTTTCTTATCACCAAAAGTATAATCAGTGGTTTCAATTTTGTTCGGAATCAGTTTCGCATTCTGATGAACTTTGAATAAATCGAAAACATGATAAGTGGGCGTTAGAACCATCTTCGGTCCATCAGTTAGAATCACGGCTTGCAAAACATTTACCATTTGAGCTATGTTAGACATCTTAACACGATCTGCATGATTGTTAAAAATGTTTAGATTAGTAGCTGCAGTAATTGCATCACGCAAACTGTTTTGTTGGTAAAGAAATCCGGGATTTGTTCCCTTTTCAACATTGAACCAGTTTCCCCATTCGTCAACAAGTAAACCAATTCGCTTTTCGGGATCGTACTTATCCATTACTTCGCTATGCTTTGTAACCATTTCTTCCATGAACAATGTTTTTTTCATCGTAGCGAAATATTCTTCCTCGTTAAATTCTGTTGCTGATCCTTTATCACCCCACGTTTTAGGTACTGTATAGTAATGGAGCGACAAACCTTGCATCAACCATCCACCAACATTTTTCATTAGTGTTTCTGTCCATTCGTAGTCATCTGAATTAGGTCCACCCGCAATTTTGTATAAACGATTCTTTCCATAATTTCTTGTATAGGTTGCATAGCGCTTGTATTGATCAGCATAAAACGCCGCGCTCATATTTCCGCCGCAGCCCCAATTTTCATTACCGACTCCCCAAAATTTTACACTCCAAGGTTTCTCTCTTCCATTTTGTTTTCTGAGATTCGCCATCGGACTCTCGCCATCAAACGTTATATACTCAACCCATTTAGACATTTCCTCAACAGAACCGCTACCGAGATTACCACAGATATATGGCTCGGCTCCAATCTGTTCGCAGAGATCCAAAAATTCGTGAGTACCAAAACTGTTGTCTTCAACAACTCCTCCCCAATGTGTGTTAATCATCTTCGGTCTTTTATCTCTCGGACCAATTCCATCCATCCAATGATATTCATCAGCAAAGCATCCGCCCGGCCAACGGAGTACCGGTAATTTGATTTTCTTTAGTGCCTCAACAACATCATTTCTAATTCCTCTTGTATTCGGGATTGGCGAATTCTCTCCAACCCAAATTCCGCCGTAAATGCAGTGGCCAAGATGCTCGGAAAAATTCCCATAAATGTTTTTATCGATTACAGTTTTATTATTACCGGCATCTAAAGATATTTTTGTTACAACTTCTTGCGCATATAATGATAAAGCGCTGAACATAATCAGCAAACATATTTGAATTCTCTTTTTCATTTTCGAGCTCTTTATTTATCAGTTGTTTTCTAAGTAAGGACGAACATCCGTGATGATCATATTAGCTTTTATCGCGGCTTCAATTCCGGAATCTCCATCTTCGAAGACTTGGCAAAACTCCGGTTTAATATTTAGCAAACGTGCAGCCTCAAGAAATTTATCGGGTGCCGGTTTAGGCTTGAAAGGATCATCAGAAGTAATAATGATTGAGAACAAATCTATGATTCCAATATTTGTTAGTGAATCGTGAACATTAATTTTTCTTTCGCCGGAGACAACAGCCATGGGCAATATATCTTTATACTTAAGGGCGATTGCCACAACCGGTTCGAGCGGTCCAACACTATTTAATCCACTGCGATAAATATTATTCTTTTCATCAATAACTTTTTCAACATCTACATCAAAAGAATTCTGCGAACAATATTCACTCATTATTTGTCGGCTTGGAATTCCTTTTCTTGAGAAGAAGAAGTCATAATCAAACGGTAAACCGGAATCAATAACTGCCTCTTCCCAAGCTTTCATGTGAAGAGGCATTGAATCAACAAGAGTACCATCGCAATCAAATATTAATGCTTTTGCTTTCGGATCTACATTTATTTTATTTTTCAATAAATCTCTCAAATCGTTTTTTCAAAGCTAAGACTAGTTATTACAATTTACCTTCGTATGGTTTCACATTCTTCAGCATATTAGTTAATAAATTCGCTATTTATTTTGTCGAAAATTTATAAATAGTTGTTTGCCTGTAAGGTGTTTTCTTGCTTGCTTTCAATGTAGCTGAAGGCCATTCCGGTTTGTTTGGCGAATCCGGATACTTTTGTGCTTCCATGCAGAAACCGGTTCTATACTGATACATAACTCCGTGCTTACCTTTCGATTTTCCATCCAAGAAATTGCCGCTGTAAAACTGAACACCAGGTTGATCTGTTAATATTTCCATTAAGCGACCGGAGACTGCTTCATATACAGACGCAAATTTAAAGACTTGCTCTGGATGTTTATTCAGAACCCAATTATGATCATATCCCAGACCAAATTTAATTTGCAGATTATCTGCGTCAATATCCTTTCCAATAGCTTTTGGTTTTCTAAAGTCGAATGGTGTATTTGCTACATCAGCCAATTCGCCGGTTGTTATCAATCCTTTATCAACTGGTGTATATTTATCAGCATCAATCATTAGCTCATGTTCAAGAATTGTTTTGCTTGGATCTCCGGTTAAATTAAAATATGAATGGTGTGTTGGATTTAGGATCGTGTTCTTATCTGTTGTTGCAGTGTAATTAATCCAAAGCTCATTCTCTTGAGATAGCTGATAATTTACTGTTAGTTCAACTGTACCGGGATATCCTTCTTCTCCATCAACACTCACATATTTAAGAGCAATGAATGAACCGCCCATTTTGTTTTCGGCACCCACAACTTGCCAAACTCGTTTGTTAAAACCAAGTTTTCCTCCATGCAAATGGTTTTCGCCATTGTTGATTGACAATTGATAATCTGTTCCATCCAAACTGAATTTGCCTTTGCCTATTCTATTTCCATAACGTCCGACTATACCACCGAAATAAGATTCTCCTTTTTCATAACCGCTAACATCATCATATCCAAGCACAACATCTTCAAGTTTACCGTTTTTATCTGGAACGAATAAAGAGACAACTGTTGCTCCATAATTTGTTATTTCAGCTTTCAAACCATTCTTATTCGTTAGTGTGTAAAAATAGACTTCTTCACCGTTGCTTAGTTTACCAAAAGACTTCTTTTCTACCATTGTGGATTCCTCTTTTTTTGACTGGCATGAAACCAAAATCATTGCTGACATTAAGAATACAAGAGATTTTAACATTTTCATATTCATTCTAGGCTCCAAGACTAATAACACTTCGGTTATTTATTTTTGCTGTATTTGTTAAAGATTATCATTAAAACTATTTACAGGAACAATAATAAGAGAGATCGATAAGATTTAAAAGACTTTTCTCACCTTTGATTGAGTTTTTTTACCCCTCCTACAATCAGCACCTTCAGATTTACATAAATCTCCTCTTTATTCAATAATCACAGCTAATAAAGTTCAGTATTGCAGAATTCATCTTGCAATTAGGATAAATAATTTTTAATTATTGGGCGCATTTAACAGGCGGGGTATTTCTTGAAAACTTAAAATGAAAGCATGAATATAACACAGAAAATAAGAACCTTATTACCGATTAAAGCTTTTTGGATTGCAGTAGCAACCGGAACGATTTCACTTATTTCCATAATAACCAATGTTCACTTCTATATACCCGGAACCAATGCCTTATCAGATGCCCGCGAAATTTTTAATTCTTTAGGCGCTGCCATATCTGGACCGATAGGAGGAATAATAATTGGCACTATTTCTTGTATAATAAGCCCTACTGATGAGTTACGTTATTATATTATATTCCAACACTGGGTTAGCGCGGTTTGGATTGGCTGGGCTTATAAGAAACTAGTTTATGAAAAAACCGGTATGCCTAATCTTGCTTGGGCGTGGATTCTTCTGATTTTTGTGTACTACATCCCTTCTTATATACCAGTTTATTTTATTACTTATTTCTTTTTCCCGGATGTTTATACTTCGTTTGTAGGCGGCTCATTCCCACCACTTGAGGCAATATTAAAACTATATCAAGGATGGATTCCGGAAATAATTTTTACAACAGTTTACACAACTCTAATAATTATTGCACTTCCGGAATCCTATAGAAAACCTCTGTGGGGAAAGCCGGTTACAAAAAAATATTCTCAGCTCAAATCCGGAATTTTTAGAAATTTCTGGGAAAGGAAATTCAATAGAAATTATCTGGCAATTCGACTTTCCCTTTGGTTCATTCTTTTGTTTACAATTCCACTGACCTTTCTAGGTGTATTCACACGAAATTATTTTGAAGAGTATTTTCTAAAAGCTGAAGCAATACAACAGCAAGAAAGTATTGAGCGTGTTCAAAGAATGGCATCTTTTGCCGGTAAAGAGTCAGCAAAGGTCAATAAGATAATTGATGAGATGAACAAAACCGGCACAAGAATAATTGTTCTCACGGATAAAAATTTTAATATTAGTTATGGTCCAAAAAAAATCTCGGAAACATCTTATAGTATTTCGTTGATCACAAATGATTTGAAAAAGCTAATCCTATCAAAAGGGAAAGGCTATTATATCGATATCCAAAATGGCAGCGCTGCCGCTTTTCAAAGGATTTATTCAAAAGACACATACATAATTTCTTTCTCACCACCGGGCAAGTATAAAAGTGATTTATCAGATTTCGCTAATCTTATTACAAAAAACCTTGGAATTACTTTGTTAGTAATTTCTTTACTGTCTGGCATAATAATATGGCTATTGATCGGTCGTCCTTTGAAACGACTTACAATTGTTACCGAACAGATTGGCTTAGGCAATTATAATGTTAACGCCACTTATCCGGATATGACTGATGAAGTCTTGGTTCTTGGGAATGCAATTGATGATATGAAACAAAACATTGAAAGTTCGCAAAATAAGCTGGCGGAAAGTGAGCTGAAATTTAGAACTCTGTTTGAAACTGCCAACGACGCAATTATGATTATTGATGGGGAACAAATTATCGATTTCAATTCGAAGAGTTCCGAATTTCTTCAACTAGAGCGGAATGAAATTAGGAACAAATCCATTCTTAATTTTTCGCCGCTAGCACAAAACGATGGGGCATACTCTCTTCAATGCATAAAAGAAAAAATTGCTCAAGCGTTAAATGGGAACCCGCAGTTTTTCGAATGGGATATGTTACGCCCCACTGGGATTGTTTTTGAAACTGAGATTAGTTTAAACAGAATTGAGATCAAAAATGATTCTTATGTTCAGGCAATCTTAAGAGATATATCCGATAGGAAGAAAAACGAAAAGGAGCTAATAAAAGCTAAACACGAAGCAGAAAAATCGGATGAGCTTAAATCGGAATTTTTGGCACAAATATCTCATGAAATCAGAACACCTCTACACCTTATCTTGAGTAATCTTGCAATGATCAAAGAGATCCATGGCGAAAACCTTCTTCCATCCTTAAAAAAGTATTTAGATAACACTCAATTAGCCAGCAACAGAATGACCCGGACCATAGAATCAATTATAAATATGGCAGAGCTGCAAGTGGGTGTTTATCAACCAAAGTATTCTAATTTTAATATTGTAGAAGATGTTCTAGATGATTTGTACAAAGAATTTTCAATCTTAGCAGAGTTAAAACGCTTGCATCTGGAGTTGATAGTTAATACTGAGGATTGCATAGCACGCTGCGATAAGAATAGTTTGATAAACATTTTTTCCAACATTCTAGACAACGCGATAAAGTTTACCAACAACGGGAAAGTATCTATCAAAGTTGAAGAAGTAAAAAGTGATCTCATTCATGTGAGAATTAGTGATACCGGCGTTGGAATTTCTAGAGAATATTTGCCAAAACTTTTTGAAATTTTTTCACAAGAAGAGAGCGGTATAGCAAGATCATTTGAAGGGAATGGCTTAGGGCTTGCAATTACGAAACGATACTGCGACACTAATAATATAGGTATTCATTTTGAATCCGTAAAAGGGAACGGAACAACAGTAACGTTGCTAATTCCAACACCATCAAAATATATTAATTAAAGACTTTCCAAATTTTTTGGCAGTTCGATTTTAAATGTCGAGCCTTTTCCCTCTTCACTTACGGCCATTATTTTACCGGAATGTCTATCCATTATCTCTTTACACAAAATCAGTCCAAGTCCGGTGCCGGCTTCACCTTCCGTTCCTCTAGTTGAGGAATTAGATTCTATACTAAATAATTCCTTTCTACGAGTTTCAGAAATACCTATTCCGTTATCTATAACACTTATAAATATTTTATCTGATAATTCTTCAACCTTTACAGTTATTATTCCACCAGCGAGCGTATATTTAATAGCATTAGATATTAGATTTCTAATTACTGTAGATATCAGATTTTCATCGCATCTAACTTTTATTTCTTCAGGACAATCAACAGTTAGCTGTAGTTTCTTTTTATAAAGATTACCCGAAAATATCTCACAATCCCTTTCAATAATTTCTTTTATACCGCAGAGCAGAGGTGCAAAATCAATAACATTTCTCTGAAATTGTCCCCAAAGCAATAATTCTTCTAGAAAATCATATTGTCGTTTTAGAGCAATACTTAGTCGCGATGCAAAATCTTTTCTTTCTTCGGGTGTTAAATCATCATCTAAATTTTCTAAGATGCTTGCTAGGCCTATCAATCCTTGGAATGGGCTTCTCAAATCGTGAGCAATTATCGAGAAGAATTTGTCTTTTGTTGCATTCGAATTATTCAGATCACTATTCGCTTTGGTTAATTCGACTGATTTTGATTGAAGTGAAATAATATGCGATTTGAAATCATGAACTAGTAAATCCACAACATATGCGCTGATCACCAACAGTATTGCCTGACTAATAATTTGGTAAATGCTTGTTTCTGATGAGTATTTATTTATAAATATCCCTTTGGTTTCCAAAAAACCAACCAAAGATAGAATCGCCAATTGTGCAATTAGCGTGATAATTAACGATCTCCGATTAAATTCTAAACTTGCTACAAAAAGAATAATTGGGAAGGCTAAAACAATTTCATCGTGCGTGCCTTGATCAAATATCATAAGCCCGGTACAAATTTCTAGACTAATAATTACCAGAAATAATAGTGGTGATTTTAATAGCTTCTTCTTGTTAATAAAGAATAAAGTAATTAAAACAAATATTGTAACAGTTTTATGAACAAGTTCAGCAATTGATTCGTGAAGAGGATTTGTTATTAGCGCAACAAATAAACCAATTGTAATTGAGATAGTTATATAATGCGCGTACCGTGCTTCCCTAGATCTTTTGGGATCTTCAAAAGCGGGTGGAGAAAATATTTCTTTTATTTTTTTCATTTCAAACTTTTCAAATAGTGTACATGAATCCTCGTAATTGGAGAATTCCTATGTTACTATCGAAAAGATTGTTTAAAAATAAATAGGAGGCAAGGGGTAATTTTAGTGCAAAATTAACGCTCTACTCTACCGGAACCGCCGCTTTTCACAAGTTTTTCAACTTCGTCGATGCTAACCAAATTAAAATCACCCGGAATTGAATGTTTCAAACAACTGGCTGCAACTGCAAACTCCAGTGCATCTTTCGTATTAGTTTTAGTAATTAATCCATAGATCAATCCGCTGGCAAAAGAATCACCGCCGCCAACACGATCCACAATTTCAATGTCATATTTTTTAGAACGGTATGGAGTGGCACAATCCTTTTCATCAAACAAAAGCGCGCTCCAACCATTCTTTGAAGCTGAATAGCTTTCTCTAAGAGTGATCGCAACGGTTTTGAAACCGAAAGTTTCTTTTAACTTTCTTGCAACTGCAAAATATCCCTCTTGATCAAGTTCGCCAGCTTCGATATTTGTCTTATCAGCCTTCAGTCCTAAACTCTTTTCTGAGTCTTCTTCATTAGCTATGCAAACATCTACATACTTCATTAGTGGCTTCATAACTGATTGAGCTTCGGCTTCCGTCCACATCTTAGCTCTGAAATTTAAATCGCAGCTAA
>JBAYTN010000051.1:0-32679 GCA_041675645.1 Melioribacteraceae bacterium
ATGTTAACACCGAAGGAGATGCACCTACAGAATACTCTTCCGGTTAAAAAATGGAATAAAAAATCCTCTCTGCTACGCAGAGAGGATTACTAAATAACAGTCAACCTTTTTTAGGACGACTCATATGCAATCTTTCTTTGTTTACATACTTCGTTCCGATCGAAACCGCCACTACATTGGCTATACTTCAAATCTTGAACAAAGAATTCTTCAGCATAACAGAAGACATAAAGGATTTACAGCTACTAGTGAGAAATGGGAAATTCTGATTTCATATCAATTACATGATAAATCTGCAGCAATCAAATTAGAAAAGTATCTGAAGTCATTAAAGAATTCTATCAAGGCTGTCAGTTATTTGGAAAGTTTGCTGGTTCAGAGCACTCCGACGAAGTCGGAGGGGTCATTGGTTCGAATCCATTAACTCCCACAAAAACAAACCCTTGTAATTGAAAAGTTACAAGGGTTTCGTTTTTTAAAGCACCTAAATTCAATTTGTACAAGGTATTAAACAACTAATTCAAATTCGTTTTATCTTTATATCAACAAACATCCAGATTGTGTAATGAATGAATCTGTCTTAATCATCGATGACGAAAATGATCTGCGTAATCTCTTAGTCAAACTAATCAAACTTGAGGGCTATAACACCTTTGATGCAGAAAATGCAGAAGATGGACTTGGTGTGTTAAAGAAAGAGGAAATTTCAGTTGTTATCACCGATGTTAAGCTGCCGGATATAAATGGCATTGATCTTATCGAAAAAGTAAAATCATTAAATAATTTTTGCGAAGTAATTGTTTTAACAGCTTACGGCACAATAGAAGATGGAGTAAAAGCAATAAAAGAAGGAGCCTTCGATTATATAACTAAGGGTGATGAGGATAATAAAATTATTCCACTATTGGAGAGGGCGGTTGAAAAGGTTAGACTTAAGAGAAGAATAGAAATTCTTGAAAAAAGTGTGACTGAAAAATTCAGTTTCAATTCAATAACGGGTAATTCTGAAGCTATCAAAAAGGCAAAAGATATTGCAATTAAGGTTTCACAAACAGATACTCCGGTTTTACTGCTCGGCGAAACCGGGACCGGTAAAGAATTATTCGCTCAAGCAATTCATTATTCAAGTAGCAGAAGTAATCATTCATTTGTCGCAGTAAATTGCAGCGCTATTGCAAAAGAGTTATTAGAATCAGAAATGTTCGGTTATAAAGCCGGTGCTTTTACCGGAGCTGTAAAAAACAAGAAAGGTTTATTTGAAGAAGCTCATTTGGGCACTCTCTTCTTAGATGAAGTTGGGGAACTTGATTTGGCATTACAAGCTAAATTTTTGCGGGTATTGGAAACTAATGATTTCATAAAGCCTGGCGATACAAAACCCACTAAAGTTGATGTCAGAATTATTGCTGCAACAAACAGAGATCTTTCTGTTGAAATTGAAAAGGGAAGGTTTCGCGCAGACTTATACTACAGAATAAGTGTTGTAAAGCTTGAGTTGCCTTCATTAAAAGAGAGAAGGGATGACTTGGTTCATCTGGCAGAATACTTTATTCAGCACTTCAGTAAAAAACTTGGGAAGAACATCAAGAATGTAACTAAAGCATTTTGGGATAGCATAAAACAATACGATTTCCCGGGTAATATCAGAGAGTTAAGAAATGTTATTGAACGTGCCGTAATACTTGCCGACGGTGAAATCCTAACTGAGAATTCACTTCCTAAAGAATTTTTCAAGGATGATAAACATGCTGGAGCAGAAGTTTTGATTCTTGAAGATGTTGAAAAGAATCATATCTTAAAAATTTTCGAGAGTGTTAACGGCAATAAAACCAAAACAGCTGAAATCCTTGGAATAGGTCTAACAACACTTTATCGCAAGCTGCAATCATATGGTATTGAGTAAAAATTAATTTGACATAATCATACCGAAATGAAAAAACACCCTACCATTATGGTAGGGTGTTTTTGGTTTAAACCGCGCTTAAATATTCTGTCCAATAATTAACTAGTTAAAATAAAATGAGTTAAGTGAATAAAAGTATTCCCTTAATGTCTGGCACTTGTTTGGCTATTGTGATATAAACTCAATGGATGAATTATGGAAATCGTGATGCTTTTACTTGGTCTTGCAATCTTTTACGTAATGTTCAAATCAATTTCTTTTTTTGATAAAATATAGGAGCTCGAAATGATTCTGCTTCTCGTTATTAGTGTAATTGTTTTTGGTTATTTGCTATACGCATTGATTAAACCGGAAAAATTTTAGGAGAATGAAATGACAACTGAAATTTTAGGTGTAATCTTAATTGTATTTGTAACCTTTCTGCTTGCAATTCCTTTAGGTAAATATATAAGCAAGGTATTCAAAGGTGAAAAAGTATGGACTGATTTTTTGTCTCCGATCGAAAAGTTTATTTTCAGAATAGCCGGCATAAATGCCGATGAATCTTTGGATTGGAAAGAAAACAGCAAAGCACTTCTTAGATTAAATGTGCTATTCTTTGTCTGGGGTTTCATAATTCTAATTTTTCAAGGCAAGATTCCATTTCTCAATCCGGCAAATATTGGAGATATGGAAGCTACTTTGTCATTTAACACTGCTTCAAGTTTTACAACCAATACAAATCTTCAGCATTACTCCGGTGAAACCGGTTTATCGTATTTATCACAATTGATAGTGATAGGCTTTCTTCAGTTTGTAACTGCTGCTACCGGCATTGCCGCTTTTGGATTATTACTAAAAGGATTAGTTCAAAAGAAAACTTCCGAACTTGGTAATTATTATAATCTCTTTTTAAAGAGCTGCACTAGAATACTGCTTCCGCTATCAGCCGTAGTTGCAATTCTATTGCTGTTAAACGGTGTTCCAACAACATTTAATGGATTACAGACTGTTACAACATTAGAGGGAGATTCCGTTCAGGTTGCAACCGGGCCAGTTGCGCCGATTGTTGCAATCAAGCAGTTAGGAACAAACGGAGGTGGTTACTTTGGCCCAAACTCAACCCATCCATTCGAAAATCCAAACTACTTTACAAATGTTATAGAAACTTTTTCTATTGGAATAATAGCAATTGCACTTGTCTTTACTTTTGGCTTCTACCTCGAAAAGAAAAAATTGGCTTGGATATTCTTTGGAGTAATGACATTTCTTTTTCTAACCTTTGTCGTAAGTGCTGTTAAGCTTGAAACAAGCGGAAACCCGATGATTTCTAAATTGGGAATTTCTCAGCCGATGGGAAGTATGGAAGGAAAAGAAATTAGGTTTGGATCGGCAGCATCTGCGTTATGGGGTGTATTTACAACATCAACTTCAAACGGTTCTGTTAATGCAATGCACGATAGTTTAACTCCGCTTACCGGAGGAATTCTCTTGCTCGATATGTCCATCAATGCCATCTATGGTGGAGTAGGAGTAGGTTTTATAAACTTTTTCATGTTTGTAATTATTGCCGTATTTATTGGCGGGTTGATGGTAGGGAGAACACCGGAGTTTTTAGGAAAGAAGATTGAAGTTAGAGAAGTTAAAATTGCCGCTTTAATAATTCTGCTTCATCCATTTTTAATTTTAGTTGGAACTGCGCTAGCGGCTTTAGCCGCCGCAATGAACCCCTCTATCGGCTGGCTGAATAATCCATCATTCCACGGATTTTCTGAAATGCTTTATGAATTTACATCTGCTGCGGCAAATAATGGAAGCGGATTTGAAGGACTTGGAGATAATACATCTTTCTGGAACATATCAACCGGAATTGTAATGCTGTTAGGAAGATACTTGCCAATTATTGGACCTTTAGCAATAGCCGGGTTCTTTGCATCAAAGAAAACCGTACCTTTTTCGGAAGGTACTTTGAAAGCAGACAGTATAGCATTCGGTGTTGTGCTGCTTGGAGTCTTACTTGTAGTTGCCGCGCTTTCATTCTTTCCGGCATTAACACTCGGGCCAATCGCCGAATATTTTTCAATGTGATAGGATCGTAAAATGAAAAGAGATAGAAATATAAAATTGTTCGATTCAAAAATTGTAAAGGAATCGATAGTAGAGTCATTTGTTAAACTGAATCCGGCGGTGATGATTAAAAATCCGGTAATGTTTACTGTGGAAATTGGAACAGTAATTATGTTCAGTATAACTGTTCTTAGCGGAGTATCACCGGATAGCGGGCAAGGAAATTTTACATATAACTTTTTTATTACGCTATTACTATTCCTCACAATTCTATTTGGAAACTTTGCGGAAGCGATTGCCGAAGCAAGGGGTAAAGCTCAAGCCGCTTCACTGAGGAAAACTAGGGAGGAAACTTCTGCAAAACTCTTAACTGATAGAAATGAAATAAAAATCGTTGCTTCTTCACAATTAAAAAAGGGAGATATATTCATTGCTGAAGCTGGAGATATAATTCCGATAGATGGAGAGATCATCGAAGGAATTGCTTCAATAGATGAATCGGCGATTACCGGAGAATCAGCTTCGGTTATTCGTGAAGCTGGAACTGATCACTCCGGTGTAATTGGAGGTACTAAAGTATTATCGGATAAAATAAAAGTGAAAGTATTAACGGAAGCGGGAGAATCGTTTTTAGATAAAATGATTGCGCTTGTTGAAGGCGCCAGTAGACAAAAAACTCCAAACGAAATTGCTCTTACAATTTTGCTTGCCAGTTTTACAATTATTTTTCTTTTGGTAACTGTAACTCTGAAACCATTCAGTGAATTTGCCAACACTGCGGTGACTATAACTGCTTTGATTTCATTATTTGTATGCTTAATTCCAACAACAATCGGCGGGCTTCTTTCTGCAATAGGCATAGCCGGTATGGATAGAGCGTTAAGAGCAAATGTAATTGCTAAATCCGGAAAAGCTGTTGAGAATGCAGGCGATATTGATGTTGTTTTGCTAGATAAAACCGGAACAATCACAATTGGCAATAGAAAAGCAACGAAGTTAATTCCAATTAACAATTTGGATAATAAAGGTTTTGCGAAGCTCTGTCTGCTTAGCTCACTTGCCGATCCAACTCCCGAAGGTAAATCAATAGTTGAACTCGCTACTAAGCTTGATACTCATTCTTATATGGAATTTGCAAACAACGGTAGGTTTGTAGAGTTCTCCGCTGAAACGAGAATGAGCGGAATTGATTTACCCGACGGCAAGCAATTAAGAAAAGGTGCATGGGACGCAATTAAAAAATGGAGTAACGGAAATTCTTCAAACGAAACTGAAATTGAAAAACATGTGACGGCAATAGCAACAAACGGAGGAACACCTCTTGTAGTTGCTTTAGATAAAGTTGCTGTCGGAGTAATTCAGCTTGAAGATATTATTAAGCCCGGCATTAAAGAGCGTTTTGAACGGTTGAGAAAAATGGGTGTTAAAACCGTGATGGTTACGGGTGATAATCCTCTAACAGCTAAGTTTATTGCCAACCAGGCTGGTGTTGATGACTTTATTGCAGAAGCAAAGCCGGAAGACAAAATGAATTACATTCTAAAAGAACAGAGAGAAGGAAAACTTGTTGCTATGATGGGAGATGGAACCAATGACGCTCCGGCACTTGCACAAGCTGATGTTGGTGTTGCTATGAATTCCGGAACACAAGCTGCAAAAGAAGCAGCAAATATGGTAGATCTTGATAGTGACCCGACTAAACTACTCGAAGTTATTGAAATTGGTAAACAGCTTCTTATAACGAGAGGAAATGTTACAACATTTTCAATTATTAACGATGTTGCAAAATATTTTGCAATCGTTCCGGCAATCTTTGCTGCTACTATTCCAGGATTAAGCGTTTTGAACATTATGAAGTTAGCCACTCCGGAATCTGCAATTATGTCTGCGGTCATTTTCAACGCGTTTATTATTCCGGCTTTAATACCACTTGCTCTTAAAGGTTCTAAATACAAACCTATTGGAGCTACCGCTTTATTAACTAGGAATCTATTAATCTACGGTCTGGGCGGTTTGATTGTTCCGTTCATTGGGATTAAAGCTATCGATTTAGTAGTTGCATTATTTATATAGAATGAGGATAAAATGAAATTCATTAAAGAAATAAAATTGCATTTAGTAACCGTTGTGTTGTTTGGTATAATGTTTCCGCTGGCTATTTGGGCTGTAGGGTTATTATTCCCACATCAAGCAAACGGATTGCCGATCTACAAGAATGCTAAACTAATCGGTTTCGAAAACATCGGGCAAAAATTCACATCGGATAAATATTTCTGGGGCCGACCATCAGCAGTTGATTATAATGCCGCAGCAACCGGAGGTTCAAACAAAGGTCCTACAAACGAAGAGTATCTTGCTTTAGTTGAGCAAAGAATTAAAGAATTTATGGAGAAGAATCCGGGAGTTAAAAGGAGTGAAATTCCATCTGATTTGGTTACTGCTTCCGGCGGCGGATTAGATCCTCACATTTCAGTTCAAGGCGCTATAATTCAAGCAGCCAGAATTGCCAGTGCCAGAGGCATAAGCATAGAAAAAATTAATCAGTTAGTAAGTGATAATACTGAAAAGCCGTTGCTTGGTTTGTTTGGAACAGAAAGAATAAATGTACTTAAACTGAATATCGCTTTAGATGAACTAAAAAATAATTAGATTTAGCAAAAGCAAAACCTATGGAACCAGAAATTTCAATATCGGCAGAAAGATTTCTCAATCTAATTCGCTCTTCTAAGAAAGGGAAGCTGAAAATATATCTTGGAATGGCAGCCGGTGTTGGTAAAACCTACCGGATGCTTCTTGAAGCGAAGGAATTGTTTGATTCGAAAGTTGATGTTGCAATTGGGTATATTGAAACACACAGCAGAAAGGATACCGTAAAATTAGTTTCCGGTATACCGGTAATCTCCAGAAAGAAAATTTTCTATAAGGGGAAATTACTTGAAGAAATGGATATCGACTCAATACTTCTGCAGAAACCGGAAATAGTTTTGGTTGATGAACTTGCACACACAAATATTCCCGGCTCTAAAAATGAAAAGCGATGGCAAGATGTTGTGGAATTAATTGATGCCGGAATAAATGTTATTACAACTGTGAATATCCAGCATATAGAGAGCATAAATGAACAAGTAGAAAAAATAACTGGAATAAAAATCACTGAACGGGTTCCGGATAGCATTTTCCATAGTGCGGAAGAAGTTGTTAATGTTGATTTAACGATAGAAGAATTAATAGACAGACTTAAAGAAGGAAAGATTTACGATACAAAGAAAATCCCGATTGCGCTTGAAAACTTCTTTCAGAAAGAAAAACTGCTTCAATTGCGTGATTTGGCTCTTAAGGAAGTATCCAGACAAGTTGAAAGAAAAATTGTAAAAGAAATTTCGCTTGAATCGCGGGATAGAATTAATACGATTGTTTCTGCATTGAGTTCCAACTACGAAGCCGGAAAGAAAATAATAAGAAGATCATCGCGTTTAGCTTCAATTTATAACTCCAAATGGTTTGTAGTTTATGTTCAGACAGAAAAAGAAAGGTCCGATAGGATTGATACTACACTTCAGCGACATTTAATAAATAATTTTAAGCTGGCAACCGAGCTTGGTGCCACAGTAATAGAACTCTCAAACGAAAATGTTGCAAAGTCTATTGTCGATTTCGCGAAGCAGAAAGAGGCTGCCTTAATTATTATTGGTAAACCGATATTTTCTATTCTATATAGATTAAAGCCAAGAAATTTATTCAGAGAATTATCCTCGCTCACTTCAAAAGAAAACATTGACATTTTAATGGTGGCTACCGATGAACTCAATAAAAAGTAAAATTACTCTTGGCATAGGCTTCATGTTCACGGTTATTGTAATACTTAGTTTGCTGGGTATACTATTCATTAATCAGTTATCGCAGAAGGCAAAGGGGACAATAAAAGAAAATTATTATTCAATTGAATACACTATTAATATGACAAACTCATTAAATGAAATTCAGTCAATTGTAAAATCAAGATTGATTGAAAAGGGGCTTAAAGAGAATTCACAGTTTTTACTTACCAAAAATATCAAAAGCTTTGAAGATGAACAGAAAAAGGAATCGCAGAATATAACAGAGAAAGGAGAAAAGGACCTAGTTGATGATCTTTATCCTCTGTTCAATGACTATGTTTTCTATATCAGCAAGTTTAATAACTCTCAAATAATTTCTAACGAAGAGTTAGAGATGCTAAACAAAAAGTATCTGCTGGTTAGAAACAAGATTATGGATATTTATCGTGTAAACATGGAATCTATCCGTTACAAAACTGAACGGCTGCAGACAACAGCGGACGATGTTACGTTGTATATGACCTTGGTAGCAACTATCAGCATTCTAATTACACTTTCATTTATTTTTACTTTTCCTTCCAGCATTGCAGAACCGATAAAAGAACTTACCGAAAAAATTAAATCCATAAGCGAACGAAAGTATGATCAAAGGCTCGAAATTAAGTCTAAGGATGAACTTGGAGAATTGGCTTCGGCATTCAACAACATGGTGGAAAGACTAGAAACTTATGAAGAGAAACATATAGATCAACTGCTTTTTGAACAAAAGAGATTGGAGACTGTAGTTCAGAATATTGAAGATGGAATACTATTTATTGATGAAACACAAAAAATTGTTCTCGCCAATAATACTATACTTCAAATTACCGGACTTAGAGAGGATCAAATACTCTATAACTACATTCCGGGTGTCTCGGCAAAAAATGATCTTGTTAAAGAGCTTTATAAGATTTCCATATCAAAACTGGCAAACGAAAACACCGATATTAGTCCTTTAAGAATTACTCTTGATGGAAAAGAGTATTTTTTTAACGTCGAGGTCGAAGAGATTATTACATATTCAAAGTCTTGGAAGAAAGATACTTTTATAGGTACTCTAATATTGTTAAGAAATATTACCGAGTATCAAGAAAGAGATAAAGCCAAGACAAATCTGCTTGCTACTGTATCGCATGAATTAAAGACGCCTCTTTCATCAATTAATCTTAGTCTTAAACTGCTTGATGATAAAAGGCTCGGTGAATTAAATCCCGAGCAAAAGGAAATAATCAATTCTCTTAAACAGCAGAGCAGCCGCCTTTCAAAAGTTATTAAGGAAATTCTGGATTATTCGCAGATAGAAACCGGAAACATTAGACTGAATTTTGCTTCGGTTAAACCGGAAGTTGTAACGGATATTGGAATTACTGCCCTGATGATGCAGCTTTCTGAAAAGGAAATTGAGCTTAAAACAAATTTGCACAATGATTTACTGGAGATTAACGCCGATCTTGAAAAGCTGGTTTTTGTTTTTATTAACCTCTTAAACAACGCAATAAGATATTCCAATAGAAGAGGGGAAATAACCATCGATGTTTGCATGGTTAAGAATGATGTACAATTCTCTATATCTGATAACGGGCCCGGAATTTCGGAAGAAGACGTTCAGAAATTGTTTCAGAGATTCACGCAAGTGGGAGAGAAATATTCGCACGGCTGGGGATTAGGTTTGGCAATTTCTAAAGAGTTTGTTTTAGCACAAGGTGGAAGAATTTGGGCGGAAAGTACTCTTGGTGTCGGAAGTAAATTCTTCTTCACAATACCGGCAATTAAGAACAAAGCACTAGCTTAAAATTACAGAGAGAAGTTTTTTACACTTCTCTCTGTGTTCCAACATTTTATTTCATTAGTGTAAGTTTTTTTGTCTCTACAACATTACCCGTTCTTAGCTGATAAAAATATATCCCGCTAGAAAGTTTACTTCCGTCAAATTTGATTTCATGTTTTCCGGCAGATTTAACATCATTAACAAGTTCGCTTATTTCTCTACCCAGCGCATCAAATATTTTTAGCGTTACTTTGGATGAGTAGGGAATTTGATAACTTATAGTGGTTACCGGATTAAAAGGATTAGGATAGTTTTGGTACAACTGAAATTCACTTGGAATATCTTTATCATTTACGTCAGTAAACAAATCAAAGCTGATCCAGTTCAGATTAAATCCACCTTTTGTAGCTTCTACACGTAAAGAATGTTCTCCTTTAGTAAACTCGCAAAGCAAACTGGCGGTTTGCCAAGTCTGCCATGCACCGGTTATCGGCAGATCAACATAACCTATTGCTTGATTATCTTGCTTCAATGTTATTCTACCAGAAGCAGATTGTGCCGCAACTCTAAACTGTGTAGAATATAATCCGCTTGTGCTTATACTTACCGGATATTCCATCCAATCGCCGTTTTCAATCCAGCCAACGTTTAAACCGCCGCCGGCATCAGTTGTAGCTTCTGTTTGTATACCATACATGCTGGCGAATTCTTCAGCTTGAATTATACCCGGGATAGCAAAAGCTTTTGTACTTTGAGAAAGATTGTAAACTTCTGCCGGACCGAATGGCTTTAATATTCCTCCATCGGTAGAATTAAGGCTGCTTCCGTTATATTGAATTGTTACTTTATCTCCGGCAGTAACTGCTTTTGCAATTGTAAGTGTAATATTTTTTGAATCGCTTGAATTTAACTTAGCAGATGTAACCGTAACTGCTGAATTATTAATCTTAACAATAAAACTTGATTCCATTCCGGTCTGAGAATTCATTGGTTTTGTGAATGCTACATCTAAAGTAGAACCATCCGCAATTGTGAGTGAAGAATAATAATCGGGTGCAGAACCGATTGCTGAATCTGTTGAGGATAAAATTCCAAAACCTAATTTGAAAAGGGGATCGTAATTGGTGTCTCCAAAATTTATCGGTATTTGATCCATTGATTTTGGCCAAGTATGAGATAATGTTCCTTTGGGCTGATAGTCTCCAAATAATATATCTGCTACTCCGCTTCCTTCTGTTCCCGGAAGCCATGCGGCAATAATCGCGTCGCTGTAAGGAATTATTGAATTAATTATCATTGGTCTGCCGCTAACAATTACTACTATAGTTTTTAAACCGGCTTCTTTTACTTTTCTGATTGTGGTTATGTCCTCTTGATCCAAATTCAAATCGGTTCTGTCTCCGCTGCTTTCGGCGTATGGAGTTTCACCTACTACAATAACAGCAGTATTATAATTTGAAGTGCTCGCTGCGTATCTATCATAAGTTACATTGCCTGCACCGGCGGCATTTTTGATTGCATCATAAATTGTTGTTCCGGTAGTAATATTTCCGGTGCTTCCTTGCCAAGAAATTGTCCAGCCACCGCATTGCGAACCGATATCGTTTCCATTTTTGCCGGCAACAAGAATTTTTTGTCCCGTCTTTTTGAGTGGAAGAATTCCATCCTTCTTCATTAACATTACAATAGACTCGCGCACACATTGTCTTGCAATTTCTCTATGCGCGTTTGAGCCGACTAGAGGAAGTAATGTTCTGTTTGTATATGGTCTTTCAAATAAACCTAGTTCAAACTTCTTTCTTAAAATTCTTTTTACAGCATCATCAATTCTGCTTGTGCTAACTTCTCCGGACCCAATAAGTTCGGAGAGGGTAGTAGCGAATAAAGGATATTTATCCGGCAACATTACCATATCAATACCGGCATTTATCGATTGTTTTACATCATCTCTAAAACTTCCCGGCAACTGATCAATTCCAGCCCAATCGGAAACTATAAATCCATTAAATCCCAATTCTGTTTTTAAAACATCCGTAAGAAGATATTTTTGCCCATGCATTTTGTTTCCGTTCCAGCTGCTGTAAGAAGCCATAACAGAACCAACCCCGCTGTTAATCGCATCAATATATCCGGGGAGGTGAATTCTTCTAAGTTCTTCTTCTGTCATTATCGAGTTACCCTCATTGGCTCCACCCGAAGTTCCGCCATCTGCCAGATAATGTTTTGCGCACGCTAGAATTCTATCCTTCTGAAATGGTGTGCTTCCTTGAAATCCCAGTACTGATGCTTTAGACATTACTCTGGTTAATTCCGTAGTTTCTCCGAATCCTTCATAAGTTCTGCCCCAGCGTTCGTTTCTAACAACTGCTATACAAGGAGCAAAAGTCCAGTCGATTCCGGTAGCGGCTACTTCAAGAGCGATAATACTATCCGCCATCCTCACCAGCTTTTCATTATTTGTGCATCCCATACCAATGTTATGTGGGAATATTGTGGAGCCGAAAACATTGTTGTTCCCATGAACTGCATCAATTCCGTATATCAGAGGAATTTTCAATCTGCTTTTAAGAGCATAGGATTGAAAATCATCATACATGTTTGCCCATGCAGTTGGATTGTTTTGTGAAGGACCCGATCCGCCTCCGCTTAACAGTGAGCCGATTGCATAAGAAGTTATATCGTTTTTACTTGCTGTAATATTTCCTCTATCAACTAGAATCATTTGACCTATTTTCTCTTGAAGAGTCATTCGCGAAATAAGATCATTAACGCGAGCGTCTACCGCTGCGGTTGAGTCCAAATATATTTGCGCTGAAATTGTAGTATAACACAGTAGTAGAAGTAGAAAGAGTTTGTTCATAGATTTTCCCGAAAATGGATTAACAAAAAAGAATAATACGTATTTATTTTCTGAACCCGCCCAACAGTTGTGCCAAATATTTTGTTTGGTTTTACACTATAACAAACCTTCACAACATTCTGATTATTAATTTGATAAATGTAACGTTATTTAATTAATAACTGTTGTTACGCATAATAGAACGCCGATGACGCGGATTGGGCTGATTAACGCAGATAAATGATTTGAGAGTTGGAAAAAGATTAACTCAACCCCCAACCTCCCGCTTTGCGGGATAAACTCTTCTTCCCGCAACGCGAAGGGGACAAGGGGATGAGTTCGAAAAAAAGATATACTAAAACATGTTTGTTCTTTTTGCTGTAAAAAATAATCGGAATATTGAGTTAGACAGAGAAAAAATAACTCTACCCCTAACCCCTTCTCTTGGGAAGAGAAGGGGAACAAGGGGATGAGTTAGAAGAATAGCACAACCCCGCGACCTCTTCTTCCCGCAAGCGGGATCTGCGACTTAACCGCGAAGGGACTAGGGGATGAGTTCGTTAAAGAGATTTGCAAAAACATGTTTGTTCTTTTTGCTGTAAGAATAATCTGAATAAATAGTTTGCTGGAAAAAGATTAACTCAACCCCCGACCCCTTCTCTTTTTAAGAGAAGGGGCAAGGGGATGAGTTCGAAAAATAACACAACCCTAGCCCATTCTTTTTAGCGTTTATATTTTGCATTCAGCTATTCATCTTATTTGTCTTTCTTCTTTTCTTAGGCACTCCGGCACATAGTTACTAAGGCACTCTCTTGACTCTCTTTCCCTTTAAACCTAAGTTGAGTTAAGATTTTGGGGTTTATCCTTAATCTTTTCCCCGTAAAATCAAAAATATTGATTCACGTTTCCGGTTATTAACTTGGAATTTTAATGTCTCGCGTACTTATCAATCAGTATTACAACAACCTAGACCGCGCAATACAATTCGGTAAATCCACTAACGAGCAAAGCGTTCGCAATCAGTTCTGGCTTCTCTTAAATGAATACGCGCGCAAGCAGAACTACGAAGTTATTCCGGAAGTTTTCTGCCTCGGCACAAAGGGAAAGAAAGTTTACCCCGACGGTATTGTTAAAAACTTGTTCGGCTTAGATATTGGCTTGTGGGAAAGCAAAGATGAAAAAGATACAATTGATGATGAGATTGATGCCAAGCTGAAAAAGGGTTATCCCTTTACAAACATTCTTTTTGAAGACACTAACGTTGCAGTTCTTTATCAGCATGGAGAGGAAGTTAAAAGGGTTCCTATTCGGGATGCCGATAAACTTCACTCTATTATCAGCGACTTTATTTCTTTTAAGAGTGAAACCGTTTTTAAGTTCGAAGACGCGCTCGAAAAATTCAAAGCTGATATTCCAGCTATTGTGGAAACACTCCGCAAAAGAATTGATGATACCCGTGTTAAGAATAAAAAGTTTATAGAAGCCAATTCGGTTTTTCTTGAACTCTGCAAAGCGGAAATTAATCCCGAAATTACGGAAGCCGATATACGCGAGATGATGATTCAGCACATCTTAACAAGCGATATCTTCAATAAGATTTTCGACGATCCCGAATTTCACCGCCACAACAACATTGCGCGCGAGCTTGAAAAGCTTATAGAGATTCTTTTTACATACGCAGAGCGCAAGAACTTAATGGGGAACATCGAACATTATTACGATTCCATTAACGCCGCCGCTTCCGGTATTACAGATCATCACGAAAAACAAAAATTCTTAAAAGTCCTTTACGAAAATTTCTACAAGGTTTATAATCCTAAAGCCGCAGATAGGCTTGGTGTGGTTTACACTCCTAACGAAATTGTTCAGTTCATGATTGAAAGCACCGATTATCTTCTTCATAAACATTTTGGCAAAACACTTGCAGATAAGAATGTGGATATTCTCGATCCCGCAAGCGGAACCGGTACTTTCATCACTTCTATTATTGATCATATTCCTAAACAGAACTTGGTTTATAAATACAATAACGAACTGCACGCAAACGAAGTTGCTATTCTTCCTTACTACATTGCTAACCTTAATGTTGAGTTTACCTTTAAGCAGAAGATGGGCTACTACGAAGAGTTTAAGAATCTTTGCTTTGTTGATACTCTTGATAACACAGACGCTAACGCTTATGCCGGCAAACAGCATTCACTCTTCGGGTTAACAAGCGAAAACAGCGAGCGTATTAAAAGGCAGAACAGTAAAAAGATTTCCGTTATCATCGGCAATCCGCCGTATAATGCAAACCAAGCAAATGAAAACGATAACAATAAGAACCGCGAGTATCCTTCTATTGATAAGCGCATTAAAGATACTTACATAAAGTACAGCACCGCGCAAAAGACAAAAGTTTATGATATGTACGCACGGTTTTACCGCTGGGCTTCCGATAGACTTGATAAGAATGGCGTTCTCGCTTTTATTACAAACAGAAGTTTTATTGATAGCCGCACCTTTGATGGTTTCCGCAAATGTATTCAAGATGATTTTAACGAATGCTACATTATTGATACAAGAAGCGATGTGCGCGCTAACCCTAAAATTGCCGGAACAACGCACAATGTTTTTGGAATACAAACCGGCGTTGCCTTAATGTTTCTTGTTAAGAAGGAAACACAATCCGGCGGCTGCAAAATTTATTATAACTCTCTGCAAGATGATTGGCGCAAAGAAATAAAACTTGAATGGCTAAGAAATCATCAGCTTGCTAATATCCATTTTGAAGATGTTAGCCCGGATAAGAATAACAATTGGATTAATCTGACTGACAATGATTTTGATAAGCTTATTTCGATTGGAAATAAACAAGTTAAGTCTGGGAAAGATGAAAAGGGAATATTTAAGCTTTTTTCAAGCGGTGTCCTTTCAGGTAGAGACGAATGGGTTGTTGATTTTACAGAAACACATCTTAGTGAAAAGATTACTTTTTATATCATGAATTATAACCTTCATGGTATGAAGCAGCAGCACTATGACACTGTCATAAAATGGTCCAGAAATTTAAAAAGAAAATTAGAGCAAGGTTTAAGTGAAATATTTGATGAACAGAAAATTGAGAATATTTTATATAGACCGTTTTCAAAATTTCTATTTTATAATTCGAAACTTTTTGTTGATGAAAGAGGAGCGATTGATCATTTATTCACTATGCCAAACAAAGTTATCGCAATCAATTTGGGTAACAGAATGCTCTTCAATTCTATTGCTACTGATGCAATTCCTAATTATTCATTATACTCGTTAGATCCATGTCATTATTTCCCACTTTACCGATACACAGAAAGCGGCGAGCGGATAGAAAACATAACCGATTGGGGCTTAGAGCAATTCCGCAACAATTATTGTAGAGACGCCATAAATGGCGTCTCAAAAAAAGGAGACGGGATGTATCCCGTCTCTACGAAATCTAAAAAGATTACCAAAGAGGACATCTTCCACTACACATACGCTGTTCTTCATAATCCCGCATACAGAAAGAAGTATGAGCTAAACCTAAAGCGGGAATTCCCCCGCATTCCATTTTACTCCGACTTTTGGCAATGGGCAGAATGGGGCAAAGAGCTAATGGAACTGCATATCAATTATGAAACCGTAAAACCATTTGCCCTTCGTGTCATTCTGAACCCGATTTATCGGGAGAAGAATCTCAAAGATCAAAAAACATCCGGTAACGAGACATCGCAAGCAGTTAACGTAAAGACACGCCGCGGCGTGTCTCTACAAGAAGAATTAAATCCATCTCAACACGAATTGCAGCCCCGCATAAAAGTAAAACTAAAAGCCGATAAAGAAGCCGGAACAATAGAACTTGATGAACAAACACAGCTAACCGGCATTCCAAAAGAAGCATGGGAATACAAACTCGGCAACCGCTCCGCACTCGAATGGATTCTCGATCAATACAAAGAAAAGAAACCGAGCGATCCAACAATTGCGGAAAAGTTTAACACATACCGCTTTGCAGATTATAAAGAGCACGTAATAGATTTACTAAAGCGCGTCTGCACCGTAAGCGTAGAAACAATGAAGATTGTAAGAGATATGGAGAAAGATTAACTGAATTTTGATGGAACGCTGATGACGCTGATTGTGCTGATTACCGCGGATAAATGATTTGATTTGAGAAAGAATAACTCTACCCCTAGCCCCTTCTCTTAAGAAGAGAAGGGGAACAAGGGGATGAGTTGGAAAAAATAGCACAACCATTTACTCTTCTTCCCACAAAGCGGGATATGCGACTTAACCGCGAAGGGAACAAGGGGATGAGTTGCAAAAAAGAAACTATGAACCATATAGAAAGGAAACGCAAGATCATCATATATCTACTATTAACCGGGAAATGACAATGGAAGACAAGTTTACCTTACCTCGCAATCTTATTCTCTATGTTACAATTCTACTAGTTCCAATCATGTACATAATCGATTTTAGTATAATGGCAATAATTTTAGGTGTAGTTGTTGGCATAGTCGTTAATAATTTTCTTAATAAGAAATTCGAAAAGAAGGTGTCATTCGAATTAACCGAAGAATTTATTAAAGCTAATACGGATCCGGCACTTAATAAAGTTAAACCGGCAAGCAAAGTGGTTGCATCGGTTACAACAAACGTTGTAAGCCAACCTCAAGCCGGTACTGTTATAAAAAATTCAGTTGTTGTAAAGGGAGATACATTTGAACTGGGTGGAATGGGGGGTGATAAGCTCAAAGACAACGGACACAAAGTTACATTAAGCGACTTTTTCATAAATAAATATCTTGTTACCAACTCCGAATATATTACCTTCCTAAATTCTGCGGGCGTTGCAGCCGATGGAACATTTAATGGAAATTCTCTTATCGATATCAAGTCTAAGAATTGTCCTATAGGTTTTAAAGATGGTGTATTCTTTTTTAAGGGTAGTAAAAAATCGGATAAGGCTAATTGCCCAATTATAGAAGTGACATGGTTTGGTGCGGATGAGTATTGTAAATGGGCGGGTGGTAGACTTCCAACAGAAGCTGAATGGGAATTTGTTGCTAGAGGCGGATGGAAACCTCTTCAGAGACATAATCTTGAATTTAAGTTTAGCGGCAGCAATGAACTCAATGAGGTTGCGTGGTACTGGAGAAACTCCGGAGATAATTTTCTAAATGGCGATTGGGATAGGGATAGAGCAGATAATAATAACGGCAAAACCCATCCGGTAGGACAGAAAAAAGCTAATCAGCTGGGTATTTTTGATATGAGCGGTAATGTGTGGGAATGGTGTTATGATTGGTATGGTTACTATTCTTTAGAGCCTCAAAATAACCCCAAAGGGCCGGAACCGGGCGACGGGACTTTAGGAACCGGCTTTTATATTGATGTTAAAGTTAAAGAACCGAAAAAAGTTATACGAGGTGGCTGTTGGAATTCAGAAGCAAGTTGCGAAGTTAATACACGGAGTAGTTGTTTACCCAATAGTGCCGGTTGTGATATTGGTTTTAGAATTGCTAAAGATATTGATTAGTATGGAATGAATGCTTCTACCTAAGAGTAAAGTGAATCTCCGCGCAAGCAGCGTGGTAACTTGCCGTGTCCGCATGCTTTGACGTAGAAATAATTAAAATATTCAGTTAGATAGAGAAAGTATAACTTCAGCCACCAAGCAAATTTTGATAGAACGCTGATGACACGGATAAATGATTTGATTTGAGAAAGAATAACTCTACCCCCAACCTCCCGCTTTGCGGGATAAACTCTTCTTCCCGCAAAGCGGGAGGGAACAAGGGGATGAGTTGGAAAAGCAATGAGCTTGAACGCTAAAAAAGAGCTAGTAGAAATTGCAAAGCTGTTGTGCCGCGATTTAAGAAAACGCTCTACAAAAGCAGAAGAAATTCTTTGGGAACAATTAAGAAACAGAAAATTAGATAACAAAAAGTTTTACAGGCAGTATCCAATATTTTATGATATCACCGGTAAGGAATCTTTCTTTATTGCAGATTTCTTCTGCTTTGAAACTAAACTTGTAATTGAACTGGACGGCGTTATACATGACTATCGGTTGAATGA
The DNA here is from genome assembly GCA_041675645.1 of Melioribacteraceae bacterium. GTDB lineage: Bacteria > Bacteroidota > Ignavibacteria > Ignavibacteriales > Melioribacteraceae > Stygiobacter. The sequence goes on from JBAYTN010000051.1 coordinate 18,495, forward strand.
AGATTTGTTAAGAACAGAGATTCTTAACTTACTCGGTTTAACAGTAATCAGATTTAAGAATGATGATATAGAAAAAGAATTGGAAAAAGTTTTGGATAAAATAAAAAGTATAAGATAACTCAACCCCAACCTCCCGCTTTGCGGGATAAACTCTTCTTCCCGCAAAGCGGGATCTGCGACTTAACCGCGAAGAGGACAAGGGGATGAGTTCGGAAACGGAGAAAACTGATTCTTAATAAATAAATTAATTCTAATCTCTAATTCATACTGTAGGTAAACTTTATGAAATCTTATTTGCGCACAACCATCCTATTTGTTCTGGTATTCACTAACGTTTTTGCACAGTTAATTACAGAACATGAACTTCTAACAAAAAACAATTGGAAAGCCGGCGAATCATTTGATGTTATCTCCGAAATAATTTGTTATTACAAACTAAAAAAAGTTAAACCCGGTTCAATAACAGATTTAGCAGTAGATACTTTAAGAAGCGGTTCTAAATTTACTTTGCTTGGTGTTAAAGAAGTAAAAGAAAAGGATTTTATTACAGATAAAATGGTTAATAGACCGGTTTTTGTAATAAAAAAGGAAAATGGTGATGTAAGAGAAATTAGCAACCCGAATCAAATTATTAAAAGCTGTGTTAAAGAAGGTGAAGATCCAAAACCGCAAAAAGTATATGCCTTTCTGAAATATCTGCTTAGCTGGCAAGAATCATCTTTCTGGACCTCATTCTTAATTTCAGCGATAATATCTTTCTTATTTATTAAACTTTTTAGAAAACTAGACTCTGCTCTGCATAAAGCAGCTAAGACAGAACAAAAAATATTCTTCCCCGGAAAATCATTTTTTATAATTTCCGGTACTATTGGCGCTATAACCGGTATTCTTCTTTTTGTTACCGCAGATCAGTTTTATCAGTTTTTTATGTATGCACCTACATTTGCATTTCCTTCAGATAAGTCATGGATATTTCAGTACTATTGGGCGATACAATTCCTTCCAATACCATTTTTTGGTTTTGCTGTTTATAGAAACATACAAGAGTTTGGTACCAACTTCGGTCTTATTAGAAGTTTAATTCTTCTTATTGCCGGAATAGCGTTTTTCTGGACGGGTGTAACTATTTCATTAATAGCTATCGGGTTATTCATTTTTATGCTTATGGCAAAGGTGGCTAGTGAAATGCCTATTAGTCAAAAAAGAGAATACATAAAGACGGAAAAAGATTTATTCGGAGGAAAAGAAAGACAAATTCTTGTAAAGGTAGATGATGAAGGAAAACAGAAACGTTTGGAATTATAAATGACAGCATAATCCCCCAACCCCTTCTCTTGAGAAGAGAAGGGGAACAAGGGGATGAGTTGGAAAAACATATGCTAAAACATGTTTGTATTATCTGCTCATAGTTAGTTTAACTTCATGGTGCTAAAATGAAATCCCTACATTTTATTTCCCTTTTATTTATTACATCTCTAATTTTCGTTTCGTGTGTGGATTTGTCTTTCGAGCCAGATGTTCAGTTTGTGCAAATAGATTATAAGTATAACTTCAAAGATGAGCTGAATACTTTTCAAAATTACTATCAAAAGGATCTTGTAATTGATGGCGTTATTAGAACAGAATTTTGGCTAACTAAAGAGGAACAAAACATAATACTAGAAAAGGCGAATGAGATAAACTTTTTCTCTTTACCAGATTCAATAATAAATAGAGCACCGGTGGAAATATATCCCAATCCGTTGCAGTATTTAAGAATAAGGAGAGGAGAAAGGGAAAAAATTATAGTCTGGAACTATATGCTGCCCGCGTATCAATTACCCGGTTATAGGAAACTAATTGAACTTGCCGATCTAATACGAATAACCGTTGAATCTAAGCCGGAGTATAAAAGACTTCCTCAACGGAACGGCGGATATGATTAGCAATTTTAGTTTTCATTTTTACTTAAAGCTTACCGCGCGGCCGCAAAACAAAAGTCGGTAACCCCGCGCCGCAGTAACACAATTCGATTTACTACTTTATACTCCTTCCCGGTAAAAAGGGAAGGAGTATTTAATTCCCAATCGCAATCAGTTAAAAGTTAATGAACGGCAAATAAAATCTATTCCGTAATCATCTCAGTGCTTGTTCCAAATCTTCAGTCAAATCATCTATGTCTTCAATGCCAACAGAAAGGCGGATTAGTCTTTCGTTAATTCCAACTTTTTCTTTTAACACCGGGTCCATAGAAGCGTGAGTCATTGTTGAGGGATGACAAATTAAAGATTCAATGCCGCCGAGCGATTCTGCTAATGAGAAAACTTTTGTTCCCTTGAGAACCTTGTTCACTTTTTCGATTGTTCCGTTTACTTCAAAAGAAATCATTCCTCCAAAGCCATTCTGTTGTTTCTTAGCAAGTTCATGCTGCGGATGTGTTTCCAATCCCGGATAATTTACTTTAAGAACATTTTTATTTTGAGCTAAAAATCGGGCAACTGCGTTGGCATTTTCTTCATGCGCTTTCATTCTGGGGACAAGTGTTTTTATACCGCGCAGAACAAGCCAAGCATCAAAAGGAGCTTCTCCTTGTCCTAGAGCGTTAACAAGATAACTTAGTTTCTCAGCAAGTTCCGGTTTGTTCACAATAATTGCACCGCCAACTACATCGCTATGTCCGTTCAAGTATTTTGTTGTAGAGTGAACAACAATATCAGCACCTAACTCAAGCGGGCGCTGGTTAACGGGAGAAAGAAATGTATTATCAACTATTGCGAGCAGATTACTTGTGTGCGCAATTTCGCAGATTGTTTTAATGTCATAAATATTCAAAAGGGGATTGCTCGGTGTTTCAATCCACACCGCTCTTGTATTTGCTTTAATTGCTTTCTTAATTTCTTCATGATTCTTCATATCAACGTAAGAGATTTCAAAACCGAATGTATCTGAATATAATCGAAGCAGACGCTCGGTTCCTCCATAGCAGTCGTTTGTACAGATTAAATGATCTCCGCTTTTAAGAAAGTGAAGTGTTACTGCAATAGCCGCCATTCCGCTGGCAATAACTCTTGCGCAAGTTCCTCCTTCAAGCGCGACAATATTTTCTTCCAATGCGGTGCGCGTTGGATTTCCGGAACGGGTATAGTCAAATCCCTTAGTTGTCCCGATATCTTCGAACCGGAAAGTGGATGTTTGATATATAGGAGTGATGATGCTGTTGTAAGCAGTGTCTTTATCTACACCGGCGTGTATTGTTTTTGTCTGAAGTTTCATATCTGCAACCTTTCTATTATTTAAAATGAAAAACCTCTTCTTGAAAAGGGAAGAGGTTACATTTTATGTATCCGTCTTCTCCTCATCTTTCCCCGCTAAAGCGGAGTAGGAATTAGCACCTGTCGTTCCCAAAGGAACCGGTTGCTACGGTTTCATCGGGCCTAATCCCTATAAGCAAAAGAATATGTTTTCTGTTTCTTAAAACTTAACTGCAAAGATAAAATAATAGAAATGAGAAGCAATCTGTTTGGATAAATGTTCTTTTTAGATACTTTGCCCGTAATGATTTTATTTCCTTTTTAGTCTACTCCATTAAACATCCTTCTTTTTGATTAAAGAAAATTAATTTGTTAATAATAATTCGATGATTTATATTTCGGCCAACAACGAAATGAGAACATGGAAGAATCAACAAACATATTCAAAGTTTTATCTGATAAAAACCGCCTTAGAATACTTAAAATGCTTCAAACGAAACCATTATGTGTATGTGAAATAACGGAAATTTTGCAGTTGGCAGCCTCAACAGTATCCCAGCATTTAAGTTTATTGAAGAAGGAAAGCTTTATTTATGAAGAAAAAGATGGTAAATGGGTTAATTACGTACTTAATCACCGTCCGGCTGATCCTAGGATTTCTGCAATATTAACATCTTTGGATTTCTGGATTGGAGACAATAAAGTGATTGAAGAGGATAAGCAAAAAGTAAAAGTAGTTGACCGCTTTAAAGTCTGCGGTAATACTAATAAATAAAACAACAATTCGGTTATTAGCGAATTATGAAAGATAAAAGTAATGCATAAAACAATACTTATTCTTTGTACGGGCAATAGCTGCAGAAGCCAAATGGCAGAGGGATTCTTAAAGTCATTTGATCCAGAATTAACTGTAAATTCCGCCGGAACAGAACCTTCCAGCCAAGTGCATCCCAAAGCAATAGAAGTAATGAATGAAGTTGGAATAGATTTATCGAAAAATTATCCTAAGAATGCGGATCAGTTCATTAACGACGAAATAGATTTTGTAATAACGGTTTGCGATAACGCAAAAGAATCTTGTCCGGTTTTTATAGGTAAGGTTGGAAAGCAATTGCATATTGGATTTGAAGATCCGGCTGAAGCAACTGGAACAGAGGAAGAGATTCTTGCAGAGTTTAAAAGAATTAGAGATGAAATTAAAAGAGACTTTTTAAAATTCTATAATGATTACTTAAGGAGATAAACCATGTTAAGCATTAAAGTGCTTGGTTCCGGTTGTACAAACTGCAAAAATTTGGAAAATCTTTGCAAAGAGGTTGTTGCCGAAAATAATATTGAAGCTACAATAGAAAAAGTAACAGAATTAAAAGACATAATGAGCTACGGAGTAATGAGCACACCGGGTCTGGTTGTAAATGAAAAAGTAATCCATACCGGGAAATTGCCTACTAAATCCACTCTAACGAGTTGGTTAAAAGAAAACTTATAAACAATTAGGTCTAAAAATGGATAACACGAAAGAATGGCATTGGTTTAAGGGAGGTGTTTTAGTTTCACTCTTATCTGTTGCAACATATTTCATTTTTGCTGCATTAGCAGAGAGAAATTATCCTTTTGGCATTACAGCCGGATTCGGTTTTATTGCGGGCAAATTTGGTGTATTGTTTGAAGGATTACAAACAAATCCGGTAATTAAAAGATTTAGCGAAAAGCCAGATGCTTTTATTGAATTCTTCACATTGATAGGACTGATAATAGGCGGTTATACAGCTTCAAAGGTTTCAAATACGCGCTCGTTAGAAAACATACCGGCAGTTTGGGAAAAGTATCATGGTAAAAGTTTAGTAAAAAGATATTTGTTTGTAATAATTGGAAGTGTTTTGCTCGGATATGGCGCTGCGTTAAGTTCCGGATGTACAACCGGAAATATTCTTCAAGGTTGGGCTCATCTTTCATTAGGAAGCATTGTTGCCGGTGCATCATTCTTTGTTGGTGGAATTATAACAGCAAGAATATTGTATCCAAAAGTTGGGGGACAAAATGGTAATAATTAATGTAATCTTCGGTTTGGCAGTGGGTTTTATTTTCGGCTATATTTTAACGAGAACGGGAATAACAAAATACCCGAGAGTAATGGGAATGCTGTTGCTAAAGGATTTTAAGATTCTAAAGTTTATGCTTACCGCCGTTACCTCTTCTATGATTTTATTTTACTTTCTAGGTGATTTAGGCTTGTTAAAAGTTGTTCCAAAGAATCTGGATTGGGGAAAACTTGTAGGCGGATTAATATTTGGAACCGGAATGGGAATTTTAGGTTACTGTCCGGGAACAATGGCTGCGCGAATTGGTGAAGGTAAAAAGGACTCAATTCTAGCTTTGCTCGGGATGGCTATCGGGATCTTTATCTATGCATTAACAATTAAGCCGGTGAAAACTGCGTTGTTATCAAGCGAAATTAACGGGAATGTTTTTGAGTTGTTCGGTGTAAATAAATGGATAATAATAATTCCAGCGGCGATTTTGTTTAGTGGAATAATCTATTTAGTAAACAAGCATGTAAGCGATAACAAAAAAATATTTTGAAGGGATATTTATGAGTTCAATTACTAAAAGACTTTCATTCCTCGACCGGTATTTAACACTGTGGATTTTTCTTGCAATGTTTATCGGAGTATTTTCCGGCTATCTCTTTCCGGGTATTGTAGATTTTTGGAATTCATTTCAGAGCGGAACAACAAATATCCCGATAGCCATAGGATTGATTTTAATGATGTATCCGCCTCTAGCAAAAGTTAAGTATGAAGAGCTTGGTGATGTATTTAAAAACTTAAAAATACTTTCTCTTTCACTTATCCAGAATTGGATCATTGGACCAATACTGATGTTTGTTCTTGCGGTAATATTTCTACAAGACTATCCTGAGTATATGGCCGGTTTAATTATGATTGGGCTTGCCAGATGTATTGCAATGGTTATTGTGTGGAATGAGTTAGCAAAAGGGGATACAGAATATGCAGCCGGTCTTGTTGCGTTTAACTCGATTTTCCAAGTATTGTTTTTTTCAATTTACGCCTATGTGTTTTTAACAATACTACCTACTTGGCTTGGTTTGCAAACATTTAAAGTAGATATAACTATAGGTCAGATTGCAGAGAGCGTATTCATTTATTTAGGAATACCTTTTCTTGCCGGAATAATTACACGCTTTACATTGATCAAATTGAAAAATAAAGAATGGTACCAAACCAAATTCATTCCTAAGATTAGTCCAATTACCTTAATTGCATTGCTCTTTACAATAATTGTTATGTTCTCGCTAAAAGGGGAATACATTGTAAAGATACCTCTTGATGTAGTACGAATCGCAATTCCACTGCTTATATATTTTGTAGTAATGTTTTTAGTTTCGTTTTATATGGGGAAGAAAGTTGGTGCCGATTACTCGAAAACAGCTACACTCTCATTCACTGCCGCAAGTAACAATTTTGAGTTAGCAATAGCAGTAGCTGTTGCTGTCTTTGGTATAAACAGCGGTGAAGCGTTTGCAGCAGTAATTGGTCCCCTTGTTGAGGTTCCGGCTTTAATCGCTTTGGTAAATGTTGCATTGTGGTTTCAAAAGAAATATTTCAAGAATGTAGAAGAGGGAACCGTTAAGGCTCCGGATGTCTGTCCATAATTAAAAGTGAATTTTCTAAAAAATGGAAAACAATAAAAAAAAATATATTATCCCTCTAGTTCTAATTCCAGTATGGTTATTACTGTATTTTAATTTAGAATCGATAACAGATTTTGTTATATATAAAATGGCCGGGTTAGAAAAGGGAACACATTTAACGGAAGCAATATGGTTCTTTGTTTTTGAAGTTCCCAAAGTGCTATTGCTCTTAACTATTATTGTGTTCGTTGTTGGAATTATCCGGTCATATTTTTCACCCGAAAAAACTAGAAAGATATTAGGAGGGAAAAAACTATTTACCGGCAATATACTTGCAAGCTTACTTGGCATTGTAACTCCATTTTGCTCTTGTTCGGCAATACCGCTATTTCTTGGATTTGTTGAAAGCGGAGTTCCGCTTGGTGTTACATTCTCTTTTCTAATTGCCGCGCCAATGATTAATGAAGTCGCTCTGGTTTTACTGTTTGGGTTGTTCGGTTGGAAGACGGCTCTACTTTATATGTCAACCGGATTACTAATTGCAATCATTTCCGGTTACATAATCGGCATATTAAAACTAGAAAAGTATGTAGAGCCGTGGGTTTACCAAGTTAAAGCCGGGCACTCGCAAGTAGAGGAAGGAGAGCTCCCTTTTGCTCAAAGAATAACTGCCGGCATTGATGCAGTTAAAGAGATTGTTTCAAAAGTCTGGATATATATAGTAATAGGAATTGCAGTCGGTGCTGGAATTCATGGTTATGTGCCGGAAAATTTTATGGCTTCATTAATGGGTAAAAGTGCATGGTGGTCTGTACCTATTGCGGTAATACTTGGAGTGCCGATGTATTCAAATGCTGCCGGTATTATTCCTATTGTTCAAGCCTTGCTGGAGAAAGGTGCATCGCTTGGAACTGTGCTTGCCTTTATGATGAGTGTAATCGGATTATCGCTGCCCGAAACAATAATTCTTAAGAAGGTTCTAAAGCTGCAATTGATTTTTGTCTTTGTAGGTGTTGTAGCTGTTGGAATAATTATTGTCGGTTATCTCTTCAATTTAATTTACTAAGATTATTTCTGCACGATGTTAATCTTTATAGATTTTATAAAGACAAGCAAATCTCTTTAGGAGAAATATGATCAGCATAAAAATTTTGGGCTCCGAGTGTAAGAATTGCAGAAAGCTTGAAGAGAACGCTAAAGAGGCTATAGAAATTGGTGGATTTGAAGCGACAGTTGAAAAGGTAACTGATTATACCGAGATAATTAAATATGGCGTTGTTAGGCTTCCGGCGCTTGTTATAAATGGAAAGGTAGTTGCAATAGGAAGAGTTTTAAAGCATGAAGAAATAATTCAACTATTAAAATAAAGGTAAGCAAGAATGGGACAGTGTTGTAGTTGCGGAAGTAATGGAATCAAACTTATTTATTCATGTTCCGGTGCGGCTAATACCGGATTATTGGCTGATAGCATTTCAAGAAAACTAATGAATGAAGGTAGCGGAAAGATGACTTGTTTAGCAGCAGTAGGGGCAGACTTAAAGGGATTTATTGATACGGCGCAAAATGCAGATAAAAATGTAGTGATAGACGGATGTGCCGTTGCATGTGGAAAACAAATCTTTGAAAAGAATAACTTATTTTATGAACATTTTATATTAACAGAACTAGGAATTGAGAAAGGGAAAACGGAAATAACTGCAGAGCTAATTGAAGAAGTATCGAAAAAAATTGAAATGGCAATTAACAATTAGGATATACAAGATGAAAAAACTATTCGTCGTTATTATGCTTTTAACTACTGTATGTGGAAATATTTATTCACAAGGTACAGGAGAAGTTAAAAAAGAAAACCCCAAAGTTACATTTGTTGAATTGGGATCAGTCAACTGTATTCCGTGTAAGCAAATGCAGCCGGTTATGAAAGCAATTGAAAAAAAATATGGTGAGCAAGTAAAAGTTATTTTCCATGATGTGTGGACTGATGAAGGTAAACCTTATGCCGGCAAGTTTGGTATTCAGCTTATACCCACTCAAGTATTCTTAGATGAGAAGGGAAAAGAGTTTTTCCGCCACGAAGGATTTTTCCCTGAAAAAGAAATTGACAAGATACTGAATGGGAAAGGGGTAAAACCGCTTAGCAAGAAAGGATAATATGATAGACGGAATTTTCAATTTTCTTTACGAGGCAATGAATGGTGCTGTATGGATAGCAGTTATTGCTTCCTTTGGTTGGGGAGTCTTATCTATACTTTTATCTCCGTGTCATTTATCAAGCATTCCTTTAGTAGTTGGTTTTATTGCTTCGCAAGGCAAAATGTCTTTGTTAAGAACATTTAATATCTCACTAGTGTTTTCAGTTGGAATACTAATCACGATTGCTCTGATCGGAATTATAACTGCTTCGCTTGGAAGAATGATGGGCGATTTGGGTGGGATCGGAAACTATCTGGTAGCCGGAATATTTTTTCTTGTTGGGCTATATCTCCTAGGCATAATTAAACTTGATTGGAGTAGAGGGTTAAAGCCTACAAAAGCTAAAGGATTAGGGGCGGCACTAATACTTGGTTTACTATTCGGCTTGGCGCTTGGTCCTTGCACCTTTGCTTACATGGCGCCGGTTCTTGGTATCGTATTTCAAACAGCACAAACAAACTATTTTCTGGCAATGTTGTTTTTACTTGCGTTCGGAATTGGACATTGCGCCGTAATTGTTGGAGCGGGAACTTTAACCGGAAAAGTTCAGAAGTATTTGAATTGGAGTGAAGAATCAAAAGCAATTCTGTGGATTAAAAGAATATGCGGAGTTCTTGTGTTACTAGGCGGAGTTTATTTGATATTAACTGTTAACTGATAGAACAATGATAAATTACATCATCCGGAGATTTTTTAAAAGCCGTTTCAATTAATCGAAACGGCTTTTTGATTTCTGATCCTATTAATTCATTAAAAGAAGCTATTTAGTTTGAGGCGCTTTTGGTAAAATTTTGGACCTAAGGATTAACCTTGCGGTTCCAATCCAAAAAGTTTATCTTTTTTATAGTAATGAGCAAATTCAGAAAAATATTATTAGTCGTTTTGGCGCTGATATACGTTACACATGTATACAGCCGCTTGGTGCACACTCCTCCAATTTATATAGTCTCCTCTGGATCAAGAGACTGTAGTATTGATGAAACATCAAATAAGCATTCAAAATCATTCATCCTTCATAGAAGGCATTTACCGCTAATAAAGAAAATTGAGATAGGGAAACTTTATCCGGTTTTATTAATAGAACAATTTTCAAACTCCTATTTAAGCAAGTCATTAAGTCATTTCTATTCTACTGAAATAAATTATAATCCTTCAGAACTAATCACATTTTCCAATAAATCTCCTCCGGTATTTTGTTAATCACACTTAAAATTATTTAATCAAACACTAAAACGCTTTCTTCGAATTTTATAGGTAAGGCAAGTAATAAGCGTTTCTTGTTTATAGCTAAAGCAGAAACTATAGGTTATTCATTCTAATCGAATTGTTTTCTCTTCATGCTAAACTAATCTTTCAAGGAGAATGGTATGAAAAATCATAATACCGATAAACCAAAGTTTGCTGTTCTTGGCGCCGGACATGGCGGCCTAGCAATGGCAGGGCATCTTGCTTTGATGGGCTTTGATGTTGCACTTTATAATCGTTCCGAGGAAAGATTATGGGGAGTAAAATCTATGGGTGGAATTGCTTTGGAGGGGGAAGTAGAAGGGTTTGCAACAATTAATTTAGCCTCGAACAATATTAAAGAGGTAATTGAAAACGCTGAAATAATAATGGTAGTTGTACCGGCTACCGCTCACGAGTTTATAGCAGAGCAATGCGCCCCGCATTTAAAGGATGGTCAAATTGTCATTCTTAATCCGGGAAGAACTTTTGGTGCGTTAGAATTTAAGCAAATTGTTAAAAGAAGCGGAAATGAAGCCGATGTTATTATAGCTGAGACTCAGACATTTATTTATGCATCTAGAGTTGTTGGACCGGCTCAAGCGCACATATTTAGAATAAAAAACTCTATTCCTATTTCTTCCGTTCGAGCTTATTTAATTCCAAAAGTGTTGGAGCGGCTGCGCACAGCGTATCCTCAGTTTGTGGCCGGCGATAATATCTTTAAAACAAGTTTCGAAAACATTGGCGCTGTTTTTCATCCAGCAATTTGTGTTTTGAATGCCGGATGGATTGAAGATGATGCCGAATTTCAGTTTTATCTTGAGGGGGTTACCGAATCGGTAGGAAGAGTATTGGAAAAGATTGATATCGAAAGAGTTAAGGTAGCAGAGTCGCTTGGCATTAGAGCCATAAGCGCAAAAGAGTGGTTGTATTTAGCCTATGGCGCAACCGGAAGCAATTTAAGAGATGCTATGAGAGCTAACCCCGGTTACAGGGGAATAATGGCGCCAAACAGACTTTCAATACGTTATATAAGTGAGGATGTACCATGCAGTTTGGTTCCTATTGCTTCTACAGGTAAAATGTTCGGTGCTCCAACTCCTACAATTAATTCAATAATTGATATAGCTTCAACAATTAACAACACTGATTACTGGTCTATAGGCAGAACAGTAGAAAAACTGCAAATAGATAAAATGTCTCTACGAGAATTAAGATTACTCGCTATTGGAGAAAAAATGTAATTCAAAAGGAGATAACATTGAAAAAGAAAAAAATTCTAGGTGCTTCAATAGGCAATTGCGTTCATGTTGGCGGGTTATATCATTTTCTAAAACTTGCCGAAGCGGAAGGTTATGAGATTGTCTTTCTTGGTCCGGCAGTTCCATTAAGCAGACTTATTGATGAGATAATTCTAAACAGTCCCGATATTGCCGCACTTAGTTATAGGCTTACACCGGAAAATGCAAAGAACTTATTCGATCAATTAAAGACTCAAATTGAAATTTGCAATCTCGAAAAAGTAAAGTTCATTTTTGGAGGTACTACTCCGGTTGCAGAACTTGCTAAGCATTACACATTCTTTGCAAAAGTATTTACCGGGGAAGATTCCCAAAGCGAAATAAAGAAATATTTGAGGGGAAGCAGTAATGAGGACTTACAGAATCTTTTTCCACAGACTCTAATTGAAAGAGTTAAAGAGAAGTATCCTTATCCGCTATTGCGTCACCATTTCGGAAGACCTTCAGTGGATGAAACCATTGAAGGTGTAAAGAAAATATCGGAAGCAGAAGTTCTGGATATTATTTCACTCGGCACAGATCAGAATGCGCAAGAATTCTTTTTCAATCCCGAAGGAATGATTCCTTCATTAAATGGTGCGGGTGGTGTTCCGGTAAGAACAAAAAATGATTTAGCTGAAATCTATAAAGCTTCACGCTGCGGTAACTATCCTCTAATGAGATGTTACAGCGGTACGAATGATTTGCTCAAATGGGCTGAAATGAGTGTTGAAACAATTAACAACGCATGGGCGGCAGTCCCTTTAACATGGTACAGTGTAATGGATGGAAGGTCTAAGCGTTCACTAAAAGATACCATAACTGAAAGCCAAAACATTATGCGCTGGTATGCTCAGCGGGGAATTCCGGTTGAAGTAAATGAATCGCATCAATGGAGTTTAAGAGACGCGCATGATTCTCTTGCGGTTACTATGGCATATTTAGCCGCACTTAATGCAAAAAAAATGGGAGTGAAAAATTATGTAGCTCAGTATATGTTTAACACACCTCCCGGAACATCGCCAAAGATGGACCTGGCGAAAATGCTTGCCAAGAAAGAACTTATTACATCTTTGCACGACGATACTTTTGAATCATTCACTGAAGCGCGAGCCGGCATTGCTCACTTTTCATCCGATCCTTTTGTAGCCAAAGGACAGCTAGCCGCATCGGCGGTTATTTCACTCGCTCTTAATCCTCATATTCTTCATGTTGTAGGGTTCAGTGAAGGGAATCATGCAATCAAACCGGAAGAACTGATTGAAAGCTGCAAAATTATTCATGGCGTAATGCAAAACTGTTTGAATGGACTTCCCAATCTTGCCTCTGATGGTGAAGTTCAGAGAAGAAAATTTGAATTAATACAAGAAGCTACTTATCTAATCGAAGCTCTAAAGCATTCCGCAAAGAGTAATGTTGAAAGCCCATTAACAGATCCCGCGACAATTGCAGAGGCTATCAAAAATGGTTTACTGGATACTCCTCACTTCAAAGGTAATCCACATTTATGCGGCAAAATCTCTACGCAACTGATTAATGGCGCGTGGTACGCAGTTGATCCGGATGATGGAAGTATTCTTACAGAAAAACATAGAACAGAATTAATTAATGCAAAGGAGTTTTAATATGGCTGGAATAATTGGAATTAGCGGTGTTAAACAAAGTAAAACCGCACATGATATGCTTTCAAAGATTTCCCATAGAGGGAAAAAACATAATATACTTTTGCTGAAAAGTGGGATTACAATTGGATTTGCATCCAATAATTTAGATTCACTTTGTAATGATGTAAAGAACACGAACTTCTTTTCATTATCAAACCGCATAGACTCTACTAGTATTCTGATTGAGAACAACCGGATAATTCTTAAAAGAGATAAATATGGCGTTGAGCCTCTTTACTATACAATGATAAATGATGCTGATATTGCTTTTTCATCCGAAGTAAAAGCTCTTACTGCATTTGGTACAACTATTCATGAGCTTAATCCGGGATATGTTTTGGCAAATAAGGAATTGAGGAAATATTATGAATTTGAAAAAGCTGTTCATATTAATATTGAACAGCGTGACTTAAGTACTTTATTAAAAGAAACATTATCAAAGGCCATACAAAAGAGATTGGGTAATAACTCGATTGGTGCATGGCTATCCGGTGGATTGGATTCAAGCGCAATATCGGCATTGTTGCGCCCTATGGTTAATGAACTGCATACTTTTGCTGTTGGTTTTCGTGAAGCAGACGATCTCAAATATGCAAAAATTGTAGCAGACCATATCCGCTCAATTCATCACGAAAGAATAATTTCATTTGAAGAAATAGTAAAGGTTTTACCGGATGTTATCTATCATTTGGAATCATTTGATGCGTTATTAGTTCGCTCAAGCATTATGAATTATCTTGTTTCTCAATCGGCGTCGGAATATGTAGAGGAAGTATTTAGCGGAGAAGGGGGAGATGAACTGTTTGCCGGTTACCAATACCTAAAGGAACTGCCGGAAAATCAAATAGAGGATGAATTAATAGATATTACAAAAAGACTTCATAACACAGCATTGCAACGTGTGGACAGATGCTCAAGCGCATTTGGCACAATTGC
>JBAYTN010000052.1:0-31924 GCA_041675645.1 Melioribacteraceae bacterium
GTCTCCAAATTGCATATTGAGTTGCATGCGGGTTGTCCGTCCAATTAAGAACTATTGGATCATTCTGACTTGTTCCAAACGTAAGCCCTTCCCCTACATTACTTAGTTTTTTATTCGTAAAGATTGCTTGATACGAAACAGATGAGGAAGGTTCGTTAACATAGATTGTATTTTGACTGCTATAAAATGAACCGTTATAATTCCAGTGGTCGAAAGTGTAACTATAGTAATCGTATATTTGATTGTAAGCTGTAATACTATTATTTAAATCGTCATAAATATAAGAACTGGTGGTAGGACAACTGTAAGAGGAGCTATTAATATAAACCTCTCCGCCGCCAATGTTTGTGCTTATGGTTGCGCTGTATTGTCGAGCATACCTAGCCGTATAAGAATAATTTTCTGGGTATGTTAATGTTTTTGTCATATTTTGATTTCCGTCTTCCTCCCACTCTCTCCATTTTCTATCCACTTCTCCAACTCTTTGATTCTCGGCATAAATTGCATGTGGAAAAGTACTTGCTTCGCGGTATTTATCAACTCCAGCATAGCCTACTATTATATTTTCATCATTCAGCTTAATTAAGCCACTAACACTCACATAGTCGTTTCCCATTATGTTTTTAAGTGTTATGGTTTGCATAGTCCACGTTCCCGTTGTGGCGGTACCGGCCGATGGTGAGCCAAAACCCGATCCTTCGGTATAAGTCATCGTTACATCTACATAACCACCTCCCCATCCAACCACATTACGAGAATATTGATCACCAATCTTAAAAACATATACATCATATTGAGGTAGGGTTGCCAATGCACCGCTGTAATCCCCGCTTATTCCACTTACATTAAATATTACATTCCATTGTTGGTCAATCGCACGGTCCGGGCAGTAACCCGAATATAATTGTACATAATCTTTTGTCGAAGGATTATAACCATAAACAAAAACACCTCTGCTTATTAGTTCATTTGATGAGTTCTGCACTCTTATTCCAAACTCCCAGATCATTGCTGAGCTGAGTTTAGTAATGAGAAAGAATAACAAGAAAAAAAGCTTAGAATATTTCACAAACACCTCCAAGATTTATTAGTTTATTATATTGTAAGTGCAAATAAAAAAAGCTATGCCCGCAAGGGTTACACTGCTTTAGAGATTTTATTTGCTTTTGGGCGGCGCGCCAACGCCGCCTTTATTTATTTTAGTTTAATTGCCTCGCCAGACCACCAATTTCTCCTTCCCGCCAAAATTTCCATAACCGCATATAAACGTCTCGTATCCATTTGTCCATACATTTTTGAACACAAATGACGAATCATTTGTGTTCAAAATATTACTAAAATTTGACCACGTTATTCCATTTGAAAACAATGCTTTCTTAAAATCTCCGACAGCAATTGTATAAACATCACTATCAGAGAAAATATTGTTTATTGCCCCGCTTGCTTCACTAACTAGTTTCCACTGCGAGTTTTCATAAGACCATATTCCGGCCATACCGCACGAATACAAATGTTGATTTGAAGAAGAAAATAAATTCCTATAACCCCATTTTATTGATCCTTTGTTCGTGATAGTCATCGAGTCTATTATTACCCAATTATCAAGTGTACCTGATGCATAATAATATTTTTCTTCAAGTGTGATTTTATCTACTGAAGAAATAAGAAAAAGAATCTTTCCCTTATTTTCAGCGATACTTTTATTAAAATAATCTACTTGTTCTGGCTTTTTCAGCTTAACCTGATTAACGATCCATTTAGTTTTATCATACTTCATTATCATACCATTTCTTCCACAAGCCCAAAGATCACCTTCTGCATCTTTGCACATATCCAATAAATCACCTTTAATTCCATTTGTGTTATACTTTGTCCAGCGGCTGCCATTATAATGCGCCAAGAAAATTTCATCGCCGGTATAACCACATGCCCATAAATCACTGCTGCTATTACCGGCAATATCTCTTACTCGCATTCCACCTACATCTGCCGCAATATTACTTTCAGTCCAACTCTTTCCGTCAAAGTGCCAAATCAATCTTCTTGCTATATCGCTCCAGCAAACAAGCCATGCATCATTTGAAGCAAACACCAATAAGTTCTCCGGTGTAAGTTGTGCGTATTGGTCAAAGCCCTTTAAAGTATCTGCTGTCCAAATCATTTCTTGGGGCGGTCTAATTACACGCGGGCGGCTGTCTGTTATACTTTCTTTGCAAGAGAAAGAGTGATACACCAAAACAGTTGCTGCAAATACAAGAGCTATTTTTTTCATTTTGAGACCTCATTTACAAAAGAAATATGTTCATAATAATCATAAACACTATTAGTACAACTACCAATTTCTTTCACTTTTTTTGCCCAAAACTGTTAAAAACATTGGTAATGATACCCTAATGTTTCAAATTATGATTTTTTTTTTTTTGAATTACAAGAGTTGGAAATGATTTATTTATATACTAGCAATTGGCTGCTTTTGCGGATGACGAAGACTCTCAAAGAATGCTAGCTTAGAGATTCTTTGGTCGCGTTACTCCCTCAGAATGACAGTCACTTCTTTCTCTCAGCATAGGAAACAGTGTCGTAAACAATAATCTCTTTTCCGGTTGAATTAACTACGAGCCGGGTTCCATCGTTAGAAAAGATTGTACTGTAAACCACGTTTGTAAAATCGGAAAGAACAATTGATGTTTCCCAAGTTTTGGTATCCCAAATTCTAACGGTGTTATCTGCCGAACCGGAAACAAACCTTTTTCCATCCTTAGAATAATTTATTGAGTATGGATACTGCGCGTGCCCGGAAAGTTCTTTCATCAAAGAATAGTCTGAGGTGTTGAAAAGTTTAATCTTAGCATTGTATAATGAAACCGCGAGAATTTTATCATCCGGAGAAAAAGCTAAGCAAAGAATTTGTCCATTGTGCGCTTCTATTTTCGTTACTAACTCAAAAGTTTTTGCGTTCCAAAGTTTTAACACACCGCTGTTTTCAGCACTTGCAAACAAATCACCTTTGTTGTTAAACTTTACAAAGTATGGGCGCGCCTCAAGTCGAATCTTCTTAATCAAACTTCCCGATTCAACATCCCAAACAAAAATTGTTTTTTCGGTTGAGTAAGCAATTAACTGTTTTCCGTCCGGAGAAAAATCCAAGCTTGAATTTCCTCCCCCCATTTCGAAAGTTTTATAGACTTCTCCGGTTTCCACATTCCAGATTTTAATAATCTTTCCCCAGTTTCCACCCGCTAGCAATTTATTGTTAGGATGAAACCTCACAAAGTTCATAAAACCATCTAAACCCGTAAAATTTTTCAAGAGTTTTCCGTTATTGAAATCCCAAATACTGATTGAGTTGTTCTGACCGGTAGTTGCCAGCAATTTGTCGTTACTGCTCAAATCAAACGCAAAGACTGTTTCAGCTTTACCGGCTTTATCCATAAACGCATTTCCATATTCAGCATCCCAAACGCGAATTGTTTTATCGGAAGAAGTTGTTACATACTTATCCCCTTCTTTATTAAGTGCAATCGAAACAACTTTATCGGTATGTCCAAAAACTTTGTTCATCAGCTGACCGGTTTCAGCACTCCAAATAAAAATCGGGGCATCTGATCCGGAAGAAAATATTCTGCTTCCATCTTTTGAGTAAACAAGCGCAAGAACCGGACGTGTGTGCCCATGTAGTTCGCGTTCAATCTTTCCGGTGTTTAGATCAAACAATCTTATTACAGAACTTTTTGAAGCGACGGCAATTTGTTTTGAGTCATGAGAGAACGCGAAATCATCAACGGCGGAATAGCTTGCGACATCATCATAATGAAAAACTTTTGGCCCATCTTTTTGAGCAAGATTCCAAACGGCAACACGCCAGCCCCAGCCGCCAACGCCAAAATATTTTCCATCCGGACTGAAACGTGCAACCACTAAAGGTTTGTTTCCAAATTCAGTATTCCAAAGTTGCTTTCCGGTTTCGGATTCTAATAAAGAAACAATTCCTACCACACCTTTTTCTTTTTGAAATTGCCACGATGCAAAGAGTATTGTTTTTCCATCCGGGCTAATATCAACATCTGCCAAACCATGTCCGCCCGTCTTTGCGCTCCATTTAACTTTTCCAGTTTCTATATCCCATACTTTAATTGTTGTATCACGAGAGCAAGAAACTATGAATTTGTCATCCGGAAAAAACTTTGTCGCGTAAACTGAGCTTGAGTGTCCTTCAAGCTTTTTCACTTCTTGCATTGTTGATGAATCAAAAACATAAATATTTCCTTCTGCACTTCCGGCAATTAAATACTTGCCGTTATTGCTGAAGTAGGTTTTTGTGGGTGTAAAATCTTTGCAATCAATTTTTACCAAGCTCATATCGCTGCGGCTGTTAAGCATATTCCATTCCCAGCCGCGCAAATCTTTTGGAGCATTTTCCAGCCAGCGTTTTGCATCTGCTGTTTCGTTTAACCGCAAAGAGGAGTTTGCCGCAGCAATGTGCGCAATGTATGATTGATATTTGCTGTCGCTTTGAGAATAGACAAATTGAGAAAGCAAAAGAATAACTGCTAAGATTATTTTTTTCATTTTATCTCTTTTCAATAAATTCTAAGATTCTTCGGTCACTTCGTTTCCTCAGAATGACAAAGTAAATTTATTTCCACGCACCAAGTATAGCGCCCATTACCGCGTATATAACCGTTTGATAACCGGCATCAATCAAAAAAAGTTTTAAAGATTTTTGGCTGAACAAATACATAATTCCTATTGAAGCCGAAACCCAGCCGATACCAGCCGCTAATCCGGCGAACAAGCCGAACTGCAAATCGGCCTTTGCACCAAGAAACGCGGAAAGATTTAGCGCGATGATGATATTTAATAATATGGATAAGCCGAAAGTTCTTACCATTTTGTCTTTGCCGTCACCTTCTTTTACACCACTTTCTTTCATCCATGCTTTACCGAAAAGCGGTCCATACCACAATCCGCCAAGAACAAATGCCAGAATTGTTACAACTATTACAGCCAAATAATTTATATGTATCTGCGAGCTTTCCATTTTTACTTCCTTTGTTTTGTTGATGTGGGAAAATAGAAAATTTCTAAAAAGAAAAAAGCTTTGCCGGAGTTGGAGGTCTTTTGGTTACATCACAGGCTGCCGTAAGTACCAAAAAAATTCTCTTTATTCTCACCCTTACATTTGCAAAATTGGGTTTGAAAAACGGAATGACAATATGAAACGATTAATACTTTTTTTATTAAGCATTCTAACTCTCCTCACATACAACGGCTGTCAAGATGAAGTCTTGCTTTCCGATTATCAATCAGTAAGTGTTTCATCAAACACTCCGGCAAGTGTTATTCTAAAACATGGAGAATCAGCTTTTCTTAATGATGATTTGTTAATAACTTTTTCCGGCGTTGGTGCGGATAGCCGCTGTCCAATTGATGCAATTTGCGTTTGGGCGGGTGATGCGGAAGTTAAGTTGAAACTAAAAAAAGGCGGTTTGGAAAAAGAAGTTGTTCTGCATACGGGTTTAACTCCAACGGCAATTGTTTTTGACGGTTACGAGATTACCTTGAAAAACGTTTTGCCGGCACGCAAAAGTACAGAGACGGTTAAGCCGGAACAATATGTTGTTGAGCTGAAAATAAACTATAACGTAAACGTAGAAACAAAACAAGTTTATTTTATCGACGCCAACAATGACTGGGTTCTTAAAAAGGATTTGCTTGCGGTAAACTCTGCTTCTATCGAAAACAATATGCTGGCTCTTTCGGTCAGCTACGGCGGTGGTTGTAGAGAACACATTATTGATCTTTACTCCTACACCGGAATTATGAAATCTAATCCGCCGCAAATGTCTTTGGTACTTTCCCATAACGCTAACAACGATATGTGCGAAGCTTACATAACAAAAACTATTCGTTTTGATTTGAGCAAGATAAAAGAATATCTCGGCGGACAAGTCGGCACAACAGGAACTGTAATTCTTAACATTACCGGAACCGACGGCAAGCCGATTAAGCAATCGCCGGTTACGTATAAGTATTAAACTTGTCATATTGAGTCCCGCTTGTCGAGACGAAATATCCCAATTTAGATTTGAAAGAGATTCTTCTCCCGCTACGCGGGATCAGAATTTCAGAACGAAAAACTCACCAGCTTAATTTTCTTCCCCTTTTCCAAGTGCATCTTCTCATACTTGGTTTTAATTGTGTACTCAAAAGGAATCTGCTCGAGCGAGTAAATGTCGTTGTGGACAAAGTTAGCCTTTAACTTCTCTTCTTCAATGATTTGCAGCGTGTACTCGTAAAGTGTGTCGTCATCGGTTTTCAAATTTATCTTACCATTCTCAGCAAGCAGCTTTCTATATATAGCTAAAAACCTTGGATGCGTTAAACGCTTCTTAATACTGCTTTGAAACGGATATGGATCGGGAAAGGTTATCCAGATTTCATCTGCTTTCAATTCTTTTATAGCTTCATCAAGTTTTTCAATGTATGCTATCAATAGAGCTACATTATTAACTCTTCTTTCTTGCGCGTTTTTCGATCCATTCCACAAACGGTTTGGCTTTCTATCGATGGCAAGAAAGTTTCTATCCGGAAAATGCTCGGCAAGACTAATTGCATAATCTGCTTGCCCGCAGCAAAGCTCTATTGTAATTGGCTTATCGTTTCCAAAAAAACTTTTTATTCCTGCTTCTGCGGTTACATCCTTGTAATCAAACACGTTTGGAAACGTTCTGACTTCGGTAATCTTTTTGTATTTATTTCGGCCCATCTGTTTTAACGTAGAGTGTAGAGTGAAGAACGTAGAGTTCACAAAACTTCATCAGTGTAATTTCTAGTTAAGTTTTGATGTTTTCTAGTTCTTTAATCCGCGGACATCCGCTCAATCTGCGTAATCCGCGTTCTATTAATTTTTTGCGAAGCGAAAATAGGAAAGTTTTTGTTATTACCGGAAGTTTGCATAATTATAGAAAAGCATGCATAAAATTTTGTCCCCTCTTGTATCTGTTTAATATGATTATTATACTCGATTCCAGATTTACACATTTAGTAAAATGATTAAGCAAAACAGAAAATATAACCCCGATAAAAACTTTTACTGCTCTTCGCGGACAAGTAAAGTTATATCAAGTCTTCTTACGGCTACATCCACGTACACGCAAACCATGACGCGTTAATTTTAGCGCATTCTTTTTAGTTTCTACATAAATTTATATAACAACTAGGGTAAAATTTACCATGATAGTATTGAAATTTGGCGGATCGAGCGTTGGCAATGCAGATAGAATTGATGGAGTTATCTCAATTCTAATTAACAGCTACATTAATAAGAAAAAGAATATTGCTGTTGTGTTCTCCGCATTTCAAGGTGTAACTGATAAGTTAATTGAAATTGGCAAACTTGCACATCAGCGTAAGCAGTCATATAAAGCCGAAATTGAACAACTAATTGAGAGACATTACGATACGGCTTTCCGGTTAAATCCAACCAGCAAACATGAAGAGATTGTAGAGAAGCTTGATAAACTGTTCGACGAACTCAAAGAAGTAACTCACGGAGTATATTTGGTTCGGGAGCTTTCTGCAAGAACGCTGGATTATATTCAGAGTTTTGGAGAAAAATTATCCAATACAATAATTACAGAATCTCTTTGCAACCGTGGGGTTGAAGCTGAATTCTTGGATGCGAGCAAACTTGTTAAAACAAATTCCGATTTTGGAAATGCACGCGTAAATTTCGCTTCGACAAATAAAAACATAGCTCACTATTTTAAGCGCCATAAAAAAGTTCAGATAATTACCGGTTTTATCTCCTCCACCGATAAAAACGAAATAACGACGCTTGGTCGCGGCGGTTCGGATTATACCGCTTCTATTTTTGGTGCTGCACTAAATGCCGAAGCTATAGAAATTTGGACTGACGTTGATGGAATCTTAACTGCTGATCCGCGCAAAGTGAAGGATGCCTTCCCGCTAAAGTCTGTTACTTATGAAGAAGCTATGGAGCTTTCACACTTCGGCGCAAAAGTTATTTATCCCCCAACAATGCTGCCGGCGCTTCAAAAGAAAATCAAAATTGTAATTAAGAATACATTTAATCCTTCTCATCCCGGAACTGATATTGTAGAAAAAGGGGGAAGTGATAAAATGCCGATTAAAGGAATATCATCAATTGATGATATTTCCATCATTCGCGTACAAGGAGGCGGCATGGTTGGTGTTACCGGCGTTGCGGGAAGATTGTTTGCTGCGTTAGCTCGATACGGAATAAACATTATTCTTATCACTCAAGCTTCGTCCGAGCACAGTATTTGTTTTGCAGTTCTTCCAAAATTTGGCGAGCAAGCAAAGAAAGTAATAGAGAATGAATTTAAACTTGAGATCATGGAGGGAAAAATCGGCGAAGTGAAAGTTGAGGAAGAACTTTCCATCATTGCGGTTGTTGGAGAAAGGATGCGTCATACCATCGGTATTGCGGGAAAAGTTTTTCAAGCTCTTGGCAAAAAAGGAATTAATATTATCGCCATCGCTCAAGGTTCTTCCGAATTAAATATTTCTCTCGTAATCAATAAAAGTAATTTGCCTAAAGCATTATTATCAATTCATAAAGATTTATTAGCGAGGTTAAAGTGAGTGCAAAAATTCCCGTTGCAGTTTTGGGCGCTACCGGAAGCGTTGGTCAGCGTTTTATAGAATTATTAATGAATCATCCTTGGTTCGAAGTTACCGAACTTGCAGCATCAGATCGCTCTGCCGGAAAAAAATACGCCGAAGCAACAAACTGGGTGATGCAAACGCCTCTTCCGGAAAAATATGCTAATATGATAGTGAAGAAGTGCGAACCAAACTTAGATGCCAAAATTGCATTCTCCGGATTGGACGCAAACGTTGCCGGTGAAATTGAAACCGCTTTTGCAGAAGCCGGCTATTACGTTATCTCAAACGCTCGCAATCACCGTTTTGATGTTGACGTTCCACTAATAATTCCAGAAGTAAATCATCAACATTTAGAAGTTGTAAAATCTCAAAGCTACAAAGGAGGAATTGTAACAAACCCAAATTGCTCAACAATCGGTTTAGCAATCGCGCTTAAACCGCTCTATGATAATTTTGGTTTGGAAGCCGTTAACGTTGTAACTATGCAAGCAATTTCCGGCGCCGGTTATCCGGGCTTACCGAGTCTCGATATTATTGATAACGTTGTTCCATTCATTGGCGGCGAAGAAGCTAAAATGGAAAGTGAACCTCGCAAAATCTTTGGCTCTACTGCTAACAATAAATTTGTTGATGCTGATTTCAAAATCAGTGCGCAATGTAACAGAGTTGGCGTTATTGATGGACACACCGAATGCGTTCAAGTTAAATTAAAATCGAAACCAAGTAAAGAAGAAATTATTAAAGTGTGGGGCGAGTTTAAATCTCTTCCACAAGAACTAGCGCTTCCCTTCGCGCCAAATCCGGTTATAACCTATTTTAAAGAAGACAAATACCCGCAGCCGAGAGTTCATCGCAACATCGGAAACGGAATGGGCGTTGCTGTAGGAAGATTGCGCGAAGATTCTCTTTTTGATTTTAAGTTTGTTGTGCTTTCTCATAACACTATACGGGGCGCGGCTGGTGGAACAATTTTAATTGCAGAACTTATGAAAGCGCAAGGAATTATTGGATGAAAAAGATAAAAGTATTCGCTCCGGCTTCAGTTTCAAATGTTGGTCCCGGTTTCGATATGATGGGCTTTGCGCTTCACGAACCCGGTGATGAGATTGAGATACAATTGAATAGTTCGAATGAACTTAGAATAAAAAAAATTACCGGAGACGGCGGTAAGCTTCCGCTCGATCCGGAAAGGAACACTACTACCGGTGCAATCGCATCATTATTCAAGAAATACAATATTAATGTTGGGTTAGATGTTTCCATTCACAAGAAAATGGGAATTGGTAGCGGTCTTGGCTCTAGCGCAGCAAGCGCGGTTGCCGGTGTGTTTGCTGTAAATAAACTGCTTAATCTAAAACTCAGCAAATATGATTTGCTCGAACACGCAATTGCCGGCGAGTTTATTGCAAGCGGAAGTGTTCATGCGGATAATGTAGCGCCCGCTTTGTTCGGCGGATTTGTTTTAATTCGCTCTTACAATCCTATTGATATCATTCAGCTAGATTACCCAAAGAACTTATTTTGCTCTGTTGTTTATCCGGATATTGTCATCAAAACTATTGAAGCACGAAAAATCCTTGATAAAACCGTTGAATTGAAAACTGGGATTGCTCAAGCCGGAAATGCCGCGGGTTTGGTTGCCGGACTTTTAACAAAAAATATTTCTTTGATTGGAAGGTCGATCATTGATCTATTTGCCGAACCCAAACGCGCAACACTTATTCCTTGCTACGATGAAATTCGCCTAGCAGCGTTTAACGCCGGCGCTATCAATTGTAACATTTCGGGTTCGGGTCCATCTATGTTCGCATTTTCTACTTCTAAAATCTTAGCAGAAAAAATTGCTCTTGAAATGAAAAAAGCAGCAAAGCAAAAAGGTTTCGGTAGTAAAATTTATGTTTCTAAGATTAACGAAAAAGGTCCGACAGTTATAAAATGAAATACTACAGCACAAATAACAAAAGTAAATTCTTCTCTTTCGAAGAAGCGGTAATGAAAGGATTGGCTGAAGATGGCGGATTGTTTATGCCTGAGTCCATTCCAAATTTTGGCAAGGATTTTTTTGATAATCTCGAAAACAAATCTTTTGCTGAAATTGCATTCGAAGTTTCTAAACATTTTATTGAGGATGAAATTCCTCAAAGCAAACTTGAAGAAATTGTTTCGGAAGCAATCAACTTTCCAGCTCCAATTGTCGAGATTGATAAAAACCTATTTGTGCTCGAACTTTTTCACGGACCTACTTTAGCATTCAAAGATTTTGGCGCGCGTTTTATGGCTAAGACGATGGGCTACTTTGCGCAAAAGAAAAATTCTCATCTTAACATTCTTGTTGCTACAAGCGGCGATACTGGCAGCGCCGTTGCTAACGGATTTTACAACACACCGGGAATTAATGTTTATATTTTATATCCGAAAGGAAAAGTGAGCAAGATTCAAGAGCAACAGCTTACTACTCTCGATAAAAATATTACGGCACTTGAAATTGATGGGACGTTTGATGATTGCCAGCGCTTAGTAAAAACAGCTTTCGTTGATGCCGAATTAACTAGTAAACTAAATTTATCTTCCGCTAATTCTATTAATATTGCCCGCCTTCTTCCCCAATCTTTTTATTACATGGAAGCATATAAACAGATTCCAGATAAATCACTGCCAGTTGTTTTTTCTGTTCCTTCTGGAAATCTCGGCAATATCACGGCCGGATTGTTTGCAAAAAAAATGGGTTTACCGGTTCATAAATTTATCGGAGCAACTAATAGGAACGATGTTTTTACTGAATTTATTCAAAGCGGAAATTTTAATCAGCGCGAATCTGTTCTTACACTTTCCAACGCAATGGATGTTGGTAATCCTAGTAATCTTGTTAGAATTATTGATTTATATGCACACTCAATTCTAGCAATTAGAAATGATATTTACTCTTCTACATTTAATGATGACCAAACACGCGAAGCAATAAAATATGTTTATGAAGAGTGTGATTATGTTATCGATCCACACGGCGCTGTGGGATACTTGGCTTTGGAAAAATTTCTAAAAGAAAATTCTTCTCAAGAATTTTCATCTGTGGTTTTGGAAACTGCTCATCCGGCAAAATTTAAAGATGTTGTTGAAGAAGAACTGTCTATTGAGGTTGAAATTCCGGAACGGCTTGCGGTCTGCTTAACAAAAGAAAAGAGAGCTGTTGAGCTCTCTTCAGATTATAATTCTTTAAAAGAATTTTTGTTGAGTTTGTAAAGACGTTTCGATGGAACGTCTCAAGCTTAGTTTTTACTTTTCTTACATCATTCTCATGTCAAACGGAGAAAGATCGGAAATACTGGCACGCACATTTAAGTCGCGTATTAATTCTTTTACGGTTTTTATCTCCGCTTCAATTAGGTGTAGCCTATGCTTCAGCATTGAAAGAGCGGTAAAAGCAATTTTCTGGTTATCCATTTCGAAACCCAGAATTTGTTTTTTTATAACATAATATGCTGCTTCTAGACGTTCCAATTTTTTCTTTAGTTTTATCTGAATTTCTTGTTTGCTCAAATTGTGCATTAAGAGAATTCCAATATCAAATCCCGAGGATGTCGAAGAATCCTCCTCCAAAAATGAAGTTATCGTGAGCTGTAGCTCAGATTCCCCTTCGTTTGTAATCGAATAGATTGTTTTCTCCGGCAGATTTCCATCTTTTTCAATTCTCCCCAAAATCATCCCCTTCTTTTTCAAATTATTTATTGTTGCATAAACCGTCGAATCGGCCATTGGAAGCCATTTCTTAGTTTGGAGCTCACTTAGCATTTTTGTGATTTCATATGGATTTCTTTCACGTTCGGCGAGAATTCCGAGTATCAGTGTTGCTAATTTTGACAGCATATATTATCAGACCACTATGTTATAGGATTAGTATAAAGATAGAGGATAATTATTTTGAATCCAACTGATTTTAGAAGATTTTTGTGAGGAGCTCGTCGCTATTGACCAATTCTTCGAAACCAGAATACATGAATGTGACATTTTTAGTGAGTGAACGATAATTCATTTCCGATTCTGTTTTCTTTTTCGGATTAACAACAATAATTTCTTTTTCCGGTGTAATCTGCTTTTTGAATAAAGCTTTCACGTGGACATCTGCATTTGAGAGTGAGTATCCAATAAAAACAATTTTCTTTGCTGCTCTAATTTCTCTCGCTGCTTCGCTAAGTAGTTGCGAGATAATTGGATGGTGTAGCGTTTTTAAGTAAGAGGGAGGCATTATCAAAGTCTGGAATTCTGTTCCATCTATTGGACAAGTATACTCATATTCTTCATTGCCCGGATAAGAATAGCCAAGAAACTTTCCACGGTTCAAATCAATTTTTCGATCCCATGGTGTAAGCAAAGTTTGGTTACAACAATTACAGTATTTCCAAGTTAAACTACCGTGTGTTTTAATAATTTTATAGGTAAATGGATTCTCTTGTTCGCCAAGATTTATTGGTTCCCTTGGGTTTACCCAAAAGTTATAGCCGGAAAGCTGGGCATGTTTTTCATAATTCATTAAAGGAATACAGTAATCAATATAGCCGGCTTTCTTCTGAAAAATAAAGTCGAATGCTTGTTCTAGTAGAGTGTCATAGTTCAGTGTGATTATTGATGTGTTCGTCGAATACTTTGTTATTGCTTCCCAGAATTTATGATAGTATGGACTGCGTTGGTCTGTTCTAATGTTCACAACGTAGTGAAGAAGCTTTATAAGATACTCCTTTATATCGCGTATTTTTTCATTAGTATACTTTGCGTTAAGGCTTTCATCTTGCTGAATAAAGTAATCTATAAATCCGAACACAGCTTCCAAGTGTGGATAAAGATTATTCTTTTCATCTAGGTCAAAATTCTCTCGTATAAATTCAATAACAATTTTTCCAATTTCAGAATTAGAAATTTCTTCAGCCCTATCGGAAAAAATCATCGGTAAGATTTCTTTTTGTAAAGGAACACCATCAGGATTAGATGCACCGGCGCCTAAGACAAAAACTGTGTCTCGTTCCGGTAAATATCTAAGAAATTTTTCAGTGTTCATCTAATGCTCATTTCGCCCTTTATTTGCAGCGAAAATTTACATACTGTAATTATTTGTTCAATTCGATTAGAACCAACTTTTTACCTTTTTCGTTTCTGGTATTAGATGGCTTATAGGCAAGTTCGAAGATTGTAGATTTCTTTATAAATGATTTGTATTTAAGTTCGGCTGTTTTGAATTCATCCATTAAATCGCCTCCCTTAATTGCTACGATGTATGCCTTCTCTTTTATTAACGGAAGCGCATAACGAAAAAGTATTATTAAAGGAACCGTTGCACGACTAACAACAAGATCAAATGAGTTTGCATACTTTTGAATGAACTCATCACTTTCAACACGCGCATTTTCCGCAGTTAGATTATTCATTTTGAGTTTACTAATAAACTCTTTTACTGCATCAATTTTCTTTGCAGTCGAATCAACTAAAACGCCACGTAATATTGGACGGGTGATTGCAAGTGGAATTCCCGGAAATCCGCCGCCGGTTCCAATATCTAAAAAGCGGCTTACTTTGGGTGGAATAAACTCGGAAACATACGATGATATGAAAATATGATTTTCAACGATTTTTAGAACATCTTTGCGTGAAATCAAATTGAGCTTTGTGTTCTTTTGATTAACAAGTGTTCCAAATAATGCTAAACGTTCTAACTGATATTCGTCGGGATTAATCCCGTTATCCCAAAAGAGAACTTTTAACTCGCGTAAATACTGTTCTTGAAGATCCAAACAAATTTTCCAGAATTAGCTTCTCAAATATACTAACAAAACGGAAATATCTGAAGGAGTTACGCCGGATATTCTTGAAGCTTGCCCAATTGTTCTCGGTTTTATCTTGCCAAGCTTTTCTCTTCCCTCTGTAGAGATAGTCTTTATTTTCAAATAATCAAAATTTAACGGAATGTTTATCTTCTCGTATTTTTCCATTCTATCAACTAATTCTTGCTGTCGTTGAATATAACCTTCATATTTAATGTTAATCTCAACCTGTTCATAAATTTTATCATCGCTTATTAAACTCTTGAATTCATCCTCTTCCGGCAATACGTTTAGAATATCCCTTAACTCAAGTTCTGGTCGGCGCACTAGCTTATTAATTGTATCTGCATTATCTGCCTTGGAGAGTTCCTTTTTTTCCAAGATCGGATTAATATCACTTGGTGAAATTCGTTTCCTTTGCGCAATCTCTTTTGCTTTATTAATAACAACTTCTCTTTGTTTCAACTCATCATACATTTCTTTTGGAATTAGACCAAACTCATAACCATACTTCATCAAGCGTTGGTCGGAATTATCTTGGCGTAAAAGTAATCGATGTTCTGCACGCGAAGTAAACATGCGGTAAGGCTCGCTTGTTGATTTACCCACAAGGTCATCAATTAAAACTCCGATGTATGCTTCATTTCTAGTTAACACAAACTCCGGTCTATTCTGAATTTTCAACGCTGCATTTATTCCAGCTATTATTCCTTGCCCGGCAGCCTCTTCATATCCGGATGTTCCATTAATTTGTCCGGCAAAATACAACCCTTGAATTAACTTTGTTTCTAATGTAAGGTCGACTTGATAAGGTGGAAAGTAATCATACTCAACAGCATAACCGGGGCGAATCATTTCCACTTCTTCAAGGCCTTTTATTTTTTTCAGAGCTTCGTACTGAATTTCAACTGGCAGTGAAGTAGAGAACCCGTTGATGTAAATTAAATCTGAATTCAGCCCTTCTGGTTCTAAAAATAGTTGATGCCTTTCTTTATCAATAAAACGATTTATTTTGTCTTCAATAGATGGACAATAACGAGGGCCAACACCTTGTATTTTTCCGGTGAACAAGGGTGAATCAGCAAAACCTTTTTCTAAAATTTTATGTACTGATAGATCAGTATATGTAATATAGCAACTCACTTGCTGCTGATAAGGGAATTGATCTTTGGGAGTTCTCAAAGAAAAAGATAATGGAGGAACATCGCCCGGCTGCTCATCAAGAATTTTCCAATTAATAGAGTCTTTATGTAATCGTGGTGGTGTTCCGGTTTTTAATCTCCCCGCTTCAAAGCCCATTTTGATAAAAGCATCAGTCAATCCCACCGCTGGTTGCTCTCCGAACCGGCCGCCTTTTGTAGATGTCATTCCGGTATGCATCAATCCGTTAAGAAAGGTTCCGCTGCATACAACAAGCGCTTTACACTTTATTTCTTCTCCATGTAAAGTTCTCACTCCTACAATTTTTTTTCCCTCTTTTATCGCATCAACTATCATTTCTTCAACAATAGTCACATTGTTTGTTTCCGCAACAAATTTTGAAGCAATTGCAGAATAAATTTCCCGGTCGTTCTGACTTCTTCCAGCCCAAACAGCTGGACCTTTTGATTTATTCAATGTTCTAAATTGAATTCCAGATTGGTCGGCGATTAAACCCATTGCCCCGCCTAAAGCATCCACCTCATGAACTAAATGACCTTTTGCGCTTCCCCCTATTGCCGGGTTGCAAGACATTCTTCCCATTCCATTTCTATCCATTGAAACGAGTCCAACAGAACATCCCATCTTAGCAGCAGAAACAGCCGCCTCTATTCCGGCATGCCCCCCGCCAACTACAATAACATCAAAACTTCTCATTTATTCCTTTCTGTCAAGGCTCGATCAAGTCGAGACTAATCGGTTTCACATGAAACATTCTAAAAAGTGAATTCAAAATTCATAACTCAAAATTCAACATTGTCTAAGTTTCACATGAAACATTACTTTCCAATACAGAATTTTGAAAAAATATTATTAAGAATGTCGTCCGAGGTAATCTTTCCTATGATCTCACCTAGTGAATTTTCCGCATTTCTAAGATCAACAGAGATAAACTCGCCGGTCAGTTGTTGTGAGATTGACTCCTTTGCTGATTGTAAGCTGTCAGAAGCCTTTTGCAGAGACTGATAATGCCTTAGGTTAGTTACAATTGCTGTCTTTTCAGTATAGGTTGAAGAACCAAGGGCAATTGCTTTTAGCTTCCTAAAGAGCTCTTGAATTCCTTCTCCCGTCTTAGCGGAGATCAAGACATCATATGCTTTAGGATCTGGGTTACAAAGATCAACTTTGTTTGCTACTTTTAAAATTCTATTACTACTGCTGAGATCGAGAATTTCGGTATACAAATTTTCCGAGAATCCTACAGTTGAATCATTTAAAAACAAAACTACATCGGCTTCCTTGAGGGCATTTCTACTTCTATTAACCCCCTCTTTCTCTATCTGATCTTCAGTATCGCGTAATCCAGCCGTATCAAAGAGTCTGAACAGAATTCCATCAATAAATAGGTCTTCGCGAATAATGTCTCTTGTGGTCCCGGGAACTTCGCTAACAATTGCGCGTGCTTCTTTCAGAAAATAATTTAGCAAAGAAGATTTACCAGAGTTTGGCGGACCAACTAGTGCAACGTTAACACCATCCCGAATTACTTTTCCGAATGAAAATGTTTGAATAAGCTTTTCAAGTTCATTGAGAATTTCATCAATGTTACTTAGAATTTGTTGAAGGGACATGAATTGAATGTCTTCTTCAGCAAAATCTAACTCTAACTCAATCAAAGAAGAAGTATGAATAAGTTTATCGCGCAACGAATCTATTTTCTTCGATAAAATGCCGTCTAATTGGTTGCGTGCACCGCGAAGAGAAACTTCGGTTCTTGAATTTATAACATCGGCAACAGCCTCTGCTTGCGCTAAATCCAGTTTCCCATTTAGGAAAGCTCTTTTTGTAAACTCACCCGGCTCAGCCAGTCGAACATTCTGCTGGAGTAATATTGAAATAATTTTTTGTGCGATGAATGGACTTCCGTGAGTGCTTATTTCTATACTATCTTCACCGGTAAATGAATGTCCGTTAGAAAAAACAGAAACCAAAACATCATCAATAGCCTCTCCCCCGCTTTCCAGAATTTTCCCATAATGAATTGTGTGAGAGGCGCAGTCCAGTAACTTCTTTTTACCGCTAAAGACATTGTCAACAGAAGAAATTGCGTTCGGTCCGCTGACGCGAATAACTGATATTGCGCCAACTCCATTTGGAGTGGCGAGCGCAATTATTGTATCTTCATTTTCAGAAAGACTTTGTGACATACTTTTTCCTTTGGAGTGCAAAATTATCATAAATGCGTCGCAGTAACAAGAAGCATAAATAACAGAGCAAAAGTTCAAAATTATTTTATTTCTAACTAGTAATTTTTTATTTAGCTATATTCTAACTAGTATGAAACTTTTAAAGAAAGTAATTTGTATGAACAGTAAATTAAAGCAGAAAATTTGTAGGTGTTTATATGGCGTATAACTTTAACAAGTTCACAGTAAAATCACAAGAGTTAGTTCAGAATGCAATTGAGATTGCACAAAACTACAACAATCAAATTGTAGAGCCGGAACATATTCTTGCCGCCCTCTTACAAGATCAGAAAAGTGTAGCAGTTTCTCTAATTCAAAAAGCCGGCGGTAACTTAAATCAAATGAAAATTAAAACCGGTGAACTATTAGAGAAATTACCCAAGGTAACCGGTGCCGGAATTGGAAATCAACAACTTTCACTAAACACGGCAAAGTTATTCGATCAATCAGTTGAAGAAGCTAAATTCTTGAAAGACGAATACGTTTCCGTTGAACATGTTTTACTGGCGCTGGCAGAAGAAAAAGGAGCTGCTGGTAAAATGTTTTCCGAATACGGAATCACTAAAAATGTTTTTCTTTCCGCACTAAAAGACATTCGGGGAAACCAGCGAGTTACAAATCAGAATCCGGAAGAAACTTATCAATCATTACAAAAGTATGGAAGAGATTTAAACGAACTCGCCCGATCAAACAAACTTGACCCGGTAATTGGAAGAGACGAAGAAATCCGACGAGTGCTGCAAGTTTTATCTCGAAGAACAAAAAACAATCCCGTTTTAATTGGAGAACCCGGTGTAGGTAAAACAGCAATAGCAGAAGGAATAGCACACAGAATAATTGCCGGCGATGTTCCCGAGTCTCTAAAAACAAAAAGAATTATTGCGCTAGATATGGGCGCGCTTGTTGCCGGAGCTCAATACCGTGGACAGTTTGAAGACCGCCTTAAGGCGGTTATTAAAGAAGTACAAGAATCTAATGGCGAGATTATTTTATTTATTGATGAGCTACATCTACTTGTGGGCGCCGGCAAAACAGATGGCGCAATGGATGCCGCAAATATTCTTAAACCAGCTTTGGCACGCGGAGAACTGCATGCAATTGGCGCAACAACACTTGATGAATTTAGAAAATATATTGAAAAAGATGCCGCGCTGGAGAGAAGGTTTCAACCCATTCTTGTTCCAGAGCCAAACGAAGAAGATTCTGTTTCTATTCTACGTGGATTAAAAGAGCGATATGAAATTCATCATGGAGTAAGAATAACTGACAGCGCAATAGTTGCTGCTGTTCAACTTTCTAATAGATATATCTCCGATAGATTTCTTCCCGACAAGGCGATCGATTTAATTGATGAAGCCGCTTCAAAGTTGAGAATAGAAATTGATTCTATGCCGGAGGAGCTTGATGCACTTGAAAGAAAAGTTAAACAACTTGAGATAGAGCGCGAGGCGTTAAAAAGAGAAAGCGATTCCGAATCAGCCATTCGCTTAACAGAACTTCAAAAAGAATTAGCGGAGATACTAGAGAATAGAACCAGTTTGCGTGCTCATTGGCAGCTAGAAAAAGATAAAATACACAAAATCCGTTCGATGAAAAGTGATATTGAAAAAGCGAAGGCCGATGCAGATAGATTTGAACGGGAGGGAAATCTTGGTAAAGTCGCTGAAATTCGTTACGGAGTAATTAATCAGCTCGAAAGAAATATTAAAAAGGAAAGCGCAGAATTAGAATCGATTCAACTAAACAACAAAATGTTAAAAGAAGAGGTTGATGCTGAAGATATTGCCGAGGTAGTTGCTAAGTGGACAGGAATTCCAGTAAACAGAATGCTCGAAAGTGAACGAGTAAAATTAATGCGCTTAGAAGAAGAGCTTCACAAAAGAGTTGTTGGTCAAGCCGATGCTGTTTCTGCTGTTGCAAACGCCATCAGAAGATCACGGGCTGGATTGCAAGACACACACAGACCAATTGGCTCTTTTATTTTTATTGGAACTACCGGCGTAGGAAAAACAGAATTAGCCAGAGCTTTAGCAGACTACTTATTTAACGATGAACATGCAATGATCAGAATTGATATGAGTGAGTATATGGAAAAGTTTTCTGTTAGCCGATTAATAGGCGCGCCTCCGGGCTATGTTGGTTATGATGAAGGCGGGCAACTTACAGAAGCCGTTCGCAGAAGACCATATTCTGTTCTTCTGCTTGACGAAATCGAAAAAGCTCACCCCGACATATTTAATGTCCTTCTTCAAGTTCTTGATGATGGACGCCTTACCGATAATCAAGGAAGAACTGTAGATTTTAAGAATACCATAATAATTATGACTTCAAATCTAGGTTCGCATTTAATTCAAGAAAAACTCTCTGAGTTAAATGAAAATAACTTTGAAAACATAATGGGAGAAATGCGTGTTAGTTTAAGCGAACTTTTACGGGCTACGATCCGACCAGAATTCTTAAACCGAATTGACGAGATTGTTCTTTTTAAACCGCTGCTTAGAAGCGAACTTAGAGAAATAATAGATATTCAACTGCAAAAAGTTGGCAATATGCTTGCAGAAAAGAATTTAACCTTGATGGTAAATGAAGACGCAAAAGATTTCCTTCTTCAACATGGTTACGACGTAACTTACGGAGCCCGTCCTCTGAAGCGTACTATTCAAAAGCATCTAATAAATACACTTGCGTCCGAATTGCTAATGAATAAATTCGAGAGCGGCGATACTGTTTATGTATGCTGCCCAAAAGGGGATAGGCTGCAATTTGTTAAGAAATAATTTTGCGGCGATTAAGGACTCTCGTTCTTAGTCGCCAAAGATTTTTCAACAAAAGAAGTTTCCCATTTTTAAGCGTGTGGTTCCTTTCTTATTTTTTGACCACAAATAACCATTATTCAACTTTTATACGGACTAAAGTGAAATTAAAACTACAGATTCTTCTCTTTCTCTCGCTCTGTTTAATATTAAATGCTCAGAACAAAATTACAAAAGCAGTAAGAACGGCAACGCCGCCAACAATTGACGGATTGATTCAAGAAGAAGTTTGGAAGCAAGCAGTTCCATTTTCGGATTTTATTCAGCAAGAACCTATTTCGGGCGGAATTCCTACTTACGTAACCGAAACCAGAATTTTATACGATAATGATAATCTATATATAAGCGTAATGTGCTTTGACGATGAACCGCAAAAAATAATTGCCCGTGAAATGAAGTGGGACGGTTTTATCAGTGCCGACGATAACATCAAAATAATTTTTGATACATTCGACGACAACCGTTCGGCATATTGGTTCGGAACAAATCCGCTAGGAGCAAAGGATGACGCGCTTCTTACTGGATTTGAAATGAATAGCTTCAACGAAGATTGGAACGGCGTTTGGGATGTTGAGTGTAAAATTTTAGATAATGGCTGGAGCGCAGAGTTTGTTTTTCCTTTTTCAACTTTCAAATTTTATAATAAAGAAATTCAGAACTGGGGATTCAACATCCTTCGCGCAATAAGAAGAAACAACGAAGAAGTCCTTTGGACCTCTGTAGGACAAAATTTAGGCTTGATGAAAATTTCTTCTGCGGGAGATTTAACCGGAATTGAAAATATACGGCGGGGAAATCCAGTTTATCTTAAACCATATTTTACTGCCGGGGCCCAATTCAGTAACGGAAATAAAGAATACAAACACGAGCCCGGACTTGATTTAAAATACGGCGTTACAGAAACGCTTTCGCTAGACGCTACATTCAATACAGACTTTGCACAAGTTGAAAGTGATAGATCCAAAATAAACTTAACGCGCTTTCCTCTTTTCTTTCCGGAAAAAAGAGAATTCTTCTTGGAAGGAAAGAAGACGTTTGATTTTAATCTAGGCGGAAATAACACATTATTCTATAGTCGACGAATTGGCATAAGCAACGGCTCACAAATTCCAATTCTTGCCGGTGCTAAACTTGTTGGTCGTGTTAACAATTTTGAAGTTGGCGCAATTGATATGCAGACCGCCGGAAAAGGGAGCGAGCCTACAACAAATTATGGAACAGCGCGTATTAAATATGATTTGTTTAATTCATCTTATGTTGGTGTTTTAGCTACGAATAAAGTTTCGGAAAAGGGAAGCAGCAATTCGTTTGGCGGAGATATAAACTTTTCCTTTAACAATTTTATGGGTGACAAAAATTTAGTAATCTATTCTGCACTTGCAAAATCAAACGAATCGGGCGGCTCTAAAAATTCATGGGCGGGCAATTTCTTTATTGATTTCCCCAACGATTTTATTGATACTTATCTCGGCTACAGATTTATTCAAGATGATTTCAATCCAACTATGGGTTTCGTCTCCCGAAGAGGTTTTACACAACTTGTTTACAATCTCTCTGTATCTCCAAGAATAAACTCGGGTGGAATTAAGCGATTGGATTTTGTGCCCGTTGAATCAAGCTTTTATTATGACAACAATGGAGAACTAGAATCCGCATCATTATTGTTCAGCCCACTTGGAATTGTTTTTGAAAGCGGTGACGAAATTGGTTTTGGAATTGGTCGAACTTTTGATAGACCGAATGAAGATTTTGAAATATTCGACACAACAAAAGTAAAAGCAGGAAGTTATTGGTACACAACTTATGGGGTCGGGGTAGAAACTAACCCATCGCGCATAATATTTGGACAAGCTGAAGTTATAACCGGCGGCTTTTACAATGGAACAAATACTTCGTTTAATTTAGAAGGATCGATCTCGCTTAGCAAACACTTTACACTTTCCGGCGATTTTATCTATAACAAAATTAAAATGAACAACAATTCCCTAAGCACAAGCGAGGTTGGAACTAGGCTAACATATAATATCTCTACTAGAATGATAAGTTCTATATTTGCGCAGTGGAATAACGAGCTGAACGAAGCAAACATAAATTATCGTTTCAACTGGAAACCAAACATTGGCAGCGACGTTTATCTTGTTCTAAATCAGTTGCTCTCAACAGAAGGAAAAGTGCGTTCCAAAGATTTTGCCGTTCTCGCAAAAGTGGTGTGGATGATCATTATATAGTGTAGAACGAAGAACGTAGAGTGATGAACATTATTAAGGAAAGTAAAATGAAAAAAATATTAGTTGTTTCTTTACTTGCTTTACTCTGCTTGTCGGTTGTTGAGGCGCAAAACAAAAAACAAAAGACAGACAAAATTTATCCAGATGTTTCAATATTTGAAGATGCGATCCGGCACTTTAATGATACGCTTGCGCTCAAATTTAAGTTTGACAGATATGAACCATCGCAGGTGAAAGAAATTGCTTGGAATATGGTGAAGTATCAAAATGCTGATGGCGGTTGGCCAAAGAATATTGACTGGCTAGCAATCATAGAACCGGATTCTGTTAAAAAACTTCTAAACGATCATTACAAGAAAAGTACGCTTGATAACCGCAACACTTACTCACAAATAGAATATATTGCGCAAGCCTATATTATTACCAAAGAAGAGCAATTTAGAAAAAGCGTAGAACGTGGTTTGGATTTTATTCTCGGCGCACAGCGGACTTCCGGCGGCTGGCGCGGCTGGGATGTTGAAGCCATTACTTTCAACGACGAGGTAATGACCGGAATTATGAAAATGCTTCTCGATATTAAAGAGGGCAAGGAATACTTCACATGGATAGATATCGAAAGGAAACAAAAAGCAGTAGCCGCTCTTCAAAGGGCAATTGATGTTACTCTGAAATGCCAGATTATTGTTGATGGCAAAAAAACCGGTTGGTGCCAGCAGCACGATCATAAAACTCTGAAAGCAATCAAAGCCCGCACTTTCGAACTGCCCGGAATTTCTTCTCTTGAAACAGATGCAATTGTTAAGTTTTTAATGTTAATAAAAAATCCTTCACCGGAAATAATAGATGCCATTAATTCTGCCGTGTCTTGGATGAAGAAATCAACATTGTATGGTATTCGTGTAATTGCCGATAGAGAAGATTCGCTCAAATCTAAATACAACTCAAGAAGACCGGACAGAAAACTTATCGAAGATAAAAACGCTCCTCCAATTTGGGCTCGTTTTTACGAGATAGAAACCAACATACCGTTCTTCTGCAATCGCGACGGTATAAAAGTTTATTCATTGTCAGAAGTTCTACCGGAAAGAAGGCGCGGTTACGGTTGGTACGGCTACTGGCCGTCCGAAGTTTTGAATGATCAATATCCAATGTGGAAAAAACAGAACAACATTAACTAAACTATTCTTCTCTAAATTGCGTTATAACTAAAAAGAAAGAAATTAATGTCTGATCTTAAAATTCTTTTCGAGAACAATAAAAAGTGGGCTGAAGAAACCACTAAACAAGATCCGGATTTTTTTCAAACACTATCCAAACAGCACACGCCGGAATATTTATGGATAGGCTGCTCTGATAGCCGCGTGCCGGCAAATCAAATAGTGGGTCTTCTTCCCGGAGAAATATTTGTTCACCGCAATATTGCAAATGTTGTTGTTCACACAGATTTGAATTGCCTATCTGTTATTCAGTTTGCAGTTGATGTTTTGGAAGTAAAACATATAATTGTTTGCGGACATTATGGCTGCGGCGGTGTTAATGCGGCACTCGAAAAACACGAACATGGTTTAATTGATAATTGGCTTCGACACATTAAAGATGTTTATCGCATTCATCAAAGCAAAATTGATGTTCTTGATTCTACCGATAAACGTTCCGATAAACTTTGCGAGTTAAATGTTTTTGAACAAGTAGCAAATGTTTGTCATACTACTATTGTTCAAAATGCTTGGAAGCGGGGAAGAGATTTAACAGTTCATGGTTGGATTTATAGTTTGGAAGATGGATTAATTAGAGACTTGGGAATAAGTATTTCCGACGATGAGCAGATAAAATCTGTTTATAGAATGAAGTAAGGAATAATGAATAAAATAAAGTTAGAGCTTCTTTCACCGGCAAAAGATTTAGAAACCGGAATAGCAGCAATAGATTGCGGGGCGGATGCAGTTTACATAGGTGCACCAAGTTTCGGGGCACGTTCCGCTGCGAGCAATTCTTTAGATGATATCGCTTCCCTTGTGATTTATGCACATAAATTTTGGGCAAAGGTTTTTGTTACTGTTAACACAATAATTTTTGATGATGAACTTGAGGAAGTCCGACAACTAATTAACAAACTGCATGATATTGGCGTTGATGCTGTAATTTTCCAAGACATGGCAATTCTTGAAATGGATATTCCACCCATTCCGCTTTATGCCTCAACTCAAACTCACAATTATGAAATAGAAAGAGTAAAACTCCTAGACGACATTGGAATTAAAAGAATTATTCTAGCAAGGGAACTTACTCTTGAAGAAATAAAGAATATTAAAAAAGAAGTTTCTGCTGAGCTTGAATTTTTTATTCATGGCGCGCTGTGTGTAAGCCTTAGCGGACAGTGTTATATGAGTCATGAATTAAGCGGACGAAGTGCAAATCGGGGAGAGTGCGCTCAGAACTGCCGCTTGCCTTATTCTCTGATTGATGCAAATAACGAAGTTCTTATTGCAGACAAACACTTGCTTTCACTTCGCGATCTTAATCTTTCTTCCTATCTAAATGATTTAGTTGAGGCTGGAATTACCTCCTTCAAAATAGAAGGTCGCTTAAAAGATGTAAGCTATGTAAAAAACATAACCGCCTTTTACCGGCAGCAATTAGATGATATAATAAAGAATAATCCTCAATACGAAAAAGCTTCGAGCGGATATTCTGTAATTCCCTTTGAGCCCGATCCGGAAAGAACTTTTAACCGCGGCTTTACTTCCTATTTTGTTAACGACCGCGGAGATGATGTTTCGACACATGATTCGCCTAAATCGAAAGGTAAATATCTTGGTAAGGTTACAGCCCTAACAAAAGAAAGCTTTACAATTGGAACTACCGAGACACTTATTAACGGCGACGGTATTTGTTTTTACGATGATACTGATGTTTTGTTTGGAATGAATATTAACAAAGTTGAAGGACAGCGAATATTCACAAAAGAATTACAAGGAATAAAAGTTGGGACCAAGATTTACCGCAATTTTGATTTCGCTTTTGATAAGGAACTTAGCAAAGAATGTTACCGCAAGATTAATGTGGAAGTTTCTTTTTCCGAAACTTCATCCGGCTTTTTAATTACCGGGATTGATGAGAACAATAACATTGTTACAAAAGAAGTTGTTTCAAAAAAAGAGAAAGCCGAAAACTCAACACAAGCTATAGAAACAATTAAGAAGCAGCTCTCAAAAAGCGGCGGCACAATATTTAATATTACAAAAGTTAGCATAGAATTTACTGACGCTTATTTCTTCCCTATTAAGACCCTAAATGAATGGCGCCGTGAAGTTTTAGAATTACTCGAAAAAGCACGAACAGAAAATTATGTAAGAGAGCTTTTCGAGAAAAATCCAATTACGGCAAAAATTAACGCCGCTGTTGATTACAAAGCTAACGTGGTAAATCAACTCTCGCAGAATTTTTACAAAAAAATTGGAGCCGAAAGTATAGAGCCCGGTTTTGAGCTTCAGAATGATTTTTCCGGTAAGACGGTTATGACATGCAAATACTGCATTAAAGATGAGCTTGGTTTATGTCCTTTCGATACCGACAAAAGAGTTGAAGAACCGCTACATCTTGTCAACGGAAACACAAAATACCGCCTCGTTTTTAATTGTAAAGATTGTCTAATGGAAATCGTACGTGATTAAAAAATACTTCTTCTGATCGATCATTATTTTCATAAATTGCGTTAGCTCATAACATCACAACCGCTTCGAGAGGAATGAATGATTAAACCATATCAGAAAGTAACACTTGTTTATTTGTTTTTTGGTATAGCGTGGATTTTCTTCTCGGATAGGATATTAGAAACTTTTGTTGGTTCTGCTTCGGCACTTACAATTCTACAAACATACAAAGGCTGGTTTTTCGTAATTACAACTTCAATTTTGCTTTATTTCTTAACCCGACGCATGTGGTATAACATTCAAGATAGAGAAATTGAAAAAGAAGCAATATTCCTCTCTACAATGCGCGCGGTTCAGCATATACTAAATAATTTTTTAAACAAAATGTTGTTCTTCAAATTAGTCGCAGAAGAAAAACACAGTCTACCTAAGGAGATTGTTGAACATTACGATAATGTGATAGACGAGACGACTAAACAAATTAAACGTCTAACCAACATTAAAGAAATCTCTCCGGAAGAGATTGAAAAAATTGCGTATGACAAATAGCTTAATTAACTAACCCGCCGCTTTGTTTCAAAAGATCACGTTCGCTAATCTTCGCATTGAATTGAGCCGAAGATAATCTGCTCTGCGCCGTAATGTAATTCTTCTGAACATCTCTAAACTCAATCGGAGAAATTGAGCCGAGACGTATTTGTTCCATGGCCAAATCTAAGTTCTCTTTTGCAACGGAGACATTCTCTGTTTCAAGCGCAAGTATTTCGTTGTTTTTTTCGTAATTCTTGAAAGCCGTTATCAAATTTGACTCAACTATAGCTTTTGTTTGTTGAAGCTTTATTTCGCTTTTGTCCAAATTAATAAGTGCGTTCTGATATTGTAATGTTGTTGCAAATCCGTTAAACAAATTCCAAGAAAGGCTTAGACCGTAATTGTAGCCATAAGTTTTATTAGACTTAAAAAAGCCCGCATCAGAGAGTGCGTTAGAATATGTATATCCGCTGCTTAGTGTGAAGCGGGGCATATATTCAGCCCGGTAAATTCCAACATCATAAGAAGAAACATTTTTACTTTTTTCGGATTGCAAAACATCTACGTTGTTTTTGTATGCTTGTTCAAGAAGTAGGTCATAATTAAGTCCGGTTAGTATTTCAAAATGATCATCAACATCAAACTCTTCCGAAGTTTTTCTGCCGAGCAGAGTGTTCAAAGAAACCTTCAATCCATTTAACACCACTTCTTGATTGAGAAGATTGGAGCGGTCGGTATTCAAATCCACTTTTGCGCTAAGCACTTCTAGTTTGGAAGCAGAGCCAACTGAAAATTTTTCTTCCGTAATTTTCAAACGCTGCTCAGAAATAGCAACACTTTCCAGCGTTACATTATAGTTGTGCTTCTGTCGAACAATATCATAGTAGTATTTAATAATGTCTGCCACAGAGGTTTCAACTTGCGAACGCAGCTTAACTTCCCCAATCTCTTTTAGTTCCTTTAACTTAGAAAGGGAAATGAACATTTTTAAGCCGTCAAAAACAGTCCAGTTAAGACTAGCTGAAGCGCTTGTGTTATCAGAGGCGGAACTGCTTTTATCTACCAGCTGCCCGCTTGAATATTCTTGTTTTGTATTGCTTACAGTTTTTGTTTGAGAGGCAGAGACGTTGAGACTTGGCAGAAATCCGGCGTTACCAACTGAATAATTGTTTTCGCTAATAGCCGCATCACTTTTGGCAATTCTTATATCGTAATTATTTTCTAGCGCCACACTAATCGCCTCTTTAAGCGAAAGCTTTTGCTGTGCGTCTAAGCTGGTACTTAAAATAGAGATTAATACTAAAACCAATTTTGTAAAATTCTTTCTATTCAACATTTGAAACACTCTTTGTTTTTTCTGAGAAGTAAGTATAAACAGCCGGAATAACGAACAAGGTTAATACAGTTGAGAATGCTAATCCGCCAATCACTGCAATGCCCATAGAGACACGACTTTCCGCACCCGCGCCAAGTGCTAGTGCAATTGGCAAAGTTCCAAGTATAGTTGCTAAACTTGTCATAAGAATAGGGCGAAAACGTAAAACAGCGGCTTCTCGCACAGCATCAACTATCGGCAATCCTTGTGCTTTTTTCTGATTTGCAAACTCCACAATTAGAATTCCATTTTTTGTAACCAGACCAATCAACATTACCAATCCAATTTCGCTGAATATGTTCATGGTTTGATCAAACAAGAAGAGGGAAATAACAGCACCGGCAAACGCAAGTGGAACGGTAAACATTATGATGAACGGATCGCGGAAACTTTCAAATTGAGCGGCTAGAATTAAATACAAAAATGTTAACGCAAGCAAGAAAGTAAAAAGAAGAGAAGAAGAGCTTTCCACAAAATCTTTTGAGGTGCCCGTAAGTGCAGTAGAAAAAGATTCATCCAATACTTTGTCGGCAATTGCATCCATTGCTTCAATTCCATCCCCGATAGTTTTGCCCGGAGCCAGGCTAGCGGAAAATGTGGCCGCTACATATCTATTAAACCTATAAAGCTGGGGCGGAGTGCTTTGTGTTTTTACCGAAATAAAATTATCAAGCTGCAGCAATTCTCCTTTTCTGGATTTAACATACAATGTCTGAAGATCAATTGGTTTGCTTCTATATTCTTTTGTAAGCTGTCCAATAATTTGATACTGCTTTCCATTCATAATAAAATAACCGTAGCGCTGACCGCTTAACGCAAGCTGTAAAGTCTGAGCAATATCAACAACGGCGACTCCAAGCTCACGCGCTTTAGATCTGTCAATTTCTAAAACAAGTTCCGGCTTGCTAAATTTTAAGTTAACATCAACTTGTGCAAATGTTTCATTCTTCCGGGCTTCATCTAAAAAGTTTGGAATAACATCTCGCAATTTTTCAATTGTGGGCGCTTGTACTACGTACTGAATAGGAAGACCGCCTCCGCGCTGAGTGCCTATCGTCTGCGATTGAACAACGAACGTTCTTCCATCGCTAAGCTTGTTAACTTGTTTTGATAAATCATCGTAAATTTTTTGCTGAGAGCGGGTTCGCTTATCCGGTTCAACTAGAGATAAACGAATAAACCCGGTATTGTTTGCGCCGCCTCCAAAACCCATTGCAACGCCCATCATAATTGATTCACTTTCGGGCGCTTTCTCTTCAAGCAAGCGATTTAATTTCTCCATAAAATTGTAAGTGAAATTGTATGTTGAACCTTCCGGTGTAGTCGTACTTAATCTGAGTTCGTTTCTATCTTCTATTGGAGCCAACTCCGTCTGAATCAAAGGCATAATTAAAGCTATCAACAAAACAGAACCGAGCATAACAACAAAGCCAAGCCAGCGCTTTTTAAGAAACGAAGCAAGCATAGATTCATATCCGTTGATAAGATTAACAAAGAATGGCTCTGTAAGATTATAAAATTTGCTATGATGAGCTCTGCGTTTGATAATACGCGTGCTTAGCATTGGCGTTAGTGTTAAAGCAACAAACGCAGAAATTAAAACCGATCCGGCAATTACAATTCCAAACTCGCGGAAAAGTCTTCCGGTTAATCCTTGTAAGAATATTATAGGAAGA
The DNA here is from genome assembly GCA_041675645.1 of Melioribacteraceae bacterium. Classification (GTDB taxonomy): domain Bacteria; phylum Bacteroidota; class Ignavibacteria; order Ignavibacteriales; family Melioribacteraceae; genus Stygiobacter. The sequence continues at coordinate 30,128 of JBAYTN010000052.1, forward strand.
AACACAACTGCCAGAGACACTGTTGTGGAAATAATCGCAAAGAAAATTTCGGAAGAACCTTTCATTCCCGCTTCAACAGGATCCATTCCATCTTCAATTTTCTTATAAATGTTTTCGAGAACTACAATCGCATCATCAACAACCAACCCAATTGCAAGTACAATTCCAAGCAAAGTTAGAACGTTTATTGTGAAGTTGGAGAAGTACATAATAAAAAATGCGCCAATAAGAGAAATTGGAATAGCAAGAATTGGAATAATAGTAGTGCGCCAATCGCGAAGAAATAAAAAGATAATTAGAATAACTAGAATAAACGCAATTAAAATAGTTTCTTCAACTTCCGCAATCGATTTGCGGATATACTTTGTTCCATCAAGTCGAATTTCTGTAATAATATCGGAAGGAATATCTTTCTTTAGTAATTCCAATCGTTTGTAGCATTCATCGGCAATTTCTATGTGATTAGAGCCGGGCTGAGGCATTAACACAACACTTATCATCGGTACGCCGTCTATTTTCAAAACGGAGTATTCATTCTCCGGTCCCAGCTCCGCGTAACCAACATCGGAAAGACGAATTAACTGTCCCCGATCTTCTCTTATAATTAGATTGTTAAACTCATACACACTTAACATTCTTCCTTTAGTGCGTATTGTTAACTCGGTATTTTCACCTTCAATTTTGCCGGAAGGTAGCTCTACGTTTTCGCTAGTGAGTGCGGATCTGATTTCTTGGGGTGAAACTTTTAGCGAAGCCATTTTATAGGGATCGAGCCACAGACGCATAGAAAATCTTTTCTCGCCGAAAATTCTTACTTCGCTAACACCGGGAATTGTTTGCAATCTCTCTTTAAAAATATTTGAAGCGATGTCCGAAACTTCCAACAAATTTTTTGATTCACTTTTTAGAGTGATGTACATAATCGGATTGGCGTCTGCGTCTGTCTTAGTTACTACCGGCGGATCGGCATCGGGAGGCAAGTTGGAAACTGATCTAGAAACACGGTCGCGCACATCATTTGCCGCATCTTCTAAATTTACATCTACATTAAACTCTACTGTAATAGAACTTCTTCCATCGCGGCTTACAGATGTAATTGAACGAATTCCCGCTATACCATTAATGCTTTCTTCAAGCGGTTCGGTAATTTGAGATTCGATAATGTCTGCATTTGCACCTACGTAGGAAACACTAACGGTAATAATTGGAGGATCGATGCTCGGGTATTCTCTTACACCCAAAAAGGTAAACCCGATTACGCCGAGGAGAACAATCACAATCGACATTACGATTGATAAAACCGGGCGGCGAATACTTAAAGATGATAAACTCATTTTTCTTTTCTCTGTTATTCTTTAGACTTCCGCTATTAGAAATCTAAGTTGAAATAAAATTTATTTTTCGATTGACTGCACTTTAACTTTTGCGCGGGGACGAAGCTGCATAATTCCGGATGTAATTACACTGTCTCCCATACTAATTCCCTTTGTTATCTGAACATCGCTTTCAGTACGAATTCCGCTTTCTACTTTAACCGGTGCTGCAATTCCATTTTTGTAAACAAAAACTCTTTCGCCGGAAATATCCAAAGCAAGCGCTTGGGATGGGATTACAATAGCGTTTTTCACACTGTTCAAATTCACTTCTACACCAACGTACGAACCGGGTATTAGCTCGCCTCGGTCGTTATTGCAAATAGCGCGTACTTGTAGAGCGCGTGTCGAAGGATCAACTTTCGGTTCGAGAGCATACACTTTTGCCGAAAACACTTTTCCCGATGCGGTTTTAATCTGAACA
>JBAYTN010000053.1:0-31799 GCA_041675645.1 Melioribacteraceae bacterium
ATTTGGCACCGCATGATCTGTCAATTATGGAATATGTATTAGGTAAAAAAGTTAAGGCGATTTCCGCCCACGGAATAGCAAATTATTATAATCATGAAAATGTAGCGCATATTGCAGTTTATTTTGAAGAAAACTGCTTTGCACATTTCCACGTTAACTGGACCTCTCCAGTTAAGATTAGAAGCATGATTTTAGGAGGTACAAAGAAGATGCTTGTATTTGATGATATGGAGAATTTTGAGAAGATAAAAGTTTACGATAGTGGAGTTGAACTAAATGATAAAGAGGGAATTTATAATGCTCTAGTCCAATACAGAATAGGGGATATGTATTCTCCAAAAGTAAATCAAACTGAAGCGCTTGCTCTAGGGGTGAAAGAGTTTATTGGTGCAATAAGGCAATCACGTTTACCAATTACAAGTGGAAAAGATGGTTTGGCAGTAGTTAAAATATTAGAAGCAGCAGAAAAATCCATTAAGAATAAAGGGCAGCTTGTGGAAATCAACTGAGTAATAATTTGGCATTGTAACAGAGAGACAAGGTGATGGAGTAACAAAGCGATGAGGGGAAAATGAAAACACATAAAGATCTAAATGTTTGGCAAAACTCAATACAGTTAGTAAAACATATTTATGGTATTACTTCTAGTTTTCCATCATCCGAGATATATGGATTAACATCGCAAATGAGACGTGCTGCATTATCCATACTTTCAAATATTGCTGAAGGTGCAGCACGTAATTCTCATTGAGACTTTATCCATTTTCTAAATATTGCATCCGGTTCATTAAGTGAAGTTGAAACTCAAATAATAATTTCTTTTGGACTTATGCTTCTAAATGAAAATGAGAAAGAAACTGTATTTAATCTGATCAATGAAGTGAGAGCTCAACTCTTCGGTTTAATAAAGCATCTCCAGACTAAATTAAGTTAAACGCTTACTTTAGAGAATAGAAAGATTGATTAAACAAAATTGGAAAAAACTATGGAAAAGAAAAATATCAATAATGTAATATTAGGGAACGATGTAAAGATTTTTGACTTTGTGAATCTCTACGGCTGTGAAATTGGAGATGGAAGCAAAATTGGAACGTTTGTGGAAATTCAAAAAAATGCATTCATTGGAAAAAATTGTAAGATTTCGTCTCATACTTTTATTTGCGAGGGAGTACATATCGAGGATAATTGTTTTATAGGTCATAATGTTACATTCATTAACGATAAGTATCCCCGCTCAACAAATCAGGATGGTTCAATGCAGACGGAAGCTGATTGGAAATTAGAGGAGACATGGATTGGGAAAGGAGTTTCAATTGGATCGTCAGCAACAATCCTTTGTGGAATTATTATTGGTGAGAATTCGATTGTAGGCGCAGGATCGGTTGTAACTAAAAACGTACCACCAAATACAATAGTTGCTGGTGTGCCGGCTAAAATAATGAAAGAAGTTAAGAAGTGAAAAAAGTAGTCTTATTAATATTATTGCTTCAGACTTATTCTTTTTCTCAAAATTTAGAAGGAATGGAGGGGCTTCTCTTCATTCCTTCTGCTGAAATTCATGGTGATGCTAAGATAACAGTTGGAACAAATTTTCTTGATAAGTCAGTTGTTTCTTTCGGCGGATATAACAGATCAGCTGAAAACTATTTTCTTTCCTTAAATTTCTTACCCTTCGTAGAAGCTAGTATAAGAATTACAAGGTTGAACGGATTACCTTCAATCAATAACCAGGCAATAGGTGATAGAACTCCAAGCATAAAAGTTAGGGTCAAAGAGGAGTCTGAGTATTTTCCTTCATTAGCATTTGGGCTTCATGATATCTTCACAGTTTTTGGTGGGGAAAAAGCTGTACATAATAATGCTCTTTATGGAGTGGCAACAAAAAATCTGAAACTTGGCTCTTTAATTTCCAATTTATCGTTAACGCTTGGATATGGAACGGATTATTTGGCAGCTGCAAATCATAATTTTGTTGGGATATTTGGCGGCACTTCTATTCATTTTTTTAATCTGTTTGATGTTATTGCCGAATATGATGCTATTAGGTTTAACACTGCTTTAAGAACAAAGTTATACAATAAAATAAATTTGATAATTGGATTTCTAGATCTAAAGGATGTCAGTGGAGGAATCTCTTTTTCATTCGTTTTATAGTTTTAACAATTAGTTAAAGTCTGAGTAACGCGAGACATTATGAGGGCAATAATACCCGCAGCCGGATTCGGCACACGATTAAAGCCACACACATTTTCTCTTCCTAAAGTATTGTTAAATGTGGGGGGCAAGCCAATACTTGGTCACATCATTGATAAACTAATATCCGAAAAGATTACTAAGGCAACATTTGTTGTAGGTTATCTTGGTGAAAAGATTGTAGAATATGTACACAATGAATATCCTGAACTTGAAGCAAGCTTTGTTACTCAAGAGATTGCTCTTGGTCTCGGTCATGCAATACAAATGGCAGTACCAACTTTTGATGATAAGGAAATATTCATCATTCTCGGGGATACAATCTTTGATGTTGACATTCATTCAGTATTTGAAAAAAAGGTTAGCTCGCTTGGCGTAAAGACGGTTGATGATCCTTCCCGTTTTGGAGTTGCAGTTTGCGAGAACAATAAAATTGTTAAGCTGATTGAGAAACCTAAAGAACCAATATCAAAACTGGCATTGGTTGGTTTATACTATATAAAGAATTCAAAACTTCTCGCAGAGTCTCTTAACGAGTTGTTCGACAAAGAAATTAAAACACGTGGGGAATATCAGCTTACAGACGCGCTTCAATTGATGATTGAAAAGGGAGAGACTTTTACTACTTTTCCGGTAGAAGGCTGGTACGATTGTGGTAAAAGCGAGACTTTGCTTTCTACCAATAAGTACATACTCCAGACAAAAGGCACAAATAGAAACATTAAAGGGTGTACGATTATCGATCCGGTTTACATTTCGGATTCTGCTACTGTGATTAACTCAATCATTGGTCCGTTCACAACAATTTCAGAGCATTGTATTGTAAAAGAATCTATAATAAAAAACTCAATTTTGAGTCCTAGCTCTCAAGTTGAGAAATCAATGCTCGATAATTCAATAATAGGAATGAATGCAATCGTAAAAGGCAATTACAAAAAACTGAATGCATGCGATTCATCTGAAATTGAATTTCAGTAATATTTTGTTGATAATAACAAAGAGTTAGATTTAGTAACATGCAACTTGATTATGGAATAAATACATTATGAAGAAAGCACTAATAACAGGAATTACAGGACAAGATGGCAGTTACTTAACTGAATTACTTCTTGACAAAGGATATGAAGTTCATGGGATTATAAGAAGGAGCAGTTCCTTTAATACCGGTAGGATTGATCATCTTTACAACAATCCTGAAGTTCTTGATAAGAAAATGTTTCTTCACCATGGAGATTTAGTAGATACAAGTAATTTAAATAGATTACTAGAAGCAATAGGACCGGATGAGATATATAATTTAGCTGCACAAAGTCATGTTAAGGTTTCTTTTGAAATACCGGATTACACAGCACAAGTTGATGCACTAGGAACGCTTAGATTCTTAGATGCAATTAGAGAAGTTGGATTAGGAAAGCAAACAAAATTCTATCAAGCTTCAACCTCTGAACTTTTTGGTAAAGTACAAGAAGTACCGCAAAAGGAATCCACTCCTTTTTATCCACGTTCCCCATATGGTGTAGCCAAGCTTTACGGATACTGGATTGTAAAGAATTATAGAGAAGCCTACAATCTTTTTGCTTGCAACGGTATCTTATTTAACCATGAATCTCCTAGAAGAGGAGAAACATTTGTAACAAGAAAAATTACAAGAGCCGCAGCAAGGATTTTTCTTGGATATCAAAAGAAATTAACGCTAGGAAATATGGATTCAAAACGAGATTGGGGTTACGCGCCAGAATTCTGTGAGGGAATGTGGAGAATGCTGCAAAAAGAGTCAGCAGATGATTATGTCTTGGCAACTGGGGAAACGCACACAATTAGAGAGTTTTGTGAATTGACATTTAGGGAAATGGGGATTGAGATTGGCTGGCAAGGGGAAAGAGAAAAAGAGTGTGGTGTTGTTAAATCGGTGGAAGAGAGGGAAAGTAACAGGGTAACAGAGTTACAAGGTAACAAGGTAAAAGTGGGTGATGTGATAATAGAAATTGATCCAAAATATTATAGGCCAACTGAAGTTGATCTGCTGATCGGGGATGCTACAAAAGCAAAAAATGAACTTGGTTGGGAACCGAAAGTGAAGTTTGAAGAATTAGTCAAGCTTATGATAAAAGCTGATTTGGAGAAAGTGGGGAGTAGAGGGTATTGAAGCAACTGGGAACAGTGCAAAAAAGAAACAAAGTAACAAGGTAACAAAGTAACAAAGTGACAAGGTGACAAGGTGATGAAATGATTGGGATAGAATTTTGAAGACTCATAAAGATTTAAATGTTTGGCAAAATTCAATTCATTTAGTTAAAATAATTTACGAACTAACGTCAAAATTTCCTACCTCGGAATTGTATTCGCTAACATCACAATTGAGAAGGGCTTCTGTTTCAATCCCATCAAACATAGCAGAAGGTGCGGCTCGAAGTTATGATAAAGAGTTTATTCATTTTCTTTCAATTTCTTCGGGCTCGTTAAGTGAAGTTGAAACACAAATAATTATTGCCGCTGAATTAGGTTTTATTAATGAACTCGAAAAGGAAAAGGTTCTTAATTCTTTAATTGAGATTAGAGCTCAATTAAATGGACTAATTAAACACCTTAGGAACAAAGAGAGTAAAGAATAATCCAATTACTTTGTTACTCTATAACTTTGTCACCTCATGTTAACATATATTATAAAAGTTGAGGATCTACATGCTGGATAAGGATAAAAAACTTTACATTGCCGGTCACAAGGGGATGGTGGGCTCTGCAATAATGAGAAAATTTGAAGGAGAAGGATTCAGCAATTTTATAGTTAGAGATTTTAATGAACTTGATTTAAGAAATCAAAAAGAGGTAGAAGGATTTTTTAGTAAAGAAAAGCCGGATTATGTAATTGTAGCAGCGGCGAAGGTTGGTGGGATTTTAGCAAATAATACATATCGTGCGGAGTTCTTGTATGATAACTTGATGATTGAATCTAATCTGATTCATGCATCTTACCAAAATAATGTTGAGAAGCTATTATTTTTAGGTAGTTCATGCATTTATCCAAAGTTAGCTCCTCAACCCCTCAAGGAAGATTCTCTTCTTAGCGGATATTTAGAGTATACAAACGAACCTTATGCAATTGCTAAAATAGCTGGGATCAAATTATGTGAGAGTTATTCTAAACAGTATGGCTCAAACTTCTACTCTGTAATGCCGACGAACCTTTATGGACCATTCGATAATTATGATTTGAATTCATCACATGTATTACCGGCATTGATTAGAAAATTTCATGAAGCTGCCCTTCGGCAAGCTCAGGGTGACAAAGAAGTGAGTGTAGAAGTTTGGGGTAGTGGAAAACCCAAAAGAGAATTTCTATATGTTGAAGACTTAGCTGACGCAGTTTATTTTTTAATGAACAAAATCAATGCTAAAGATTTATACGATAATGGGATTACACATATAAATATAGGTAGTGGGGAGGATGTTACTATTAAAGAAGTCGCTGAGATAATAAAAAGGATTGTTGGTTATGTTGGGGAGATCGTTTTTGATGCTTCGAAACCAGATGGTACTCCACGAAAATTGATGGATGTAAGTCTGCTTAACCAACTGGGATGGAAGTATTCCACTAAGCTTGAAGAGGGAATTAAGAAGGCGTATGAGTGGTATGTTGAGAATGTGAGGAAGTAACAAGGTAACAAAGTGAAGGAGTAATGAAGTAACAAAGATACAAGGTGACAAAGTTTTTATAGTGCAGAGGTGGGAGCGATAAAAAATGGATATAAATAAAATGAACCGCGGAAGCGGTTTTTGTTTTTTAAAATCAAAGAATGTTATTCTGAAATAAATTTACGTTCTGTAAATTATACTTCAAAAAAAAGCGGGATTATGTGGAACCGAAGAAAGTTTTTGTTACCGGCTGTTTTGATATGCTACATAGCGGGCACGTTGCTTTCTTAAAAGAAGCTGCCACTTTTGGCGATGTATATGTTGGACTCGGGGCTGATAAAACCGTTTATGAATTAAAAGGAAGATATCCTATAAACAATCAAGAAGAAAGACGTTACTTGCTGGAGGCACTCTCTGTTGTTAAATCAGTTTTTATCAATACCGGTTCTGGATTATTAGATTTTGTTAATGAACTAAAGGAAGTTAAACCTGATCTTTTTATTGTTAACGAAGATGGTAACACACTATCAAAAGAAAACCTTTGTACTGAACTTGGAATTGAGTATTTAATTCTGAAAAGAATTCCGCATGGTGACTTGCCAGTTAGATCAACTACATCTCTTCGGCAAGAATGTACAATTCCCTTTAGAATAGATCTAGCTGGGGGGTGGTTAGATCAGCCGTATGTAGGGAAATATGCTCCAGGGCCAGTACTTACAATTTCCATTGAACCAACATTAGAGTTTAATGAGAGAAGCGGAATGTCATCAAGTACTAGGAGAAAAGCTATTGAGCTCTGGAAAACTTCAATTCCAACCGGTGACAAAGAACAATTAGCTAAAATTCTCTTTAGCTATGAAAATCCTCCTGGAACCAAAATAATTGCAGGCTCTCAAGATTCAATTGGGATAGTTTTGCCCGGGCTGAACAAACTTGAATATACTGGAGAGTACTGGCCAGTGAGCATAACGTCTGTTCATGATGAAGATATTTTAGTATGGTTAGAGACACATCTTCACCTTGTAACTCTAGAACCAAGGGGAAGTGGTTATGATGTTTTGGTGAATACTAAAATCGATCATACGTCCGCAAAAGCACTGGCAGATGCTGCAAGTTGTTGTTGGAGCGCAATCTTGCAGAAGGACTTAAATCTATTCGAGAAATACTTTACTGATTCTTTTGAGGCACAAATTGCGATGTTCCCCAACATGGTAGACGAGTTTATACTGAAAGCCATTGATAAGTATAAAGACCAAGCATGCGGATGGAAACTTTCCGGCGCAGGAGGTGGAGGATATATTATTTTAGTTTCGGAGAAACAGATTGATGGAGCAATTAAAATCAAAATTAGGAGAAGTGCATTATAGAGATTTTTAACTTTCTGATTTAGTTAACGAAGAGGTATAAAAAATGAATAAGTTCAAAAGATATTGTAAGGCACTTCAGTTGGAAGATAATAATGAATTGATAGAAGAATATAAAAAAGTGCATGCAAGGGGATGTGTATGGAAAGAAATCGAAGATGGAATGAAAGAAATCGGAATAATAGATATGGAAATTTACATTTCAGGAACAACACTATTTATGATTATGGATACTGTAGAAGATTTCAATCATGAGGATGCGATGACGAAACTTGGCACTCTTCCTAGGCAAGCTGAGTGGGAAGAATTCGTTTCTAAGTTTCAGAAAAGTTCACCAAATTCATCCGCTAAAGAAAAATGGCAACTTGTCGAAAGAATATATGAATTAAGTCAGCACCAAAACTCTGAGATTAAAGATGGGTATTTAAAAAAGGGTTAATAACTATTTACATTATTTTTTGAAATCATTTAATCATCTAAAGAATAAAAAATGAAAAAATATTCCTTAACAACTCGTGAAAACCTTATCCCATTTATTTTTATTACTGCTCTTTTCTTTCTATGGGGGATTGCCCATGGAATGCTTGATGTTTTAAATAAGCATTTTCAAGAAATATTGAGCTTATCGAAAGGTCAATCTGGGTTAATACAATTTGCTTTGTACTTTGCTTATTTCTCTATGGCGCTTCCGGCTGGTTATTTTATGAAGCGATATGGATATAAGAAAGGAATAATATTAGGACTTCTTCTTTTCTCCGGTGGAGCTCTTCTAATAGCCGGAACAACGACGCTAGAATCATTTTGGGTTTTCTTAGTTTGTTTATTCATTCTTGGTTGTGGTTTAGCAACATTGGAAACAGCGGCTAATCCATATACTACTAAACTTGGTCCACATGAGTCAGCAGAAAGAAGAATAAATCTTTCACAATCTTTTAATGGACTGGCCTGGACTATTGGACCTTTAATAGGGATTTATATCTATGGTGATGCTGGGGTGAAAGAGGGACAAAGACTAAGTTCTTTAATGCTTCCATATTTAATTATAGGATTAGTAGTTTTTATTATTGCATTGGTTTTTCTGCGAACCAATTTACCTGAGATAACTGAGGAAAATAGTTCAGGCTCTCAAGAAAAATCTCAGATTGGTAAACCGCTAAGTAAGAAACGCCACTTTATACTAGGGGTAATTGCACAATTTTCTTACGTGGCAGCTCAAACTGGAATATTTAGCTACTTAATTAATTTTGTCACTGATGAAGGACAAAACCCTCGCTTTGAAAGATCGTATGCTCCTTACTACTTGTCCATAGGATTTGTTTTGTTTATGACCGGACGTTTAACAGGAAGCTATTTAATGGGTATAATTAAACCAGCTAAATTATTGGCAATATATGCTGGTATATGCTTCCTTCTTTTACCTATTGTAAGTGCAAATATTAGCTGGGTTTCCTTGATTGCCTTGTATGCAGTTTTCTTTTTCATGTCCATTATGTTTCCAACTATTTTTGCATTAGCAATAAAGGACTTAGGCTCCAATACAAAAAGAGCCTCTTCGTTTATAGTTATGTCTATTGTTGGGGGAGCCCTATTTACCCCAATAATGGGTTTTATTGCAGACGTAAGCACGATGGCTATTGGCTTTTTAGCACCAGTACCACTTTTTGTAATTATTCTTTATTATGGTCTTGAAGGACACAAGATAAAAGATTCTAATTGATTGATTCATTCGTTATTTCAAAAAAGAACAGTCGTAGTTTTGAAAATATCATTTATATTATTATGGAACTTCTGATTATTTCACTTTGTCCCTTTGAAGGGGTAAATCTACACACTACCTTTTTGTTAATCTTGTGATATTTTGATTATTTTAAATAACATTTTTCAGAGGGAGGTTTAATGAGTTATCATGAAATTATGTTGGAAAAACTAGAAAAAAAATCTGCAATTATTGGAGTCATTGGGTTAGGCTACGTTGGATTGCCACTAGCAGTTGAATTCGGAAAAAAGTTTAAGGTGATTGGATTTGACATTAATCTGAACCGGATTCAAGAATTAAAAAAAGGAATTGATAAGACACTTGAACTTACGGAATCGGAATTAAGTGAAGCGAAGAGTTTAACATGCACAAGTAAACTTGAGGTTTTACGAGGTTGTGATTTTTACATTGTTACTGTTCCAACTCCGATTGATGAATATAAGAGACCAGATTTAACACCTTTGCTTAAAGCAAGCGAAGCGGTAGGGAAAGTATTGGGAAAGGATTCAATTGTTATATATGAATCTACCGTATATCCAGGTTGTACAGAAGAAGACTGTGTTCCGCTTCTTGAGAAAAACAGCGGAATGAAATTTAATATTGATTTCTATTGTGGCTACAGTCCCGAAAGAATTAATCCGGGAGACAAAGAGCATAGAGTTTCTTCGATAAAAAAAGTAACAAGCGGAAGCACGCCTGAAATTGGAATTGTTGTTAATGAGCTATATAAAACTATAATCACTGCGGGTACACACCTAGCATCATCTATGAAAGTTGCTGAAGCAGCAAAAGTTATTGAAAATTCACAGAGAGATATCAATATTGCTTTTGTCAATGAACTGGCCAAATTGTTTAACTTAATGGAAATAGACACAAATGAAGTTCTTGCAGCGGCATCCACAAAATGGAATTTTCTTCCATTCAAGCCCGGATTAGTTGGCGGACACTGCATAGGAGTAGATCCATATTACTTGACTCATAAAGCTCAACAAATTGGTTATCATCCGGAAATTATCCTTGCCGGCAGACGTTTAAATGACAGTATGGGATCTTATGTAGCTAGTGAGTTCATAAAAATACTTATTCATAAAGAACATAAAGTTCTTAACTCAAGAGTTTTGGTGCTAGGAATTACATTCAAAGAAAATTGTCCGGATATTAGAAACTCGAGAGTAATTGATATTATTAATGAACTTAAGCAATTTGGTTGTACTGTTGACGTTTATGATCCTTGGGCGGACAAAGCAGAAGTGAAGCACGAATATGGTATTGACATATTCACTGAAATAAATGAAGTTAACCTAGGTAATTATGAAGGTACAATTTTAGCTGTTGCGCATGATTCGTTTAAGGAGTTAAACCTTGGCGCCGGAAAGAAGAACGGATTTACTATCTATGATGTAAAAGGTGTTCTTGACAGAGCAATTGTAGATGACAGACTGTAAAAAACAATTAAAAATGAAAAATAAAAAATTAAAATAGGAAGAGAAAAGGTATCTTCTAAAAACATAAATTAAAAAATGTAAGATAATTGGCAAGTGAAAATTAAAAATGGATAAGGGCTTAGGAAAAAGATTGTTCGAGTTCGCAATTCATGTAATCAAATTCACTCGAGATTTTCCAAATACAAAAGAATATGAGATTATTAAGAATCAGCTTATTAAGTCGGCTACTTCAAGCGGAGCTAACTATGAAGAAGCACAAGGTGCCAGCTCGAGAGCTTACTTTGTAAATAAAATAAAAATTGCACTTAGAGAAATGAGAGAATCAAATTATTGGATGAGAATAATCATTGAGATAAGTCAAAAAAGTAATGAATCTAGTTTTCTATTAAATGAATCAACTGAATTGATGAATATACTTGGTTCAATCAGCAGTAAGGCAGCAACTAAATAAACATTTTGAATTAGGAACCGTTGGTATAGCAATTATGAAAATTTTGGTAACAGGCGGAGCAGGGTTTATCGGGAGTAACTTAATAGATCATTTACTATCTAAAAGTTATCAAGTAGTTTGTCTCGATAATTTAAGTACCGGATATGAAAATAATATTTCTCATAACTATGAGAATCCAAATTTTACTTTTATTAGAGGGGATATAAGAGATCTTGAGACATGCAAGCTAGCAGTTGAAGGGTGTGATTATGTCTCTCATCAAGCTGCTTTAGGATCTGTTCCAAGGTCAATAAGTGACCCGATAAATACAAACTCAGTAAATATTGATGGGTTTCTTAATGTTTTAGTTGCCGCAAGGGATGCAAAAGTTAAGAGATATGTTTACGCTGCCAGTTCCAGTACTTACGGCGATTCAAAGAAACTTCCAAAAGTTGAAGAGGAAATCGGCAAACCGCTTTCTCCTTATGCTATCACAAAATATGTTAATGAATTATACGCTGATGTTTTTGCAAAAACCTACGGTATGCAGTGTATTGGGTTAAGATACTTTAATGTTTTTGGTAAAAGGCAAGACCCAAACGGCGCCTATGCAGCTGTAATTCCATTATGGGCAAATCAGTTCTTGAATAATAAGAGTCCTAAAATAAATGGTGATGGAAGTTACAGCCGTGACTTTACTTATGTAGAGAATGTTTTGCATGCAAATGAAATAGCACTCTTTACTCCAACTGAAAGGATAGTAGATGGGCAACGGGAATTTTACAACTTAGGGGACGAACAAACACCTGAAGCAATTGGCAGTAGTTTGGATAAAACCTCATCGATTTCTGATTTGGACAAACATTATTTTTCCGAAGTCTTTAATGTTGCTTATGGTGGAAATACAACCCTTTTGCAACTATTTGAAACCTTACGGGATAACCTCGCAAAATATGATGATACTATTAAAAATATTGAACCTAGCATTGGTCCCAAGAGAATGGGAGATATTCCTCATTCTCAAGCAAGCATACTCAAAGCAAAGATAATTCTGGGCTATGATCCTAAATATGATGCAGCCCAGGGTTTTGAGAAGACAGCAGAATGGTACTACAAGGAGCTGGGTGGGAAAGTGCCTTAGTGACTGAGTACCTAGGTGCCTGAGTGGATGGAGAAAAGAAAAATTTAAGCCGCTTAATGTTTAAGCGGCTTTTTTTATCTCATTTTTGTAGCCTATAAATGCGAATGCTGAAAAAAGAAGAACATTAGATGTAATATCTTTTGAAAAAAGACTAAACCAAAAGTATGTAAAGTAAATGGATATAATCCAAAAGTTTGTTCTTAACAGATACCGCAGTGTTAAAGAAAGAAAGTAGATGAAAAACAAGACTCCTATCAAACCAAACTCGTAAAAGAACTCTAAAAATATGTTGTGGGGATACTTCATGGCTTTAGTAAAATCTCCTCCAGCAAACTGAAAAGTACCAAGTCCATGCCCTAAAGTTGGTCTTTCCCATCCTTTAGACCAAGCAATTTTGTAAGCGTTAATTCTCGTAGTAAGACTACCATCTTTAATATTTTCGCCTTTGGATATTTGTTCAATACTTTCTAGTCTATTAAGAAAATTTACCGGTTGTGAGCTGTAAATTAATAATGGTAAACCGATTAGTAATATTATAAGCAGAATGTTTTTTAGCGAAAATAAATTCTGTTTTTGTTTTACTGTACTCGATAGTAACAACGAAACCAAGAAAAACGCAACGGCAATAACACCCGCACGAAAACCTGATGAAATCAGAGTAAATGTAAATAAAGATGCTATTGCAATACTAGCTAGAACTCTGTTTTTATTAACTGAAGAATACATTAAGAAAAAAGAAAGGATAATCGGAATAATTATAAACCTTCCGAAAGCAACATGACTCCATCTTGTAAATGAGAAATTATAAATGATAAATGGATTGAATGGAGAAATAATTAACGAAAAGACCGATGCAAAAATTCCAATTGCTAATGCAACTGTAATAAAAGCCAAGGTGCGTTTTTTAGTCCAAGTGTAAAGAGCATATCGCGAAATAATTATAAATGGAATTAACTGGATAACAATTAAGTAAAACTTTTGCATTCCTAACATATTGAGTTTATCGGTGAAAAGTGAAATGGAAGCAATGAATAAAAATAAAGTTAAAATTAAAAAGAATCTCCGGTGAACAGTATTGGACAAATCAAACTTTAGTTTATAATTATATTTATGAAGGTATAAGTAATAGGCAATCAAAAGTACCGAGGAAAATGATTTTATAAGAAGTGAAGTGTTATTGTAATTTGAAACAGATGAGATAATTATATGTGTATAAGATAGAAAAGAGAAGATGATTTCAAGAAAGACTTGTTTTGTAAAGAAGGGCTTATAGTCAGTTAGAATAGAAGGTGTTTTCATTTAATTAAGCAAGTCGTTTCCTAAAAGTAAACTAAAAATGCTTTGCTTTGCAACCTACATTCAACCAGCTCATAAAAAGAGTATCTATGATATGAGAGAATCTCCAACGCTTAAACTAATTGAGATACTGGAAAATAAAGGAGCCCTTGTTAGTTACTCAGATCCATATGTACCCAAACTACCACCTACCAGAAAGTACAATTTTGGGATGGAAACAATTGAATTGACCGCCGATGCTATTCAATCTTTTGACGTTGTTCTTTTATCGACAGATCATGATAACTTCGATTATAAGTTAATTGCAGATAACGCGAAACTGATTGTGGATACGAGAAATGCTTTTGAGAGACATGGATTGAAAGGCGAAAACATATTTAAGGCGTAACCTTGTACTTTTTGCTTGATCAAAAAGTACCAAAAAATCAAGACTGAAAATTCTTGGTGGGCATTCGTTCAAAAACCGAGAAAAAATTAAATTCAACGTGAAGACAGTAATCAGAAATTTTTTCTAATTCGGTTTTCTCTCTCATGCTAAAAGCACCACCAAGAATTTAAGGTCGGAGAAATATAAGAACCCACCACCAAAAAAAAATATTAGAAATGTGTTTGAAAGACATGGACTGAAAGAGGATAATATATTTAAGGCGTAAGAAAGTAACTGAGCAAAATAGTGCCTTAGTGCCTAAGTAGCTGAGTACCTGAGGAAAGAAAAAAATAAGCCCTTCGAAAGATGGAGCGGCTTTTTAGTTTATAGAATAATAGAAAAGGATGGATCAATATTTTCATGTAGAATCGATTCTAACTATTTTCTTAACTTTAATTGAGAATAATTTATAACATTTTTGCAGTAGACATATTAGAGGTAAACATTAAGAAGTTCGGATTAATTGGAGTTGGCGGATATGTAGCGCCGCGTCACTTAAAGGCTATTAAAGATACCGTAAATGAATTGGTAATTTGTTTTGATCCAAATGATTCAGTCGGGATTATAGATCAATACTTTCCGGATGCAGAATATTTTAATAACATTGAACGGTTTGAAAGAGAACTTGCGAAAAGATCTTCCGATAAAAGAAAGAAGCTGGACTATCTTTCAATCTGTTCTCCAAATTATCTGCACGATACACATATCCGGTTAGCACTTTCAAACGATGTTAATGTGATATGTGAGAAACCGCTCGTGCTTTTTCCGTCAAATCTGGATTTGTTGGAAGAGCTGGAAGTAAAGCACAATAATTCAATTAAAACAGTTATGCAGCTTAGGTATCACCCGGAACTGATGAAACTAAAAGAGCAATTATCCGGATCAACCGTTAATCATAAAGTTAAACTAACTTACATTACTCCGCGAGGAAAATGGTACCATTATTCATGGAAAGGGGATGAGAGTAAATCGGGCGGATTGGCTACTAACATCGGCATTCATTTGTTTGATTTATTAATATGGCTATTCGGAAATGTCCTTGAGTACAAAGTTGACTTACGAAGTAAAGAAAGAATGAAAGGCAGTTTAATTCTCGAAAGAGCTGAAGTCGATTGGTTTCTATCGGTGGACCGAAATGACCTTCCAACTGACAGTAAAAGCAAGTCTCTTCGAGAACTAGTGATAGATGGTGAGAGAATTGAATTTTCAGATGGGTTCACTGATTTACATACTAAAGTGTATGAAGAAATATTCAAAGGGCATGGACTTGGAATCTCCGACGCAAGACCTTCGATCGAATTGGTTTATAAGATTAGGAGTTAATAACTGCTTTGAAATTATTCTAATTCGATTTTCTCAAATATGTAAAATCAGATTCGAGCAGTAAGGCGCAAGCAATTCTGATAATCCCGATAAAAGCATCGGGATCCCGAAATCCCGCAAAGAACGCGGGATGCCTAAAACGCAAAAGCTCGGGACAGGTGCCAAAAAGAGCAAAGGCACCCCGAAAAGAGCTCGGGTTAAACGGGGCAGGGTTATGAGGTTTGAGTTATGAGTGTTGAGTGAATAAAAAACACAAAGCAAAGCCCCGCACAAAACGCCCCCGTAAAAAAAACGGGACAGGCCCGCAAAAGGCATCGGGGTAAACTTGGGCAGGTCCGAAATCCCGCAAAGAGATTGGATTAAATTAAAGATGGTTACTTTCGGAAAAACGGCAATTATAGAGTCGAAAAAATGTAATGTTTGTTCTTTTCTTTGAAGAAAAGAACGAAAAGAACACCGACTCAAAATTCTTGCCGGATACTCGCGGTAAAACCGGAGAAAAATTAAAATCTACATCCAATTGAGAATTGGTAATTTTTCTCTAATCGGTTTCACCGCTCATATTAAAAGCACCGTCAAGAATTTTAAGGTCGGGGAGAGGCAAAGAAAAGAAAAAACGCTAAGGTAATCCCGATAAAAAGCATCGGGATGCAAAAAGCGCAAGAGCGCTGGGTAAAGTTATTTCTTTGTACTTTTGGCCCCGTAAAAGACACGGGATAAAATTGACCCAAAAGTACTCCCGCAAAAAACGCAGGACGGGCTTCAAGTCAAGACTCCCGCAAAAATACTGCGGGATAAATTCCAATTCTTGCCGGATATTCGCGGTAAAACCGGAGAAAAATTAAAATCTATATCCAATTGAGATTTGGTAATTTTTCTCTAATCGGTTTCACCACTCATATTAAAAACACCGTCAAGAATTTTAAGGTCGGTGAGAAAAAAAAGTAATTGACTCTTTGCAATTTTGATTAAGTTGAGAATAAAGTGCCCCACCTATTACGCATAGTAATTGTAAAATAATTGTTTAATCTTCAACGGTTAGTCTGTATAGTTAAAAGCAGTCTGGCTAAAGACGATATATGAATGAATAATATAGCCCCACCCTTAAGGGTGGGGCTATAAGAATATGTCTCCAATTGGACTTTAGTCCAAAGCATATTTTTCTTCTAATCCCACACTTTGTTCAGATTTTTTGACGCAATTATTTTAAGGTGCAGAAAAAAAAGAAAAACGGAGATTGGTTTCACCGCTCATATTAAAATCACCGTCAAGAATTTTAATGTCGGGGAAAAGAAAAGAAATACAAAAACCTCAAAGGCTCGGGGTAGGCCCCGAATCCCGCAAAGAACGCGGGACATGCTCTAGTTCAAGTCTCCCGCAAAAAGCACCCCGAAAAGAGCTCGTGGTAAACTTAGGTAAACTAAGGCAGAATTTGGAAGGATGAGGTTTGATTGTTAATTGAATAAAAACAGAAAGCAAAAGCATGTGGTAAACTTGGGCACTTTTTCCGAAGTAAAAAAATGCAACTTGTAAAGTAATCTAAGTATAAAGCTTCAAGACTTTCTCTACAAAAAATTATTTAGATTTTACAACTTTTCCAGTTACACCAATCAACCCGTATTCAACTCTCAAATTTAAATTAAATCTTAAGTCAATTAATTAAGCCTTCTACGGAGGGCTTTTTTATTTAATCTAGGACTCTGCAATATGGACTGCAATAGAAATATAGATTTGAGTTTTTTGAAATAGACCAGAATAGATCAGTTTTTTATTAAAGAGTATAAGGGGGATGGGTTCATAAAGAATAACCGGCTGGAATTTACTAAAGAAATATTTCCGGAAATATTCGGGAAACTCAAGCCGGAACATCTTCTGTAATATCCTACTAACGGCAGCATCAAAAGCGGTGCTGCCGTTTTCTTTTTTAATTGTAATCTATAGTTTCAGTTGTTTCGGTTGGGCAGTTAGTTGCAAAGCCCTTTTACTCGTTAACAATAGATATAGTGCCCATTTATATATAAGATATTAAAAATACATGTGAATATGTCGTTAAATTCGATAATTATTATAAATAATATAAAAAGTAGTTGACATTAACCAATTCCATTGCTAGATTGTATTAGAAAAATAATAATACACTTGCTTGATTACCTCGTCTATGATATAATCTAAATACAGCGTTTAGAAATAATAAATAAAAAATGGAGAATACTTTATGGACAAAAGGATATTACTATTTCTGGTAATTATCAGTTCTTTTATCTTCATCTTTTCAGGAAAAGAGAGCATTGCGCAGACAAAAGTGCTGGATAGTTTTGAAAGTTATACTTCACAAGCAGATTTAGGAAAACACTGGAGTATTTCTGGCTTAGCTTCAAAAGAGTTTGAAGTAATCACGGATACAACTAAGAAAGCATTACCTGGCGGCACTAAGTATTTAAAATTCGTTTACAATGCAAGTGAAAGTTCATGGGGAGGAGTTGTAGAAAAGCTAACAACAGATGTTTCATTTTTCCCTTTGAACCTTAGTAATACAAAAGGTGGAATTCAATTCTACATGAAGGGTGACGGTACAAAAAACACAATCAGATTAAGATATTATAACGAAGTAAATAACCTATATGCTATTTGGAGATCTCAACCAATAGCCCTTTCTGATACTAATTGGCATATTGTATATGTTCCTTTCAAACTTGACCCAAGCGATAAGTATGGCATGCATCTGTCGGAAAAGAATGGTTTGTATGAACAAACTGAAGAAGACTTAAAGGCAAGTCAAAAATCGATTACTCGTTTTCAAATTCTTATAGACAATCCGGACAAAACAGATAAAGTTAATCATAGGTTATATTTTGATGATTTCCGGGCAGTAGATTTTATGCCTCCAGTTGGTGTTAACGCAATCAAAATAGCAGATTTTGAAGAATATTCGGAATCTGCTGATTTTCAAACAAAATGGCAGGGCTTTGGTTATGGAACTTTGGATTATGAATTAGCTCGTGATGATCAAGCTCCAGAAGGTTATAAGAATGCAACTTGGATTTTTCAGCTCGAAGAGAGAACAACTTGGGGCATTGCTTTCAGAAGTCGACAGGTGCTTTATAAAATTCCGAATCTATCCAAAGTAAGTGCAAATGGAGGTATTCAATTTCTGTTGAAAGGAGATGGAAGTAAAGATTTGTTCTTCTTTAGATTTATGGATACTGAAGTTAATTACTGGGGCTCACATTGGATTTCACTAGAAGATACAACATGGCATCTTGTTACTATTCCTTTTGTAGTTAGTGCAACAAATGGTTTTCGCTGGTTAGGAAACAGTCCTGATGGTACATACTGGGATCTTGCAATGGGAACTGATGAACAATTTAGAACGAGTATGGGCAAACTAATGGAAGTGCGAATAGATAAAAGATTTTTTGGAAGTGCTATTCCACCATATATAAACCAAGCATATCCAGTATATAGAGATACGGTTAAAAGAGCAATTTGCATTGATGGTTTATATGCAGTTGATAAATTTCCTCTTCTCGAACCGAAAAGCGCTGATGATTTTGAAGATTTTACCGACTCAGATAATCTGAAAGCATCATGGAATCAGTTTGGTACAGGTAGTGTTTCGTTGGTTTTAAATGAAACTCAATCAAGGAGTGGTTCAAAATCAATGGCAATTACTTATAATGGTGCAAATGGGTACACCGCTGTGAGAAAAAGAAACATACTGCCAGGATTGAACTTCTCAACACATAAAGGCGGAGTGCAATACTGGCTTAAAGGGGATGGAAGTGATAATACAATCACAATAAGATTAATGAACGGGGATGAAATGTGGGAAAGTGCACCTTTCAAATTAAAGAATACAGACTGGGTACATGTTGGGGTAAAGTTCGCAGCTGACTCAATAAATGGTTTTAGATATCTAGGCAACAATACCGATATTCCCGTTTGGTCATCAAATGTTGGAACAAAAGAACAATTGTATGGCGACTTAGCAAATATTGATCAAATAAGATTTTACGTTAGAGATCCTAAAGCAGTAAGCACGGAATACACCATACTGATTGATAAAATAGAAGCCGTAGATGAATTTTCGAGTAATGTTGTTACAGGCATAAAGAATAATGCCCAAGATAATCTTCCATTTGAATATAGTTTATCTCAAAACTATCCTAATCCATTTAATCCGGTAACTAAAATTCAATATAGTATTAAAAATCCAGGAAATGTTTCACTTAAGGTTTTCAATATTCTTGGGCAAGAGGTTGTAACTTTAGTCAATGAGTTCAAAAAAGTTGGTCATCATCAAGTTGATTTTAATGCCTCGAAGTTAGCAAGCGGAGTTTATTTTTATCAGATAAATACGGGCTCATTTTTAAGCACTAAAAAGATGTTGCTCATTAAGTAGTGAGATTTGTTTAATAGTAATTGTAATTAAGTAAGGCATAAGGAAGTGATATAAACACTTATTACAATAAAAATAAGATCAATAGAAAAAATATTTAAAAAATGTTTTATTCAAATATTAGTTGAAAGAAGTGCGGTGTTGTAATTGTTATTAATTCATTAAATAAGAAAATAATGTAATGTTAAAAAATTATGAGAATTAAATAACATTACATACTAACAATGGGAGATTTTTCATGAAAAAATTAAAACTATTGTTTTTTAGTTTGTGTTTTTTACCATTTTTAATATTTGGTCAAAACGTATTGACTAATCCGGGGTTTGAAGATGGAGTAGATTCAAAAGGAATTCCAAACGGGTGGATAGGTTACGCCCAGACTGGGGCCAGTATGCAAGTAATGAACGAACCGGCAAAAGCACATTCGGGTAATTATTGGGTAAAATGCACGACTACGCAAGGAGCTCAATATCTATTGTATCAAAACACATTTCCAGCTAAAGAAGGTGATGTTTGGAAATTTAGTTCTTTTATAAAGGATGTCTCAGCAACTAATCCTGGAACAGCTGTTTTTGCAGCTCTCAAGATTTCTGCAAAAAGCAGTACAGGAGCTACATTTAAGTACTGGGAAATACACCAAGATAGTATTACATCAAATTGGAAAGAATTCGCTACTACTCAAACCCTGCCAGCCGGTACTGCATTTATTCAAGCAGTGTTTGTTATCGATGGTGCAACCGGTGCCCCAGAGGCATCCTATGGTATTGATGATGTTAAACTGGAAAAAATCAAGAGTTATCCAGTTTCTACATTGCCAAATTATTTGCCTAACCCTAGTTTTGAAGATGGAGTTGATGCTAAAGGAATTCCTAATGGTTGGATCGGTTATGCGCAAGCTGGCGCTAGTATGACAGTAGTAAAAGATAATGCAACAGCATATAATGGAGATTATTGGACAAAATGTACAAGCACACAGGGTGGTTATTATTTACTTTACCAAAAAACGTATGCATCCAAAGAGGGGGATGTTTGGGATTTCAGTTCGTTTATTAAAGATGTATCGCCAAAATATCCTGGAGCTAGCTATGTAGCATTAAAAATTTCTGCAAAAAGTGTTACTGGCGCAACGTTCTTGGCGTGGGAAATTTTCCAAGATAGTGTAACAACGTACTGGAGAAAATTTTCAAACAGACAAACTATGCCAGAAGGTACGGCATCTATTCAAGCAGTAATTGTGGTTCATGGCGCGGATGGTGCACTAGAAGCATCATACGGTTTTGATGATGTTCGATTAGAACTTGTCTCATCTATAGCAGATAAAACAAATCTTTTGGCAAACCCAGGTTTTGAAGAAGGAGCGGATGATAAGGGAATACCAAAAAGTTGGATTGGTTATGCTCAAACCGGCGCTAGTCTAGAATTTAAAAGTGATGCTAGTACAGCTCACAGTGGTGTTAACTGGGTAAAATGTACAAGTACTCAAGGCGGTTACTATTTATTATATCAAAATTCATTTCCGGCTAAGCCAGGTCAAGTTTGGGAACTAAGTTCATACTTCAAAGATATTTCTCCTAGTTATCCAGGGGCCAATTTTGCTGCATTAAAAATTTCAGCTAAAAGTGTTACCGGATCTACTTTCTTGTATTGGGAAATATTCCCAGAAAAGGTAACAACAGAGTGGGCGAAATATACAAATACACAAACAATGCCTGAAGGGACAGCATACCTTCAAGCTGTAGTTGTTATTCATGGGGCAGACGGTGCGCCAGAAGCCGCTTATGGGATTGATGATGTTAAATTAGCTTTGATAACAGATGTAGGTGTTGAAGAGATAAATACAATTCCAACTAAATTTGAATTGTCTCAGAATTATCCCAATCCATTTAACCCAACAACAGTATTGCAATATAGCCTGCCTAAAGAGGGTAATGTTTCCTTGAAGGTATATAATGTTATTGGTCAGGAAGTTGCTACGCTGGTTAATGCTCATCAAAAAATTGGCAACTATAAAGTAAATTTCAATGCTGAGCATCTAGCAAGCGGAATCTATTTTTATAGAATTCAAGCTGGTTCATTTTCAGAAGTAAAGAAAATGTTGTTAATAAAATAATTCAAAGTTGAGAGACTCAGAATGATGAGTCTCTCTTTTTTATAATAATGACATTATAATATCATGAGTGCTTGAAATGGTAAATCATTTAAGAAGACTGGAATTCATTTTAATATTTTGCATTGTTTTGGTTTTCTTTGGAAACAGTTTAGAATTGCTGGCAGGTAATTCAGGTAAAATTGTTGGAACAGTAAAAGATGCCGATACCGGAGAAATGTTGATTGGAGTGAATGTATTTGTTGAAGGGACAAATCGAGGAGCTTCATCAGATGTGGATGGTAAATTTTTTATCCTAGGAATTTCACCAGGGACCTATACAATTAAGCTGAGTTACATTGGATATCAAACACTATATGTAAAAGATGTGAAAATTGTAATTGACAGAACGACTGACATAAATGTAGAAATGAATAAAACATCAATAGAATTGGAAAAGGAAATAGTTGTTAGCGCTAACAGACCTCCAATTGCTCTGGATGTTTCTTCAAGTAAGAGAGATATTGAAATTGCTGAAGTTGAAACACTTCCTGTAATTGATTTTAATAATTTGTTGAATCTACAACCAGGTACAATTTATCAGCCTAAAACTAATGATGCACAAGAACAGATTACAAATGAATTATCAATTAGAGGTGGGACCGGAGTAGGAGTATTTGTAGATGGTCTTAATGTTACCGAAGCACTATCGAGCGGATCACTGACCAACTTCAATTTGAGTACTCTTAAAGCAGCTGAAATTTTAACAGGTGGTTTTAATGCAGAATATGGAAATATTAGATCAGGTATTATCAACGTAGTGACAAAGGATGGAACAGAAAAATACCATTTTAGTGCAGATGTAAAATATAGTCCGGCAGCAAAAAAGCATTTTGGTTCATCAATTTACGATCCTAAGTCTGCTCCAGAATGGTTGTTGTATGGTTATAATGATGCTTTATACGGTCAAGATGGTGTGCACGACTTGAGTAATCCAGATGGCTATTGGGAACAATTTGCTGCTAAAGATACGGTTTACGGATTTTCGCCAGAACAAGCACAAGAAGTTTGGAAATATCAACATAGGGAAAGAGAATATGGTCATAAACCGGACTACATTGTTGATCTTACTTTAGGAGGACCGGTTCCGTTTGCAAATTTACTGACAAATGATACTAATTTGAGGTTTTTTACAGGTCTGCGCTATGAGTATAATATGCTGGCAGTCCCTTTATCAAGAGATCATTCGGAGGATATGAATTGGTTTTGGAAACTAACCTTGAATCCAATTTCCTCGATGAAAGTAAATATTCAGGGCACTTATCAACAAAATTTTTCGAGCACAACTTATAATACGCCACAGGTTTCTGTTTCTACAATTGAACAAGCTATCTATAGCATGCAATATCCCTTAACGAAATATTATCAGGCCATGCGTTCGTTGGCAGATCGTTACAGAAATCAATTTGCAATAAATATCTCACATGCAATATCTGATAATACATTTTATGATTTTAAATTATCTTATTTATTGCGCCGTTCGTTTGTTAATCATGCATCTGAAAGGAGCAGTAACACAGTATTTACTGTTGGTGGTGTTGGGTTTGATGAGGTACCGTACGGCTGGACACCTTACGATGTTGCGGATTTTGGAGGAAGAGAAAGTGAATTCGGAATCAAAACCTCAGGTTTTTCATTCATTCTGGGTGGACATGGAAAAGAAAGAGATTATTCTAGAGAAACTCTAATAAATACAAGGTTCGATCTTGTAAGTCAGATTAATGAGAATCATCAAATTAAAGCCGGTTTTGAATTTAATTATGATGATATGGACATGAACCATGGACTAATACAAATTTCTCCTCCACTTGTTAAGTATGATAAGTTTAGACAAATACCAATTAAATTTGCTCTTTACGCCCAAGATAAAATTGAATTTAGCGGCATGATAGCAAATCTTGGAGTAAGGTTAGATTATACAAACAGAAGAGGAACATATTATACTTTTATGTTCTCGGATTATTTTACAGTAGATAGTTTGAGCCTCGTACCTACACAAAAAATTGATCCATTCTTATACGTAAGCCCAAGAATTGGAATTTCTTATCCAATTAGTGAAAAAAGTAAATTGTTTTTTAATTATGGTCATTTTTATGATGAACCCGATGCAAGATACTTGTATAATAAAAGAGAAAGATACGGTGGCTTTTACGATAGAATTGAAAATTCCAATTTAAAACCGCAACGAACTATTGCTTACGAATTAGGTTTTGAACAACAATTAGGAGAAGAGTATTTATTTCACATCTCCGGCTTTTACAGAAATATTACAAATCAAATAAAATGGGTGGACTATTACTCTGAAGCGGGTAACAGAATATCTTCGTTCAGTAATGGTAATTATGCTGATACAAGAGGTCTTGAAGCTATTCTAGAAAAGAAAGTTGGAACGTTTTTCATGGGCAATGTAAGCTTCGACTATCTAATAACTTCGTCAGGAGATTTTGGTAACGCAGTTTTTTATGAGAACGTATTAAAAACTCCGGCAATGAGCAGCAGCACACAATATACACCGGGTGCTTCATACTCAATTTTAGCAAATTTAACTTTTAAGACTCCTGTAGGTTGGGGTAAAGACATATTTGGATTAGATTTATTTGGAGATTGGATACTCAATTTTACTAATGAATATAGAAGCGGTAAAACGTTCACTTATAATCCGAAAAATCTGCCCGGAGTAAATAATAATCTGAGATGGAGAGCGCATCAAAATACAAATATGAAGCTATCTAAGGGAATATCTATTGGTGATTTTTCTGCACAAATCTATTTGGAAATTTACAATTTATTTAACGTAAAGGAACTTAATAGTAATTTAAGATCGCTGTTGTTACCATATCTTAAACTATATAATGAGTATTTAGAATCACTTAACCTTCCTGAGGAGGGTGGAAACGATCAACCTGGTGACTATAAGGCAGATTATATTAAGTTACCAAATGCGGCTGATTTTCCAACACAATTGCTCTTTACTCCACCGCGTGACATTTACTTTGGAATAAAAATTAATTTTTAATATGGAGTTTTGATGAAACGCAGTTTCTCAATATTGTTTTTTTTACTACTAGTTTATTTCTCAAATTGTAATCTATACGCTCAGGCTGCATTCGAACATCATATAAACCGGTTAGCCTTAGAAGTAAGTGAAAATGGAGCTTCACTTTATAGAGATAATACAATTTTATATCCTACATGGCCTTATGATTCACGCTATTTCAATTTCTCATCAAAAAAAATGTATATCGAATCATGGGGTGTTTGGTTAGGCGCTAGAAATTTTAAGGGAGTAGGAGATACAACAGCCAAAGATGCTTTAGTTGCTTGCGGTAACTTATATCTAAACACAAATGATATTATTCCGCTCAGTTTACAAAAAAGGATAAGATTTCCTTATCCATCTGTTAAAGTATATGATGGAACCGGTCAAACAAAAACAGAAAGTTTTGATAATGCATCTTTAGTTCCATCACTTATTTGTGATGAACAAATTGAAAGCATATGGACAACCTCGTTGGGAATTACAGTTCAACTAAAGACCTATGCTTATGCAGTTGAGGAGCATAAAAACTATATTATTTTTGATTATAAGTTTATTAATACTGGCAATGTCGATAAAAATGTTCAAACAAAAGAACTATCAAAACAGCTAAATGACGTTTGGTTTGGGATTCCTTTTTCTACAGATATTAAACCAAGATTTGGGGGTACCGAGCTTGATGACAATTATGAATATTATGGTTCAACTTATAGCAATTGGATAAGGGGCGATAAAACCGGAGATTCTGCAAGAGTATTGATTGCATGGGACGGTAACCATGTTGATACAGATAGTTATGATCAGGATCCAATTACCGCAGAACCAAGAGTTCCAGGGTATTACGGGCTTGGTGTTTTGCACGTAGACAAACAAGCCATTGACAATTTAGAATCTGGTTCGTCGGATGATCCTTCGCAACCGATTAATGTGGGGGATGACTCCGGGCTTGAATCAAGTGCAAGTACTCAAATACAAAAACTATCACAAGGTGGAAACAAGAATTTTGCTGGATACGGAGCCGAAAATTTCTTGATGAGCTTTGGTCCATACAATATTCCAGTAAACGAAGATGTCAGAATAGTTCTTGTTCAAATAATAGATGGAGTTTCCAGAGAGAAAGCGGAAGAATTAGGGTTGAAACTTCTCAATGGAAATATTACGAAAGATAACTACGAAGCAGAAGTCGCAACCGGTAGAGATTCACTATTTAAATCACTTCGCAGAGCTCAAATTGCATTTAGTAGAAAATATAATATCCCAGATCCGTTGCCTTCTCCAGATTCAATTCTTGTTACATCAGGAATTGGAAATATTAAAATCCAATGGTCAGGAAGCGCAGAAAAAGCAATTGATCCGGATTCTAAGAAAATTGATTTTTCAGGTTATAGATTATATAGAGCTGCAATCTCGCCCGAAAACAAATGGGAAAAAATACTTGAAATTGGAGGTAATACAGGAAAACCAATAGTTCACTCCTATGTTGATACCAGTGTAGTGATGGGGTTTGACTATTACTATGCTTTAACTGCTTTTGATGATGGTAAAAATAATTATTTAAATCCGGGACAATCACTTGAAAGTTCAAGACTTACATCTACTGCTTACGTTGGTGCCTCCGCTGCAGTAGGTCCACAAAGTACTCATGAGGAACTTAAAAAGAATCTTAGAGTAGTTCCTAATCCTTTCAATATTCGTTCTGTTAATTACGGGGATCCAAATAATCCGAGCGATGTGCAAAATAATAAATTACTATTTGTAGGTTTACCGGGAAAGTGTACAATAAGAATTTTTACAGTTTCAGGTGATTTGGTAAAAACGATTTATCATGATAGCGGATTAGGATCAGAAGAATGGAATCAAGTAACTGATTCTAATCAGTTTATTGTGAGCGGACTTTATATAGCTCATGTTGAATCTGATATAGGAAACGAAATAATAAAATTTGTGGTGATAAGATGATGAAGAAAAAATATTCATTTTTTATATGCTTTATCATTTTTGCATACTTCATGCCAAATTACGGTCAAGAGAATTTTAATAAAGTTGCACAAAGCGGCATGCAGTACCTAAAGATTGGTGTTGGAGCTGAGACTGTTGGAAGAGGAGAAGCAGGTATATCTTTGGTAAAAGGAGTATCCGCAATGTTCTGGAATCCAGCCGGATTATCCGAACTTGATAAAAGTGAATTCTTCTTTAGTCATAATTCATGGATAGCAGATATTTCTTTGAATGCAATAGGTACTGGAATTAACTTAGAAAACTGGGGCGTTTTTGGCGCTAACGTAGTATGGATGGATTATGGTGATTTACATAAAACTTCAGTTGCGAGAACTCAGGAGGAATCCGGTAAATATGGTTATGTAGATGAAGGGCTTTTTTCACCTTCCGATATTGCACTAGGATTAACCTATTCAAAAAAGATTTCGACACAATTTTCCTTTGGAGGGCAAATAAGATATTTGTACGAAAATTATGGAAGCAACGTAACTATCAATTCGTCCGGGAATGAAAGCGTTACAAATAATATAATGTCCGCAATATGTTTTGATTTCGGAACGCTATACTATCCGGGATTAAAAAGTCTCGCAATTGCAATGACAGTACAAAATTTTTCAACAGACTTGAAGTATGAGCATGAATCATTTAGCACACCGCTAACGTTTAAAATCGGTTTGTCAATGAATATGCTAGACTTTTGGGAAAATGCATCAAGAAGCTCATTGTTGTTTGCTGTCGATGCAATTCATCCAAGAGATTTTTCAGAGAGGATGAACTTAGGTTTAGAATATAATTACTTGGGTCTCTTTAGTATTCGTTGCGGGTATAGAATGAATTATGATATGGGAAACTTTACAGCCGGTGCAGGAGTGAGATACTCAATTTCTAACAGCATGGGAATAAAATTTGACATTAGTTACATAGCTGAGAATACCGGTAGGTTAACTTCGCCGCTGCAAATCACAGCAAGTTTATTAATGCTTTAAGAAATATAAATAGATTGGAATTTGTATGAATACAAAAAAACAAAACACTGTTAAAGGTCAAACTCTATTAAGAGAAAGAAATGTGTCTGTTGTTGTGGACAAAATATACTCTGGAGGACCGATAACAAATAGAGAGATTGTAAACAATACTTACATCAGTTTTGCTAAGGTAAATACTATTACTTCAATGCTTAACAAAATTGGACTCATAATAGAGGATGGAAAAGAAGAATCAATAGGAGGAAGAAGATCTACTTTATATAACATCAATCGAAATTTTAGATACACTGTCGGATGCCAATTATCTCACACAAGAATTCATGGAATTATCGGGAATCTAAAGGGAGAAATAATACTAGAAGAAGTTAGACCATACAATAAAGAAGATGGTAAAGAAGCTGTAATTAATTCATTAATTGACTTAATTGATCAAGTAATCAAGAAATCGAACATTCCAGTTAATAAAATTTTAGGAATAGGTTTATCAATTGCTGGTTTGTATAATCCTAACGATGGTACCGCAATTCCTTTTCCACATTTGGTTAAATGGGGAAACGTAGCTTTCAAAGAAATTTTAGCTGAAAAATTTAAGTTGCCAAGCTACATACTGAATGTTGCAAACGCAGCTGCATTAGCTGAGCAAAATTTTGGCTTAGGGAAGAATAAAAATAGTATCCTTTATTTAAACGTAGGCACTGGCCTTGGTATGGGTATTATCCTAAACGAAAAATTATATGAAGGCGTATCTGGTTCTGCTGGTGAATTCGGACATATTTCTGTTGACGATCATGGCCCTCTATGTGAATGTGGTAATCTAGGTTGTTTGGAAGCAATTGCAAGTACACAGGCTATTGTTAAGCAAGCCAAAGCTTTGCTTCATGAAGGCGTCAGCTCTAGTCTAATGACTTTAGTTGATCATGATGTTAATAAAATAGATTTTGATTTGATCTGCCATGCAGCGAATGAAAGTGACAAACTTGCCTATAACTTGATTGATAAGATGGGACAAAATCTTGGAGAAGGTATTGTTACTCTAATAAATCTATTTAATCCGGAAAGAATAATCATTGGCGGCAAAATTGGAAGTGCAAAGAATATAGTATCTACTTCAATAATGAATATTGTACAAAAAAGAGCTTTGGAAATTCCACGAAGAAATACGGAAATAGTTTTTTCAAAGATGGGCAGCCATTCGGGAACAATTGGAGCCACTGTCCCGATAATTGATGAATTCTTTAAGAATCAAATTAATGCTTACTTAGATAAGAATCTAAGCTGAGGAAAAACAAAGCTGAATGAAAAAATTAAGAATTGCTACGATTGGAGTAGGTAGGTTTGGAATATTTCATTTACATGCCATTAGGCAACTGGAAGATATACTTAATATTGAATTAGTGGCTGCGGCTGAAAGTGATGTTACGAAACACTTAAAAATTAAAAATAATTTTAGTATCCCAGTATATGATGATTATTTGGAAATGATAGAAAAGGAAAATTTAAATGCTGTTTCTGTAGCTACTCAAGATCATCAACATAGAGATATAGTTATTAATTCATTAGCAAATGGATTACATGTTTTTGTAGAAAAGCCACTCGATACTAATGCAAATGGTTCTCTTGAAATGATTGAAATAGCAAAGCAAAGAGAACTTCTATTACAAGTAGATTTTCATAAAAGATACGATCCTTATCATGTTGAAATTAAACAACTAATCAACAAAAATAAGTTTGGAGATTTTCTCTACGGCTATTGTCACATGGAAGATCAAATCGTCGTGCCGAGAGACTGGTTCAAATATTGGGCGCACAATACATCCCCAGCATGGTTTCTTGGATCTAATTTTATTGATTTAATTAGTTGGCTTATGAATAGTCGCGTTGAAAATGTTTTTGCAAAAGGGCAAAAAAATAAACTAATAAATCTTGGTATAGATACTTTCGATTCAATGCAAAGTATGCTCACGTTTGAAAATGGTGCCGTTATTAGTATGGATTGCTCATGGATATTGCCCGAACAATTCTCATCAATTGTTAGCCAGGGTTTTAGATTGATTGGTACTGAAGGTATTGTTGTAGCCAACTCACATAATCGCGGAACAACTTCTTGCTTTACTTCCGAGCAAGGTGTTAGAAATCATAATTCCGGTTTTATGAGTTTAGTGAATGACGTTTATGGTAAAGCTAAATATGTTGGCTATGGAATTACCAGCATCCAGCATTTTGTGGAAAATATTGTGCATCTAAATAATGGATTAAATTTAGAAGATTTGGAAGGTACTTACCCTTCTGGATATGATGGTCATGAAGTGACTAAAGCAATTGAAGCAATTCATCTAAGTATCGAATCCGGTGAAGTCATTGATGTCCAAAAGGAAAACAAGCGTGCATACATGGTTTAGAAAGTTACTTCTGATTGTCTATTTAATTTTAATTGCGACAAGTGTTATTTATTGTCAGAGCAAGCAAGAAAAATTAATAGTATTTCATTTTGATTTTAATTCGGTGTCTCTTAATAAAGACTATGTAATAAAATGGCTTAATAAAGCTTCACAAATGGGTTACAATGCAGTTCTATGGGAAATTGAGGATGATGTTAAATGGGTAACTTGCCCAGAATGTTCAAGTCCCGATGCATTCACCAAAGCTGAATTTAAAGAGATAATAGAATACTCTAGAGCATTAGGGTTAGAACCAATTCCGCTGCTACAGACTATAGGTCATGCCGAATATGTTTTACAACATGAGAAATATTACCCTCTCCGCGAAGATTCAAACAGATATGATTGTTATTGTACAAGTAATAAAGATGTTAGGGGTTTTATAAAGAATTGGATTGATGAATATTTAGAATTGTTTGGAAATCTTAAATACTTCCATTTAGGGGGAGATGAAGCCTACGCATTTGCAACTTGCAGCATCTGTAAAGCTACTGCGGAGAAGATAGGTAAAAATAAACTTTATGCTGATTATTTGAATGACATTGCTCAACCTCTTTTTAATAAAAAAATTAGACCCGGTATTTGGAGTGATATGATATTGAGCCATCCAAATGAACTGGCTGTGATTTCCAAAGAGTTCATTTTTTGGGATTGGAATTATTGGGATGGTGATTCTGTACCAGAACGTGTTATGGTTTGGGGAGAAGGACGATTACCTAAGGAAAAAATTACTGTTGAAATGAAGAATCATCTTCCTCAAATATTTGATAAAAATGATAACCTCAACCCTTTCTATACTAGTGATTATTTAAAACAGAAAGGTTACGATATAATATTGTGCAGTAGTTCCCGTTGTTACGGCGATGCAATTTTTGTTGGGAAAAATGATTTACATATAGACAATATTATAGGTGCTGCTCGCAAAGCAACAAAATTGGATTTGTTAGGAACATGCGTAACAAGTTGGGCAGTTAGAATACCAAATTATGAAACTCAAGAGATGTGGTTAAATCTTGCTCCTTTCACAATTAATAATCCATCGTTGTCAAAAGAAAACATACTAGAAGAAATTCTTAGACATTTATTTAAGATTAATAACAGTGATATCAGTAAAGCGTTTGAAAAAATAAGTTATTCATTCCCGTTTAGTAATACTAATACTACCGGAATAATGTGGACTGGTCTAAAAGATTCAAAACCGGCACCACAAAATTACATTAATGAATTAATAACTAGATGGAAGAACAAAAATCAGTGGAATGAAATAGCAGAATCAATTTCAAAATCTCCATATGAAATATCAATGGGGTTGAATGAATTGAATCAGATAATTCCCAGAATTAACGGCGGGTATGAAATAATAGAAAATTGGACTAGAGCAGCATACTTTCAGTATTGGCAATCTATTGTAGCTAACAAGATATTAAATAAAGAAAGTTGCGATAGTAAAATTGACAATAAAGAAATTATAGAATTGATAACTAGTTTGAAAAAAGAATATACAAATTGGGCCCGGGAATGGATGACCGAAAAATCTGCCGACATAAATGCCGGATTAATTTACGATGTCTTTATTAACTACTTTAATTAATATCAAAAAAAAATCTAAATAAGAGAGATTTATGCTTCTTGGAAATGCCGATTATCTTGTAATTCTGATCTACACTATACTAGTATCGTGGCTAGGTTATTATGCAAAACGCAAAGTAAAAAACATAGAAGATTACTTTGCTGGTGGAAGAAGCGTTCCTTGGTGGATGGCTGCCATATCACATCATATGAGTGGA
>JBAYTN010000054.1:0-28948 GCA_041675645.1 Melioribacteraceae bacterium
GGTGAAGGCGTACAGCAAGCACTTCTAAAAATTTTAGAAGGAACTGTTGCCGGCGTTCCACCTCGCGGCGGAAGAAAGCATCCGGAACAAAGCTTAATTAACGTTAACACAAAAAACATTCTGTTTATTTGCGGCGGTGCTTTTGATGGAATCGAAAATATCATTGCTAGCAGAATAAACAGAAATCCTATAGGCTTCGATACCCACGAACAAGAAGCTCCGGGCGAAACCGAGAGAGACAATCTAATTCAGAAATCTCAGCCGGAAGATTTAGTTAAGTATGGCTTAATACCAGAATTAGTCGGACGTTTACCAATTATCGCTCCGCTTTCAAACCTTAACGCCAAAGCGATGAAAAATATTTTAACAGAGCCTAAAAACGCTCTCATAAAGCAATACAAGAAGCTATTCTCTTTGGAAGGTGTCGATCTTGAGTTTGATAACTTAGCAATGGAAGAAATTGTTAAGAAGGCAATTGAAAGAAAAACCGGTGCGCGCGCACTTCGCTCAATAGTTGAAGCAATTCTACTAGAGATCATGTACGAACTACCAACTATGGAAAATGTGGACAAGTGTTTAATTACAAAAGATGTAGTTTCTAAAAACGAAAAACCCGTTTACATAGAAAGCGATAGAAAAACAGCCTAAGAAATTTATTTGACTATTAGCCCGGTTGCTTAAATGAAACCGGGCTTTTTTTATACCAGATAGATGCTGATAAAAACAGTTGAAATGAACAATGAAGCAAACAAGATAAAATGTAAGACCCCTATCGCCGTTGTTTTCCAAATTGACGCAAACACTTTTTGATAATAATATCTCCGCAGCACAAAAAACAGATAAGCCGGAACAAGTATTGGTGTTAGCAAAAAAGCAAAAATCGTTTTTGTTAGGCCGACTAATAAAAACACGGATATAAGCAAAAATACAAATGAGTGAAAGTGAACTGATACAATTAGGCTTTCAACATAGAAGCTATTTTTGTTTCTAAAAAAAAGATGAAGTATAAAAGCAAAGCCGGGCATCAACACAAACATCATATAGGAAATATTTTTGAATAGCGAATGAAAGAACTCTGTTTTGCTTGAATTAGCAATTTTATACAGTTGATCGATCCAAAACTTATTAAATTCTGTAGGTGGAATTTTTTTTATAGTTGCCAAGGAATCTGTTTGTTTCTTTGATAATGCAACTAATTCAGAAGTATGAAGCCCCTTAAAGGAAATTGAAAGACTGCTGTTTTTTCCTTCATTTGAAAAACTATGAGGGATGCTGAAATTTAGAAGAAAGAAAAAAAGAAAGCTTATCAGCACATAAAGTCTAATCGGAGGAATGAATTTAACTCGTCTCCCCTCATTAAATTCTTTACTTAGCTCACCAGGTGATAAAATGAGCAACTTAAGCGTAACTAGTGCTTTTCTATCTATGTGGAAAAACGATTCAATTCCCTCCTCCACCAAATGCCAAAAAGGAATTTTAAGATCGTGGTTCTGCTGCCCACATTGGGAACAAAAATGGTCAACTGGTGTAAGTTTGTTTTCGCAATTTGGACAAATTGTAAATTTCTTTTTTGAACGCATAATAGATTTATCATTATTATTGAATTCAAAATACGATTTTGGTTCGAAAATTTCGAAGCGCAACTCTATTTTGCTTAGAACACGGATATGAAGAAACTTCTAACTATATATTTTTTGCTTTCTGGCTTTGTTTTGGCTCAATCCAAAATTCTTATTTATATGGATTTGCAGCAGTCGGATCACTTGAAGGCCTACGGTATTACTTTTAATTCGTTGGAAAATGGCTCAACAGCAGACTGGCTGTTAAACTATCGCGGCGGATCATTCATGCTCGATTATTCTAACGAACTCGCCCTCAAATGCAGAATTAAAGGCGTTTCATTTCAGCCCTTATCACCGCAAGAAGTTGTACAGATATACGCTTTAGTTCAAAGTGAAGATCAGAACATGGATGTTGTTAGATTAGAAAAAGCGCCAAAGATTGCAGTTTATGTTCCACCAAATTTTAAACCTTGGGATGATGCAGTTACGCTTGCCCTTGATTACGCAGAAGTAAAATATGATAAGATCTGGGTTGAAGAAATTTTACGCGGCGACTTAGAAAAATACGATTGGCTACATCTTCATCACGAAGATTTTACCGGACAATATGGAAAGTTTTATGCGTCCTTCAGCGAAGCCTCATGGTATGTTGAGCAACAAGTGGTTTATGAAAAAGAAGCAAAAAAGCTCGGCTTCAAAAAAGTTTCCGAAATGGAAAAAGCAGTTGTTGCCACAATAAAAAGTTATGTGGGTCAAGGCGGATTCTTGTTCGCCATGTGTTCCGCAACAGATTCCTATGATATTTCTCTTTCAACTCAAAACGTTGATATTGCTGACCGAATGTATGACGGCGATCCTCCGGATTTAAACGCGCAAGACAAAGTTGATTTCACCCAAACATTTGCTTTCGAAAATTTTAAAATAGAGATGAATCCGCTTGTTTACGAATACAGCGATATAGATATTCCCCCACTTGAAATTGGCCCCGAGCAGAATGATTTTTTTACTTTATTTGATTTCTCTGCAAAGTACGACCCTGTTCCAACAATGCTTACGCAAAACCACTTAAATGTAATTCATGGTTTTATGGGGCAGACTTCTATGTTTAAGCGAAAGCTCATCAAAAACTCCGTTACAGTACTAGGCGAGCGTGCAGGTACCGATCAAGCAAAATACATTCATGGAAATTTTGGAAGAGGAACGTTTACATTTTATGGCGGACACGACCCGGAAGATTATCAGCATGCGGTTGGTGATTCACCAACAGATTTAGCCTTATTCAAAAATTCACCAGGGTACAGACTGATTTTGAATAATATTCTATTTCCGGCTGCAAAGAAAAAAGAACAAAAAACATAAACTTGATACTTGCTGCTCGATTCTTGTTTCTGGATAAAAAACCGCAATAGAAGAATGACATACTATCATTGATTTTTCCAGTATCAAGAATCTAGTATCCAGAACCGAGAACGAATCTTTTCAAACAAAATTGCATCTAACGAGGTACCATGAGATATCTAAAATTTAGAGACAGCGAAGAACAAGTAGCAATTGGTAAATTAGTTTGTGTTGGACGGAACTACGCGGCTCACGCGAAGGAGCTTGGCGGAGAAGCATCAACAGAATTTCCAATTATCTTTTTGAAACCGGCGTCTAATGTTATTTTTTCCGGCGACTCGGTTATTCATCCACCATATTCCGAAAATCTTCACCACGAGGTTGAGCTTGTCTTATATATC
Organism: Melioribacteraceae bacterium; assembly: GCA_041675645.1. GTDB lineage: Bacteria > Bacteroidota > Ignavibacteria > Ignavibacteriales > Melioribacteraceae > Stygiobacter. The sequence goes on from JBAYTN010000054.1 coordinate 3,302, forward strand.
GGAGAAGATATTAAGAACGGAACAGATGAAGAAGCTGAAAAAGCCATTCATGGTTATACAATTGGATTAGATATGACTCTGCGCGATTTGCAGTTTAAGTTCAAGGAGAAGGGTGATCCATGGACGCTTGCAAAGTGCTTCGATACAGCTGCTGTTTTGGGTGATGTTGTATTGAAGAAAGATTACACTCTTAAAGGAAACGAGAACATCTCGCTTTCTGTAAATGATGTAATAAAACAAAGCGCATCAATCTCAAATATGATTTTCGATCCCGTTCAATGTGTAAAACACATCTCTGCTCGAATGACTTTGGAAAAGGGTGATCTAATATTCACCGGAACACCAGAGGGCGTTGGTCGAGTTGTTCCGGGCGACAAAATTTTTGGCGAGATTGAAAACATAGGAACGATTTCCACACAAATTTCTAATTAGATTCAGAATTATAAACAGAGGTAATTATGCCAATCTTTGAATACAAGTGTAACGACTGTAACAAAAAATTCGATGTTCTACACAAATCCAGCACAAATTTAGAAGAAGTAATTTGTCCAGATTGCCAATCAAAAAACTCCAAGAAACTACTTTCTTCTTTCAGTGCTTCAATGTCTTCTTCGGGTTATGAAGGCGGCTCTTCTTGTAGCGACGGAAGTTGCGGTGTTCCTTCTTACGGCGGAGGATGTGCAAATGGAATGTGCGGATTGAACTAAGAATATTTGTAGAGACGTTGCATGCAACGTCTCTACACAAAAAATTAATTATAAGTTGTTAGTAAGTTAAACTCTTTTCCATATTCAAGCATCTGCTTAGTAAAATCTTCCGGATATTCAATCTTCACATCAATAATTTTCTTTCCTTGCATAACCGGAACAAGTTTAGGCTGGATGAACCCGGCATAAGGAGCTATGTTTAGTTTTTTATATCTCTCTAAAATTTCTTTATGAAGTACCGGATCAACTTTAACACCATAATTTTCGACCAAATCTTTTCCGGCTTTCAAGTCACCTTCCGACTTAATTCTTTGGATTTCCTTCAAGAGCTGACCGAATAAATTTTTCAGTTTAGCATAATCATTAATAACGAAGTAAGTTTTCCCATCTTTTACTTTTTTCTCAATTACATTTTCCTTTGCACCCATTTCGAAAGCCCATTTAGCAACCAACTGACGATTACGCATGTGCGCTTCTTCAATGTTTTCTCCAAGCGGAATTCTGGCCAACTGCACAACTAACCCGTTTCTTATATAATCATTGTATGCAACCTTTCCGCAATCCAGTGATTCCATAACTCCAAGATCAACCAGTTTTTGATCATACAAGAAATAAAGCGCAACCAGATCAGCGCGGGCTTCTTCTAGTGTTGAATAATAATTCTTAAGTGTTTGATGAGGCTCGGCAACGCCCGGATTCACTTGTCCCGATGCATGACCAATTACTTCATGCATATCTGTGTGAAGGTCATCGGCTAAAACACCATGTTTCTTTTCCAGTTCAACTTCCTCTTTTGAATATGCAAATTCCGGCAAAACGCCGCTTGTTGCTGCAAACATATTATAGGAATGAACAATATTGCCAAGATTAACCGATTTCGAGCCATGTTCTTTTCTAATCCAATTTGCATTCGGCAGATTGATACCGATCGGTGTAGAAGGAGCTGCATCGCCAGCTTCAACAACAGCAGTTATTACTCTTGCGGAAACACCCTTCACGCTAGGCTTTTTATGTTCTTTTGCAATAGGAGAATTATCTTCGAACCACTGAGCGTTTTTGCTGATTGCTTCGATTCGTTTTGTAGCTTCATTATCTTTTATCGAAACGATTGATTCATAAGTGCCACGGTAACCAAGAGGATCGTTATATGTTTCAACGAAACCATTCACGAAGTCAACTACCGAGCTAGTATCCTTCACCCATTCGATATTATATTCATCCCACTTTCGTAAATCGCCGGTATTGTAATATTCTATAAGCAGCTCAAAGCATTTTTTCTGCTGTTCATTTTCAGCGACAGTAACTGCTTGTTTCAGCCAGTAAACTATTTTTCTAATTGCATAAGCATATACACCGTTGGTTTTCCAATGACGCTCAATGAGCTGTCCATTTTCTTTAGCAAGCCTTGAATTCAATCCCAATGAAATTGGTTCTGTTTCATTTGCATCTGCAACTTTATAATAAAAATCTTCAACTTCTTTCTGCGTAACTCCTTCATAAAAATTAACCGCGGAAGATTTAATTAAATCAACTCCATCAGCTTGATTAACTTTCATCGGCGCAACGTTAGGGTCAAACATGTATGATGAAATATTTCTCAAAAGATCATCAAGCGTTTCCCGGTTCTGAAGTGGGAATTCAAATTCGTCCGAGCCGGCAATTAGTTTTGTTAAATACTCTTTCGAAAACTCCGGTAAGAATTTTTTGTTTGAATAATGATGATGAATCCCGTTCGAAAACCAGACACGTTTTACGTAAGTCATAAACTGCTGAAATTCCGGAACAGTACGATCACCGGAGTAAGTTCTTATAATGGCTTCAAGTGAGCGGCGGATATATAAATTGTGTTTGTAATTCTGGTCATAGATTATATCTCTTCCGGCCAGAGACGCTTGATATAAATAATAAACAAGCTCTTTCTGCTTCGGCGATAGCTCTTCAAAACCGGGAACGAAGTAACGCTGAATGCGCAGATCTGCAAAAGTCTCAACTGCATATTTAAAATCAGCGGGTGCACCGCTTTTCTGTTTATTTTCTGAGCAGCTCATAAATGTAATTCCCGCCAAGATTATTATTAAAAATTTTGATGCGTATTTCATTTTCTTCCCATAATTGTGAAGTGTTGTTTGATTATCGCCGTGAAAAATATCACTTTTGCCCTAGTCAAACAAAGCAATTAGAGAGTATGAACATTCAAATTTTTGGGACAAAAAGCTGCAACGACACAAAAAAAGCCGAACGCTACTTCAAGGAAAGAAGAATCCAGTTTCATTTTCGTGATTTAACAGAAAAAGGGCTTGCAAAAGGTGAGTTAGATAATATTACACGCGTTATACCAATTGAAGAGTTGATTGATAACGAGGGCAAGCAATACAAGAAACGAAATATGCAGTTCATGGTTTTTAATTTGGAAGAAGAATTGCTTTCTGATCCGCTTTTGTTAGTTACACCAATTGTTAGAAATGGAAAAGAAGTTACAATAGGCTACCAGCCCGACATTTGGAAGAAATGGCTGTAAAAGAAATAGAACACGGATGACACTGATTAAGCTGATTTACGCAGATTATCCGTAACGATCAGTTTGATTCGCGTTATCTGCGTTCTATTCCAAAATTCCTTTTGCTTTTAGTACTTCAACCAACTTTTCATACCCAACAAACTGCGTTCCGCCCCAGCCGCATTTTTTTGCTCCTTCTACATACTCGGGAATGTCATCAATAAAGAAATGTTCGTTTGATGGTTTTTGGGTGAATGCTTCTACCGTTCTATAGATTTTCTCTTCCGGCTTAATTGCACCGGCTTCATGAGAAAGAATGAGTTTGTCAAAGTGGTTAAGAAATTCATAATGTCCATAACCGTAATTTTTGTGCATCTCATTTGTGTTTGAAAGAAGAACCAAAGTGTAATTCTCTTTAAGAACCGGCAGCAGTTCTACCATATCTTGGTTTATTGTAAAAATATTAGAAAAAACTTGGCAGAACACCTCTGCAGTAATTGTTCCCTCTAACCATTCCAACATTGTTGTAACAAAATCATCTTGGGTCAATTCGCCACGCTCAAACCGCTGATGAATATGATAATTCTCTGCATACATCTGCTTAAATTTATCTCCAAGATTTGGTTTAAGCAGATTAAACTTATTTATAACCGGCTCGTAATCGAATGGAATTAGAACTTTGCCGAGATCAAAAACTATAACAGAGTATTTCTTCATGCTAGATTATAATATAAATCGTTTTTATTAATTGTATGTCCACAAAATCGTGGCATTTTGTATTGTCATTGATTTAACAATTTCAATACTCTTTTTTCACGCATACGTAGGTTAGTTGAGTAACCCATAAAAATAGTTGTACCAAGAAACATTATTACACCAACGATCATTTGAATTAGTGCACTCAAGCTATTTTTTTTAACAATCGGGATTATTTCATACTTCCCGAAAAAATCTTTATCTGCAATTTGCTCTTTAAGAACTCCGCTAATTTTTTCGATTTTGAGTATATCGTTATCGGGTTGTATTTCTACTATACTTTGCGAGTTTTTATCCAAGACTTTGTAAGTAATGCCATACGTTGGACGTGTTATTGAAAGAACAATCAAAACAAGCCCTACCAATAAATATGCTGTACCTAACGACATCATGATTTTATATCTACTGGGATTTACTAGATGTCTTGTTTTATCAATTTCTCCAAGGTTAGTAATCCTATGATTGAATATTAATGAGTTACTAATCTCTTCAGAGAGACCCACAGCTTTTTTGCTTTGATTTTCCGAGCTCTTTTTTGATAAAAGGGCATCAAAAGTGATAGATTCTCCAGATTTAAGTAACTCCCAATTGAACTCAATTATATTTTCATTAACCAGTTTGCATTCAGCATATACATTGGGTGAGCAATCTATAATCTTGGCATTAAGGAGTTGGAATTCTTTACTAATTAACATTTCAAGTGGCTTGTGAATAATTCCTTTGTCAATATCATTAGTTCCAAAATTTATAATGCTTCCTTTTAAAATGACCAAGGGTTTTTCTAAACTCTTTCCTTTATAGGAAAGAGTTAAACCGTCAACGCGATTAACAAAAGAGTCAAAAAGAGAGAAACAGCTATCTTGGAAGTATACAAGTTTTGATGAAGATCGAAATTTTAAAGCATATCTAATGCTAAGCGCTCCTAGTACAATTGTTGAAAACAAACCAAGCACAGTAAGAATAAAATTAATATCCATTATTTCCTATCCCTAGATTAGAATTCATAGCGCATAAATTAAAGTTGTAAAGACGCAAAAACGAATTAACGTACAGAATTATAATTTCAGCTACTATTTTATGACAAGATTCCCCCGAATTGTTTGAATGGAATCTTTCTTATTGCAACTTAAATGAACCGGATTATTTTGTCAACATGTATGTTAAAGTAAAGACACACCGATCTTATCCCGTGGTTTTTACGGGGCGCATTTTCACTATTTGAGACGGATTCGATCCGTCTTTACAAAGGGATAAAAAAAGACGCCCGGTCGGGCGTCTCTACAAGTATTGAAAACTACTTCTAAATATTATCCGTTAACTTCTGCTTTAGGTCTATAAACCTTGCTGTATATTTTTTTTAAGAATGGAATGAAAGCATTTTTTACTTCTTCCATCTTAGTGTATACAAGCGGCACAATAATCAACGTTAAGAAAAGCGACGATGTTAATCCGCCAATGAGCGCCCAAGCAAGTCCGCTTTTCCATTCAGCGCCTTCGCTGGATGAAAGAGCAATCGGCATCATACCAAATATCATTGTTAACGTAGTCATAAAGATCGGACGAATTCTCATCTTGCCCGCATCAATTAAAGCATCGTGTAGACTATCACCTTTTTCTCGCATGAAGTTTGTTCTATCTACAAGCAAGATCGCGTTCTTGCCCACAAGTCCCACAAGCATTATCACACCAAGCATAGAGAAGATTGTGAGTGGTTCCATAGTAAGAGCCAGCGCAAGCAATGCACCAATCATTGCTAGAGGAATTGAGAACAAGATTACAAACGGATGCAAGAAGGAATCGTAAAGAGCAACCATAATCATATAAGTAAAAAGAATTCCGGCAAATAGAGCAAGCATCATATCCGCAAAAGAATCTTTTTGATTCTTAACCATACCGATGAATGAATAAGTAATTCCTTTAGGCAATTGGAAATTTTTCATTCTGCTTTCAAAGTCTTGAGCAATATTTCCACTTGGTCTACCTACTGCTTGAGAATAAATAATTACAGATGCACTTCTTGCTTGCCGGGTTAGTTTTGTTGGTCCGGTAGCACGAGAAATTTCAGCGAACTGTTTCAAGTAAATTTGCTGACCCATTCTATTTGTGAACGCAACGTTTCCAAGATCATCAGTTTTGGAACGATCATACTGATCAAGAACAACGCGAATATCGTATTCTGTTTCACCTTCTCGAAGTTTAGATTCATCGTCGCCGGTTAAAGCAACGCGTAATGTACCGCCAACTTCAGCAAGTGTTAGACCGTAACTCAAAAGCTTGTTTCTATCAATAGTGATTCTTGTTTCCGGATTTCCATCTTCCGAAGAAAGACGAACATCATCGGTGCCCGGAATCATTTTAACAATGTTTGCTACTTTTCTGGCAGACTGTAGTACCTCTTCATAGCTGGCACCCGTTAACAATATTTGGATAGGGGTTTCGTTAGCGGTACCAAAAATACCAACTTCGTTTGCCCTAATTTTTATTCCCGGAATAATAGAAAGTTCTTTCTTTATTAGGTTTTTGATCTCCTGTGTTGATCGGCTTCTTTCTTTTCTTGGAATAAGGGTTACGGTAATTTCCGAATAGTTTGCAGTTGAAAAGCCAATCATACCTTCGCTGGAACTACCAACGTTTGCATTGAGTTTTTCAACTTCCGGAATTTTACCAAGTATACCTTCTATTCTCTGGGAAATTCTATTTGTTTCTTCAATTGGTGTTCCCGGTTTAAGTTCTACGTTAACAACAAACTCTCCGCGGTCAGCCTGCTTCATAAATTCACCGCCAATTAAACCAAACGGAACTAAGCCGATAGCAGCGACGAAAAGAACAATTGTAATAATCCAAACTTTGCCTCTATTCTTAAAGCTCCATTTAAGTACTTGAATATACTTATCAGTGAAAGTGTGGAATTCCTTTTCAAACCAGAGAGCAAATCTTCCAAGTATTGTTGCTTTAGTTAATCTTTCCAGCTTACCAAAACGGGAAGCAAGCAATGGTGTAAGCGTAAAGGAAACGAACAAGCTCATCAAAGTTGAAATAACAATTACAATTGAGAATTGACGGAGAATATTTCCTACTATTCCACCAACCAAAGCAAGGGGCAAGAACACAGAAACGTCAACAAACGTTATTGCAAGTGCAGCAAAGCCAATTTCATTTCTACCTTTGAGCGCGGCAATTTTTTTGTCCTCACCCTTTTCAAGGTAGTGATAGATATTTTCTAAAACCACAATGGAGTCATCCACCAGAATACCAACGACTAAAGAAAGAGCTAATAGTGTCATTAGATTCAAAGAGAAATCGAACGCATATATTGCTATGAATGTAGAAATAAGAGAAGCCGGAATAGCAATCAATACGATGAATGAATTACGTACGCTGTGCAAGAACATTAACATAACGATTGCCACGAGAACAACCGCAATTGACAAATCTTCTTTTACCGCATTTGCAGCATCTATAGTAAAGATTGAACCATCGGCAGCAATTTCGAATTTTAGATTCGAACTCTTAAACTGGTCTTCAATATTCTTCATTTCTTCTTTAACAAGTCTTGCAACTTCAACAGCGTTAGCATCAGCTTGTTTCTGAACAGAGATTCCAATTGTGTTTTTAAAATTTAGGCGTAGAATATTGCTGTAATCTTTTATGCCGTCTTCAACTTCTGCAATATCCGAAAGCTTTACGATTCCACCTTGTCTTGAAACTCCAACCGGTAGAGAACGCAATTCATTAACAGAGCTTAACTTTCCGGCAACGCGAACAATGAACTGTCCATCTTGATCTTTAACCTTTCCGGTTGGAAAATCGAGGTTGGCAGATTTTATTGATTGAGATACTTGCATTATAGAAAGGCCGAACCCCTTTACCTTTTGCAGATCCAGATTAACTTTTATTTCTCGCTGATCTCCGCCAATTAAAGTAACCTGGCCAACACCCGGAACGCGAGATAACTGCGGATGAATTCTATCCTTTACAAATTGGTAGAGTAGCCGCGAATCCATTTCAGCAGTTACACCCATTCTAAGAATCGGAATTTCGTCCAGCGCAAACTTTGATACCACCGGTGTTTTAGCTTCGGTGGGAAGTTTGGTAAATATCTCGTTAATCTTTCTTTGCGCATCTTGAAGAGAGATGTCTGTCTTAGCAGACTGCAGCAATTCAATAATTACAAAGGAAACACCTTCGAGCGAAGAAGAGCGTACTTCGGAAACTTTATCCATTCCCGCAACTGCATCTTCTATAATTTTTGTTACGCCGGTCTCAACTTCTTTTGGTGAAGCGCCCGGATAGATTGTTGTAATTGTAAGAATTGGTGGAGAAAATTTGGGAAGCAATTCATACTTTAATTTTGAGTAACTGAATAGTCCAAGCGCCATTAACGCAGCAAATATTACTATAATTAATGATGGACGTTCTATTGATAATTCGGTAATTGTCATTTTTCAAATTCCTTTTACTTATTGAGAATCGCAACTTTAGTGTTATCCACTAAATTGTTCTGACCATTCACAATTAAAACTTCGCCGACAGTCAATCCGCCGATTACTTGAACATCTGTTCCGGATTCTGTTCCGATAGTTAGATTTCTAAGTTTAGCAGCACCGTTTTCAACAACAAACACTTGAGGATTTTTAACGCTACCAACCAACGCCGCACGTGGTATCACAACTACATCTCTATCCTTCATCGAAGTAAACTCTGCGCGAACAAACATTCCCGCTTTTAACTGATGAGAACTTTGATTCACAATTGATATTTCAGTTGGATAAGTATGTGATTCATCACCTTTATTACTAATCGATTCAATTCTTCCGCTAAATACAACGCCCGGATAAACATCTGCAGTTACTTTTACAGCATCGCCGGTTTTTAGAACAACAGCATCAGTCTCCGAAATATTTAATTTCACTTTTACGCGGGAAATATCAACTACATTTGCAACGAATGTCGGCTGAGGCGCACCTTGCAGCATGGCTCCAACATCTACCGGTCTATTTGTAACAAAGCCGGAGATTGGCGTTTTAACTTTTGTGTCTTCCATTTGTCTCTTTGCAACAATGTAATTTGCTTCCGCCATAGCAGCACCAACTTTAACTTGGTCCAGCTGACTGTCAGTAACCGATTTTTCTTGGTAGAGCTGTTGAAAGCGTTCATAATCTTTTTTAGCCTTAATCCAATTTGCTTCGGCACTCATTAATGCGGCCTTCTTAAGTTCATCATCCACTTGAAGCAAAACTGATCCGGCTTGTTTATAATCTCCAACTTTTGCGTAAACTGCTACAACTTTACCCGATGTTTCAGACATGATATTCACGTCGTTGTTCGCATAAATTGTTCCGGTAAGAGATAGCTGCGTAGTAATGTTTTTCTTAGCAACATTTTCTACAGAGACGTAATAAGTAATATCTATTCCGCCGGAAGTATTAGCAGCAAGTTTCTTTTTGTTGATTGCCAGTATTGTTACTATAATTGCCAGTACTACAACAACACCAACAATTGCTTTCCAGTTTTTCATTTTTAATTCTCCAGATTTATAAATTTTTATTTGCCAATTGATTTATCAAGTTTTGCTTTTGCAAGTTCGCAATCAACAGTAGATGTTGAAAGATTAGTCTTAGCGCTGATCAAAGCTGTTTCTGCGTCTATGACATCGGCGCTGGTTGCCAAACCGTTTTTAAATTTATCCGATGTAACACGCATATTTTCTTCTGCTTGCTGAACAGTTAATTCCGCAAGAGTAACTTTTTTGTATGCTTGTTTCATGTTCAAATAATTTTGTGTTACTTCCAGTGTAATTCCATCCTTAATCATTCCTAAACCATCTTTAGCTTGCTCTGCTTGCGCTTCCGCTTGATCTGTTTGATGCGCGGTAGTCATCCAATCCCAAACATTCACACTCAAGTTTACGCCGGCATCCCATGTTCCGTCAAACTGATTACGTGTAGGCATAATTCTTTGGTTCGGTTTGCTGTAATAATAATTACCGTATAAACTTACTTGAGGATACCATGATGATTTAGCTAAAGTTAATCCGGCTTCTCCGGCTCTTACTCTGGAATCAGCCGCTTTTACTTCCGGTCTGTTTTGAGTTGCATCTTCAATTAATTTATCCAAGCCATCGAAAACAGATTCCGTTAATCGGGTGGTTGATGCAATTGCAATTTGAGTGTTAAGCGAAATTCCGATTGTACTGTTTAAAGCTACCATTGTAAGCTTAACGGCATTCTCTGCTTCAATCTGCTGATACATTACATTTGAAAGTTGAACTTCCAATTTGAGAATATCATTCTTCGTCATCATTCCCGCTTTTTCCAAATTTCTAGCATCAGCAAGATGAGCTTTAATTTGATCGACTGTTTCATCCATCACTTTTTTGAACTGAGTTGCTTTGTACAAACTCCAATATGCGTTCTTGATGTTGAATACCAGCTCGCTCTTGTCTTTGTTGTATTCTTCATTCGTTGCATTGGAAAGCTGTTCGTTAAGCTCTACGTTGCCGACCAAGCGAAAGCCTGTAAACAAAGGCTGAACTAGAGATGCTTGCGCGCCCCATGTATCAAAAATTCCCGGCGCAATTGGAAACGAACCGAATGGCGTGCTGATTACAAAAGGATCAACTTCGCTTAGTCTGGTATATCTTGCACTTAGTTTAAGCGAAGGAAGTCTTAAAGAATTAGCCTCTCTTACTTTTGCTTCTGAGCCTTTAACTTTCATTAAAGAAGAATGAAGCAGTTTGCTGTTCTGCAAACCGGTTTCAACTGCTTGCTCAACAGTTAGAGAAAGTTTCTCTTGAGCAAAAGCAACTGAAGCAGTTATCAGAATAACAGCAAAGGTTATTATTCTAAACTTGTTAATTATCATAAAGCCCTTTCTCCATAATTATCTATTGATGATTTGTATTTTTTTCTTCCTTCAGTTGTAAAAATTCCTTCGAACAAAATTTTGAGTATATCTCTAAACGCTTGATCAGCCGAAATTGGCAGTTTAGATAAAACTTCGGGATTGATTAAGCTGTGAATAGAAGCTACATAACCAACAACTATCACGCTATTATCTACATCTTTCCGGAAGATGCCGTTTTCAACACCTTCTTCAATTAATTGTGATAGATGTTTGTAAGCCTTCTTAGATCTAAATTCTTCAATATCTTTCCAGACTTCCGGATTACATTTCATTAGATCGTGAACCATCGGCCCTTCAAGTTTTTGCGCTTGTTGAGCTATAAAGTTCATAAAGTTTTTCAGCTTATCTAAGAAAGGCATACTTTTCTGCGCCATTAGGTCTTCGATGAATTTATCTACTTCACATTTATTTGCATGTACTATTTCTTTAAGGATGTGATCCTTATTTGAAAAATGTTTGTAGAGAGTTTTTTTGCTGATTCCAAGATTGGAAGCAATCTCCTCCATAGTAATTTTTGAAAAACCGTACTGCCGGAACATTTCATCAGCTTTTTGAACGATTCTCTGTTTTATTTCTTTTTCTTCAGTCATTTCTTTTTCCAGTTAATAAAAACCTAACACTAAAACCCCGGATACAGTTCCATTGGAAACGATATGTGTTTTAGTCGTTTCCAATGCTACAGAAGTTCCATCTATTAAGAAAAAACTTTCTGCGAAAACGAACAAAAAACGCATAATAAATACTACACCCAACAAAAAACATGGTAAGTGATAAAGTAATAGACGTTTAACCGGTTAGAATATGCTACAACTGTTATGTAAAGGTTTCTTTCATCAAGTTAAGACTGAAATTGATAAAATGGAGGCTTTTAGATGGTTTTAAAGAACAGTACCACTGAATTTCACATTACATTAACTGAGGCATGCTATATGATTCCACAAAGCGACTCACTTTTGTACTGGCGGCTAAGTATGATGAAGCACATATACTAGGGATTGAAAAATAATGTTAAAAGAGAAATTAATAGACCATTAACGGTCTATTAAAACAAATATTTTTGAAAATAAAAAGCCGTTCTAAATGTAGAACGGCATTAAAATATTTGAGTAAATGAAGTCGAGTTATGATTTGACCCACCACTCTTCGGATGGTTAGTTTATCCCCATCCTTTTTATTTATGACTCTAAACTACCTTAAGCATGCTACAAAGAATAGGTTCAAATAGGATAATTTTATGAAACCCAAAGAACGTTTCTAAAACACCTTTATTTAATTTTTATTTTTCGCACAGTTAGTTGAATGCTTAATCGTCCAATCGTTTTATCAAAGTCTCTGCCTCTAATGTTGAGAATAAAGTTTTGAGAAAAAATTGATTCCTTAGTTTATTCTTTTACGTGCAGTTTTTAGCCACATCTTAATCGCAACTTAAGTATTCCCAACCAATATGTTTCTCTATATTCTCATCTAAATGAAAACCGTCAAAAGTTAGGAAAGCCCTAACTAAATTTGCAAGAAACTTGCTTCGAGATTTCGTATAATTTGATAGCATTGTTTGAAGGGTACGCCAATGGAATCTAATATTAGAGAACAAATAAAAAAACTTAGTGTTTCGGAACGCATCATTCTAGTGGAAGAAATCTGGGATGATATTGCAGAAGAAAATACTCCTCTGGAACTATCAGATGAGCAAAAACAAGAAATCGAGCGGCGAAGCAAAGAATTAAAAACTAATCCGGATTTAGGAAAAAGCTGGGAAGCGGTACGGACAGAATCTTTAGGCAAATGAAATGCAAATTCCAGTCCGCTTTCACCCAGAAGCTGAATTTGAATTTAGTGAATCTGTTACTTGGTACAACAAGAAGTAGACTGGATTAGGCTTAGAATTTGCCAGATGTGTTGACGAAGCTATCGAACGAATTAGAAAAAGCCCCGATTTATTCCCAATCGCATTTAATAATTACCGTAAAATTGTTGTTAAGCGATTTCCCTTTATAATACTATTTGAATACTGGGAAAACCAGATATTAGTTTTAGCTGTTTACCACACAAAAAGAAATCCGCAAAAAGTTCTAAAGCGGAATTAAGCTCATTTAGAAATTCATTTCAACTCTTAAACCCGCAACAAGCGCGCGGTTATAAATACTCTCGCCGGAATTAATAACATATCGAATATCGGGCTGAATCTTTAGCCATTCAAGTAAATTGAAACTGTAAGTTAGCTCGATATGTCTTACAAGGCTTACCATTTGAACATCCTTTTTCAATTAGTAATCATTCACCAATTGATTATTGGATTGGGCGAGAATATTTAAAGAGGTTAGACAAAGCGGTGTTAACAAAAAAAGCCGCACTTTTAATGCGGCTTTTTCAATAACTAAGTCTAAATACTCACTTCTAAGTACTGTTTATTTGAACATCTCATCGCCCGGATTAGTATTGTACTCAACAGAAGTTACCGTAAGTTCAATAGAACCCATTGGTGTACCTTGAATAAGCTTATGAGCAACTTTTGTTCCTTTAACATCTTTATAGTCTGCATATTCAATTGAAATATTCATCTCGCCTTGCTGAGATTCTACAGAAGAGGAGGTTTTTACCAAGTATCCGCTTTCAACATCGTAATACTGAGTTGATTTTTTTCCGGAAGGATAGATAAGACTAATTCTGTAGGCATCTTTTCCGTTCAAAGCTTCCATACCGCTTAATTCCAGCTTAACACCAAGCTTATCATAATAGAGATAAGAATTAAGTGTTGCTTCTATTTTCATTGCTTCAAGTTGTGAACCGGAAAGTTCTTGTTCTTGACCCATTGCACTGCTCTTACCTTTTTCACCATCAAAAACAGTTTTTTGCTGACCAACTCCGAAATCAACCATCTGATACATTTTGTTTGGCGCTTTGCGAATCAAAGTAATGTTAATATTCATTCCTTGCATAGAACCGCTCATCTTCAAAGTTTCGTCTTTGATAGCTTCAAGATTTGCTTTTCCGCCGGTGGCTTCAACGTACTTTGCAACTACTTGTTCTGCAGTTAATCCTTCCGGAGCTTTCTTCACATTAGGATCATATTTTTCGCCATAGATATCCAAGAAATCAACCTTACTGCTTACGCTAAACTTTGTAAGATTTTTTGCAACATCTTCCGAAGAACCAACAACAAGTATATAAGCGTTATTTGGCTTGATATATTTTTTCGCAATTGATTGAACATCATCAACTGTTACAGCGCTAAGATTTTTTAAATAGTTCTTGTAATAATCCTTGGGCAGATTATACATTGCTGTATTTATAGCAAAGCTTGCAACTGTTGCCGGCTGTTCCAAACCGCGGATGAATCCTCCGGCCAAATAATTTTTAGCGTTCTCTAATTCTTTTTCAGAAACTTTTTCGTTTCTGATCTTCTTCATTTCGTTTAGAATTTCGGTAATAGCGCTGTCTGTTACACTTGTTCTAACTTTTGTTGAAGCAGAAAAACTGCCAACTAACTTATCGGGATTGATGCTTGAGTATGCGCCGTATGTATAAGCTTTAGCTTCGCGTAAATTCATAAAGAGTCTGCCCGTTGCACTTCCGCCTAAAATTAAGTTAGCTACTTTAACTTTCATTGCATCTTCGCTGCCGATTTGCAGATCAACCGGATAACAAACATTAATTACAGATTGAACCGCGCCGGCTTTATCAACTAGCTCAACTTTATTAACAACCGGAGCTTTTGGATTAGCAAAAGTGTTTTTAGGAACATCTTTCTTTTCCCACTTGCTAAGATATTTTTCCACCAAAGATTTGGCTTTAGCTTTGCTGATATCGCCAACGATTGCCAAATAAGCAATGTTCGGTCTAAAGTATGTTTCGTGATAAGTCTTGCACATATCAAGAGTAATTGCTTTTACGCTCTCTTCAGTTTCAAATTCGCCGTATGGATGTTCTTTACCATAGGTGAGCGCGCCTTTGACTCTACCGGCAATTGCGTCCGGATCATCTTTGGAATATGCTAAACCGGAGAGTGACTGTTTTCTGATCTTTTCTAATTCTTCTTGTTTGAATTCCGGATTAAGAATTACATCCGCCATCAAATCCATAATTTTTTCAGTGTACTTAGAAAGACCGGAAGCAAACACACTAGTTGAAGAAGTGCTTAGATTAGCGCCAAGAAAATCAACCTCTTCATCTAGCTTGTCTTTACTGCGTTTCTTTGTTCCGGTGCGCATCAACTGTCCGGCAGTAGAAATATATCCGGCATTTTTTCCTTCAACAATTGCATCTCTATCCAGCATTAAACTGAATGTAACTTGAGGAAGTTTATGATTTTCAACTACAAACACTTTTAAACCGTTAGCCAATACAAAAGATTCGGCGTCACCAATTTTAACTTCTGGTGCCGGCCCCGGTTTCGGTTTTTGGCTTCTATCAAGCTGAGCGAAAGAAACAGCAGTTACGCTCAACAAGAAGAAGAAAATCAAAAGACGTTTCATTTTATACTCCGTTATATTTTCAAAAATTTTTATTGTCATTTGTTTACAAACGTAACGTGTTTATTTCTTTTCCATTGATTTAGGCAAATAATAAAGAACAACTCTGTTTTCTTTTGTTAAATATTTATTGGCTACTTTCTTCAAATCGTCGCGAGTAACTTTCATGTAGCGCTGGAGTTCTGTGTTAATCAAGTTTGCGTCGCCAAAATAAACAGAATAGTTAGCTAAGCTTTCGCCGATACCGGAAACTGTAGAGTTACGGGTAACAAAATCACTTTCAATTTGGTTTTTCAATTTCTTGAATTCGGTTTCCGTGATAAGATCTTTTTTAACTTTGGCAATTTCCGCATCCATCGCGGCTTCAAGTTCTTCAGCTTTGCCGCCTACATTGCAAAGACCATACGCAAGGAACAAACCCGGATCTTCCAACGAAAAAGGCATTGCACTAACTTGTAACGCTTTCTGCTGTTTGTCTTTTATTTCTTTTGTAAAGCGGGAACTTTCTCCGCTTGAAAGAAGTGTGGTTAACATACTGAGAGCGTAATAATCCGGAGTTCCTTGCGCCGGCATATGGTAAGCTTGCGCAACTAACGGCAGCTGAACTTTATCATAAACTATTTCTCTAACTTCTGCTGTCTTAACCGGTTCTACTTCTTTAGGGCGAACAATCGTCATTTTTCCTTTTGGAATTTCAGCAAAATATTTTTTTACCAATTCTTTTGTCTTTGCAATATCAATATCGCCGGCAATAGTTAAAGTAGCGTTGTTAGGTACATAATACATGTTATAGAAAGCAATAAATTCTTCAATTTTAGCTTGATCAATATATTGAGCAGAGCCAATAGGCATCCATCTGTAAGGATGAACTTTGTAGGCATTGCTGAAGATCTTTTCGCCAAGTGTTCCGTAAGGTCTATTTTCCAAACCTTGTTTACGTTCTTCCTTAACAACTTTACGCTGAGTTTCTACACCAACGCTATCAATTTTCAAATGCATCATTCTCTCGGATTCCATATACAAGCCAAGTTCAAGCTGATTAGACGGAAGTGTTTCATAGTAAAATGTTCGGTCGAAAGAAGTGTTCGCGTTTAATTCGCCGCCGGCAGATTCAATAGTTTTAAAGTATTCACCGCGTTTAATGTTTGGCGAACCCTCAAACATCAAATGCTCAAAAAAGTGTGCAAAGCCGGTACGCTGCGGATCTTCATTCTTGCTGCCAACATGGTAAAGTATAGAAACATTTACGATTGGCGTGGTATTGTCTTTGTGAAGAATTACATTCATACCATTATCCAACTTGTACTGTTCAAAGCTTATCTTAGTGCTTTGAGCCGAAATGCTCACAAAGCCAAGCAGCGCTAAAAACAAAATGAGTTTGCGTTTCATTAATTACTCCTTTTAGAATTGATTAGAAAAGCCATTATTGCGGTTTTTTGTAGCGAAAATATTGGGAAATTTCGTTTCATTTGCGAATAATTTGACGTTTCAATCGATTAGAAGTTAGTTGACCGGCAATTAGCAACTAAAGCGAATGATTATTGGATTTTAATTCCCAAAAGAATTTTGTAATTATTCCGCCAACATTATTAGGACTAGATGAGAAAGTTTTTACTATTTATAGCTGTTTTTGCCTCCTTTTCCGAGACTGTATTTGCTACTTCATTTTCCGAACACATAAAAAAGCAGCCCATTCCGCACGAAGTACAAATTAGCAACTCGCAATCTGTAATTAGTTACAGCATAGAACCATTTTATGATCTTAATGCTTTCCGGCTACTTGTTGTTTTGGAATTTAGAGGGGAAAAGAGTGGACAAACCCGTCTCAGATTACCGAATAATTACGGAAGCAATAAAGATTGGGAAGGCGTTAAATACCTAAAACCTCTTTCTCACGAAACATTTATTGAGGACACAGAAGAACACGATGTTAAACTAGTAAAATACCCTCCAAATAGTTCAGTCAAAATCTATTATCAGCTTGAACAAGTACGCAAGGAGGAAATTGCACTTGGCAATCACTACATGGCCAGCATAGAAAGAAAATTTTTTCATGTACTTGGAGAAACATTCTTCATTTATCCGGATTGGGATGCCAACACAGAGTTTACATTCAGAATCAGCTGGAATAAATTTCCCAATAAATGGAATTTAGCAAACAGCTTTGGCGTAAACGAAAAGAATCAAGAAGTAAAACTGCCATTGTGGAAATTCCGGCACTCAATTTTTACCGGAGGAAATTTTAGGATTGAAAAAAGAATGATTCGCAACAATCCGGTTTATGTGGCTATTAAAGGCAATTATAAATTCCCGCTTGAACAGTTTATTGATATGATTCAGACGATTCTTTATGAGGAAAGAACATTTTGGAATGATTACAATTTTCCCCTCTTCTTAATTACTGTTCTGCCAATCGAAGGAGATAATGATCAAGGAGGAACCGGAAGAGTAAATTCATTTTCACTTTTCTTATCGGAAGATCGGCAAATAGATTATAGAATGAAGCGGCTGCTTGCACACGAAATATTTCATACATGGCTTGGTGAGAAAATAAATTTAGCCGGACCGGAATCACTCCTCTACTGGTTCTCGGAAGGATTCAGCGATTACTATGCCCGCTTACTCCTTTTGCGTGCCGGTCTAATTTCGTTAGAGGATTATATCAAAGAATACAATAATGTTCTAAAACAGTATTTCACCTCTGCCGTACGCAACGAAAGAAACGAACAACTTGCCGATGGCTTCTGGAACGATGGCGACTTAAACAAACTACCCTACTTGCGCGGCGATATTCTTGCGCACAATCTGAACTTTGCTATCCTTAAGAATACAATGACGAAAAAAAATCTGGATGATTTAATGCGCGACCTTTACGAGCGTTCCCGAAAAGAAGGCTTGCTTGTTTCTTCCGGAAGTTTAAGCAACTTGATTAGATTCTATGGCGGTGAATTAGTTCTTGCTGACGTAATGAAGGTACTGAACTTAGGCGCCCCAATAAAAATTTATCCGGAAGCACTTGGTCCATGTGTGGAAATGGAGTTCGACTCATCAAGAAAGTATTGGTTATTCGGTGAGAAATTTGATTATCCGGTTTATAAACTAAAAACAGATCAAGTTGATAAAAGCTGCTACGATTGGTTTAAAGTAAAGTGAAGGCGATTGGTTAATCGCCTTCAAATAAAATTTACTGCACAGCGGGCTTTCTGAATTTTGGCAGCAAGAGAAGAATTATTGCGAATACAATTACAATTCCGGTTATAACAAATGCCCAGACATTACTTACACGTGACTCAACACTCATTACAAAATCCTTAGCCAAAAAATTATATCCATCAAACTTCCATTCAACTTTGTTCCCAACAATACTCTTACTGTTAGTCGCAAATATAATTCCCGGCATGATTGCTTCACTTGTTATCCCGTCTGAAACTAACATAGCTGCTTGCTTTTTATTCACTCTGTTTACAATATCAGTGAACTCCTTTTCATACTTCTTTAGTATTTGTTTATCTAAAAACTCCCAGATTGGGCCTTCTCTTTTACCCCTATCATCAATCCAAGAGCCAAATTTTCTCTTCTTTTCAGCATTTTCAATATCAATCTTTGTTAAAGCAGGGTCATTCTTACTTTCCGCAAAAGCTAATAGTGCGTCATAATACTCACGGTTTTCATTTTGGAAAATAAACTGTTCGAGTCTATACTGAAGTGTTTTACTGGTATCATTCATCAAGTACTTTTCATACTCTTCTTTTGTTAGAAAAGATTCCAGTTTTATTTTATCAAACGGATTTGTGGCTTTGTAAGTCTCTCTGTAGTCAAAATAAGTATAAAACCATGCGAATCTTTTACGCAGTGCAAAATTTGTTTTCACCTTACTTCTTGCGTTGTATTCTTCATTCAATTTCGTTGCATCGGTAAAGTATTTTTTTGCTATTAAAACACTATCTCCTTCTTTGTTTTTTTCAAGTTTTATGTGCCAACTTTTATCTTGAGGCAAGTAAAAGTACGAATTTTGAGCTGATGAGCTGGAATAAGCCTTGTAGGTTATTGTTCTCTCACAAGAACCATCTGCGTTTATTTTTGTTTTGGTTGTATATTCCCGGCATCCCGCACCCATTAGCAACAGCGCAGCTATGTTAATTCCAAGTAAATAATTTTTAATCTTTTTCATTTCCGTTCTCCAAAAAAATTTGTTCTCAATTCTTTTTAACGTTCATTAGCTCATCAAGAAATTCGGTTTGCTCTTTAGTCAGCTTCTTTTTCAATTCATCAACTTTTATTTTCTTCTCGGGAGTTAATGAATTGTATTCGCCGAGCAATCCTTTTATAAAGGATTTGTTCACAACCAGCCATTCCTTAGATAGATTGAGATGTTTTTTTTCACCGGCAATTAATTTATAAATGTCATAAAAAAAAGATAGATTCGGCATATTGTCGCTTATGCTAGCTTCGTATTGCTGTCCGGCGTTATTAAGATTGCTCTCGAGAGCAACAACATTTTTAAGCGCGACTGCTTCTTCGTAGAAGTAAAGCGATGAAAAAAGAAACAATACGGAATAAAGAGCAAGGCGAACTTGCTTCAACATAAACCAGTTTAGAATTGCATCCAAAATTGAAGGCTGTAGAATATCTTTTTTTTGTTCAGATCTGATTTGATTTAATATACTTAGCGACAGTAATTCCGGTTCATTAAGAATCGGCTTGCTGTTTTTAAGCATAGCAAGCTGACTTTCAGCAGTTTTAATATTAGAGGAGAAAGAGAGGCACTCTTCGCAATTTTTCAAATGCTCAGTTACTTCCAAATTTTCAGAAGTTTTTGTTTCTCCTTCCAGAAGCATCTTTTTTACCGACTCACAGTTCATCAGTAATTCTCCACTTAATTAATTTTGTTCTAATCGTTTTGCGAGCTATCGATAGATTTGCTTTCACGGATTCAATCGACATTTCCATTATTTGTGAGACCTCATCAGTTGTCAGCTCTTCTAAATCTCTCAGCACAAAAACCATTCTTTGTTTTTCCGGTAATCCATCGGAAATATGTTTTATTATTTCCGCTTGTTCTTTGTTGGACAGAAGCTGTTCGGGATTATCCTTGCCGCTGATCAGCTGCTCATCCAACACTTCATTTCTTTCATATTCCGTTTTGCGCCTTCTCAGCTTATCGTAACAAAGATTGATTACGATTTTGTACATCCACGTTGTGAACTTTACCTTAGCATTGTAGCCGCCAAGATTTTTCCAGATCCTTATAAAACACTCTTGAACAACATCTTTTGCATCATCATCATTTGTAAGAACTCTAAAAGCTACCGTATAAGCGTAGTACTGATAGTTTTTCAAGACAGTTTCAAAAGCATTTAAATCACCTTTTTGGGCTTCTCTAATCAACTTTAAAAGTTCTTCTTCAATAATGATTTTTGAATTCATGAATTCTATTTAGTTTCCATCTATGATACGATTGAAAATAGGAAAAGTTAAATTTGATTATGAAAAAACTTGTGGGTTTAGCACAGATTTAATTTTATAGTTAGCAGAACCAATCTACCACATAGTAAGTCTAATTGAACGACAAATAAATAGTCTTTTTAACTATACAGAAGAATCAGAGGGAAAAATGAAACTAAAGTTAGCAGTTCTAATATCAATGCTTTTATTTTGCTCAGCAGCCGTTTTTGCTCAGAACTCGTCCGGAAACGATCTTTCCAAAACCGTAGCTAAGTATGATAGTTTATTAATGAAAGCCTATGAAGCACGCGACATATCAACTTTCGCTAAGAATTTTGACGTCCTCCTTAAATTCTATTACACCCTACCCGTAGCAGAACAAAAGAATTATAAACAAGCGTTAGCCAGCGCTTACTACAATTTTGCTTGCACATATGCGCTTGTAGGAGAAAAAACTAAATCGCTAGCTTGCTTAGACAAGGCTGTCGAGAACGGCTTCTTTAATTATTCTCATATGATGAAAGATTCGGATCTGAACATATTGCATGATGAAAAAAGATTTGCTGAAATCACCGGCAAAATTCGTTCTATTGGTGATTTCCTATATATCCTTAAACGAGCCGATAAGTTCAATAACAAAGATGAAAGACCTTTGCCGGAGTTTAAATATCAAGCCGCTGAAAACCCTAATCTTGCCGAGTTACGCAAAGCATTCAAACTCGATTCAATTGCCGGAACCGGAAATGAAATTTCTAAAATTCTAAATCTTATGCATTGGATTCACAACTTAGTTGAACATGACGGCAGCAACGGAAATCCGGTTGTAAAAAATGCTTTAAGCATGATAAACGAATGCAAAACCGGTAAACGCGGATTGAATTGCCGCGGTTTGGCAATAGTATTGAATGAGTGTTATTTATCGATGGGAATCAAATCACGCTTTGTTACTTGTCTGCCCAAAGACAGTTTGAAGGTTGACAACGACTGCCACGTTATTAATATGGTTTATTCAGAATCTTTAAAAAAGTGGCTATGGATTGATCCAACTTTTGATGCTTATGTTATAAATGAGAATGGCGAATTGCTTAGCATTGAAGAAGTGCGCGAAAGAGTGATAAACGGGAAAATGCTGATTCTGAATCCCGACGCAAATTGGAACAAAAGAACGTCGCAGACAAAAGAAAATTATCTATACACTTACATGGCAAAAAACTTATATATGCTGGAATGCCCGGTAAGCAGCGAATATAATTTAGAAACGAGAGAAAATGGAAAAGTCACCGAGTATATTCGTCTACTACCCCTAGATTATTTCGATCAGAAGCCGGACGTGCAAACAAGCGAGAATAAGGATTTTAATTCCAAGACAACAACTTATGTGACTAACAATGCCGAATACTTTTGGAAGGTTCCGGCGAAATAAAATTTTTGCCAGCTTCTTTTTTATTGAAATGATGAAATACTTGAAATAAAGTTGAATAAAAAAAGCCTCTCTATAAAGAAGAGGCTTTTTAATATCTGCCAAGTTAGTATGTGCTTAATCTATCATTCAAATCAATATCTGTAGTAATCCGGTTTGAATGGACCTTCTACTGTAACACCAATGTACTTAGCTTGCTTTTCATTTAATGTTTCAAGTTCGACACCAATTTTATCTAGGTGAAGTCTAGCAACTTGTTCATCCAAATGCTTAGGAAGCATGTAAACTTTGTTCTCATATTTATCTGAGTGCTGCCAAAGTTCTAACTGTGCAAGTGTTTGATTTGTGAATGAGTTAGACATAACAAAAGAGGGGTGACCGGTAGCGCAGCCAAGATTTACCAATCTGCCTTCAGCCAACACAATGATGTCTTTACCTTCGACGTTATATTTATCTACTTGTGGCTTTACAGTGTCTTTAGTGTGACCGTAATTATCGTTAAGCCAAGCCATATCAATCTCATTATCAAAGTGACCAATGTTGCAAACAACAGCCTTATCTCTCATTTTGCGGAAATGTTGTTCGGAAATAATATCAACGTTTCCGGTTGCAGTTACAATAATGTCTGCACGCGGAATTGCATCAATCATTTTCTTTACTTCATATCCATCCATTGCGGCTTGAAGCGCGCAGATCGGATCGATTTCAGTTACAATAACTCTTACACCGGCACTTCTTAATGATTGAGCCGAGCCTTTGCCTACATCTCCGTAACCGGCAACAACTGCAACTTTACCAGCCATCATTAAGTCTGTTGCGCGGCGGATCGCATCAACTAATGATTCGCGACAGCCATACTTGTTATCGAATTTAGATTTGGTAACAGAATCGTTAACATTTATTGCCGGAATTGGAAGTGTGCCTTTCTCAACTCTTTCATATAAACGATGAACACCGGTAGTAGTTTCTTCAGAAATTCCTCTGATGCCTTTTACTAATTCCGGAAATTTATCAAGAACCATATTGGTTAAATCGCCGCCATCATCTAAAATCATGTTCAACGGTTTCTTATCATCGCCAAAGAAAAGTGTCTGCTCGATACACCAATCGAACTCTTCCAAGCCCATGCCTTTCCAAGCAAAAACCGGAGTGCCCGCAGCAGCAATTGCAGCAGCGGCATGATCTTGCGTTGAAAAAATATTGCAAGAAGACCATCTAACTTCTGCGCCCAATTCAACAAGTGTTTCAATCAACACAGCTGTTTGAATTGTCATGTGAAGGCAGCCGGCAATACGCGTATCTTTAAGCGGCTTGGTTGCGCCAAATTCTTTACGAAGCGCCATCAAGCCGGGCATTTCTGCTTCAGCTAATTCTATTTCTTTTCTTCCCCACTCTGCTAGGGAAATATCTTTTACTTTATAATCCAGAGTTTTTGTTTCTGCTGCTTTGCTCATTTTATATCCTATTCGTTATAATAATTTTTTAAACAACGGAACTAAGTCCAACTGTTCCCAAGTGAAATCTTTATCATTGCGTCCGAAATGACCGTAAGAAGAAGTTTTTTGATAGATCGGTCTACGCAATTTTAATCTTTCGATAATACCGCGAGGAGTTAAATCAACTTCTTGATTAATGTATTCGCCAAGCAAGCCGTCCGGAAGAACTCCGGTGCCCTTTGTATCAACATAAACAGAAACCGGCTGAGCAACACCAATTGCATAAGCAACTTGTACCAAACATTCTTTAGCAAGTTTTGCCGCAACAACATTTTTTGCAATGTGACGCGCTGCGTAAGTTGCGCTTCTATCAACCTTGCTAGGATCTTTACCGGAGAAAGCGCCACCGCCGTGAGGAGCCCATCCGCCGTAAGAATCTACAATAATTTTTCTTCCGGTTAATCCGCTATCACCGTGTGGTCCGCCAACTTCAAAACGACCGGTTGGATTAACATAGTATTTCGTTTTCTTGTCTAAATATTTTGCCGGAATAACTTTCATAATTACATGTTCAATTACATCTTCTTTAATTTTCTTTTGGCTTACATCGCCATCATGCTGTGTGGAGATTACAACAGCATCAACACGAATTGGATTGTTGTTGCTATCATATTCAATAGTAACTTGAGATTTCGCATCTGGACGTAAGTAAGGCATAAGTTTTATGTTTTTCTTACGAATGTCCGCCAACTTCTTTACGAGCTTATGAGCATAAACGATCGGCATCGGCATTAATTCCGGTGTTTGATCGCAAGCGTAACCGAACATAATTCCTTGATCTCCGGCACCACCTTTATCAACACCCATAGCAATATCGGGTGACTGTGAGTGAATTGCATTCAAGATACCACATGAGTCGGCATCAAATTTATATTCTGCTTTTGTATAACCAATATCTTTAATTGTTTTGCGAACAATCGCTTGAACATCAACATATGCGCTTGTTGTAACTTCGCCGGCAACAACAACCAAACCGGTTGTTACCATTGTTTCGCAAGCTACACGAGCCTTAGGATCTTGTTTGAAGATGGCATCAAGAACGCCGTCGGAAATTGCATCGCAGACTTTATCCGGATGCCCTTCGGAAACAGATTCGGATGTGAATAAGTATGACATTAATACCTCTATTTGTTTTTAGTAAAATTCTATTTCAGATGAATCGCCGGCATTCAGCTTTTTGTAATTGCCTTTTACGATTGCATTCATTCCTATTATTGAATTATCGAGCATTGATCTCTCAACTTGAGAGCTGGGACTTAAAATCGAGTTTTTTATTATAGATTCCTTTACAATACAATGCTCTGAAATTGTTGTGAACGGGCCTATGATTGAATCAATCACAGTAGCAGAATCCGAAATGTAAACCGGATCTATAATCGTACACCCTTTAATATTTCTATTTGTTCCTTTTGTCTGGAGTATATACTTATTGGTAGAAAGCAACGTTTCGCTTTTACCGCAATCGTACCAGCCTTCAACCGGAAAAGTTGTAAAAGTCTCTCCCTTTTCAATCATCAATTGAAGTGCATCAGTCAGTTGATATTCGCCACGCGTTTTAATCTCCTTATCAAACAATTCATTAAGAGACTCAGCAAGTAGTTTTGAATTTTTGATATAGTACAAACCAACTAAAGCAAGTTTTGATATTGGTTCTTGAGGCTTCTCAATCAGCTTTACAATTTTATTATTCTCGCAAACTGCAACTCCAAAACGGGAAGGATCGTCAACAGTTTTTACACCAAGTGAGCTGACCTTCTTTTCAAATACGGAATGAATATCAACATCAAAAATTGTATCGCCGAGAATGATGAATATTTCTTCATCATCAAAAGTTGGTACTGCCATTTGAATTGCGTGTCCAAGACCAAGCGCAATTTCTTGATATACAAAATTTGCCTCAAGTTTCGGATATTCATTGTGCACATATTCAACAATTTTTTCTCCAAGATAA
>JBAYTN010000055.1:0-28815 GCA_041675645.1 Melioribacteraceae bacterium
TACACACCAAACAGAGTTGTTTCTGCAATTGATGTTGTGAATGGAGAAGTTGTAACACGAGGCAGACAAACAAGAACTCACCTTCAAGCAGTTCAATATGCAAAATTCTTGAAATCATGCGGCGCTACTAGAATTGTAGTGACTGACGTAACAACAAATGGTATGCTTACCGGACCAAATATTGAGCTTTCCAAACAAGTTGCTGAAGCCGCTGAAACTAAAGTTACTCACAGCGGCGGAATTGGCGGTTCGGAAGATTTACTTAAATTACAAAGAGAAGCAAGTAGCTTTGTTGATTCGGTTATAATTGGCAGAGCACTTTATGAGAACAAGTTCCCTTGCCAAAAAATATGGCGCGTAGCCGAGGCGGGAATTTTTGCATAGGAGATTACAATGGGATATAATGATGTTACAAAAAGTAGTTTTTGGACAAATCTCTTCAAATCGAAAGCAGAAAAAGAGGAATTAGAACAAGTTTTAACTTCAATGCCCCCTTTCCAAGATTTTAACCCAGCCCATATTAGCGGAATAGTCAAACTGATGCACAACAGAATTTACGCAAGTGGAGAAATGATATTTCATCAAGGCGATCCCGGTACCGGCTTATATATTATAATAAATGGACAAGTTTCTATTAAGCAAGAAGAAGAAGGTAACACTTGGGAATTAACTAAGCTTTCCCGCGGAGATTTTTTTGGAGAACTAGCTTTGCTCGATAATGAACGCCGCTCGGCAACTGCTATAGCAATGGAGGAAACTCAAGTTCTAGTGATTTTCAAACCGGATTTGGATAATTTTATTTCAAACAATCCCAGAGAAGGAATAAAAATCTTAAAGGGAATGGCACATATTATTGCAATCAGACTCAGAAATTTGAACCAAGATTATTTTCAATTGTATAAACAAATGAAAAACAACTAGCGGAGGCAGCAATGATCAAAAATATCATGGTTCCCATCGATTTTTCAGATTACAGCAAAGCCGCATTAAAGTATGCAGCACAGTTCGCAAAGCAATTCAATTCAAAAATATTTCTAATCTATGTTGTAGAACCTATGATTTATCCCGCAGATTTTTCTATGGGACAAGTTGCTATTCCCTCTTCCGATATTGATTTAACAAGCCGCGCAGAAGATGAACTGAACAGATTAGCTTCAGAAATTGATAACGGCTTGGCTGTTGAGACAATTATTAAAACCGGAAAACCATTTGTTGAGATTAATGAAACGGCTGGGGAAAGAAATATTGACTTGATAATAATTGCAACCCATGGGCATACCGGCGTAGAACACTTATTATTTGGTTCAACAGCAGAAAAAGTAGTTCGTAAAGCACCATGCCCGGTGTTAACTCTCCGAGAGCCAATTAAGGGATTTCAATTCAAAAAGTAAGTTCGAATGGATATAAAAAAAGCTCAGCTAATTAATCTAGCCGAGCTTTAAGTAATAAATTTATTTGGCTTGCTCTAATTGTTTTGCCGCTTGTTCTGCAATGTGCGCAACTTCGGTCTTCGGATATTTTTTAGCTAATTCTTTCCATATAGAAATTGCCTTCTTATTATCTCCTTTAGCTTGTGCCAAACCGCCGATATTATACTGAGCATAAAGATTGTTCTTATCAACACTTAAAACACGGTCGTTATATTCAACCGCTTTATTAAGATCACCCTTATTGTAATATGTAAAAGTCAGCTGAAGTAAAATATCAGTTCTTTTAGGATCGACTTTTATGATTTTTTCATAAAGTGTAATTGCCTCATCCGGATTATGAACCGACAACAAATCTGCATATTCTCTAATCTTTGTAGTATCATTTGGATTTTTCTCGACTGCAAGTTTAAGCGCATTCATCTTTTCGGTTGCTTCTTGCATCACATTATCTTTACCGGGCATGTCACCGTTTCCCCGAGATCTCATTCCTCCGTGAATATCATCTTCGGGCATTTGTGCGCCCTCGCTTATTGCTCCCCCACCATTGGCTTCTTTCGTTGTATTTGAGAAATAGACTATTGCAATTACAAAAACTACGAACACACCTAGGTAAATGTATATTGGTTTTAACTTCATTTCAGCTCCATTTTTTATGGAGACAAAATTAAGATTTTTTTCTCTAAATGCGTGCTTAGACTTGTAAGAATAATTGAATCTTATCATTCATAATGCATATTTATATTAAAAATGAACTTTGTCTCTGTTCATTCCGTTTGTATTGTAAATCAAATAATGAAAGAACATGAAAAATATAACATCATCTGTAGAACTAGAACTTCAAAACAAATACAAAGAATTCGATTCCGAGGTTTTGCCTTTTACCGATGCCTTAAAAAGTTTTGCATTAAAAATGACTAACGACACTGATGACGCAGATGATTTGCTTCAAGATACGCTTATGAAAGCTTTTAGGTTCTTTGATAAATTTGAAAAAGGTACCAATATGAAGGCTTGGCTTTTTCAAATAATGAAAAATTCTTTTATTAATAATTACCGGAAAACAAGCAAAGAGCCGAATAAAGTTGATTATGAAGATGTTCAGAATTTCTATGAAAACATTAAGGCTGAAGATGTTAAGTCCCAGCATTACCAGAGTGATGCTTTTAGCGATGTTTTAGATGATGAAATCACATCTGCCCTTTCAAAATTGCCCGATGATTTTCGTACAATAGTCTTTCTAAGTGATGTAGAAGGTTATACTTACGAGGAAATAGCTGATTTTGTTGATTGCCCAATTGGAACTGTTAGATCGCGCTTACATAGAGCTAGAAAGATGTTATATTCTCTACTATACGATTATGCCTTAGAAAAAGGAATTGTATCTAAAAGTGTTCGCGCCTCATCAAAGATGATTAAACAAGTACAAAAATCCAGAGCAAAAGGAACACCCGAACTTGTGACGGTGTAATAAGGATAGTTAAGAAACAAAATCTTGTAAGTTGTTCTATTGAAAAATTTTATAGCTTCTGAACTTCTAGTTTTTTATATTTGCGATGGTGATAATTATAAATACAAACCGGAAATCTGCGATAGAAACTTTCTACTCATTTTACAGTCATTTGATTTATTAAATCATTGCAATTGAACAAAAAATAAGAGATGAGTGATCAGCTCTGGCGCTTTACTTGTCTTTAAAAAGAAAATATTGACCGATAATAAGTTTAAGAATAACAAGTTAGGAGAATTTTAGAATTGAAGATCACTAAGCAGTTTACTAATCGCGAAAGTAAATCTTTAGACCAATATCTTCAAGAAATTGGCAAAGTTGATCTTTTAACTCCTCAACAAGAAATTGAATTAGCAATTCGTATTAAAAAGGGTGAAAAAGCCGCTCTTGATAAATTAACAAAAGCTAATCTAAGATTTGTTGTGAGTGTGGCTAAACAATATCAGAATCAAGGTTTACCACTGGGCGATTTGATTAATGAAGGTAATCTGGGCCTTATTAAGGCTGGATTAAGATTTGATGAAACACGCGGATTTAAGTTTATTTCTTATGCAGTTTGGTGGATTCGTCAGTCAATTATGCAAGCTATTGCAGAACAGTCAAGAATGGTTCGCCTTCCTCTTAACCGGGTTGGCGCTCTAAATAAAATGGGAAAGGCTCTTAGTCAGTTAGAACAAGAGTATGAACGTAGACCAAGTCCGGAAGAAATTGCCGAACAATTGGATATGGATGTTAGCGACGTTACATACGCAATGCAGATTGCCGGTCGCCATATTTCTATGGATGCTCCGTTTGCTCATAGCGATGATAACAACAACAGTTTGCTCGACGTTATGCCGAACGAAGATCAGCCATCTCCAGATCATACATTAATGAAGGAATCTTTGAAAGCTGAGATTGAACGTTCTCTTTCTACTTTAACCGAACGTGAAGCTGAAGTTATTCGCCTCTATTTTGGTTTAGGAAAAGAACATTCGCTTACTCTGGAAGAAATTGGCGAGAAGTTAAATCTTACTCGTGAACGTGTTCGTCAGATTAAGGAAAAAGCTCTAATCCGCCTTAGACATTCAAACAGAAGTAAAAACCTAAAAGCTTACTTAGGATAAAAATTTAACCCCGGTCTTGCCGGGGTTTTTTCTTTTAAATTTTCCCTCTTTCCTTTCGCATTGCAATTCTAAATTCTTATTTTTTCTGAAATTTTTTTGGTGAACAATGTCTTTAGAGAATCACTTCCTCAAATTCCGTGAAAACATAATTGGAATAGATCAAATATTTTGTACTCCATATGGAGAGCAGAAATTAATTTATGCAGATTGGATTGCCAGCGGCAGAATGTATTCTCCTATTGAATCAACTTTGGTAAACAATTTTTACCCTTTTGTAGGCAATACACATTCCGAAGCTTCAGTTACCGGCACTTCTATGACTAAAGCCTATAGCGAAGCAAAAAAAGTTATTAAACAGCATGTAAATGCTTCCAAAGAAGATGTAATTGTTTTTGCCGGTTATGGAATGACAGCAGCTGTGAATAAACTTCAGAGAATTCTCGGACTCAAAGTACCCGAACAGTTGCAGAAACATATTCAGATTACTAAAGAAGAAAAACCGGTCGTATTTCTAACACATATGGAACATCATTCAAACCAGACTTCTTGGCTAGAAACAATTTGTGATGTTGTCATTATCGAACCGGATCCGCTAGGTTTAATAAATCTTGATCATCTTAAGCATCTACTTAATCTTTACGAGCATCGCACTTTAAAAATTGGATCTTTTTCAGCTGCTTCTAATGTTACTGGAATTGAATCTCCTTATCACCAGATGGCAAAGATTATGCATGAGCATGGCGGTTTTTGCTTTATTGATTTCGCGGCTTCTGCTCCTTATGTGAATATGAATATGCATCCGGATGATCCACTCGAAAAAATTGACGCAATCTTTTTCTCCCCCCACAAATTTCTGGGCGGACCCGGAACATCGGGTGTTGTGATATTCGATTCAAAACTTTATAAGCTAAAAGTACCGGAACAACCGGGCGGTGGTACTGTTGATTGGACAAATCCTTGGGGACAACATAAATATATCGAAGACATTGAAGCCCGCGAAGATGGTGGAACTCCCGGATTCCTTCTAGCCATTAAAACCGCTCTAGCAATTAGGCTTAAAGAAGAAATGGGTGTTGAGAACATTCTTAAGCGTGAATATGAATTACTAGTAAAAACTTTTGAAAGACTTTGTAAAATCCCTACACTTCATATCTTAGCGCAAGAACATGAAGAACGGCTTGGGATAATTTCTTTTTATGTTGAAGATATTCATTACAATTTAATGGTAAAGCTTCTCAATGACAGATATGGGATTCAAGTACGGGGCGGCTGTTCTTGTGCCGGAACCTATGGGCACTATCTTCTTCACGTTGATCCAACACGTTCTAAACGTATTACAGATAAAATCAATCATGGCGATTTATCGGAAAAGCCGGGCTGGGTTCGCTTCTCGCTCCATCCTACAATGACTGATAAAGAATTAGATACTGTTCTTACTGCAATTGAAGATGTAGTCAAGAATGTGAATGATTGGGTGAAGGATTATACCTATTCACCCAAGACAAACGAATACTATCAAAAGAATAGCTGCGAAAGCGAGAATTTAAATATTGAGAAGTGGTTTGAGTTCTAGTTTATTTTCAAAAGAAGACAAGATGTATTGACATTTGTAAAGTTTTTTTTCTAACTTCGCACCCAAGATGAAGACAGTAGAATTAAATATCGAAAACAACACGAACCTCAATTGGTGGTGGTGGAATAATTTAAATACTCTACAAACTCAGTGAATTAATAGCTAATAATATAGATTTTAACCAAACCCTTCTTAGATCACTGAGAAGGGTTTTTTGCTTTAAAGGGAAATAATGAATTTCGAAAATTTTGAAAAACTCGCACAAGATTATAAACTCGTTCCGGTTTATGAACGCGTTGCAGCTGATTTACTTACTCCGGTAACCGCTTATCTTAAAATTAGAGAGAAAAACAAAATCTCTTTCTTGCTTGAATCGGTTGAAGGAATTGGAAGATTAGCACGCTATTCTTTTATTGGATTAAATCCTTCCGAGATTATCTCAAACAATTTTAAAAGTATAACTGTTAAATCCGCTGGCAAAGAAAACTCCTTTAAAGGAAACATTTTCAGCTATCTTAAAAACAGAGTGGCAGAGTTTGCCCATCCAACAATTGATGAACTTCCCTACTTCACTGGTGGCTTAGTTGGCTTTATCGGCTTCGATAATATTTCCCTAATAGAGGATGTGATTAAATACGATGAAACAAAAAAAGGTATCTCTCCAGATTCAGTTTTCGGTTTATATAATACAATAATTGTTTTCGATCATTTCAAACATCAGATTATTCTTATTACCAATGTTGAGTGTAAAGACAAATCGAATCTAAAAGACAAATTTGAATCAGCTAAGGCAACTCTTGCTTCACTCAAGCAATTATTAAACCTAGATTTGCATCACAAATCGAATTTTAGCGCTTCACCAAATCCTCTTACGGAAACAGAAGAATCGGAATTTCTAAAACTAGTTGAACAAAGTAAGCAAAACATCTACGCCGGAGATGTTTTCCAAATTGTGCTTTCCAAACGCTTTGAAGCGGATTATAGCGGCGACAGTTTTAACGTTTACCGCGCTTTAAGAATGATTAATCCTTCTCCATATATGTACTATATGGAATTTGAAAATGGTTTTAAGGTTATTGGAACCTCGCCGGAAGATTTGCTTAAAGTGAAAAACCGAAAAGCGGAAATTCTTCCAATCGCCGGAACAAGGAGACGCGGAAAAAGTGAAGAAGAAGACTTACTTCTCGAAAAAGAATTAATGAACGATCCAAAAGAAATTGCTGAGCATGTAATGCTTGTGGATTTAGCACGCAACGATCTTGGCAGATTCTGCAAGTTAGGAACCATACAAATAAGTGAGCAAATGAAAATTAACCGCTTCTCTCATGTTATGCATATTGTTTCCCGCGTTGAAGGAACATTGCAAGATGATGCTGACTGCATCGATGCACTTGAAGCTTCCTTCCCCGCCGGAACCGTAAGCGGTGCGCCGAAGATTAGAGCTATACAGCTTATCAACGAATATGAAAAAACTAAACGAGGAGTTTATGCTGGCGCTGTGGGCTATATAGATTTCAGCGGCAATCTTGATATGTGTATCGCAATAAGAACTTTGTTTGTTACTAACGATAAAATTTACTGGCAAGCCGGCGCTGGAATTGTTGCCGACAGCAAACCGGAACTTGAATTGAAAGAAATTAAAAATAAATCTGCAGTATTAGTCAGCGCGCTTAAATGTGCGGAGGTTATAGATGAAAATCTTGGTAATTGATAATTACGATTCATTCACATACAACTTAGTTCAGCTGATCGGAAATTTTACTGATGATATAATCGTGAAGCGGAATGATAAAATTACAATCAGCGAAATCCGTGAGCTCAATCCCGATAAGATTGTTATTTCACCGGGTCCCGGAACACCGGAAGATTCCGGCATATCGCAAGAAGTAATTAAACAGCTGGGCTCAACAATTCCAATACTCGGTGTTTGCCTCGGTCATCAAACAATCGGATACTGCTTCAATGCTGTAGTTACTAATGCCCCTTATTTAATGCATGGAAAAACTTCTGAAGTTAAGCATGACGGCAAAACAATCTATAAAGGAATTGAACAGAATTTCCCCGCCGGCAGATATCATTCTCTCGTAATTGAAAACAACTCCGTTCCGGATGAATTGGAGGTAACAGCGCAAACCGAAGATGGAATTATCATGGGTGTGCGCCACAAAACTTTTCCGATTGAAGGGATACAATTTCATCCGGAATCTATACTAACTAAAGTCGGCGATAAACTAATTAAGAACTGGTTAGACTTATGATCAAAACATACATCGAGAAGATAACGGAAGGCAACAATCTTTCTCTTGAAGAAGCTTACACTGTTATGCAATTTATTATGAATGGTGAATGCAACAATTCGCAGATTTCCGGATTGATAATCGCACTCCGCACCAAAGGAGAAACGCCAACAGAAGTTGCCGGCTTTGTTAAGGCAATGCGGGATAAAAGCTTGAAGATTACTTCGCAAAATGAAAACACAATCGATGTCTGCGGAACCGGCGGTGATGGTTCCAACACATTTAATATTTCTACCGTCGCTTCATTTGTTGTTGCCGGAGCCGGAGTTCATGTTGCAAAACATGGCAACCGTTCCGTATCAAGCAAAAGCGGAAGCGCCGACGTTCTAACACATCTCGGTGTTAACATTAATCTTTCCCCCGCATTAACTGAGCAAGCATTAAACGAAATTGGTATCGCGTTTTTATTTGCGCCGGTGTATCATCCCGCTATGAAGTATGCCGCGGAAGTTAGAAGAGACTTAGGCATTAAGACTATTTTTAATATTCTTGGACCACTCACAAATCCAGCCGGAACAAAGAAACAGCTGGTTGGAGTTTTCAATAACAAAACAGCTAAACTGATGGCTGAAGCAGCGTTCCATCTCGATATGGAGCGTATTGTTTTTCTTTCTACCGAAAACAGTATGGATGAAATTTCTCTTTCAGGTGTAACAAATATTTATGAATATAATTCCGCTGTTCCACTTAAAGAGTATAAGGTGGATTACAATACATTCAACCTTACTGAAATAGATCATCAAACAATCAAAAGCGATTCTACCGAAACTAATTCGGAAATATTTCTTTCTATTCTTCGCGATAAAAAGAAAGATGAAGCATTTTCTGTTGTTACAGCAAATGCTGCTATGGCGCTGCATGTTGCCGGATTATCGGATGACTTAGTCGAATGCAAAAACATTGCAGAGGAATCTATACTTTCCGGCAGAGCATTTGAAAAATTTACTGCTTTAAAGAACTTTGGAGAAAAGTATTCATGAGTTTCCTTTCCGAAATACTGGATGTAAAACGTAATGAAGTAAAAAAGCTTAAGCAGAAGTTTTCTCCCTCTTTATTCAGAAGCGAAGAATTCTTCGAGACTCCAACTAGAAGTTTGAAACAAGCACTCAGCAATGCTTCTTTTATTTCAATCATTGCAGAAATTAAAAAAGCCAGCCCGAGTAAGGGTGTATTAATTGAGAACTTTAATCACCAGAGAATTGCAGAGATTTATATTGAGAGTGATGTAAACGCAATCTCAATTCTGACAGATCAAATCTTCTTTCAAGGAAATATCAGTTATCTAAGAGATATAGCAAGATTTAAAACGCTTCCCCTTCTCCGTAAAGATTTCATAATTGACGAATACCAGATATTCGAAGCCAAAGCTTCCGGTGCCGATGCAGTTCTTCTTATTTGTGAAGCATTATCAGTAAATCAAATTTCGGAATTAACACATTGTGCCAAGGAATGCGGACTCGATGTTCTTCTCGAACTCCACTCTGCTGCTGAAATACCAAAAATAAATTTTCAATTGAACAGTTTAATAGGCATTAACAACCGGAACTTAGAAACTTTTGCCGTGAACATTAACACTACTCTAGACTTACTCGATAATATACCGGAGGATACCGTTCTCGTTTCTGAAAGTGGAATTTCTGCCGAGTCTGTTCTCGATCAGCTTAAAAATACTCGCATTAATGCAGTTCTCGTCGGCGAGCATTTTATGAAATCGAAAGACATAAAACATAGTTTAACACAATTCAAAGAGTGGTGTGCAAAATGATGCGAGTAAAAGTCTGCGGTATAACAAATTTAGAAGATGCAAAGCTTTGTTACGAGCTCGGCGCCGATGCGCTCGGCTTCATTTTTTATGAGCGCAGTAAAAGAAATATTGATTTTGAAGACGCGCTTGCAATAATAAATGAACTTCCCGCATTCGTTTCCAAAGTTGGTGTGTTTGTTAATGAGCAGGCAGATACAATTAACCATATAGCTCAATCCATTGGCTTAACGCACGTTCAGCTTCACGGAAATGAAGATCAGAATCTAATCAGTAAAGTAAATCATCCGGTTATAAAAGCACTTAGAGTTAAGGACAATTTTAATTTCACATCGCTTGAATCATTTTCCGGCTGTACAATTCTTCTTGATACTTTTTCCGATAAAGAAATCGGCGGCACCGGACTTACTTTCGATTGGAATACAATTCCAATGGATTTAAGAAGCAAAGTAATTTTGGCGGGCGGAGTATCTGCGCTAAACATAGAAAGCATTTGTAAAACAATTAAACCGCAAGCGGTGGATATTTCTTCTTCTCTCGAATCTGAATCGGGCAAGAAAGATAAAACAAAAGTGCGTGAATTTTTTCGCGTGTTAAATCAATTACGAAAAACAGAGTTAGAATGAGCAACTACAATTATCCCGATTCATCCGGCAAGTTTGGCGTTTACGGCGGCAAGTATGTTCCCGAAACATTAATCCCCGCGATTGAACAACTTGAAGCAAGTTATAACCAGCTTAAGAGCGATAAAGATTTTCTCAGCGAGTATAATCAACTGCAGAGCGAGTATAACGGCAGACCAACGCCGTTAACATTTGCAAAACGGATAACAGAACATTTCGGCAAAGCAAAAATATATTTGAAACGGGAAGACCTCTGCCATACCGGCGCGCATAAATTAAATAACGCGCTCGGACAAATTCTAATAGCAAAAAGTTTGGGTAAGAAAAGAATTATTGCCGAAACCGGCGCGGGGCAACACGGCGTAGCAACAGCAACAGTCTGCGCAAAGTTCGGTTTACAGTGCGTTGTTTATATGGGTGAAGTTGATATCGAAAGGCAGAAACCAAATGTGTTTAGAATGAAACTTCTCGGCGCAGAAGTCCGCCCCGTTTCCAGCGGAAGCAAAACTCTTAAAGATGCAACCAACGAAGCAATACGCGATTGGGTTACAAACGTTAACGATACTCACTACATCATTGGCTCTGTTGTTGGTCCGCATCCTTATCCAATGATTGTGCGGGACTTCCAGTCAATCATTGGCATCGAAGCAAAAGAACAAATCTTGAAAGCTGAAAACCGTTTACCCGATTATATTGTTGCGTGCGTTGGCGGCGGTTCCAACGCAATGGGAATCTTCTTCCCTTTCGTTAATGATGAATCTGTAAAACTTATTGGCATAGAAGCCGCCGGTTACGGAATTGAAACCGATAAACATTGCGCGACTCTTACACTTGGCGAGCCCGGAATTTTTCAAGGAATGAATACTTATCTACTGCAAGATTCCAACGGACAAGTATCAGAAGTTCATTCAATTTCCGCCGGATTGGATTATCCCGGTGTTGGACCGGAACACTCTCTGCTTAAGGATATTATGCGAGTTAAATATTTTTCCGCAACAGATGATGAAGCTTTGAAAGGAATTAATCTGCTTACAAAGATGGAAGGAATTCTTCCGGCACTAGAAAGTGCACATGCAGTTGCTCATCTTGAAAAGCTTTTACCAGAAACTGACAAAAATGAAATTGTTATTGTTAATGTAAGCGGACGCGGTGATAAAGACTTGGCTACAATCATCAGTAATTTGTATGGAGAATTAAAGTGAGCTACATAAAGAATTACATAGATGAATTGAATAAGAATAGTCGCAAAGCACTTTCCATTTTTCTGACAGCCGGATTTCCGGAGAAAAATAATTTTGTTGATCTCGCTAAATCTGTTCTCGATTCCGGTGCCGATATGATTGAACTGGGAATTCCTTTCAGCGATCCGCTTGCTGACGGACCTATTATTCAAGCCACTTCTAAACTGGCTCTTGACGCCGGCGTTTATACCAATGATGTTCTTGGTTATGCCGAACAGATTTCAAAGTATTCACCAAAGCCGATTATTTTGATGGGCTACGCTAATCCAATTAAGAAATATGGAATTGAAAACTTTCTGCGCGATGCCAAAAACTCCGGTGTAAAAGGATTGATTGTTCCCGATGTTCCTCTGGAAGAGTTTGATTCGTTTTTTAATTCTGAGGAGAGACAAATTCTCGACGAAGAATCTCCTAACAATATTAGTAAAGAGATTCTTCTTCCGCAAAAAGCGCGGAATCAGAATGACAAGCTGGATGTTATACTGCTTACAACTCCAACATCTTCCGAAGCAAGAATTAAGCAGATAGACGCAAAGAGCAGCGGATTTGTTTACTGCGTAAGCATTACCGGCACAACTGGAGTTAAAGATTCCTTTGATGATTCCACAACAGACAATTTAAAGCGCACTTACTCTTTATTGCAGAATAATAAAATGCTTATCGGCTTCGGCATCTCCAAACCGGAAGATGTAAA
Source organism: Melioribacteraceae bacterium (assembly GCA_041675645.1). Taxonomy (GTDB): domain Bacteria; phylum Bacteroidota; class Ignavibacteria; order Ignavibacteriales; family Melioribacteraceae; genus Stygiobacter. Next base: position 12,234 of record JBAYTN010000055.1, read on the forward strand.
GCGCTTCTCTCCATTCTGCGATGGAGTAATTGTCGGCAGTCGTGTTATGAAATCTTTATTGAACGGTGACGAAAGAAACGAAACACTGAAGATTATTGAGCAGTTAAGTGATGCTTGCAGTTATTAAGTAGAGACTTGCCGCGGCAAGTCTTTACGTGAATTTTTTGTAGAGACACTTCAAAGCATTTTCCAATTTTTATTTTTTCGTAAAGATGCTGCATGCCGCGTTTTTACAATGTTTGTTTGTAGAGACGACCCGCCGGGTCGTCTCTACGTTGAAACTGTTGTGCAATCGGGAGACATCACCATTATCAATATAACAAACTTATCAAACCGCAACAGGTTTATTTCAACAAAACCAATTTTCTACTTTGCACAAATTTATCGGCTTGTAACCTATAAAAGTAGATGCCACTAGAAAGTTTTGTACCATCAAAAACTACTTCATATCTGCCCGGAAGTTTTTCTTCTCTTACCAGTGTTGCAATTTCTTGCCCAAGTATGTTGAATACTATTAAAGAGACAAAACCTTTTTGCGGAACCGAAAATGAAATTCTCGTAGATGGGTTAAAAGGATTAGGATAGTTTTGCGACAAAAAATATGTGTCCGGAATTTCTTCGTCAAAGTAACTGGACAACTCCTTAAAATTCTTTGTCGAAAAGCTAATCGAATCACCCTCAAGAAATGGTTTATGATTGTAGATATATAGTGTATCACCTTTTGTAGGAATTCTGATTCCAGTGTTAGTGTTTTTTAAGTATATCCAATATGAAAAATTATTGCTGCTATTTTCCACGTTATCCATAAGTATAATTCTATCTCGATTAGCACCAGTAACTGAAAATATTCCATTATTTCCGTCTATTTCAGCAAATCCAAATTCTACCGGTGTTTTTTTTGTGGTATTAATTACTGTGAAATTTACTGTTTTTGAGGGGAATGAAGTAGAACCCAGCATAAAATCCTTAGAAGTCCCAATACCTAAATCACCAAAAACTATCTGATAATCATAAGGCAACTTTTCTCCCCGTATAGGTTTGCCACCCGTCACTGTCGAAAAAACCTCAAAAGCAAAAGGATAGATACTATTCGAACTCCATTTGGAGTCATTTGTGTTCAAAAAAATACTATCGGCATTAATTACAACGTTCATTCCATCAAAGTAGGGACTCTCACTCGAGCTATTCAAAACAGTTTCTCCAATAACACATTTCTTACCTGTCCTCTGATTAATAACGTCATATACTAATTTTTTAGTACTACTTTTATAAAACTTTACAGTATAGTCATGCCCCGTCAACTCATTCATATTTTTAACATGAACTTCAAATACTCCTGTACCATTCGAACTCTTTAATTGATTCATTAATAAGCTATTTGGGAGATTGTAAAAATTATTTATAATAATTCCGGAAACGATTTGAGCTGTCTTTTCATTACTGGAGATTATCTCAGCTTTTATCTCTGCTTCATTGCTGTTTGGATACAACTTTGTTTCCATGTTATAATTACCTATTCCATCCTTAATGCCACCCAAAAGCAAAGTCCAATCACTTGTCTTATTTTTTCTATAGAACAAGTTAATTACAAACTCATCGCCATCAGCATCTCCACCGTTCCATCCTACCAGTAAATCATTATTAACAGTCTGACCGTTTGATAAAGTTGTTAAGATGACCTGGGGTGATACAATTTGAGTATTTCTATCGATTACGAATTCCTTTGAATCGGTAAGACAATACGATTTACCGGAATAAGAGAAAACTTTTACTTTGTTTTGAATGCCGTCGGGAAATTCACTTAAGTCTATCGTATAACTATTAGTATTTATTGAATCGGTACCAATGTACTTCCAGGTAAAGCCAAAATCCGTAGAAAAGAATATGTCGGATTTAACATTAAAGCTGCCTAAATCGTGAGCCCAATTTACAGTTACTTTATTTTCAGACGTTTGCTTATGAATTGGTGATGTAATTGAAGCTTTTCCAATTGTGGGATTAAATCCGGCTTCCAATAAAAACTTTGCATATCCTAACTTTCTCTTTACTTCGGATATCCTAATCGCTTTTTGTGGATCATCAATTGGTCCGTTCCCCATAATTATTGCCGAAATAATCTCGGTACTTTTCCCGGCATCCAGCGAAAAATAACTGCTCGATATAAAATGGTCATATTCGCCTGCTACAATCTCGTTGGGATCTATAAATTTATCTGGAATTAAAAAATCAAACCACATTTGAGCATCACTATTTATATTAAAGCCGCCAGCCGGCATGTAATAATGATTAGTAATACCAAGTTCCTTTTTGTTACTGTCTAAGGGGGCTTTTAATAAGCTGAACCCAAAGCAGCCAACAGGTGAACTTTCAAAATATGGAGCTTTGTTATCATTATCATATGTGATAATTAGTTTTTTACTATAATCTAAATATAACCGATCATCTTGTGAATCTCCGTCACCTCCAACATAATCTGCCACCCAAAACGTTGCCCCCATTTTCTTCAGGGTGTTAGTTCCGTCATTTTTGATCTTGTAATAGTGAAACACTATGTCCTCAAAAGGATAGGGATTAAATTCCATACTACGACACTCAACAACTAACCCTAGTCCTTTACGTTTCAAATCGGTTTTATCGGGGAAATAGTTTGGATATCTATCATATAAATCATCAGACATTTTATAAAATGTTTCTTGCCCATCTATAAATCTATTTTTCCCTAAAATTCCATTCCATTTCTTCTTCCAACCCGGATCGAGCTTATCGTCTAGTTTATCTGGCCAATAGTCGGGCCAGCTTAGTTGGTCGGTACTTGACGCAACAGTATTTTGAGATTTATTAGAATATCCTGGAACAGGTTCAAAATTCCATGTTTTGTGTTCAGGCGATGACCTACCTACGGATGTAATGATAATATGTTTTTTTTCACCTAAGTTATCAATTACTTCTGCACCTAATAACAAACATTCCATTGCTAGATATGTTTGCCCAGAGTTTTTTGGCCACTCATATGGTGTTTGAACTGAGAGCGGGAATTGTCCGCCTTTACGTCCGGACAAACCATTATTGAAAATTGAAGTTCTGATTTTGTTGCCTTCTAGTTGCACTTTTGCTTGAAATAAAGGATTACCCCTTTCTTTACTTGGAGTATATACTGTGTCACCATCATTCAGAGTTTTTCCATATGTATGAATTGTGTGAATTACAGAATGGTTCATGACTTCAGCTATAAGTATGGTATAACTAATTGAGAATAAAATAAAGATTAGTGTCCTTTTCATATCGATCCCATAGAAAAAAAGTAATATGGATTTGGTAAAGACAAAACAACTTTAGTTCCCCTACTGCTTCTTAGAGTGGAACCCCGTTTTCCTTTTGCAACTTACTTATTGATAGTTGGAATTTCAAGGAAAGAATTGTTGTTCTCCCTCCTTACCAAGGAGGGAGACACAGAGGGAGGTAAGTTTTTAACCTCACCCTAAATCCCTCTCCTTAAAAAAGGAGAGGGACTATTTTTTCAACACCCGCAGTTATCTTTAGCTTTCTTCACAGATTCATTAAAAGCTTTCTGCAAAACTTTTGTATCCAGTTCGGAGAGTTTGTTTATATACAAACATCCCTTTCCGGTCTTGTACTTCCCAAGATTTTCAATAACATCGGCAACGCCTTCATGTCCAGCCGGCAGATAAAGAGCAATATTTTGTTTGCGCGGAGAAAAACCGATAGTAAACCAGTCCAGTTCTCTTCCCGATTCATATTTAAGTTTGCGGTCCTTAAAACCAATGATTGCCGGTCCCCACATTTTCGGCTCGCTTTTGCTTGCTTTCTTAAGCATCTCTAGAATGGTAAAAGAGTCTTCTCGTTTTTGTTTATCGGTTACGGAAGCTAAAAACTTCTCAACGCTCGCGTTGGTCTTTTGGGTTTTTAGTTCTGCCATATATGCCTTTCATTTTTTTTCTAATGGATGATTTCTTGAGTGAAGATTATCAATAATTTCATCAAACTCAATGTCTTGCTCGGCAAGCATTACAAATAAATGATAGAATAGATCGGAGACTTCGTTTATAATTTCGTTGCGGTCACGGTTCTTGGCGGCAATAACTGTTTCAATCGCTTCCTCACCAACCTTCTGGATAATTCTATTGGTTCCCTTTTGGTAAAGCTTTGTTGTATAAGAACCTTCCGGTAGTTCTGTCTTTCTGCTTTTTATAAGTGCATACAATTGATGCAAGAACTTTGAATGATTTTCTTTCACTCCAAAACAAGAGTAGTCGCCCGTATGGCAAGTTGGTCCTTGCGGCTTTGCGTAAATAAGCAAGGTATCGTTGTCGCAGTCACTTTTTATGTCAATCAGTTCCAAATAGTTGCCCGATGTTTCTCCCTTTACCCACAAGGCATTTTTCGTCCTGCTGAAGAATGTAACTTTGTTTGTAGAGAGAGTCAGATCAAGTGCTTCGCTATTCATGAAGCCGAGCATTAAAACCGCGTCTGTGTCACTATCAACAATTACAGCGGGAATAAGTCCGCCCAGTTTTTCAAAATTCAATTTCTCTTTGTCAATCACAATCTAACTCTCACATTATTTTCTTTTAGATATTTTTTCAGATCGCCGATGTTCAGAATATTGTAGTGAAACAATCCGGCGGCTAAGCAAGCGTCAACTTCCGCTTTCTCAAATGCTTCTTGGAAATCTTCAACCTTTCCGGCGCCTCCGCTGGCAATTACGGGAATTGTAACAGCGTCAACAACTTGTTTCAAGAATTCAACATCGTAGCCGCTTCTTGTTCCATCATGATCCATTGAAGTAAGGAGAATTTCTCCGGCCCCTAGCTCGCAGACACGCTTACACCATTCAAATCCGTCCAGATCGGTTTCTTCCTTTCCCCCTTTAACAAAAATTTTCTTCTGTCCGTTTACGGTTTTTACATCTACAGCCGCAACAACCGCTTGCGAACCGAACTGCTTGGATGCGTCGCTTATTAACTGTGGATTCTTAACAATTGATGAGTTAAGCGATACTTTATCCGCACCGGCATTCAACAGCGCCTCAATATCCTTAACGGCTGATATTCCGCCGCCAACCGTAAATGGAATTCTGATTGCTTTGCCAACTTCGCGTACAAGTTCAACTAAAGTTTTTCTTTTTTCTTCTGTTGCGGTAATATCAAGAAACACCAATTCATCAGCGCCTTCATTATAGTAGCGGTAAGCTAATTCAACAGCGCCGCCGGCGTCTTGCAGATTTACAAAGTTGGTTCCTTTAACAACGCGTCCATCTTTTACATCCAGACAAGGAATAATTCTTTTAGCTAACAAATTTTTTCAACTCCTCTAAAGAAATCTTGTTCTCATAAATAGCTCTGCCAACAACTGTTGCGTAAACTTTTGTTTCAGATAGTTTCCGTAGATCGTCTGCACAGCTAATTCCACCGGAGGCAATCATTTTAATTTTGGGGTGCAATTTCATAATTTTATTATAGAGAGCGATATTCGGTCCTTCAAGAGTTCCATCTTTGCTAATGTCTGTGCAGAGAAAATACTTAGCTCCAATCGAAGTACAGTAATCAAGATGCTGCCACAAAGTTACTTTGCTTTTTTCCGTCCATCCTTTTGTTAAAATCATTTCATCTTTGGAATCGGTTGCAACAACAATTTTATCGGGACCATATTTTGCGAGTATCAGTTCGAATTCTTTTTTGTTAGTAACAGATATAGAACCGATTACAATTCTATCAACACCCAAATCGAAAACAATTTGAGCATTGCTAAAAGATTTTATACCGCCGCCAAATTCCAATTTAAGCTTAGTTGCGTCTTTTATTCCTTTTACTTGATCTTCTATAGTAATTCTTCCACTCTTGGAAGCAGCAAGATCAACTACATGAAGCCACTTTGCGCCAATAGCATCGAAGCTTTTCGCGTACTCGAGTGGAGTCTGGTTATAAAACTTAGCTTGAGAAAAATCGCCTTGATGCAAGCGCGTTACTTTTCTTAAGAATATGTCTATTGCCGGTATTGTTAACATTTTTCTATGAAGTTTGTTAATAATTTTATTCCCGCCTCTCCCGATTTCTCCGGATGAAACTGCACTCCGAAATAGTTGTTGTGCTGCACAGCTGCAGAAAACTTTACATCATACAGAGAACTTGCAACCGTATATTCATTCATCGGCACATAAAAAGAATTTGCAAAGTAGAAATGTGTATTGTCTTCAATTCCATCAAACAGACAACAGCTTTTTTCAATCGTAACCGGATTCCAGCCCATGTGCGGGACTTTCACTTTTGTTTCATCATACTTTACACATGTAGCAGGTATTGCGGCTAAACAGCAAGTATTTCCCTCTTCCGTTTTCTCCGAAAGCAGTTGCATCCCAAGACAAATACCAAACAATGGCTTTTTTGTTACACGAAGCATTGTTACAAGATTGTTCAGATGAAGTTTACGCATCGCGAAGGATGCTTCTCCAACTCCCGGGAAAATAATTTTCTCGGCCCGGTAAATCTCCGGTTCCTTGTTTGTTACTTTGTATTCAACTTTCAAATCATCAAGCGCGTTAAGAACGGATTGAACATTTCCCGCGCCGTAATCAATAACCGCAATCATAATAATCCTTTCGTAGAAGGCAGACTGCCTTTGTTTCGTGAATCATATTTCAGCGCCATGTTAAGCGCTCGTGCTAAAGCTTTAAACATCGCTTCCGCTTTGTGATGGTCGTTTTCACCAGTCGCCTTTAAATGTATATTCGCACGCAAGCCGGAAGCTAATCCTCTAAAGAATTCCTTAAACAATTCCGTCGGAAACTCGCCAACCTTTTCTCTATTCCATTTGCAGTTGAATGCGAGATAACTTCTGCCGCCTAAGTCAATAGCGCACTGAGCTAGCGCGTCATCCATTGGAAGCATAAAGCCGTAACGCTCAATTCCCTTTCTATCGCCGAGAGCTAAACTAATTGCTTCACCAAGAGCAATTCCAACATCCTCAACTGTATGGTGTTCATCTATGTGCAAATCACCTTTTACTGCAATTGTTATATCTGTATTCGAGTGTTTAGAGAGTTGTTCCAGCATATGATCGAAAAATCCAATGCCGGTTTTAATTTTACTTTTACCGGAGCCGTCAAGATCAATTTTAATTTTGATATCTGTTTCTTTTGTTTTTCTGCAATGCTGATCTGTTCTTTTCTTCATCATGATAATGCATTCTTTAATTCTTGTAGAAATTTACTGTTTTCCTCTTTAGTACCTACAGAAACGCGTAAACAGCCGCTTAAATTCAATTGGTTGCTTCTGTCACGGATAATTATCCCTTTGCTTTCCAGATAGGTAAAGACACTTTTGGGTTCATCAACTACAAATGAGATAAAATTGGCATCCGAAGGTAACACTTTCTTAACTTTTTTGAGTTCACTTAATTCATCTGCTATTCGTTTTCTTTCGCTAACAATCTCATCTACAAAGCCTAAATACTTCTCTTTGTTTGATATTGCTCTTAGAATGAAATCGGAAGTGAGCTTATTGATGTTATATGGCGCTTTTACCTTGAATAGAAGCTTTGTTACAAATTCTGATGCAACACTGTAGCCGCAGCGTACGCCCGCCATTCCCCAAGCTTTAGAGAATGTTCTCATAACTGCCAGATTTGGAATTGATGCTGCTTCTTGCTCTAATCCATGTTGTTTTGTGAAATCAATGTAAGCTTCATCAACAACAACCATAATTTCTTTTGATTTGGCTAGCTCGATAATCTTTTCTTTGCTCAACAGATTTGCACTTGGATTATTCGGCGAACATAGAAAGATAAGTTTGGTTTTTTCTGTTACAGCGTTTTTTACAGCTTCCAAATCAATATCAAAGTTCGAATCGAGAGGAACATTCTTCACTGCAACATCATTTGTATCGCAGCAAACTCTGTACATGCCGTATGTTGGTTCGCAGATAATAACTTCATCTTCTCTCGGATGACAAAATATTTTTATAAATAAATCAATTATTTCATCCGAGCCAACTCCAAAGAAAAGATTTTCTTGAGGAACAGAAATCAAATCCGAAACAGATTTCCTCAACGCACGCTGATTTGGATCCGGATAACGGTTTAGCTCAACCGAATCATACGTAACAACACTGCCAAGAGAGTTTTCATTCGCATCGAGTAGAATTCCTTCAAGATGAGATTCTCTAGCAGATGTATATGGTTTTAGATTAAGAATATTCTGCCTAACTAGTTTTTCTAATTTCATTTTTTCAACCTCATATTTACTGCATTTGCATGCGCGTCTAATTTTTCGGCTTCAGCCATTCTAATAACCGTTCCAGAAATATTCTGCAATCCTTTCTTAGTCAGTTTCTGAAATGTAATTGATTTCATAAATGCTTCAACGCTGACTCCGCCAATTGCTTTTGCGTAACCGTAAGTAGGCAGCGAGTGATTTGTTCCGCTTGCGTAATCTCCTACACTTTCCGGTGAATACGCTCCGACAAATACCGAACCGGCATTTTTAATTTTGTTTAAATACTTTTCCGCTTTATCAACATTAATAATCAAATGTTCCGGCGCGTAATCATTAGAAAGTGAAATAGCTTCATCAATAGAATCCACAATCAAAATAAATGAGTTCTTCAAACACTCTTTTGCTGTTTTACTTCTCGGTAATTCTTCTAGTTGCCGGTTAACTTGATCGACAACTTCATCTGCAAGTTTTTCGCTTGTTGTAAGTAAAATAACTTGCGAATCACTTCCATGTTCAGCTTGAGAAAGTAAATCGGAAGCAACAAATGAATCATCGGCATTCTCATCGGCAATAACTAAAACTTCGCTTGGTCCGGCGGGCATATCTATTAAACATCCTTTCGGATCGTTACTCACAAAAGTTTTTGCGGCTGTTACAAATTGATTTCCCGGCCCGAATATTTTATCTACTTTGTTTACTGATTCAGTTCCGTAAGCCATCATTCCAATCGCTTGAGCTCCGCCGATATTATAAAATTCATCCACACCTACTAACAATGCCGCATATGCTAAAGCCGGCTGCAATTTTTCTTTAACCGGACTACAAACTACAATCCTTCTGCTGCCAGCTAGGTTTGCCGGAATTCCAAGCATAAGCAATGTTGAGAAAAGTACTGCGCTTCCGCCCGGTATATACAAGCCTACATTTTCAATTGGCAAATACTTTCTCTCACATTTCACACCGTGCATTGTTTCAACGGAATAACTTTTCGGTCTCTGATAAGAATGAAATTTCTTTATGTTCTTAGCAGCAATGTCTATTGCTCTTTTAAGATCCGGATCAATTTGTTTTGCAGCATCTTCAATTTCTTCTTTGCCTATCAGAATTCTTTGCTTCTTCAATCCGTCATATTTTTGAGCGTAACCAATAACCGCTTTCGCACCTTTAGTTTTTATTTCTTTCAGAATTGATTTAACTACTTCTGCTACTTTCTCATCATCTCCAGCCGGTCGTGCAAACAGCCGGGCAAGTTTTTGATCCGATAAACTCTTAGATAAATAAGTTTTCATAGTATCATATTCTCAATTGGTAATAATAGTATTCCGGAAGCGCCGGCTTCTTTTAATTGATTAAATATATTCCAAAATTCATCTGCGGGAATAACTGCATGAACTGCAACCATGCTGGAATCAGCGAGAGGAACAACCGTTGGGCTTTTAAGCGCTGGAAGAATTGATTTTATTGAATCAAGCGATTCTTTAGGTGCATTCATCATAAGATACTTCGATGTTTTTGCTTTTAGTGCAGAATCAATTCTAAATAAGAAGTTCTGAAGTATTTCAAACTTACCTTCATTCTTTTCTAATTCCTTATTAACAATCAAAGCCGCTTGCGACTCAAACACATCAAATGACTTTTTCAGTTTGTTAAGTTTAAGTGTATTTCCCGTCGAAACTAAATCACAAATGTAATCGGCAACTCCAAGCGATGGCGCAATTTCAACTGAGCCGCTAATTTCTACAATCTTAGCTTTCAGATTATTCTTATCTAAATAATCTTGTAAAATGTGCGGAAAGGAAGTTGCTATTCTTTGTCCATTTAATTCTGTTAGATCGTTTAGCTGTTTTGTTTCCGGCAATGCAAGAGCTAATCTGCATTTTCCATAACCAAGCTTACGAATGATTTGAACATCGGCGCGCTTTTCAAATATTATATCTTCGCCGACAATTCCGATATCTGCAACCCCATCTTGCACATATTCCGGTATGTCGTCATCACGAAGAAACAACAAATCGAGTTCGTAATTTCTCGCAGAGATTACCAATCGTTCAGAGTATTCCTCAATATCCAGTCCGCTGTTACGCAGCAACTGCATAGACTTTTCAGTTAGTCTCCCTTTCTTTTGTACAGCTAGTTTCAAATTTCCATTTAACATTTTCTTCTCCTTTAAAACAAAAAACCCCGGAACGCGCCGGGGTCAAATTAATTTATCTTCAATTTTATTTAAAGAATGCCGGCGCCTCTATGAGGATTATGATGATGTGTATGATGCGCGTTGATTCTAATTAACATTTTTCTCTCAAATTTCTACTGCAAATGTAGCAAACTATTTTTTAAATGCAAGTCTATGCACTATTTATGCACGACTTTTCAAACTTAACGATTTAGCCGCATCAGTAGCCGCATTAATCTTCTTTCCAAAACCAGACTTGCCGGCAATTTCCATATCAGAGACAAATTGAACATCCAGAATGCCCTTTGTCTTATGACCGGTACGTAAATAATTGATTTCGCTTAAAGCTAAACTCCATCCTTCAAACCATAAACGCAATTGTTCAACATCGCACTTGTCTTTTTCAATATGCACAATTAAATCTATGTCTGAATCGGGACTAGCAGTTGCATTCTTCGTACTACCGAATACATAAATGCCTTTCACACCAAATCGTTCGGGATCAACTTCCGATGCAATTCTTTCTGCCATCTTCATTCTCCAGCGCCAGTGATCATTAGGATGATAATCATAATGTTGTTCTTTCACTTCTTTCTCTATAATAAGTTCACCGGAAGAAGGGGCAAACATTCCGACTGCGCTTTCAATATCTGCATTAATTAGCACTTTTAGAACAGAACCACCGGTAGATTTCACAACATCTATTACGTGTATAATTGATTGCAGATCGCTAAAGTCCGGCAGTACCTCTGCTAAAACATTTTCAGATTCCAGCAAAAACTTTTCGTTAAAAATATTTCCATTGTTATCCGGATATAGAGGCAAATAACGAATGTTTGCTTCCACCAAATCTTGGAAGAAGTGAGTACCAAAGGAAAGATCGGGGACGTAATTACCTTTCTTCTTTGCAATCTCAATAAGCATCGAAGTATTATTGATATCGGAGTACGTTACATTAACGCCAAGTTTAATATCGCCTCTGCTCCCCCATCTTCCCGGTCCCATCAAAATAAATTTTCTCTTTGGAAGCGCCTTGTTCAATTTTCCTACAGCTCTTCCAACCATAAGCATTGTTTCTCTGTCTTCAATTTCGGAATACTTAGTCGGATCAACATAAACGATATGAGTTACATCCGGGACTTTTCCGTTAGAGACATATTTTTTTGCAGTGAATACAATTCTATCAGTCGGAATATCTTTTGGAATATTATCCGGACTTGATTCACCGCTGTAACTTTGTGGACGGCATTGCAACAAATAAAGATCCTTGCCGTCATGTGCAAATTCAATATCAACCGGCTGTTTAATTTTCTCTTGAACAGTTTTTGTTATCGAACTGATTTTCTTTAGAAAATTTGTTTTGCTGACTAATCCATCAAATGTAGCAACAAATTCTTTACTTGGATCATCAATGTCTAATACTCCCGGCTGACGCATCATATTTCCATCGAGAACTGAAAACACATTCAAAAAATCTGGGTACTGCGAGCCATAATCTTCCAGCAGAGTAGAAATTTCTATCGATTCAAAATCATTTGTTTCCAAATTTATTACGTCAATTCGCTTTGGTGAGTAACGGCGCATTTCTTCCGGAGATACATTGATGCGCAAGTTCGGTTGACCGGGCGAAATTAAAACCGGGTAATCATCACTAAGTCTATCTACTGCTCTAGTTCCCAAACCGGGGACTAAGCGAAGCAATCCGTCATCGCGCTTAATTCGGGGCGACCAGCGAAATTCGTTGTTGCTGAACGCCACACCGGCAAATGCCGGCAAAAAATATTTACCAACTTTAGTTCCAACAACTTCTTGAATCATAACACCCATTTCTTCATGGAAATCGAGTAAACCTCTTTCTGCTCTATATTCAATTGGATCGGGAGAAAAAGTAGAAGCATATACTTCTGCAATAGCGTCCATTAATGCCCAAAGGCGCTGCTGCTTTGTTCCTTGGTTAGCAAGGAACAAACTTTTGTACTTACCGGAAAATGCTGCACCAATCTGATCTTCAAGTAAAGAAGAACTTCTTACCACAAGCGGTTTTTCACCAAGATCATCCAATGCAACTGCAAGACCTTTAATTATATCGGGCGGAAATTCGGAATTTTTGAAGAGCTGAACTACATGAGGATATTCGATTCTCACTTCATCAATTTCTTTATACTTCTGCTCAAGAACCTCTTCCAGATTGTTATACTGAATAAATGCTATAACTCCGTCGGAAGTGATGTACCAAGTTTTGGGCGTTTTGATATCTGCAAAAATTTCAGTCGTTTCCGATTCAATCTGCAGAATGTGATAAGCCAAAAACAAGCCGGCGCTTTTTCCACCTAACTTACCATGACTTCCGGAAGGAAAAATCATTTTATCGATTAACTTATAAAAATCAGTCAGCTTAACGTATTCCTTTGCAACGCTTATATATTCCAACTGATCAGTAAAGAATCTTCTTAGCAACGAAACACGCAAACCTTTAATTGTAGATGGTGCCAACTCAAATTTTTCCGGCGCCATGTGATAGAATTTTCTAATTGCATCTGCTATTTCAGTAAGCGAAGTATCTTGGTTATCAACAACTTTTATCAAAGAGCTGGATTTATCTTCTTGAATCCACTTTTGAATTTTTATCAAAATAATATCATCCGGTAAATTTTCATCAGCTAAGTTTAGAATTGTATCAACATACTGATCGTAGTTAGTAATCTTGCGAATCTTAAGAGGTTTGTTATCATCATAATGTTGCTCTTCAATGCTTCCTTGTCGAGACATGCTGCTTTGTCTCATCAGCATTTCTGCTTCTTCTACACCTTTCCAGCAAAGCAAATGAAGCATCTTGCGCAGAACACTCATGAACAAATTCGGATCTGTTTTCCGAATCATGTCAAGTACAATTCGCCATTCGCCTTTATGTTTTCCATCAACTTGCTCGCGTACTGTTCGTAGTTCTTGGAAAACTATTTTCAATTTTTGATGAAGAATAAAATGACCTAAGCGGTCAGCGATTGTTGCTAGTAATTTTTTCTCTTCCTTTAAGAAGGGTCCAAAATCAGCTTGAGGCATTTCTTCAATATAATAGACAGCAATGTGTCCGACAATTTTATCTTGAACGACAATATCAGATTTAATAACCCAAGGCGTTTCTTTGAAGTCGCTGGTTTGATAAACAATTTCTCCGTAAGCTAATTTAGCTTTACAAACATTCGAGTATTGCCATCCCGGCGGAATCGAATTTATCACAGTGTGAAATGCTTGTCGCATAGATATTTCCGAGCGATTCAAACTATCTTCAATAGTATAAATGCAGTTTAATTCCTTTGCGCGCTCATGAAGTTCTATAACTAAATTATCTATCGGTTTGTGCTTTTCTACCATTTCTTAATTACTCCGCGGCTTGTTTTGCCGTCTACTTTGATTTTGAGTGTTGTATCCAATTTAACATGCTTAACAAAATTTGTTTCTTTTAGAACTTTTTGCTGATTAAGCCAATCCCAATCAATCGCAAACTCGCCATCATAGTTTAACGAGAAATAACTAACGTTAAAACTGGAAAGGTTATGAAAGAAATGGGAACCTTGACTGAGTTCAACATTAATACCGAATAGGGTTGATTCAACAATTACTTTTGCGCCGGCAATCTGTCCCCAATCAACCGGAATGCCAAGCCATGAATCGGAACTTCCCCATCTGCCAAATCCAATTAATACATAAGGCGTTTTAGTTTGAACAAGAGTTTTGTTTATTGAATCTATCTCGTAGGCTATTTTTTGTGTATCCTTCTTATCAAATGTTTCGGGCTTTACAAAAATAATATCGCTAATATTTTCTACAATTCCGTTTCCCATAACTCTTTTTGAAGCTAATAAAACATCTTCTGCATACAACTCATCAGTTTTCAAATCCACAACTTCATCAGAAACTACCATTGGTCTAACTTGTAGAAATCCAAACTTAAGTTTGTTTTCATCTCTTGGAATTGTAACTGCAAATTCAATCTCAACCGGATTCCCCATAGCCTCTTCTGAAACTTTTAATACTTTTTTAATCAGGTCATTGAATTTGAACTCATTCATCGAAAGAAGTTGTGCAAAGTTTATTACACGAGGACCATCGTGCCCGCAACCCATAACAATTTTGTCTGACTTCGCATCATAAGTTGATGCTATATATTTCAATGTATCATCATAATCTGCATCGCAAAGATTTGCAGAAACAAGAAATTCAGTCTCTTGAACCGGATTGTATTCCATGAAATGACTCATGTTCAAAGACCAGAATGAGGTTTGTGTGTTTCTCAAAATATCTGCCGGATCGCCAAAAGGTGGACCGGAATTTGGATACATTGGAGAATAACTCCAAATGATTCCACCATCAACAATTGTTTTGCCTAGTCCAATGGCTAAATTCACAACACCATCTTCCGGCTTTGCTCTTCCGCTGGAATAAAAATTATAAGAGCGCGCAACTCCGGAAAAATTTGGATAGAATCGATCATTAAATTTTTGTCCAACAACCTCTTGTATTATAATAGCCATCTTCTCTTCCTTAATAGTATGAGAAGAAGCTTCGAAATAATCTTTTGATGCTTTGAAATAGACAGAAGCGTAAACATATTTGATTGCTTCAATTAGTTTATTGAAGCGCTCATCTAAGCTAGGCTGGTTATTTGAAATCATCTTTGTGCCATATATACCGGCAAAGGGTTCAAACTTTGCATCTTCAAGCATGCTTGAAGAACGTATTGCAAGGGGGACATGTACATTTTCGATCATGCCGCGTAAATCGCCAAGTATTTCTACCGGAAGTTCAGCTTTTAAAAATGATTGTATTATATCTTCATCATGTTCTTCAGTAACAGCAGCAGTAAAGAGATTGTTTCGTTCCATAAACCAATCGAAGACTTGTGTTCTAAGAATAACCATCTTTGGGATATTCAATACAACACTAGGAAATTCCGACGCAGAAATATTCTCGCGAATGATTTTTTCAATCTGCATTAATCCGCTTCCCTTTCCCCCGCAAGAACCATCGCCTATAAAGGCAAAAACATCATCAGATTGAAAAAAACTGCGGCTAAAATTAGAAGTTACATTATTGCATTCATCGGCCATTTCTGATCCTAATTAATTTATAGTGTAAAGCTCCGTTGGCTATACCGTTACTTTATAAATTAAGATTTCTTTTCAATACTAGATTATGAATTAATTTCTCAAGATAAATCAATTGGTAGTAAATTTAGTTCATTCGGAAGCTATTTGCCATTCATTCTACTTGGTGGTTTTGCAATAATTCCTCTTCCCCTATGTCCATCAATCTTAATCGTAATCGGTTCGTGCAAACGGATGTGTTTAACAAATTCTTTCCGGTCCAAGACTTTTTGCTCTTCCAGCCAAGTCCAATTAACAAATCCTTGATCTGTGTATTCATCCACAGTAAAATAGCCCACTTTGAAAGATGTTAGGTTTTGGAAAAAGTGAGAACCTTGCGATGGTTGTACGTTGAAATCTTTGAAGTTTGCTTCAACAATTGCACGAGCACCGCTAATCTGTTCCCAAGTAACCGGGATTCCAAGCCAAGGATCGAGAGTTCCCCATCTGCCAACACCTAAAAGTAAATAGGGACTTCCGCCATGAACAAGTTTAGAGTTTAATTGAGCAATTTCATGTGCAACTTCGAGTGTATGTTTTCTATCAAACTTCGACAAATCTACAAAAACCACATCCTTCACATCTTGCAACAAACCATGGCCTAAAACTTTTTCACTTCTGCAAAGTAGTTCGTTATCATGATAGTGTTCAATATCAAGCTGTTCAATTTCATTATTGATTACTAGAGGACGCATTTGCAGCAGACCAAATTCTTTCGGTTTACCTTCCGGCACGGTCAAGTTTACAGCAAATTCAATTTCGATTGGAGATGCGGTTCCCCATCCGCCCATCTCAAGAAGCAGTTCTAAAATTTGAGGAAGAGGAAACACATTGTACTTTAGAATTGGTGCCATCGAAAATATTTTCGGCCCGTCTCTATCGACTCCATCATATATGGCTTGGTTATCAACAGAATAAGTTGATCCAACCGCATTTAATGTACCATCAATAGCAGCATCGCTTAAATAATATTTTTTAACTAACCGGTCTTCGGCAATTCCATCATCCAAATATTCTTCATTCAAATCAAGAGCA
>JBAYTN010000056.1:0-27589 GCA_041675645.1 Melioribacteraceae bacterium
CAATCTTTAATCTCTTTATTGCAAGAGGATACTCAGCTCTTGCATAGATATAACCTTCATCAGCACCAATTGCAAATGCCGCAATCATCATTCCTTCAAGAACTGAATGTGGATCACCTTCAAGAACACTACGGTCCATAAAAGCACCGGGATCTCCCTCGTCGGCATTACAGATTATATATTTTTTATCCGACTGCGAATTATATGCGAATTTCCACTTCATTCCGGTAGAAAAACCTCCGCCCCCTCTTCCTCGCAATCCCGATTTTATTATTGTATCAATTACTTCTTCTCTTGTTAAACCTTGCAAAGCTTTTTGAATTGCTTCGTAACCATTTCTCTCAATGTAATCATCAATAACAGTAGGATTTATTTCTCCGCAGTTTCTAAGTACAATTCTGTGCTGATCTTTCAAGAAGCTTTCTTCTTTGGAAACATCTTCACTTCTTATTATCCAATTATTGATTGGAGTATTATTGATAATGTGTTCGTTGATGATTTTTCCAACTCTATCAACCGTAACTCTCGAATAGAGATAGCTTTTGTCTTCATCTTCTATTTCAACCAGAACTTCTTCGTAGCACATTCCATTACAACCGGTCTCGCATAGTTCAGCAATTGCTGGTTGTTTATCCAATTCTTCTCTAAACTTATTATAAACTAATTCACCACCGGCAGAAATTCCGCAAGTACCAAGCCCAACTTTAATTTTTTTCATTTGCGGCCTCCACCAAAGACTTACTACGGAAATTTTTGAGTGTTTTCTTGATTTTATCAGTTGTAAGATTTCCAAACGTATCGTTATTAATCATCATTACCGGAGCCAAGGAACAACAACCCAAACAAGCAACAGAAATAAGAGAAAATACTCCATCGTTTGATGTTTCGCCGACGGTTACACCAAGTTCATCTTCCAGTGCTTGAAGAACAGTCTTAGCACCATTAACATGGCAAGCAGTTCCTTCGCATATGCGGACTATATTTTTACCCAGAGGTTTTAATCTAAATTGAGAATAAAAAGTAATCACTCCATAAATATCAGCAAGCGGAGTTCCTTCTACTTCGCTGATTTGCTCAATGATATTTTCCGGGATGTAACCAAAGGCATCTTGCGCTGATTGTAAAAGACCAATGAGTGCGCCACGCTGGTTTTGTGATTTGGTTAGTTTCGATTTGAAATTAGCAATTTCAATCGTTTCGGTATGAGAGTTTACTCCAGACATAGTAAGAACCTTATATTCTTTTCACAATAAAAAATGCCTAGCACAATTTGGTTGAATGGAAGAATTTTGTGTAGGCATTTATATAAAGGCAACCTAAATTCCGTTTTAGTAACGAGCAATCGTAATAATGTATTTATGTTCAAGCGAAAATTCTATTTCCAGTTAAAGTACTTTCTGATAAAATTAAATAAGTCCATTTCCTTTTACTTCAATTCTATATACCAATTATATCAAGACATTCATGTCGATAAAATAAAAACTTTTTTCTAATTCTCTAATTATTTTTTTTCTACCATCGCCACCAACATTAATATGAATTTAACGCTTAGTGCCGACGGTTTCTTAAATTATTATCGAAATATTTTTTAGATTTTTCTTGACAAATGGAAAAGGAGACATTATTTTTGAATCAGTATTCATTAATGATTTGACATGAGAGTAAAAGAAGGAAATAAAGAGAAAGATATTCTTGAAGCTGCAATCAAGGTTTTTGCCGAAGCTGGTTATCACAAAGCAAAGATTTCTAAGATAGCAGAAATTGCCGGAGTAGCAACCGGAAGCGTATATGTATACTTTGAGGATAAAGAAGACATCTTACTGCAAATCTTTTCTCAAATTTGGACCAGACTTTATGATGAATTAGTGGCTGTAAAGACTAATTCTAATCTTTCCCCTACTGACAAATTTGAGGCGATGATTGATCTAGTATTCGATGTTTATATTGAAAATCCACCATTAGCCATGGTTTTTGTTAATGAACAGAGTCATTTGCAAAGAAGCGCCCAAGAGCGATTCACAACTTTTTACGAAAAGTTTATGAATGTCGGCGAGGAGATTATATCTGAAGGAATTGCAAAAGGAGTATTTAGTGATTCATTAGATGTTGGGATTTTGCGTTACTATCTTTTTGGGGCTATAAGGAATCTGATCCAGCACTGGGCTTCAGATCCGAAAACTTTTCCATTAAATAAAATTAGACAAACTGTTAGGTATTTAACTAAAAACGGAATTAAAAAATAATTTTTTTGCTTTATTATTGAATCTCGATTCATTATACAAAAACAATATGAAAAAAATAACGACAATATGCTTACTGCTCTGCTCTGTTACACTATTTGCCCAGACTACAAAGATTAGTTTGGGAGAAGCAGTTTCTTTAGCTATTCAGAATAATGAGAGAATTAAGCAGTACCAAGAAAAAGTAGTGCAAAAAGAATATGATAATCTTTCTGCCTATAGTAATTTTTTGCCATCACTCAATTTTGATCTAAGCTATACACATCTAAATGATGTTATGGTGATTGATCTGAGTCCTATTCGGGATGTAATCATCACACTTCAGTCTACAAACCAAGCTGAGCTAACAAACTTGGGCAGCATAGTAGGCGGCAAAGGACCATTATCTCAAGCGCAGAAAGATGGCATAAAGATTCAAGTAGCATCTTCCTTAAATTCTTTGATACCAGCCTTTAAGGAAACATTTAAGAAACAGAACTATAGAACCGGAACGTTTATAGTTACTCAACCTCTTTTTCTAGGAGGGAAACTGCTTGCTGCAAAAGGAGCAGCTTCGGCTGAGATGGAATCTGCTAACATTGAACTGGAAAAGACGAAGAATGAGATAGTGTACGAAGTAATTGACCGATACACGAAGGTTCTTCTTCTCAATTCTGTTGTTGAAACTCGTAAGGATGTTCTAAACGGAATTCTTTCGCATAAAGAGAAAGCGGAAAAACTATTTAATGAAGGTTTGATTGCCAATCATCATTTGTTAAGAGCAGAAGTTGCAGTTGCTGAAGCGGAGCGAAATCTAGAGAATGATAAAAACAACCTAGTTTTGGCAACAACAGCATTAAGGAATACTATTGGAATAAACGAATCAGAATCAATTTCTTTTACCGACTCACTAGTATTTAAAAATAGTACCGATTCCCTTTCCTCCTTGAAAGCTAAAGCGAAGTTGGATCAGCCGATCCTTAGGATAATTGAACAAAAGAAACTACTTGCAGAAGAGAACTTTAATGTAACACGTTCAGCATTCTTACCAACAATTGCAGCTTTCGGCAAATATGAAATTTATCCGGAATACTTATCTAGCTTAGAACCACGCTGGGCAATAGGCGTACAAATGAAGTACAATATTTTTAATGGCTTCAAAGATTATTTGAAATTACAGACTGCAAAGCATTTGGAAAAAGAAGTTGAATTTGCCGAGGCTGACGCACAAAAGAAAATTGAATTATGGGTTATCAAGTCATATCTCGAAGTTGAGAACAATAAAACGCGTTTCCTAAAACTAGATGCAACAATAAATCTTGCTAACGAAAATCTTCGTCAAAACGAAAAACGCTTTGAAACCGGAATGGGAACTTCTCTCGAAGTAATAGACGCTCGCTTACAGCTTGAGAAAATTCAGATTGAAAGAGAACTATCGCTATATAACTATTACAACGCTTTAAGCGATCTCTATCTAGCGACTGGCAATCCTACAGAATTATTGAATATTTGGGTGAAATAGGAGTAAAAATGAAATTGAATAAGCAAACACTAATTATATCTGTACCAGTTATTGTTGCTGTTATTGCAATAGTATTTCTCGTTACAAAATCATTCGGAAGTGAAGAAATAATAATTACGGGAATTGTTGAAACAACAGAAGTAGATGTCGCTTCCAAAATTCCGGGACGAGTTGAGACGATTTTTGTGAAAGAAGGAGATACAGTTAAAAAAGGTGATGTTCTGGCAATGCTGGAAAGCAAAGAAATGGATGCTAAAGTTGAACAGGCCCGCGGCGTTATGGAAGCAGCTAAAGCGAGAATGACTATGGTAAAAAACGGTGCCCGTGCTGAAGAAAAAGAAGCGACGGAAAAAATGTATCAGCAAGCTAAGGCTCAATTTGATTATGCAGCTAAAACTTGGACTCGCTTTCAATCACTCTATAAAGACAAAGTTATTTCAACTCAAGAAAAAGATGAAATGGAATTCAAGTACTCAGCCGCAAAAGACCAGATGGATGCAGCAAAGGCAAAATTGGATATGGTTATGAAAGGTGCTCGCTACGAAGAAATTGATGCGGTTGAGTCTTTATTCCATCAAGCCGAGAATGCTTTTAACGAAGCTATCGCTTATCAAAAGGAATTGGAACTGAAAGCACCGGTTGACGGAGAGGTATTTCAGTCAATTAGTGACGAAGGAGAAGTTATTAACAGCGGCTATCCGATCTTTACTCTACTTAGGTCTAACGATTCGTTTGTTGTTTTACAGATTAGAGAAGATTTAATGGGCCAAATGAAATCCGGAAAAACTTTTATTGGCAAAATTCCGGCTTTAGGCAATGGCGAATATGAATTTGAAGTGAGCTACATAGCTCCTATGGCTGATTTTGCAACATGGAAGCCTACAAACCAAAAAGGTGAGTTCGATTTAAAGACTTTTGAGATTAACTTAAGAAACAAAAACGCGATTGAAGGATTGCGTCCCGGTATGACTGTAAATATTAAATTGTAAAAAGAAGACTATGATTAAGAGCAAGTTCAAGAAAATGAAATGATGAACACTTTTAGAAAAATAGCGCTACGTGAGTTGAGAAGAATCGAAGAAAGGAAAACACTTTACTTGCTCATGATTATAATCCCTTTACTAATCTTTCTTTTTTACGGATTTATATACAACAAGGAGCTTCTGCGCGAACTTCCGGTTGCAGTTTACGATGCAGATCATTCTCCCCTTTCACAAAAGATTTGCGAGCAGATTGAAGCAACTTCCTCTATGAGGATTGTTAAGTATGATTACTCTTTAGATGAAATCAAAAAAGACTTTTTTGACGGAACAATTCATGGTGCTTTTTTCATTCCTCGCAATCTGGAAAAGGAAATTAAAGAAGGTAAAAGCACTACTGTAGTTGTCTACAAGAATACAAGCAATTTGATTATAGGCAATACAATTTTAAAAGATGCATCTGCTGTAATAAGAACTGTTTCGGCCGGCGCACAACTTAGAAAGCTGCGCGCTAAAGGTATGAGCTATGAAAAAGCAATGAACATAGCTAACCCGGTTAGAATAGAAACACATTCTCTTTTCAATCCGAATTACAGTTACCAAAATTATTTAGCGCCTGGACTGATTGCGTTCACATTTCAGTTATTAATCATGACAGCATCTGTGATCGTAATCAGTTCAGAATTCTCTCATGAGACATTCAAAGAGCTGATGAAACTTGCCAATGATAATCCTTTAATGATTTTCATTGGTAAAGCAGTGCCTCACTTTGTTATTCATACAGCTTCTGCTCTAATGATAATCGGCTTAGTTTTTCCATTTTTCAATATCAAGATTTACGGCTCTTCACATTTGTTAATCTTCTTCTTTATGGTTTTTGTAGCTGCGTGCTTAAATCTTGGACTATTCATCTCAAGCATTATACATGATCAGCTTTTTGCTACTGAGATTTCAGTTTTCATTAATACTCCGGCTTTCATACTAAGCGGCTTCACTTTTCCGCTATCGGCTATGCCGATAGTTCACAATACTTTAGCACAGATGCTTCCATTCACACACTTCCTAAACGGTTTGCTGAAAATATATCAAATGAACGGAACGTTCATGGATGTTTGGAATGAAACAGCAGCACTCGGATTGTTCGCAGTGGTTTCCGCGCTTTTAACTTTGTTCGCGCTTAAATATCAGATAAATCTTTACAACAAAGCTGCGGAAGTAGTATGAAATTATTCAGAACTTTATTAAAGCTTGTTAGGCGCGAAATTGGACTTATCATTCCAGATAGAAATTTGATTTCCGTTTTACTGATAGCTCCTCTCTTCTATTCTTTTTTCTACGGCTCTATATATTACAACAAAGTAGAAACTGATGTGCCTGTTGTAGTTGTTGACCAAGACCAATCAACAACTTCACGCAAATTTATTCGAATGCTTGATGCCAGCCAACTTGTTAAAGTTACTAAAGATGCATGTGATATGAATTCGGCTAAAAAGGAAATTATTTCCGGAAATGCTCACGCAATAATATTTATTCCCGCAAATTTTGAAGCCGAGTTAAAGAGCGGAAAAGGAAGCGATTTAAAGTCTTTCTTGAATACATCTCGATTCTTAATCTCTAATGACATTAATAAAGCTGTGAATGAAGTTTCCGCAACTCTTGGCGCTGGCATTAGACTGAAATATTTTCAAGCACTCGGATATAATTTAGAACAAGCCAAAGAATTAGTTGAACCAGTTAAGGTTGAAATACGCCCAATGTTCAACTATACCGAAAGTTATGGCGATTTTCTTGTCCCTTCAGTTCTCATAATAATTCTACATCAGACACTTCTCTTAGGACTTTCAGAAAGCGTAGCCAAAGAAAGAGAGCAAAAGACAATTAGCAGTTTGTTTAGTTATGCAGACAATAACATACCAACAGCAATCATCGGTAAAGGATTGTTTTATGTGATGCTTTATTCAGTTTACACAACCTTCTTCTTCTCAGTGAACTTTTACATTTTCAAATTGCCATTTAACGGAAGCGTTGCTCCATTTATTCTTTTGACAATTCTAATGCTTACTGCAGTAGTTTTTATGAGCATCTTTATCTCCTCTTTCTTCGAAAGAAAAATTATTGCCATGCAGTTCCTAACACTTTCCTCCTATCCGGTGTTTTTGATTTCCGGATATAGCTGGCCTTTTGAATTTCTTCCTCTGCCCATTAAAGCTTGGGCCAACGTAATTCCTTTCACTCCATATTCCAGCTCGGTTATAAAACTAACAATGATGGGAGGCGGATTCGCGAATGTTTATACGCAAATAATTCATTTATTCATTCTTGCAATTATCTTTTTTGCCGCAGCTTATTACAGAATGAATCACTTATTTAAAACAACACAACTACAAAACATATGAGGTTAATATGAAAAACAAATTATTTATGATCTTCTTAGCCATATTATTAATGGCTAGCGGAATGATGGCTCAGAACCGTTTCGCAATTGGTTTGGTCGGAACACGTTTTGAAAATATCGGAAGTGAACAAAAGCTAACCGAGATTAAAGCTCCTCTTGGATATGGTTTGATTTTAGGATACGCACTCAATAAGGATATTTCGATTGCTTTTACGGGAGAGTACTACAAGGATAATCTCGAAAAGTTAACCGGCGAAGAAAGAGATATTCGCACACATCTTTCTGCCTATTTGACTCCTTTTCCATCTCAAACTATTCGCCCTTATTTCTCCGCTGGGATCGTTTACACAAATAGAAATACAACATATGCTGCAACAAACTTAGAAGAAACTAAAGGAATCTTCGACGGAAGATTTGGAGTTGGTTTGGATTATAACATATTACAAAATGTTTATTTGAATTTTGACGCCGGCTTATATAGCGACGGTCTAAATATTGTAGGCTGGAGTTCGAGTGTAGGACTTCGATTGAGTCCAAGAATATTCTAACTTTAGCTTACACACAACTCCTCAGACGGCAGCGCAAGCTGCCGTTGTTTTATCACGTTATAGTAGAATCCTAAGGTTTCTTATTACACAAAGTTTTCAATTCTTCCAGTTTATAACCCGATTTCACAGCTGCCAGCTTTAGGTTTTCACAAACAATAGAAATTTCATCAATGGTATTCTGCATGCTTATTTTGTTCGGTTCTGTCTTCATAGCTTCCAAAAGAGAAATTGAGAACATCCAATTAATCAAATCCTCAAAATTCTCTTTACTATAGTAAACTACCCCCTCGTATTCGTTAACGCCGAGATAAAGCTGTGCGCGATGATTATTGAGAATATCTTCAAGAAAGCATTTAATATTTCTTTTAGTTTCAACATCAAGCAATTCCGGTTGTTCTTCTTTGTCGAATAGAACAGTATCAAATTCCATAAGTATACCAAGAAGCATTATTTCGTTGTAAATCTCAGTCTCACCGCGCCCCAGTCTACGCAATGTTTTTCTAACCGGAATATCAAGCCTCATTTTCTCAAGAAAGTTTTTACTATTCAACTCACCAGACTCATCAAGAAGCTTCTTTAGATTTATTATTGTTAGCCAAATCATAAATAACAAAGAATTCTCTTTATAATTCATCTCGGCAGAAACAACAAAGGACTTGTGCAGAGTAGAATACTTCGGTGATTTCTTCAACTCGAATTCTTGATTTAACATATTGTTTAAGTCACGAAGGGAAATAATTTCATCTTCAAAATCTCTCAGCGCAAGTTTATGATCGAATTTCAATTTGTAATGCTTCTTAACTGCTTCTAGGAATTCTTGGAACTCGTCTTCCAAAAACTGAACTACAACTTTCTCTTTGTCTTTATCTTTATCATCAATCATAATCGCGTCAACAAAGTTCTCCATGGTAACTTCATTGAAAATAGTTTCGAAAGATGTATGCATTGGTTCGAGTTTCATTTCTACGATAGCATTATTAATGTTTTGAACGCCCTTACCATTTAGCTTGCCGGCAAGATTTTCATAATCGCCATTAATATCTATGATCTCGCGGAAATCAAGAAATACTTTATTCTTAAACGCGCCGAGTTCAACAAAAAATCCGTTATTAACCAAGTCTTTACCAGATTGAATGAATTCCAAACCGCTTGTGTGTTCTCTAAAGATATAAAAATATTTATCGGCTCCGTTTATATGCAAAGCATCAGAAATTGAAATCGAAATGGTATGTTTGTTGCCATCGGCATGACCAACTAACTTTGGAGAAGATTTGGAAATCGTTCCGCTAGTTGACTGATACTTATTATTGTAGAAAACTATTGCACGTTCGCCATATTCCATATTCGTATAAGCAAAAACATTTTCGTCAACAACACCGTAGCCGTTGATTACGTCGAACAGCCAGAAATTAGCAACTTGACTAAATAGATAACGTTTCTTCATAAGCGGGAATATTTCCCTCTCATGCCGTTCAATCATCCATTGATTTGCAGTTTCGTGATAATAGGCACGCTGATATTCCATTCCATACTTCTCAGTAAAGCCTTCAATCTGTCCATGCCCAAACATTGGCAAGCCCGGAAGTGTAACCAGAATTGTACAAACACCAAAGTATTTATCATCATTACCAAATTGTTTTATAGCCGTTTCTTCATCCGGATTACTCATAAAGTTTACGTAACGTTTCAAGATTTCCGGTTCAAACTCAAGCGTGTTGGAAATTGCATCGCGGTATTTTTCATTCTCTTCTTTCATCATCATGTGCATAAAAGCAGAATTGTAAACACGGTGCATTCCAAGCGAACGGACAAAGTAACCTTCTAGAAGCCAGAATGCTTCTGCAAGTAAAAGTGTTTCGGGCATATCGGCATTAATTCTATCAACAACTTCGCGCCAGAATTCTTCCGGAAACTGCTGATCAAATTCATCCTTCGTCATTGCATAATCTACTCGGGAAGGAATATCCCCTCCTCTGCCCGGTTCTGGATACCAGAGACGTGAGAAGTGTCGTTTAGTAAGAGTCATAGCTGCATCGAATCGTATAATCGAGAACTTACGAGCCACATCAAATATTTTTTGAATTACAGCTTCGCGAACATCTTTCTGAAGCATGTTAAGCTGAGCAGTATCATTCCACGGCATATTAGTGCCGTCGTTGCCATGATATAAATATCTTACTTCACCATTGCGATTATCAATTCTTTGAAATACAACTGCTGCGTCGGTCTTGCGCCAGTAACCATCTTCAATTCGGATTTGGAATGATGAATCATCCGATAAATCCGGTCCGTGGAAGGTATAATTCGGGAATGGCGGATTGTTTGTTTGTATAAAATAGTTAGGATTCTCAGTAATCCATTTTGAAAATATTCCGGTATGATTAGGCACCATATCGCTTGCAAGTCGAATGCCTCTTGCCCGCGCTCTTTCATTTAAGTTATTGTATGCATATTCACCACCTAAATCATATGCAACTTGATAATCATAAAGTGAATATGCTGAAGCAACAGCATCAGTATTTCCCATTATGTGTTTAATTTTTTTGGAAGCATTGCTTCGTTCCCAAAGTCCAATTAGCCACAAACCGTTAAAACCCCAACGGGTAAGAACATCTAACTCTTCATCTGGAACTTGGTCCAAAGTTTTAATTTGCCGATTGTATTTTTTTGAAAGCTGATCAAGCCAGACGTAACTGTTTTTAGCCATTAAAACAACGCGCGGCATCCATTCGATATCTTTTGTAAAGTTCTCCGGTTCAATAAAATCTTTCCAAGAATCCACTGCATACTTATAGCCAGATTTTCCCAAAGTAAGGTGCTCAGCATCTTGCCC
The DNA here is from genome assembly GCA_041675645.1 of Melioribacteraceae bacterium. Classification (GTDB taxonomy): domain Bacteria; phylum Bacteroidota; class Ignavibacteria; order Ignavibacteriales; family Melioribacteraceae; genus Stygiobacter. The sequence continues at coordinate 10,498 of JBAYTN010000056.1, forward strand.
GGCTTTGTAAACGGGTGCAGCAGTCGGTGCTCCGCCACCGCCAAATCCGAAACTCTCAAATTTGAATTCCTCTTTTATTAAATCTTTACCGCTGAGAATTTTTCTCAAGATTTTTTCATCAAGAAGAATTCCCCACTTTTCATTTATGAATTCTAACTGACCTTCTATGTTTTCCGGATTTTTTAAGATAGGGGTTTTTAGCAACGTGAAAATATCTTCGTTATCCGGACCGAACTTCTTCTCGTTTTGAAAGAATTTATCTAAAACTGAAATAGTTCTGTTAAATAAATTTTTATCTGTGAAATATTCTTTATCAAAAAGTTCGTACAGTTTTTTGTTGGCCGGATTGAAATTCGCGAAGTATAAAAGAATCATTTCTTCTATTGTTACTTCTTTATTTGACCGATCAGCTGAGTAAGAATCAAGATATTCAGCAGATGTTTGTTTGCCTTTGTATACTTCCGAAGGAGGAAAAATATTCACGAACTCGTAAAGAATTTTATATGTGCTATCACTGCTGAGTGTTGCTTCTAAGTCTTTCAGTGCTTTACTAAATACACCCGGATTAATTTGTACTTCATATAATCGGAATATATAATGATATATCTCATCAAGCAGTCCGGCAGCATTTACTTGCCCGGCACCCACATGTTCATCTACGCTTCTATTGGAATTGAGCTTTTGGACAAACGTTCTGACCGCAGCAAAGTTTGCAAAAACGATATTCCCATTTAAGGAAAACAATTCTTCGTTAAAGTCATATTTTCGTCTAATGTCGCCGGCAATATGAAATTCATACTTGGTTTGCGAAAAGATGTTCTTAGGTCTGGAGTTCATTGATTCAGTCATAGATAATTGATATTTAGTATTCAAGAGTTTGATTCGGTATACAATATAAATAATTGCTCAGGATAAAGCGATTTAGCTCATTTAGTAAAATTTCTCAATTCACATTCCCGTCAGTTCTAATTATTCCCACTAATTAAACCGAAAATTGTTCTATCTGGAATTCTTATCTTTCGCACACCTAAAAATAAATTCTATCCGAAATACGAGGACTTAATGAAGAAATTTCTTTTGCTGCTATTAATCCCAATCACATTTTCTGTCGCACAGATTTCAATCCAAGTTGGAAGTAATATAACTGAAAATTTTAACAATATTGGTCCTTCAGCAAACGCATCTCTTCCCTATGGTTGGAAGGTTGAGAAGAACAATAGTCTAAAAAGTATAGGCAATTATGCCAATGCGTTAAGCAATACGAACTATGCTGCCGGGATTAACATGTCCAGCTCCGCAGCAAATGGAATATACAATTTTGAGATTGGCAACGGCTCTACTCCTACTGACAGAGCTGTTGGGGGTATTTCCTCCAGTGCCAGTTCAAAAAGTGTAAATGTTCTACTGTTTCTAAAGAATAACGGCAACTCTACAATTACTCAGCTTGATCTTACTTACGATGTAATGAGATTTCGGAATGGAACGAATGCATCCGGATTCTCGATTCAATTGTATTACTCGAAAAATGGAATTACTTGGAATTCAGCAGGGGATAATTTTATAACAAGTTTTGTAAAAAATGATGACAACAATGGTGGATCTGTAGTTCCAATCGAACAAAAGCAAATCCTCAACAAGACTCTCTCCAATTTATTAGTAGCACCTAATGACAGTTTATTTCTTGCATGGAATTACTCTGTGACAAGTGGAGCAACTACTTCTAACGCACAAGCACTCGGAATTGACAATGTAGCAATCAACAATATCTTATCCGGCGATGTTACAACAGCACCAGTTCCTCCAAACATAAAACCAGCAACAAATATTACCAGTAAAGGTTTTACCGCTAATTGGGAAAATTCTGTTAGCGCGTTAAATTATTATCTGGACGTTTCAACAACTTCAGATTTTTCACAGTTGGTTTCCGGCTACAATAACCTAAATGTTGGTAATAGTCTGAACAAGGATATTTCGCCTCTATCTGCTAACACTAAATACTATTACCGAGTTAGAGCCGCAAATAACATTGGCACTAGTGCCAATTCATCTGTGCAATCAGTAACTACTTTGGATACATACACGCTTGTTCAATTTAAGGATATGAGTGACGCAATTTCGAAAATGAAAGGTTCGTACGATCTAACAATAAGTATTAGGGAGCCATCATTAACCAGTTCAACTTCATGCGTAATATCTTTCATAGCCGATTCAAGCAGCGCTACGAGTTCCTACTTAAATAATTTTACAACACAAACTGTTACTTTTCCAGCGGGAAGTTCTGCCGAGCAAACCATCAAACTGAATATTGCTGATAATGGAGTTTCTGAAATTCCTAAAAAGGCTTTTCTCAAGATTGATAATGTTTCCGGCGGACAATCTGCTAAAGCCGGTTCGCAGTACATGTTTATTCTAAGTATAACAAGCGGAATTGATAAATCCTATTATTCATCTTTACAAAATAATGGATTAAACGGAGAAGCGCTTAAAGCAGCGTTATATGATTTGATAAAAAATCACACAAAATATTTTTACACTGATAACAGCACCCCAACCAGTATAGATGTTTGGAAAATGCTGAAAGCTTCTGATGAAGATCCGAAAAATCCGAATAACGTAATTGGAATTTATTCGGGCCTATCAATTGGTAAAGAACCGCAAACCTATTGGAATAGAGAGCACGTTTGGTCAAAATCTCACGGTGATTTTGGAACTGAAATTGGTGCCGGTACAGATGCACATCACTTGCGTCCGGAGAATCCGAATATAAATTCGCTCAAAAGTAATTTGGATTTTGATAATGGCGGCATTCCAGTTCCCAATGCAACGAACAATAAGTATGATGGGGATTCTTGGGAACCGAGAGACGAAGTAAAAGGTGATATTGCCAGAATGATTTTTTACATGGCGACCCGTTATGAAGGAGAAAACGGTGAACCCAATTTGGAAGTTGTTGATTATATTCCAAGTTCACCTGCTAAAGAACCAATGTACGGAAAGTTGAACACCCTTCTAAAATGGAATTTGCAAGATCCTCCGGATGATTTTGAAATAAACCGGAATAATGTTGTTTATTCATTTCAGAAGAACCGCAACCCTTTCATCGATTATCCGGAGTGGGTAACTTCAATTTGGGGAACTCCAAACAGTATTTCTAAAAATCAAGAAAATATTTCTTCTACTTTTTCTTTGTCGCAGAATTATCCAAATCCCTTTAACCCAAGTACATCTATAAAGTACCAGATTAAAGAAAAAAACAAAGTTAGTCTCACAGTTTACGATACGCTTGGAAATGAAGTTATTCAGCTTGTTAATGAAGTTAAGCCAGCCGGTAAATATGAGGTCAAATTCAATGGAAGCAAACTAACTAGCGGTGTATACTTCTACCAACTAAGAGTTGGTAATTTTGTTGAAACGAAAAAATTTGTTTACATGAAATAGATTTGCGGAAACAAAAAAGAGGTTGTCTAAAAAGAAATTCTTCAAATAAAAAATCTGCGGAAATCAGTTAAATCTGTGTCATCCGCGGGCTATTCTATTATAAAACATTTTTTTGTGACAACCTCTTTTTATTTTGAAATTATTCTTTTTACCTATTCAGCAAGCTTAGCTGTTTCCATTTCCTTAGCAATACGAGGCACTTTGTAAATATCCTTAACTATCAGATGAATTGCTTGTGCTGATAAAGCAAGCGAGCGGCTCTTTTCTGTTGTATTGATGAAATCATTGGATAGTCCTTCAATATTTCCGTCGTGTATAATACCAACATATTCAGACTTTGAATTTATAATAGGGCTTCCCGAACTTCCACCAGCTGTATCAAATGTACCAACAAAATTATTTTGAGCTGATAAATCAATATTCTTGTAAGCATCTACCCAACGCTTAGGTAAATCCCATGGCCACTGCTTTTGATGAGAATAATATCTGTCATATAAGCCAAAGAAAGTTGTTACAGGAGGAGCTATAGTTCCATTGTAGTCATAACCGGCAATTACCGCATCGTTTATTCTCAATGTCCCGGTTGCATCCGGTGCTAGGCTGGTTCCATAAACATCATAAATAGCTAATCCAAGTTGATCTTCCAAAACTGTTTCGGTATTTACAATTTCTTGAGACTCATTCAGATATTTTATGCGGAGATCTCTTGTCTCTGAGTAATAGTTAACAAAATCATCCTTGTAATTTTGGATTTCTTCCGGTGTTCCTTTCATCAAAGAAACCAAAAAGTTCTTATCACCTAGTTTACTCGTAGCAATTAATTTGGCTGCAACAGATTCACTCTTTTCATTGCCAAAATATTTTGTTACCAAAGGATGGTTCTTGCCAAGATTCAGTTTAATGAAATCGATAAGCATTGCTAGCTTTTTAGTTTCAAGCGGAATATCAATTGTTTCCGGAAGATTCTTTAATGATTGCGCTAACCTATCACCTTTCATCTCAGCCGGCCGTTGATCCTCGGGCAATTTAAGAGAATTCATCATTTCAACAACATCATATGCTCTTCCAAAGAAAATGGAATTATTCAGCTTAGAGAAGGCCGCCAATTCACATGCATGTTTAGCAAGTTCCTTTCTACATTTTGAAATCGCATCCCAAATGTGCCCATACATTTTCTGTTTCTCCGGATCTTTAGCTATCTGCTTCTTAAGATTGTCTTCGAAAGATTTTTTCCTTGCCATTAAATATGGATCGGATAAGTTTGTTACGAATCCAGTAACTCTCTTACCACTATTCGCTGGACCAAACTGCGCACCTCTATAAATATCAGCTTTTTCCGGATAGAGTTTCATCATCTCGTTATAAATTTTTATCAAAGCATTATTCTGGAATGTGCTATTGCGGTAGACTATATCTCTATTGTATTCCAGTTGCGAAATTGTTTTTAAGCGATTAGTTCTTCCAGGATATCCAAGAGCAAATAGAACTTCGTCAAGCTTAGGTCCATTAATATTCATTTTGAAAAAATTCTTTGTCTTGAGTGGTTTACCATCCTCACCATAAACTCTTAATACAGCAAAATCGGAATTGTATCTTGGATAGGTATAATTATCCGGATCACCTCCATACAAACCAACAATTCTTTCTGAGAATATTACCGCGCGTACATCTGTATATCTTCTGTATCCGTATAGAGAATATTTACCACCGTGGTAAAGCGATGTAACTTGGCATGCTAAACCGGTTTCTTTCGAATACTTGTTTTGTAGTTCATCGATTATTTTAGTCTTCAAATCAACTTTTTCTTTATCATCTTTTCCAAGAGCTATAGCTTTCACAACTTCATTAGTCACATCAACTATCAACTGCAGCTGAGATACAAAAAGATTCGGAACTTTTCTTTCATCTGCTAGCGTCATTGCTTGAAAGCCATCTCGCGGAATATTTTCACCTTCACGCTGAATGCGTGTAGCAATGAAATCAACACAATGATGATTTGTAAGAAGCAATCCGTCTTCCGAAATAAATCCCGAAGAACATCCACCGCCAAATCTTAAGGAAGCTAATCTCGCGTTATCAAGCCATTCACTTGTAGGTTTGAATCCATACTCCTTCTGAAAATAATCGACTGGAGCATATTCAAAGGTCCACATCTTTCCCAAATCAAACTGCTTGAACTTAACAGTATCCGGATTGAATTTAACTTGCGCATGGATTGTAAAGTTTAGAATTAATAATGGAAGAAGTAACACGAAGGTAATTTTTCTTAAGCCGTTAGCTTTCGTCATTGTACACCTGTAGTTTGTTGTTAGCGATGAAAAAATAGTAGAGTAATTTTATATAACCAACGGAGAGATTTGTAATTATTTTTTTATTGAATGCGACTATCCGCCGACTCGTGCGTCTAAGCCAAACGATTCGAAATGTGAAATTAATTTAGAAAGATTTTCCTTGGACGGCTCTTCCAGTTGCTCTGTATTAAATTCTAATCCCAATTTTCTATACTTCTGCTGAGCAATATTGTGGTAAGGTAGAATATTTATTTTTTTCTTTTCTCCAGCTAGCGACGAAACAAACCGCGCGCTATGTTCAATGTTGATTTCGTCATCATTAACTCCGGTAATCAAAGGAATTCGGATATTGATTTCTTTTCCAGTTTCTGAAAGTTTCTTCAAATTAGTTAAGATCAATTCGTTATGAACACCGGTCCATTTTTTATGTTTTTCAGAATCCATCATTTTCAAATCAAATAAAAACAAATCTGTTCTTTTCGATGCATCGAGCAAAACTTCAGTTTTAACAAAACCAGCGGTATCAACAGCTCTGTGAATTCCTTTTTGTCCGCAAAGTTCTAGCAGATCAAAAAGAAATTTTGGCTGGAGTAACGGCTCACCGCCCGAAAACGTTACTCCACCATCCGATTGATCCATTAAAACAGTTTCTCGAAGAATAATTTTGAGAATGCTTTCACTAGTTTCAATTCTGCCCGAAATTTCGGTCGCCGTTGTCGGGCAAACTTCAGCACACTTGCCACAAAGCTTGCATAAATCCGTATCTGTAACAATACCATTTTCAGTCAACGAACATGCATGAAGTTCGCAATTATCAACGCAAGCATTGCAGCGAATACATCTATTTTCTGTGTATAGCTTCTGTACTTTTTGAGAAATGCTTTCCGGATTATGGCACCAAGCGCAATTTAAATTGCAGCCTTTGAAAAACACAGTAACACGAACACCGGGACCGTCATTTATCGAGTAGCGCTTTATATCGAAAATAAAACCGGATTCCATTTATACTTTACCTTCGGATAAAATCATAAAGTAAAATAGTCCCGAGATATTCGAGACTATTTTATGAACCTCGAATTCCATTTTGAAACTAGAAAGCATCATTCTCAGTACGCTCAATTACTTCTTGCTGTAAGTCAGAATTCATATCATTAAAATAATCGCTATATCCCGCCATGCGAACAAGCAAATCCTTATAATCTTCCGGAGTTTTTTGCGCAGCTAGCAAAGTTGCTGTATCAACAATATTAAACTGTACATGATGACCGCCAAGAGAAAAATAGCTTCTAATGAGTTTACCAAGCTTCTTAATATCTTCATCTTTTTTCAAGAGACTTGGTAAGAATCTAATGTTAAGCAGTGTTCCGCCCGATTTAGTCTGATCAAGTTTGGTTAATGATTTTATAACAGCTGATGGACCATGAGTATCGGCTCCGTGCGAAGGTGAAGTTCCGTCCGAAATTGATTTACCGGCCAATCTTCCATTTGGTGTTGCACCCAAAACTTTGCCGAAATAAATATGGCAAGTAGTGGAAAGCATATTCAGATGGAATGTTTCTCCTTTAATGTTCGGCTTGCCGTCGATTGCTTTAACCAAATCATTATATACTCTAACAGCAATTTCATCAACATACTCATCATCATTGCCAAAGAAAGGTGTTTTATTGATTATCGTTTGTCTTAGAAATTCTTCACCTTCAAAATTCTTCAAAACTGAGTTCAGAACTTTATCCATCGAAAACGTCTTCTCTTCGAATACATGCTTCTTTAGTGTCGCTAGACTATCGGTAACAGTTGCAAGCCCCGTGCATTGGATATAATTTGTATTGTAGCGTGGACCACCATCGTAATAATCTTTTCCCTTTTTAATACAGTCTTCAATAACAACAGAAAGAAATGGAGCCGGTGCATATTTGGCAAACATTCTATCGATATAATTGCTAACTCTAATTTTCAGATCAACGATATAGTTTAGCTGCTTTAGAAAAGCTGTATACAAAGTTTCATAATTGATAAACGTTCTTGGATCGCCGGTTTCGATTCCAACTTTTTTTCCAGTTACGGGATCGATTCCATTATTCAAAGTAACTTCAAAAACTTTTGGTACATTTAGATAGCCGGTTAATATGTATGCTTCTTTACCAAAAGCACCGACTTCAATACATCCGCTGCAACCGCCTTCGCGTGCATCTTGAAGTGATTTTCCTTGAACGAGTAATTCTTGAATATAAATATCCGGATTAAAGACAGAAGGATAGCCATGACCTTGTCTAATAACTTTTGCGGCGGCATGCAGAAAATTATCCGGAGTTTTAGAACTGATATGTACAGAATTGCCCGGCTGTAAAACGTGCAGTTCTTCAATTACCTCTAATATTATGAAAGAAACTTCGCTAACGCCGTCGCTTCCATCGGGCTTAACTCCACCTATGTTAATATTTGTAAAATCATTATATGTACCGCTCTCCTTTGCTGTAATACCAACCTTAGGAGGCGCCGGGTGATTGTTAACTTTTATCCAGAAACAAGAAATCAATTCTTTTGCTTGATCTCTTGTAAGGGTTCCATCAGCAATTTCTTTTTCGTAAAATGGTGCAAGGTGCTGATCAAAATGTCCGGGGTTCATTGCGTCCCAGCCATTCAATTCGGTAATCGTTCCTAAATGAACGAACCAATACATTTGTATAGCTTCCCAAAAGTTGCGCGGCGCATTTGCCGGAACCCAACGGCATACTTCAGCAATTCGTTTCAGTTCGTCAATACGTATTGGATCGCTCTCATTTTTTGCTAATTCTTCAGCTAAAGCCGCGTGTCTTTCCGCGAACACGATAACTGCATCGCATGAGATATCCATAGCTTTCAATTCATCTGCTTTATCGGTCGCTTCCGGATCATTGAGAAAATCGAGAGATTCAAGATGAGCAGCAATTTCCTTTTTGAAATCGAGCATTCCCTTTTTATAAATCTTTCCATCAAGTGCGGTGTGTCCCGGAGCTCTTTGCTCCATAAATTCTGTAAATAAACCGGCTTCGTAAGCGGCACGCCATTCACTTGGTACGTGATTAAAAATTCGTTCTCTTTGCGTCTTGCCGGTCCAATACGGAATTATATCTTCTTCATAAATCTTAATATCATTTTCATCAACAATGTAACGTTGCATATCTCGTGTGTTTAGCACATTAAGGTCTTCAACAGAATGGCAAGTCAATTCGGGAAATGTTGGAACAGCTTTTGGTTTAGGACCTCTTTCTCCAACAATTAGCTCTCCTTCACCAAGGTAAATGGTTTTTCTTTTACAATGATCAAGAAATGATAATGCGCGAAGAACCGGAATTGGATACTTGCCGTAATTTTCTTTGTAGAATTCGGTTTGATGAATAGCGCGCTCGATTGTAATAGATGGTTCGGTTTCAAAACTAAGTTTACGTAGTCGTTGAACACGCTCATTCATACCGGGCCCAATTTTCTTGCTTATGGACTCGTAAAAATTCCCTTCTGCTGCTGCCGGTCTTTCCGGCAATGCGTTTTTAAGTTTTATTTTTTCAAACATTTTAGGATTCTCGCATTTTCGTTTTTCAATTATTCGATTTAAAATATAAAAACGGTTCTATAATAATAGAACGTGAGAAAAGGAATGTAAACGGATTAATTATAAAACATCAAGCAGGCGAACAGACGTCTGTAGTTTTTGAGAAAGCTGGGGTGAAATTCTTCGATTTTTATCTTTTTCTTTTTCATTTCGAGTGAAATATAATCCTTCAAGAAGATAAATTCAATTTATTAATAATGCTAAAACAGCAGACTAGTCATTTCATTGATTAGCCTGCTGTTATTTTTAAATTTTTTGTATAAAACTATAAAGCTAGAAAGGCTTCGTGAGCTGCTTTGATAGTTTTATCTAAATCGTCTTTTGTATGAGCTGTAGAAACAAAAAACGCTTCAAACTGTGCCGGTGGTAGATATACTCCGCGGTTCAACATTTGATGAAAAAACTTGCCATACAAAGTTGTGTCTGACTTCACCGCAGTATTGTAATCTGTTACCGGTTCGCTTGTAAAAAATAAAGTCATCATAGAGCCGATACGATTAATCTGAAAATTCTTCCCGGCAGACTTCATCGCTTCTTTGATCCCACTTTCCAAGTATGAAGATTTTTCTTCTAGAATACCATAGATAGACGGGTTATTTTTTATTTGGCTAAGCGCTGCAAATCCCGCATTCATTGCCAATGGATTTCCGCTCAATGTTCCCGCTTGATAAACCGGGCCGCTTGGCGAAATCACTTGCATAATCTCTCTTTTGCCGCCATAAGCACCAACCGGTAAACCACCTCCAATAATTTTTCCAAATGTTGAAAGGTCTGGTTGAATGTCTAGAATTTCTTGTGCGCCACCTTTAGCTAATCTAAATCCGGTCATTACTTCATCGAATATCAAAACTATTTTTTCTTCATCACATACTTTTCGCAGTTCTCTGATGAATTGATCACTTGCTCTAACGGTTCCCATGTTTCCAACAACCGCTTCAATAATTATTGCCGCTATCTCAGCTTTATTCTCTTCAACTAATTTCTTAACAGAATTGATGTCGTTGAAATCAGCCACAAGTGTATCAGCAGCGTTTTTCTTTGTAACACCGGGACTTGTAGGAACGCCAAATGTTAGAGCGCCGGAACCCGCCTTGATTAGAAAGAAATCTCCATGCCCATGATAGCAGCCTTCGAACTTGATAATTTTTTCTCGGCCGGTGTATCCGCGGGCTGCGCGTATTGCACTCATTGTAGCTTCAGTTCCGCTGTTGACCATTCTAACCATTTCAATTGAAGGAACAAGTTCTGAAATCAATTTAGCCATCCCGACTTCAATTTCAGTAGGCGCACCGAAACTTGTTCCGTTTTCAATTGCTTTTAGAAGTGCTGAAATAATGAATTCCGGATTATGCCCGAACAAGTGTGGTCCCCAGCTTCCTATGTAGTCTATGTATTCATTTTCATCTACATCATAAATTTTTGAGCCGCTGCTCTTTACGATAAATCTCGGTGTTCCGCCAACAGACTTAAATGCGCGAACCGGCGAATTCACTCCGCCGGGAATATATTTTTTTGCTTCTTCAAAAAGTTTTTCACTTTTATCGTATTTCATATTACCTCTTTATCATAAAATATTTTTTGCGATTAAACTATTGCCTTAAACTTTGGTAAATATTTCCAAATAGCTGCTATAAACACAAAAAGAACTATCGCATTAACTAAAACAGCCATTGCCGATCCGAAGTGTTCAGCCAGCATTCCAGTCCATAAAGCACCCAAAGGCATGAAACCGAAAAATGCGAAGCTGTATATCCCCATGATCCTTCCTCTATATTCTTCCGAGATAAGTGACTGAGTTATCCCATTGGCTAAATTATTAATTGCAATTAAACCAACACCAACGCCAAAAAGTAAAATACAAGACAAAAAGAAAGTTGAATTAAACGAAAACAAAAACATAAAAAGCGGTAGAGTGAATAATCCTGCAATTAAAACTTTACCGCGTAAAATATTTTTGCTTTGCGAGGCAATTGCTAAAGAACATACAACTGCACCAACTCCGCGTGCAGCCTGGAGTAAACCATTTGTTGCCGCATCTCCGTGCAGAATTTTTACTGCCCATGCCGGAATTACAGTCATCATACCAATGCCAAACGCGCTGCTCATTCCAATTATAATCATCAAGAGCATAATCATTTTCTGTTTTTTGAGATATAAAAAACCGCTATGTAATTCTTTAATTGTTGATTTTGCAGCTGGTTTTACGAAGACATTTTCAAAGCGCATTATAATCAAATTATAAATCACTGCAAGAAATGAAACAGCGTTAATAGTAAAACACCAAGCTGGTCCGAACACTGCATAGGTTAATCCAGCAATAGCAGGACCAATAGCCGCACCTGAATGAAACATTGTTGAATTCAAGGCGATTGCATTAAACATATCTTCTTTTGGTACAAGTTCGTTAACAAAGGCTTGCCTTGCGGGTGCTTCAAAAGCGTTTGCAACACCAAGTAAAAAAGCCAGAAGTATAATATGCCATGGTTGAACAAGATTTGTAAATGTAAGGAATGCCAAAATGGCTGCCAGCAACATCATAACAACTTGTGTAACAATTAGAATATCTCTTCTATGATACCTATCGGCAAATACACCGGCATAAATCATAAACAACCAAGTAGGGATTCCACTTGCAAAACCAACATATCCTAAAAATGCCGGAGAATGAGTTAGTTGATAAATAAAAAAACCTTGAGCCGTCATTTGCATCCAGGATCCTAACAACGAAACTATCTGTCCCCAAAACCATAATCGATAATTACGATGCTGTAGAGCTGCAAATGTTTGTTTATACTTTTCAACTGAATTACCAATCAAATTTTTACTCGCAAAATAGATTTTCATTAAAGGATTTTTGCGACATCTTTTGCAAAGTAAGTCAAGATCATATCGGCTCCGGCACGTTTAATTGCCATTAGCGATTCCAGCATGACTCTTTGTTCATCTATCCAATCATTTCTTCCAGCAGCCTTTATCATCGCATACTCTCCACTCACTTGATACGCTGCTGTCGGCATTTGAAACTTCTCTTTCACACGCCAAATAATATCTAAGTAAGCGCCGGCCGGTTTAACCATAATAATATCAGCACCTTCTTCAATATCACTTTCAGCTTCGCGCAGAGCTTCGTTTGTATTTGCAATATCCATCTGATGGGATTTTCTATCACCAAAAGCCGGTGTAGATTCCGCCGCATCTCTAAATGGTCCATAATAACCTGAAGCATACTTTACAGCGTAGCTCATAATAGGAATTTCATAAAATCCTTTTTCATCAAGAGCTTTTCTTATTGCGCCAATCCTTCCATCCATCATATCGGAAGGGGCAATGATATCAGCGCCAGCTTCGGCATGAGAAACTGCTTCTTTAACCAGAAGCTCAACAGTTTCGTCATTAAGTATTCTTTCACCTTGTAAGACTCCGCAGTGTCCATGCGAAGTGTATTCGCATAAGCAAACATCAGTGATAACTAAAAGCTTTTTTGTTGCTTTCTTGATAGCACGAACAGCTTGCTGAATGATGCCATTATCATCGTAAGCACCGGAACCTACTTCATCTTTGTGTTCCGGAATTCCAAACAGAATTACTGCCGGTATACCAAGTTTTTCAACTTCTTTGCACTCTTCCACAAGGACATCAATCGACATTTGATAAACTCCAGGCATAGAACGAATTTCATTTTTAATATTCTCGCCGGAGATAGCAAATAATGGATATATTAAATCATTCTTGGTAAGCAATGTTTCGCGTACCAAATCGCGTACTGTTGAATTATATCTTAATCGTCTTAATCTTTTTACCGGATAGTTAGCCATGTTAACCTCACATTAATTGAAAATTGCCAATTTAGAATTGAGAATTATTCCTCTCTTAGCTTCTTCAAGATAGAAACTAAAAGCCGATTTAATTCTTGGCAATCGTTATATAAATTGTTGAATTCTAAATCCTCAATTATTGAGGATTCTTTGAATAACTTTAACCAATATTCTGTTTCTCTAGACTCTTTTAGGGCGATTGAAAGTTTATTAATAAAATCCTTTCTTGACGCTGCTTCTTGCGCTTCTGAAACATTAGCTCCAATTGAGGTTCCGCTTCTCAAGAGTTGTCTGAATAAATCTTTATAATGATAGTTAGACTTGATTTTCGAACTATAATACTTGACAATCCTAACTCCGAATTTAAAACTTTTTTCCAAAACCGGATTGCCATAACTCTCTACCTTGTCAGAAATGCACCAATTCTCCATTCTAAATTCTCACTTCTCAATTACCTTTCGGGCTACATGCTCTGAATTCTTTATACAGTCTCCGACAGATATTCCACCGCGATAATTTCCGCTAAGAAATATTCCCGGATTCTCTTTTTCAAATTTTTGAAAATAATTTTCGTGTTCAACATAACCAATATTGTACTGCGGAATTGCTTTTGACCACATTTTAGTTTTTACAATTACCGGATCTGCTTTTGTATTCATTATACTTTTGAATTCAGCCAAAGCATTATTAATTAATGTTTCCTTTTCCTCTTCCAACAGTTTGGGCGATCTAGTGCCGCCAACAAATAATGTAAAAGCCGCATGATCTTCACTACATCTATTAGGGAATATTGTAGAACTCCAGATTGCCCCAAGAAATTTCTTCTTCTCTTTTGAGGGAATCAAGAAACCAAATCCGTCAAGCGGAATTCCGATGTCGCTTTTTCTAAATCCAGCATAAAGAACCATTACCGGCGGATAATATAGTGAGTTCAGATGATTAACTAATTCTGAATCCAATCCGCAAAATATTTCAGATGCTACATATGCTGGTACTGAAGAAATGATTTTATCACATTCTATCGTACTTACTAGTCCATTCTTTTCAAATTTAATTTGCCATTTACCCGCTCTACGTTCTACACTCTTTACTCTACACTCAAGTTCAATTTTCCCTTCAAGAGTTTTTGCGATTGCTTTAGGAAAGGTCTGCATTCCATTTAGAAAGGAAAACATTTTTGCGCTTTGCTTTGATTCCTCAGCACGCTTCTTTCTTTCTCTGGCTCCCTTAATCATTCCTTTGACCAATCCGCCATAAATTTCTTCCAAGCGATAAAGTTTGGGGAAAGCAGATTTTACACTGAGTTTGGTAGGATCACCGGCAAATACTCCGCTTACAAAAGGATCAATAGCATAATCAAGAAATTCTTTACCCAGTCTTCTCTCTACAAATTGAGCAATGCTTTGATAATATCCATCTTCCGACTTTCCAATAAAAGGTTCTGCAAATAAACGCAGCTTCCCTTTTGCTGAGAACAACTTAGTTTTTATAAATGGAGTAAGGCCCATAGGCAAAACATGCAGCTTATTATTTCTTAGTATATACCGTTTGTTGGAAATTTCACTAGCGTAAATCATTTCATTAGAAAGGCCGACATCTTCAACAATTTGTCTAATTAAAGGTGTTGTTTCCAACCCGCTGTTCGGCCCAAAGTCAATTAAGAAATCTTCTTCTTTAATTGTCTGCATTGCACCGCCGACATGACTTTGAGCTTCCAGTATTTTTACATCGAAGCTATTTTTGTTAAGCCAGTGAGCCGTTGCTAAACCGGAAATGCCGGCACCAAGAATTACAATTTTCTTTTTATTCATTATAGTTTTAGTCCGCTAATCGAGAATCTTTCTGAATCTCTTGATTTACAAGCTCGGTCAATCCTTCTAAAAACAAAACAGAATCGTTTAATCCGCGCATTACAATATAATTTTCAATTCCGCATTCATCAGCAACGTGACGATATTCAATATCCAGCTCGAACAATGTTTCAACATGGTCAGAAACGAAACTGACCGGGATTATCAGTAAATGTTTTTTTCCTTTAGCTGATAACTCTCGTATCATATTATCAGTTGAAGGCTCCAGCCATTTCATCGGGCCGACTTTACTTTGAAAACAAAGATGATGAGCATGAGAATTATTGCGTGCTTTCATCACTGCTTTCACTGTTTCTTTTATCTGATTACTGTAAGGATCACCTTTTTTTACTAGACTAACCGGCGTTCCATGCGCGCTAAAAACTAATTGTACTTTGTCCCTTACAGTTGGGGAGAACTTTTCTAATGTTTCATCTATGCGCTGATTAATTGCTGCTATATACTTATGCTGTGTTGGATAGTTCTTTATCAAAGTGATTATTTTTTTATCGCCGGCATAATGACGCATCCATTCATTGTAGGAAGAACCGGTAGTTGTAATTGAATAATGCGGATATAAAGGGAGCAAAATTATTTTGTCATAATCTCTGTCTTCAACTTTATCAATAGTCTCTTGAGTCAGCGGTTTCCAGTATCTCATCGCAGTATAAACATCAATTTCTTTATAATAAAATCGAAGAAGCTTCAGCAAAATAACACGCTGTTCTTCGGTCCACATATTAATTGGCGATTTACCACCAATTAGTTTGTATTCTTTAGAAACTTTTGGTGCACGGCGAGATGAAATAAACTTCGCAAAAGTTTTTTGTCCGAATGGAAGTTTAAAAATATCTCGGTCGGAAAAGAGATTATATAAGAAAGGTTCAATGGCATCAAGAGAATCGGGACCGCCAAGGTTGAACAACACAACAGCAATCTTCATTTATCACCTATGCAATTAAACTGTTCTCGAATATCTGGCTTTGTCTTCTTTACGTTCGATGTAACCGTCAAAGTTCATCGCAATGTTGCGGATGAGTAATCTGCCCATCTGAGTTACTTCCAGCTTTCTATTTGAAAGACCGACCAAACCGTCATCAATAAATTCTTTCATTCCATTAAGAGCATTTCCAAAGTAATTTTCAAATTCTATACTAAACTGTTTTTCTATATTAGCAAATTCCAATTCAAAGTCGCACATTATTTTAGTAATTACATGACGGCGAAGAACATCATCATCCGTTAAATACACACCCCGTTCAATCGGCAAAGTCTGATCGTTAAGCGAATCGAAATATTCCTTTTCTCTCTTCTTATTTTGCACATAGCTTTTACCGACTTGACTTATGCTTGTTATTCCCATTCCATACAAATCTGTTCCGGCATGTGTACTGTATCCTTGAAAATTTCTATAAAGTTTCTTCTCTCTTTGCGCAATTGATAATTCATCAGTCGGCTTAGCAAAGTGATCCATTCCAATAAAATCATAACCGGCACTTGTGAGTTTTTCTATTGTCATTTTTAGAATCTGAAGTTTATCCTCTGCAGACGGAAGATCAGCCGGATTAATTAGATTCATATGCTTCTTCATCCAAGGAACGTGCGCATAGTTGAAAACAGCTATTCGATCTGGAGAAATATCAATTGTTGCATCAACTGTTTTTTCAAAAGACTCCATTGTTTGAAACGGAAGTCCATACATCAAATCGAGATTTATACTTTGAAATCCAAGCTCACGTACCCAGCTGACAACCTGGCGAGTCATATCTTCCGGCTGAATTCTGTTAACTGCTTTCTGAACTTTAGAATCAAAATCTTGAACGCCCATACTTATTCTGTTAAATCCTCCACTGCGAAGCGCCGCTAAATGTTCTCTTGTCAATCCTCTCGGATCAATTTCGCAGCCTTGTTCAGCATTGGACTTAATTTCGAAACTGGTATTTATAAAGGAAATTAAATCTGTTATTTCATCCGGATCTAAATGAGTCGGTGTACCGCCGCCCCAATGAAGCTGAACAACTTTTCTTCCCGATGTTATATAAGTGCGAAGCAGATCGATTTCATTCTTTAGATATTTTATATAGTCTTTAATTCTGTCTCTGTTGCGGG
>JBAYTN010000057.1:0-27381 GCA_041675645.1 Melioribacteraceae bacterium
GAAGCTGTTGATGATGGACGGGGCGCGCAAGGAAGAGAATCAGTTTATCTCGATTTCCGCGATGCGATTAAACGTCTTGGTCAAAATGTAATTGAAGAACGCTACGGAAATTTGTTTGAGATGTACGAAACAATTACCGGCGAAAATCCATACAAAATACCGATGCAAATTTATCCGGCACCTCATTACACAATGGGCGGTCTGTGGGTAGATTATAATTTGATGAGTTCTATACCGGGAGTTTTTGTTGCCGGAGAAGCAAACTTTAGCGATCACGGCGCAAACCGCTTGGGCGCAAGCGCACTAATGCAAGGTTTGGCAGATGGCTACTTCGTTCTTCCATACACTGTCGGTAATTACCTTGCCGGCGATAAACCAACATTAGTAAAAGAAGATCATCCCGAGTTTGGAAAAGTTGCAAAAGAAATTGAAGACATGACAAACAAACTTCTTTCTATAAAAGGAAAGAGAACAGTTGATGACATTCACAAACAACTTGGCAGATTGATGTGGAATAAAGTTGGTATGGCGCGCAACGAAAAGGGATTGAAAGAAGTTATTGGCGAGATTGCTCAGCTTCGTGAAGAATTCTGGAATAATGTAAACGTTGTTGGCGATTCTAAAGATGTTAACCAATGCTTGGAACGAGCCGGACGCTTAGCCGATTATCTTGAGCTCGGTGAACTTATGGCAGTTGATTCCCTTCATCGCAAGGAATCTTGCGGCGGACACTTCCGCACTGAATACCAAACGGAAGAAGGTGAAGCTCTGCGTGACGATGAAAACTTTACTTACGTTGCTGCCTGGGAATATAAAGAAGCCGGTAAATGGGAACTCAATAAAGAACCATTGGAATTTGAGAATGTTCATTTAGCTACAAGGAGTTATAAATAATGAGTGCTAATAAATTGAATCTGACTCTTAAAATCTGGCGGCAGAAAAACATTAACACGCCGGGCAGCTTTGTAGAATATAAAATTTCTGTTTCACCCGATTCATCTTTTTTAGAAATGCTGGATGATTTGAACAACGATCTCGAAAGCAAAAATCTTGAACCGGTTGCGTTTGAAAGCGATTGCCGAGAAGGCATTTGCGGAACATGCGATTTGGTTATTCAAGGTCAGCCGCACGGTCCCATTCCTAAAATTGCTACTTGCCAGCTTCACATGCGCAATTTTAAAGATGGTGAAACAATTTGGATTGAACCTTTCCGCGCGAAAGCTTTTCCAATTATCAAGGACTTAATTGTTGATAGAACTGCGCTGGATAAAATTCAGCAAGCCGGCGGATTTATTTCCGTTAATACCGGAAGCGTTCCGGACGGCAACGCGATACCGATACCAAAAGAGAATTCGGGTCTTTCTATGGACGCGGCTGCTTGTATTGGATGCGGTGCGTGCGTTGCGGCTTGTAAGAATGCATCTGCTATGTTGTTTGTGAGTGCCAAGGTTTCTCAGTTTGCTCTGCTGCCGCAAGGACAGCCGGAACGCTACAAACGTGTTCAAGCAATGGTAAAAGTGATGGATGAACTTGGCTTTGGCTCTTGTTCCAACACTTACGCTTGCGAAGCAGAATGCCCGAAAGGAATTTCAGTTAAGAACATTGCACGCATGAATCGTGATTATTTAATGGCGAAAGTGAAAACGGATGCGTAAAGCAGTATATAGTAGTTAGACTTTAGTATTTAGATAAAAGAACCCCGGTTCGTTAGTACGGATTGGGGTTTTGTTTTTGGTAGAGAAGTTCCGGCGGAACGTCTACTTTTAGTTTTGATTTTGGGACTGCAAGTCCGCAGTCTCTACTTTATAGGTTAAAATCGTATATTGGAGTTGAAATAAATAAGTATATCAATAATCAGAAGTAAAACTTGCTTAAAAAAATCGCATCGAAGCTGAAAAACCTATTTGGCGCAAAGCCAAAAACAAAAGTTTCAAGTCCGGAAGTAAAAGCTAAAGAAAGCCACGCAACTCCAAGAAACAAGAAACCATACACAAAAGATAAAGCGGGTGAACCTCAGCTTCCCCGCAAACCATATAAAAAAGAGACTCGTGAAGAATACCGTCTCCGTCACGAAAAACGTGAGCAGACCGAAAAGAAAACTGAAAAACCAGTTCAGTCGGTAGTTCCTCAAGAACCATGGGATGAATCTTCTTTCAAAGTTCCGGTTGAAGATGGCAAAACACGTTTTCATGATCTGAAAATATCTAAAGAAATTTTGCACGCTGTTTCCGATTTGGGATTTCAGTATTGCACTCAAGTGCAAGCCGAAACGCTTCCAAAGTCTTTAACGGGCGAAGATGTTACTGCGCAAGCTCAAACCGGAACCGGAAAGACTGCCGCGTTTCTCGTTACAATTTTTAATCATATAGTTTCTAATCCCATAGATAAAAAAAGAAAACATGGGTCGCCTCGTGCATTAATTCTTGCGCCTACGCGCGAGCTTGTTATGCAGATTGAAAAAGATGCGCGCGGACTTGGCAAATATATTTCTTGTTCAATTCTTTCCTTGCTCGGCGGTGTTGATTATCAAAAACAGATGAAGGCTTTAAAGAGCGATATCGATATTCTCATCTGCACACCGGGAAGATTAATCGACTTTATGCAGAAAAACCTTGTTGATCTTGGCAAAGTAGAAATCTTAATTATTGATGAAGCCGACCGTATGCTCGATATGGGATTCATTCCCTCTGTTAAAAAAATTGTTACTAGTACTCCGGCTAAAGCTAAACGACAGACAATGTTTTTCAGCGCAACGCTGACCGGAGATGTAAAACGTTTAGCTGAATCTTGGACGAGACAAGCGTTTGAAGTTATTGTAAAACCGGAAGAACTTGCGGTACAAGCAATTGAGCAGATCATTTACATTACAACTGTTGCAGAAAAACCAACATTGCTTTACAATTTGGTCATGCAGAAAAATCTTGAACGTGTTTTGGTTTTTGTTAACCGGAAGTATGAAGCCAAGCGTGTTAAAGATACTTTTGAGGCGTATGGAATAAGCTGCGCTCTTCTTTCCGGCGATGTAGAGCAGACCCAGCGCATTAAACGTTTGGAAAGATTTCGCGAAGGCCATGTTCGCATTTTAGTTGCTACAGATGTCGCTTCACGCGGAATACATGTTGAGGGAATTTCTCACGTTATAAATTATAATATTCCGGAAGATGTTGAAGAATATGTACATAGAATTGGCCGAACCGGACGCGCGGGCGCAACCGGTATTTCAATCAGCTTTGCAGATGAAAATGATTCGCATGATTTGCTGAGATTGGAAGAATACTTAGGTAAAAAGATTGACTGCATTTTCCCGGAGGAAGAATTACTCGTTTCAATTCCGGAAAAACATCAGAAGAAAAATTTGCCCAAACCGCCTAGAACAGATTTACCAAAGAGAAGTCCATCTGGACCACCTCGCAACTATAGAAGTCGGGGTAAGAAATAAGTAGAGGTCTTTTCAAGTGTACTCAGCTTTTCGTGAGGGGCGTGTTCGAGAAATGACATTTGCTTAACAACTAATAGTTTTCAATGATTCCCGGTTCTATTCAATCGGGATTTTTTTACTCGTTTTTTTGTATTATTCGTACAAGATAATCGGGCGTACAAAGCCAAAATGTTCGAAAGAGAAATAAAATTCATATATGATTTCAATCTGAATAAGGTCAACAAACTTGGTCCTTATTTTACTTTCGAGCAATTGCA
This sequence comes from Melioribacteraceae bacterium, assembly GCA_041675645.1. GTDB lineage: Bacteria > Bacteroidota > Ignavibacteria > Ignavibacteriales > Melioribacteraceae > Stygiobacter. Next base: position 3,697 of record JBAYTN010000057.1, read on the forward strand.
AAATGTTGATCTTCACCCGGCAATTCTTAATTACATCTCCGCTGAAATAGATTATTTGGTTTTTGAAGACCGACAGAAGTTACTTAAAAATTCCGTCTTCGATTATTCCGGCGATGTAATCGCTCACCATTTCAATGAGATTACGGAAGAAGTTAAAAAGATTAAACGTTTTTCACTTGAGTACATTGCAAAGCTTATTCTTCATGCTACATCTTTTACGGTTAATTATCTTGTTCGTCCCAAATGGACATTAACAAGATTTATTTTTGATGAAGTGAAGTATAAGTCCTCTAACGAGATAAAGCAGATTCTCAATTACGTTTACTACTACAAGTTTGTTAAGAAGATTATTGTTTCTTACATCAATACTAAGAAGATTCTCTCTATGAATGCTGAAGAGTTTGAAGATCTTCTCAATCGTACGGACAAGCTTGGAATGGATTCGAATCTTAAGGGAATAATGTCCAGCTCGCTGATTTCGATGGCTGAGTTTTTTAATATTGGACAAATGCAGAAGACGAGAATCCCTCTTACAGCAGTTGAGTTATATTTAGAAGAAAAAGATTTGCCGCATCATCTTCAGAAGATTACAGATACTTTCGGCTCCGACGAAAACTCCCGTTACCACATTGGTGATTATATGAAAATTCTAACCGGTGTGATGATTGAGAAAAAAGAAGATGAACCATTCAAACAAGATTTCTTGTTGTTTGAAGAACAAGTAGAAGAAAAAGAAGTAGAGGAAGTAAAAGAAACTGTTGAGGAAGAAGAGGGCAACGCTCAGTTTTTTGATGAGTTTGAAGAACCGGCAGATGATAAGGAAAATGCAGTAGAGGAAATGGAAGAGACTACTAATGAAGTTCCTTTATCAATGAGTCTTGATGAACCGGCTGCAGATACAACGGAAATTATTTCTTCGCATGATGAAGAAGTAACTATTAAACCAAATACAAAAATTAGAATCAAGGTTAACGAAGACAATAAAATTGAACCGGTAAGCGAAGAAGAATCCGACACTGTCGAAATTACACCTCCGGCTAGCGGCAAAGATGATGTTGATACCTACTCCAGCTTGTTTAAATCGTTTGAGGAAGAGGAAGTTGAAGAAGACTCCGATGATCCAAAGTTTAATGATGAAGAAACTGACTCTTTGTTGACAGATAACGTAGTAAATGAAATTGAAGAAGAAGAAATAGAAATTTCTATACCGGAAGCACCTAGAAATGAAATAGTAGTTGATGAAGAAGAAGAGCTTGAAAGCGGTTTCAAGATAATCCGTAATGAACAAAATGAAACTGAGACGGATGAAGAAAAAGAAGAAGAACCGGATCCTATTGTTAGCGCTTATGTTGAAGATGATGAGGAAGAACTTCAAACAAAATTTGAAGAGCAGACTAAACTTGAGCTGGCTGAAGTTTTAGAACACAAAAATATGACTAGGATTATTGAAGTTGTTTTTGATTACGACATAGAAGATTTTGCAAATATGCTGGATGAAATTTCCAATTGCAGAAATGTAGAAGATGCACATTATATAATTAACGAAACACTTGCGACTCGCAGAATAAACCGAAATTCAAAGGAAGCGGATACACTTAGAGAAATAATCTCCGAGTATTTCAGCCGCAGATAAAAATTATGTTTATAGATTATGCAAAAATTGCAATTAAATCGGGCGACGGCGGCAATGGTGCCGTTGCGTTCAGAAGAGAAAAATATGTTCCTAAAGGCGGTCCGGCTGGCGGTAATGGCGGAAATGGCGGTAATGTAATTTTCAAAGCCGATAGAAACCTAAGTACGCTGCTCGATTTTAGATACAAAAAAACTTATACAGCAGAACGGGGCGAGCACGGTGGTTCTTCTCTATGCGATGGTAAGCGAGGCGAAAACATTATCATCAGAATTCCTATTGGAACAATTATTAAAGATTCTGTAACGGAAGAAGTTCTCGCTGATCTTGATGCAGATGAAAAAGAATATTTAGCTGCTAAAGGCGGAAGAGGCGGAAAAGGAAATTCAAATTTCGCTACTCCAACAAAGCAAACACCTCGTTATGCCGAGAATGGAAAACCGGGTGAAGAAAAAACAGTTGTTCTCGAATTAAAACTGATTGCGGATGTCGGATTGGTTGGTTTTCCCAATGCCGGTAAATCTACTTTGATTTCGGTGATCTCTGAAGCTAAACCAAAAATTGCCGACTATCCTTTTACTACTCTAGAGCCGAATCTCGGAATTGTTCGCTATAAGGATTACAGAAGTTTTACAGTTGCAGATATTCCCGGAATTATCGAAGGCGCTTCGGAAGGAAAGGGGCTTGGACTTAAATTTCTCCGCCATATCGAACGCACAAAAATTCTTTTGATAATGATTGATGTTACTTCCGAAGAATATCAGAAAGATTATAAGACTCTTCTTAAAGAACTGAATTCATACTCTGAAATATTAAGCGATAAGAAAAAAATTCTAGCTTTTACCAAAGCGGATTTGATTGATCAGGCAACTTTAAAAAAAGTGATGAAGAGAAAAATCCGTGGCTACAGCGGACCAATCCTAATTTTTTCAGCGGCAACTAATTTTCAAATTCCCGAATTAATTGATGAGCTATGGAAGCAATTAAGCGATTAGATACATCTAAGTTTCTTTTGCTCAATTTGCTTTTAGCTTTATTCCTTTTAGTTGTTTGTCTAATCGCACTAGTAGTCGGACCAACAAGCATTGGAGTCAAAGATTTGGTTGCAAATCTATTCTCATCAACCGGCGATTCTATTGTACACCAAATAATTTTTGACATTCGCCTTCCGCGAATTCTTTTTGCTATTGCTGTGGGTGGCGGGTTGTCGATAGCCGGCGCTGTTTTTCAAGCGATGCTAATGAATCCTCTTGCTGAGCCATATATTCTTGGCATTTCGAGCGGAGGAACATTCGGTGCGGTTCTTTCTTTTTTATTGGGACTAAGTTTTCTGGGTACACAAGTGTTTGCTTTTTCCGGAGCAATTTTGGTTATGCTTCTTGTGTTTGTTTTGGGAAAAAGATTCGGTGAACTTGAACCTAATCAGTTATTGCTTTCTGGTGTGATGATAGGCGCTTTTTTCTCCGCCGGGATTTTATTGATGATGACTTTGTTGAATGATTCTTTACGCACCGCTGTTTTTTGGTTGATAGGAAATTTATCTCTTGCAGAAAAAGACAACTTAATTTTTGTGCTTCCTCTAACTCTAACTGTTGTTGTAATTCTTATTGTGCTTTCAAATAAATTTAACATACTGAGTATGGGAAGCGACACGGCAAAACAATTAGGCTTGGATGTTTCCCGGTTAAAAAACTTTACTTATGTTCTTGTTAGCGTAATGATAGGGACAATCGTTTCTGTCTCTGGAATAATTGGCTTTGTTGGATTGCTTATTCCCCACATTTGCAGAATGATGTTCGGTAACGATAACCGGATTGTTTTTCCTGCTTCTTTTTTTATTGGCGCTGCATACTTAACTTTTGCCGATACAATTGCCAGAACAATTGCAGCCCCAGTAGAATTGCCGGTAGGCGCAATAACGGCTCTTATTGGCGCTCCCGTTTTTATTTACTTGTTAAGAAAGAAATTCAATATTATTAAATGATAGGTGTTAGTATGAAAAAATTCTTAACCAAAAAAATATTATTAGGCGGACTAGTATTATTTATTGCAGCTTGTTCTGCGATTCAAAATCTCAACATTTTCCCAGTTGAACAAGATGTAGCTCTAGGTTCCGAGTTCGCACTTCAACTGCAGAATAGTCCAAAGGATTATCCGGTTTATAATAATTCTACTTTGAAAAATTATATAAACCAAAATATCTTTCAGCCTATTCTAAAGTCCCCAGATGTTTTGTATAAGAATGTTTTCAAGTATAATCTGGAAATAATAAAGAACGACACCATTCTTAATGCGTTTGCTGTTCCTGGTGGACCGGTTTACGTTTATACCGGATTATTAAAATATCTCGATTCGGAAGCGGCTTTAGCCGGAGTTCTCGGTCATGAAATTGCTCATGCTGAAAGAAGACACGCAACAAAGAGAATTACAAAGCAATATGGTATTCAGATGGTTCAGGGTCTAGTTCTTGGAGAGAATCCATCACAAATAGCCTCTATTGCCGGAAATCTCTTATCTGGATTAACTCTACTGGCAAACAGCAGAGCTGATGAAGATGAAAGCGATCAAGTTTCTATGAAATATCTGCAAGCTACAAAGTTCTACCCCGGCGCAGTTAAGTTCTTTTTTGAAAAAATGAGAGATGATGGCAAAGTGGAAAAGGGTGGACAAGGCTTAGCACAATTTCTTTCAACTCATCCAGACCCAATTGAGCGTATAGCTTCTGTAGATCAAAGATTAAAAGCAGCTGGACTGGAAGTTAAAACTTATAAAGCCACCGGCGCCGGAATCTTTAAGGACGAGTATAAAAAGAACATTTTGAACCAGCTTAAATAGTTTTAGTTTTGGTCTCAAACTTTTCTTGATCCAACTCCGCCGGAAAACGGCTGAGAAGCGCTTCGCGCCGCGATACTTAATAATGTTGTTCATTCATTTATTGTTTCTAATAAAATATCTTGAAAATCGGGAGTTTATTGCGGGATCACCCCGCAGTAAAACGTCTATAAGAGGGCGTTTTACATGCGGCCTTCGGCAAATTATTCATTTTGAATGAATAATTTGGGTTGATGTTTGGGGCTCTATCATTTATATTTACCACCCGATTTTAGAAATTATGGCGAGGTAGCTCAGTTGGTTAGAGCAGTGGAATCATAATCCACGTGTCGGGGGTTCAAGTCCCTCCCTCGCTACAAAAACATTGGAGTAAAAAATGTATACGTTATTAATGACATTCGCAATAATAGTTGCAGCACTTTTGATAATTGTTGTGCTGTTGCAATCAAGCAAAGGTGGCGGACTCGCTGGTTCATTCGGCGGTGTTGGTCAATTTGGTACTGTGTTTGGAACAAGAAGAACTGCAGACTTTCTTAGCAAAGCTACCTGGTGGTTAGGTGGATCTTTGATAATACTTGCAATTGTTATTAACCTTTTCTTTTTACCGGGAAAATCTGGTGAAGTAGGTGGCGATAGCATTATTCAAGGCGGAGGCACTCAGTCAGTTCCGACCGCTCCGGCAGTGCCGCAGCAAAGGTCAACTCAAGCGCCAGCAAAATAATTCAATTGAGCCCCTTTGCGAAGGGGCTTTTTTATTTTAATGAGACTTGGTTTTCTAAAATTAAATACATGAAAAGAAAACAGAAGTCGAACTAATCCAGCAGAATGCGGGATAGTTAATTGTAAGATCAATTTATATTTGGTGAGTAATGAAAAAAACAGAAAGAGCAGTAAAAGCGTACACAGACATGGATTTTCTAAATTCCAAAGATGCGCGCACAATTAGAATTTTATCAGAGTTTCTTCAACCTAAAGCAAGATTCGATAAAAACAAGATTATTGATACAGTGGTATTCTTCGGTTCAGCTAGAATTGTTTCCCGCAGAGACGCATTGAAAATGCTTAATGAAGCTAAAAAAGATAAAAGTAAAGTCGGTAATGCTAAATTCGAAAAGGCTCTTAAAGCTCTCGAAATGGCTCAGTACTATGAAGATTCGGTAGAGTTAGGCAAAAGACTTACAGAGTGGAGTATGTCTTTGCCGACAGCCGGTAAGAGGTTTATGATTTGCAGCGGTGGCGGTCCCGGCATTATGGAAGCAGCAAACAAAGGCGCTTACAACGCCGGCGGTCATTCAATCGGTTTAAATATCAGCATCCCCTTTGAACAGTTTGTAAATAAGTATGTGGATCCTAACCTCACTTTTGAGTTCCACTACTTCTTCATGAGAAAATTATGGTTCATGTATTTAGCTAAGGCTCTTGTGGCTTTCCCGGGTGGATTTGGAACGTTAGATGAAATGATGGAAGTGTTAACCTTAATACAGACCAAAAAAGTTACTAAGCCAATTAAAGTAGTTTTGTTTGGCGAAAGCTACTGGCGCGAAGTTCTAAACTTCGATGCTTTGCTAGAACATGGTATGATCAGCAAAGAAGATTTGAAGCTGTTCGAATTTTCTAGTTCTGTAGATGATGCTTTTGATAAGATTACTGCATATTTGACAAAACATTATTTGGCACCGCAAAAAGTTAAAGCGGCTGCTAAGAAGAAAAAGTGATACTAGTTTAAAAAAGAAAACCCCGCCAAGGCGGGGTTAATTTTTATCCTTTGCGATCTCTCATCGCTTGCTCACGAGAAGCTCTTCTTTTAGCTTTAATCTCATCCATTCTTTTCTCAATAGACGGCTTAACAAAAAATGTACGCTTCTTGTATTCTTTAAGGATTCCGGAACGTTCATATTTTTTCTTAAAACGCTTTAACGCTTTATCAATATTCTCGTTCTCACCAATAGTGATACCTACCAACTTATTTCACCTGCCTTCTTGTTGATAATTTTTGCGCCGTAAAACTAAAGAATGCACCTCAATTTTCCAAAGTTTATCTTTCTTCGCGGGAAGGAATGACCAAAACCGGGCATTTTGAATGCTGAATAACCTTTTCAGCAACGCTTCCCAATAATGAGTGCATTATTCCGGTTCTGCCGTGTGTGGCAATTACAATTAAGTCTGTCTGAATTTCATTGGCGAAATTAGTTATCTCTTCGTAGTCAATTCCATGTCTAATCACCCCAATTACTCTAACATCAGATTCATTTTCAATTTCTCTAGTTAACACAGATAGATGCTTCTTAGCTTCAATTTCGAGAGAAATGGAAATATCTTCTTCATTTAATTTTTGTTTATCGGGAATGAATGGAATACTTTTCTCAATAACATGAAGGATGTGGATAGTTGCGTTCATATTATCGGCTAAGTCTTTAGCGTAATCAAGTGCGGAATGGGAGAGGCTGCTGAAATCAGTTGGGACAAGAATATTTTTTAGGTTGAACATTTGGGACTGGGGTTAATTAGAATCGCGTCCGGAAATTTTATTGTTAATAATATTAAATAATTTCACCGGTGCGCAGTTACTAGAAAATCTATCTTTAAGAAGATATTTAATTGACTTCTGTATTATATATTCGCCGCGGATTTTGGGATTTGTCTCCACTTCCTCTTTAACCATGGGACAAATTTTGCCATCCTTTATTGCTTCGTCTATATATTCTTGTTCATCTAAAATCATTACAGCTATTTCCTACTTTTTTCTTTCTTCTTGTTAACATAGCCTTTGTCTTTAGCGTAATCGTAGAGCTGTGCGTAAAGCATTTTGCGGGCGCGGTGCAAACGGGAGCGCACAGTTCCCACCGGAATATCGACAAAGTCTGCAATTTCTTCATAAGTAAACCCTTCAATATCACTTAGAATTATTGCGGTTCTAAAATCCTCGGGCAACGCAGAAAGAACATTGGTTATTTCATCATCCAACAAATTACTAAAGGCATCTTGCTCGTAATGTCTGCTGTCAATTTCGTTTGGCTTAATGTTTTCATAAAAATTTTGAACGTCCTCATAATCAACTTTATTAGGCTCCTTCACGGCTTTTCGGTAATCGTTGATATATGAGTTCTTCATTATTCTAAACAACCAAGCTTTGCAGTTCGTTCCCTTTTCAAATTTATCGAAGAAGCGGAAAGCTTTTAGGTAAGTTTCTTGAACAAGATCGTTTGCATCATCTTCATCGCCGGTCATTCTTAAAGCAAAATTATAAACAGCATTCATGTGCGGAACAGCCTCGCGCTCAAAATCCGCATATAATTGTAATTCTTCTTTACTTTTATTTTCTTCCAGAACCGGCATTCAATCTCTTAAATTATTCTTAGGTAAAGTTAAATAAAATGTACCCAATAAGTCGATCAATTAGGATAGACGACTCTTAAGTATTCCGTTGTTCACTTCAAAAATTATTTTACCTTCTTTTTTAATTTGAAAATCTGCTGCTGCATCAATTTTTAGAGCGTTTGCAGAAATGATTTCGCATCCTTGCAAATTATGTTCTTCTATTCCATAGAAAACTGATAAGTCGCCAAGCTCTGCAATTGAAGCCTCGTAATAAAATGTGTTCTTGCTTACATCAAATTTCTTAGTTCTATTAATTCCCACATCTACTGTAAAAGCTCGTTCCTCAAATGTGAGTTTAAGATTACGAAGCAGAAGATCGAACAAGAGTTTCATGTTTTCGGGAATATCAAAATAGTCTGCATAGAATAATTTTTCGTAATCCTTTATTACAATAGATTGAAAAGCCGTCAGCAGCGAAATAAAATTGAGCTTTCTAACATAATCTTTATTGGAATCACCTCTGTAATAACCCGATTCTATCAAAATTGTTCCAATTCCAATTCGAGTAAAGTTATCTCCGAAGGCTCGCGGTTCAAAATCATCGCTGTAGCGGGCAATTTGTCCCGGAATGAAATGTTCCAATGCTTCGCGGATTTTCAAAATCACTTGCATACTTTTTTCACGGGTGTAATTGATGCTCTTTACATGATCAAGAGGCGGAGATAGTAAGGAAATAGCTGAAGATTTATTGATCTTTCCCGCAGTGTAATAACTATTCTGATCGTGAAGATTAAATCCGAATTCCGGTTTAAGTTTCTCCGCATATTTCCAAAGCAAATTTGACTCATCGGATTGGAAGCGGAGCGCATCGCGGTTCAGATCAATGTTAAAGGCATTTTCTCTTTGATAACGAACAGCACCGTCCGGATTAACCATAGGAATAAAATGTAATTCCAAATTCTGTAAGATCAACTGTCTTATCGGATTGAACTCATCATCGGCCGAAAGGAAATTGAAAATATCGAACAATGCCGCAGTAGCCGTGGGCTCGTCGCCATGCATTTGTGACCAAGCCAGTATTTTGGTTTTTCCATTACCAATTTTTACGGAGTATATCTCTCTACGCTCAATCGACTCACCTATTTTGTCAATGGTAAATGTTTGATTCTGCTTTAGAATAGCAAGCTTATCTTTAACCTCAACATGTGTAATAAAATCCGACTTTATACTTTTCTCTGCGTAATTCTTGTAACCATCAAATAGTTTACCGAGTAGTTCCTTTTCCAATTGCTCTCCTATTTGGATTTGATTTTAACTACACTAAAATACAACTTACTATTAAAATTAATTTGCTTTTTACTCTGTGTCTCTGCGTCTTCGCGGTGAATTTTCTTTTTGTTAACCGCAGAGACACAAAGTTGCTAAGAAGGAAAATAAATAGGAGAAGAAATGGCTACATCAACTTTATCATTAGGTTCAAAGGCGCCCGAGTTTAATCTTAAAGCAACCGATGGAAACAACTATTCCTTGAATACGTTTGAAGCGAAGAAGGCATTTGTTGTTGTTTTCAGCTGCAATCACTGTCCATATGTGCAAGCATACGAAGATAGAATTAAACAGATTCAGAAAGATTATGCTGTGGAAATACAAGTTGTTGCAATTAACAGCAATGATGAGGTAAAATATCCGGATGATTCTTTTGAAGAGATGAAGAAGAGAGCCGCAATAAGAGAGTTTAACTTTCCATACTTACGGGATTCCGATCAATCGGTAGCCAAAGCATTTGGCGCAACACACACGCCGGAAGTTTTTCTATTTGATTGTGAGCAAAAATTAGTTTTTCATGGCAAAGTAGATGATAACTGGCAAGATGAAAAAAGCGTACGCTCAAAATATTTGCGCAATGCGATTGATGAATTGCTTGCCGGGAAAACTATTTCTGTACCGGAAACATTTACAATTGGATGCACAATTAAGTGGAAATGATTGGATATACGAATTTGGATTTTGGAATTACGATTTGGGGAATTGAAAAGAGGTTGCTTCCTAATTCCAAAATCGTAAATCTTAATTGTCTTTAAATTACTTCTCCAAACTCATCTTCAAATCGTTGTAGTTCTTTTAACGGTTGCGGTGAAATAGCGAAACAATAAAGAGGATAGAGTCGGGAAATCATTTTAATCATTTCTAATACAATGTTTCCCGAAAAGAGAACCTTTTGTGAAACTGGTTTTACACTTTGAAGCAAAAACATATCGTGTTCATAAAATTTATCAATATGTTTTTCGGCGTCGAACTTTGCAATTAACTTTGTCGGAGCCATTTTTGCGAAGTAATAGAATGAGTAATTACCGTTAATTTTATATTTAGAGCAAACCTTGCGAATTTCTTTTTCATACTTTTCTAAATTTTGTCGGAAGTAATGCTTTTCTTCTTTAGAACGGTTAATAAATATTCCCATATCCGATGAACCGGCTTCAAAATAAAGGAAGAACTCGCTATCCATTTTGAATCTGCCGAAGTGAATCAACCAGTAGTTTCTGTAAGGATCGCCTTTAGCGAAACGCATATCTTTATTAATGCGCATGATTGTTTCATTAAACTTTGGCTCAGTTCTGATTGCGGGATTCAGTCTGTTCAAGAAAGGTGCTAGTTCGGTAATAAATGCTTTTGCTGGTTCAACAACGAAACTTTGATAGCGCTCTTTATTTTTATGAAACCACTCTACATTATTGTGTTTCTCCAAGTCGGTAAAGAAAGAAAAAATTTCTTTGCTGAATCCTCTGAATTGTGCCGGCTCTTTTTTCAATACATTATTCCTATGCTTAACGATAAATAAAACTGACCAAAACTTTTACGGACTTGTCCGACCAAGTTTTCTATACCGTCGCCAAACACTTCTGTATGACTATATCTAACATTAAGTCCAATCAAGTTAGAAGTGCTTTCTCCAAAGTAAGCCCCAAATCCAATATAGCCGTTAGCACCGTACTGCATTTTTGCCCGCTTGAATGAACTAAAGAATTCGTCTTCGTATGGAGTTGTAACAACAAATGTAGGCCCAACGCCGGCCGTAACATATGGACGAAGATTATCTGCAAGAGCTTCATCAAACAATCTAACTTGTGCACCGACATTTACCGGCATAAGAAACGCCCGGTTTTGTTTATAAGGTGTATATGTGGTTCCGTAGTAAGGATCGTAGTATTCAATTTCTCTTTCATCTTTGGTTTCCGAAATTGAAAAATCAATAACACCGGTTAAATTTTTTGAATAAGATTTTCTTAAAAAGGTGCCTAAACCGAATCCACCCTCGCCGAACATTACATCGGCGCCCCAGCTGTTGGATGGAAACGCAATAGGCGGTTTTTCCGGAGCGAATTCCCCGATTCTCTGCGCCATCATAAAACTGCTAAAAAGCAGAAGCATCAATACTGTAAACACTTTCATCTTTAATTTCCTTTTGCTAAGCTTCTATTGAAAGATATAGATTCTTTGTGAAAAATCAACGGGATAAAATTTTACTCATTTAACAGTAGAATATAAAGGAAAGTTTACTTATGCCATTAAATTTAGAACTAAAGATTAATCTGAAGTCTCACAAACAAATTGAAGAAATTCTAGAACAAAATGGGGCAGAACTCAAAGGAATACTGAAACAAAAAGACATCTACTATAAAACGAAAACCGGACTGCTCAAACTCAGAGTTGAAGGAAATACATTCACTTTGATTAAATATTTGCGTGATGAAAAAGGGAAACGATGGAGCAATTATGATCTGCTTGAATTAAAGGGAAAGAATCCTGAAAAGTATTTAGCCGATATACATTCCATCGAAGCGGTAGTTGAAAAGAAGAGGAAGTTGTATATATACGACAATACCCGCGTTCATCTAGATGAGGTGAAAAACCTTGGAAAATTTTTGGAACTGGAAACTCTTCTTGTCGCCGGTAAAAGCGATGCAACAAAAAGATTTGATTATGTAAAAAAAATGCTTGGCATAGAAAATTGCTTGCAAATTCGTAAATCGTACAGAAACTTGATGCTTGGCAGATGATTCTTATTAAAGAAAAAATAAAAACGATTGATGTTGACTCATTGATTGATGAGAAAATTAAGAGCGGAACTATCAATGAACTGCTTTTTATTGTGCCTACAAACCGCAAAGCACGTACACTTAAGAAAGAGATTATTTCACTTTCGCCAAACACTGCGGCGCATCAAATTAAGATCGAAACACTTACAACGCTTACATCGAAAATTCTTTCCGCTTCAAAGCCGTTTAGACAAATCAGCGAAGCAGCTTCATCTGTTTTTATAAAACAGATAGCCGGCAAAATAAAATTTAGGTATCTCTCATTGTATCGGGAAGAAATTCCAGCCGGAACATTGGATAAAATTCGTAATGTGATTAATGAATACAAACGGAATGGAATTCCGCCCGAATCGATTATCTCTGAAGCCGAAAAACTTATTGGTTCTGAAAAGAACAAGGCGCTTGATATTGCAGACATTTACAAAGCTTACAAAGAAAAATGTTTTCAGTTAAACTCCTTCGATTTGGGAGATATTTATTGTGAATTATTGAAAAGAACACAAGATCAATTTGCTGACGATTTTAAGAAAACATATCAATCTCCCGGATATATTTTCATAGACGGATTCAGCGATTTTTCAAAACCAGAAGTGGAAATCATAGATCGACTTTCTCAGTCATCCAAACTTTTTATTTCGTTCGATTTTTTCCCAACAAACGATTTTATTTTCGGTCATCTCGCACGGACCTTTGATAATTTATCTGTGAACGGATTTAATGAGATTGAAGATGCGCGAACGCCGGATATGAATGAATTCCACTGGTTCATCCGTGAGAAGCTGTTTAGAATTAGAGATATAAAACAGAAGAATAAACTTCCGATTCTTCCGGCCGTTATAAGCGGATTTAATAAAGAAAATGAGATTGAGCTTGTAGCTAAGCAGATAAAAACAATTCTGCTTGAAGAAAAAACCGAACCGCATAAAATTTGCGTCGCGTTTAATCTAGTTCAAGATTATTCAGCTATTATAAAGGATGTATTTACAAAAACCGGTATTCCGTTCAATCTAACAGATCGAACCTTGCTTCAAAATTCTAATCCGGTTATTGCGCTGGTTAATTATCTGGAAATAGTTGAAAGCGATTACTACTTCAAAAATATCTTCCGCGCGCTTAACAGCGGATTTATAGATACAAAAGAAATCGATTCAGCTAATCTATACCGGGTAGCATCGGAGTTGAAAATAATTTCGGGTAAAGAAAACTGGTTCGGTAGTTTAAACGATGCGCTCTCAAATCTTTCTCATTCCGGCGATGAAGACGATATCTCCGGCAATAAAAAAATGTTTGAGAAAGCTAAGCTCGATATTCAAACTTTCTCAAAATTTCTCTCTCCATTTGATGATAAGCTGACAATAGAAGAGTTTAGTCATAGACTCACTCGTTTTCTTATTGATTCCAAACTCACTTATAACATTCTTAACGTTGGTGAGGAGAAAGAGAAGAACGTTCGTGCAATAGCGGAGTTCTTAAATGTTACACAAGAAATATTTGTGCTGATGAAAGAGGAACAAGGCAGCGAAAAGAAATTTCCTCTAAGTTTTTTTATGGAGCAGATTAGAACCGCATGCGGCTGGGCGCGATTTAATGTAAAAGAAAAATCAAATTACGGCGTGCTTGTAACTTCACTTGATGAAATACGCGGATTAAAATTCGACTACTTGTTTATCGGCGGCTTATGCGACGGCATTTTGCCGACACGATTCAATCCCGAAATATTTTTCTCCGGTTCATACAAGAAGCAAGCATTCATTCACCAGACTGAGGAAAGATATTTATTCTACCGCGCGCTTTGCTGCTGGCAAAAGAAATTATTTTTAAGTACCCACCAAAGCGATGCTGGTAAAGAAACGGTAGCATCAAGTTTCTTGAAGGATTTTTCTTCGATTGTTCAGACAGCGGAAATTACTTCGGCGGACTTTGAGAAATTCTTGTACACAGAAGAGGAAGTCCAGATTGAAATAGGACAGCATCCTAATTCGAAACTGCACGCTGCTGTTGGCGAAAAACTTTCTTCAGCAATTCATAACTCGCTTGAGGTTGAAAAAAAGAGAACCGATTCCCCTATGGGAAATTCGGCTTTCACCGGCGACTTAAATGCCCAAGATGATTTTAGTCTTAATGAAAATGATTACAAAGAAATAGAAGCGGGACTGCAAGATTATCTCAAGAAGCAATACTCAATTTCCCAACTTGAGAATTATGCCAAATGCCCCTTCAAATATTTTACAGAGCGCGTGCTTGGTATAGAAACATTTGAAGAGCCGACTGAAGATATTGAAGCGATTGAAATGGGAAGACTGCTTCACTCAATTCTTTATGAGTTTTACACACAACTAAGGAAAATGAAAATTGTTTTGCAGCAGTGTAACGATTCTAATTTTGCTAAAGCTAAAAAGCTGATATTCCAGATTGCGGCTAAACAGCTGGAGAACACGGCTTTCAAATCTCCTTTAACATTTTATGAGAAAGAAAAAATTCTCGGACTCGGCGGCAACGATGAGGAATCTGTTTTATTTCGATTTTTGGAACATGAAAGAAATTCTCCGGCAGATTTCCTTCCGCAATTCTTTGAAGTTGGTTTCGGAAGACTCAGAAGCGAAGAAGCCGATGATGAGCTCACTACTACCGAGGCAATAAATGTTGAAGGAGTAAAACTGCGTGGAAAAATTGACCGGATAGAATTCAACGATACCGATTCTTCATTTAATATTGTTGATTATAAACTTAGCGGCAGCAAACCGACATATAACGATTTGAAAAACGGTATCTCTCTACAGCTTCCAATTTATTTATATGCCGCCGCCCAGCTTCTTTCTAAAAAGCTAGAACGCCCGATTTCTCCAAACGAAATGTTTATTTACTCATTAAAGTATAGCCAAGAAGAATTCGGAAAGAATAAAGTTGGACTTGGCAGAGCCAAAGATGCAAAGTTTAATTCCGTTGATGAGTTAATAGAAAATTCGCTCAATCATATTAAAGAATATGTTAAGAAAATATCCGAGGGGAAGTTTAATCTCTCAACTTTGGAAGACCGGGAAAATAAAGTCTGCCGTTTTTGCCAGTTCAGGCTCGTCTGTAGGATTGATGAAGTAACAGCGTAAACGTAAAAACTTTTTTGGGGAATATATTTTCATCTCTTGTAATTCAAAAAAAAAAAAATCATAGTTTGAAGAATTAGGGTGTCGTTACCAATGTTTTTTGCCAATATTGGCTAAAAATGTGAAAAAAATTGGTAATGATACCAATAGTGCTTATTGCTAATATGAATATATTTCATTTGGTAAAAGAGGTTCCGAAAATGAAAAGAATAGTTTTTTTAATTGCAGTAGCGGTCTTAGCATGTTTCTCCGTCTCTTGCAAAGAAAGTATAACAGACAGCCGCCCGCGTATAATTAGACCGCCGCAAGATATGATTTGGACTGCCGACACATTAAAGGGATTGGATCAGTATGCTCAACTTATTCCTAGAAACTTATTTGTTTTTTCAGCCAATGACGCATGGTTAACATGCTGGAGTGATATAGCGCGCGGATTAATATGGCACTTTGACGGAAAGGCTTGGACTGAGAGCAACATAGCAAAAGACGTGGGTGGAATGCGCATACAAGATATTAATGGTTACAGTAGCAGAGATTTATGGGCATGCGGTTACACCGGTGACGAAATATTTCTTGCGCATTACGATGGAAGCAAATGGACAAAATATAACACAAATGGAATAAAGGGCGAGCTTTTAGATATGTGCAAAGATGCTGATGGCAATATTTGGGCTTGTGGAAGAAATGGACTAATAATGAAATATGATAAGACTAAATGGAATATTGACTATGTCAAGATAAATTTTTCTTATGACGCACAATATTTCCTTAAAGGCATTGAAATATTTCAAGAAGGAACATATCTAATTGCAACTACGGTCAATCAAGTAACACTTGATGAAACTTACTATTACGTAAAAGGAAAAATGAATCAATGGACAATAGTGGATTCTGTAAAGCTTAATTTTGTAAATCCGCAAATGAAATGGGGAAATTATAAATTGTTTACAGGACTAAATCTAAGTCTTTATTCGACTGGCTTACTGGGCTGCTGGAAGCTAGCAGCAAACAATTGGGTAAATATTTACAATTACGATGGAATACTATATGATATAACCGGAGAAAGTGATAACTATTTAATTCTGTGCAGTGCTTTTAAGACTCTAATGCATTACAATGGAAACAATTGGCAAGATTTTAGCAGTTCGTTAAATGTAACAGATCCCGGATTTGTATTTAACAATGTATGGACAAACGGTTATGAAGCAATAATAACCGGCTATAAAGATGGAGACAAGGTAATTGTGTGGCGAGGCAAATAACAAGAAAAAAGTTAAACAAAAAAGGCGGTGTTGTAGCACCGCCTATAATACAAATAAAATTTCCATAGCAGCTTTCTCGTGGCGTCAGGACTTCTGTCATTGACGCCAACAACATGTTCACAAAAAATCTTTCAGTTGAAAACCAACCCGTTTTTACCTAATTTTTGGGTGCCGCTGCTGAAGAGCAGCGGCAATTTTTTTTATCTAAGCATCAAAAGGAGTTTTTTAGTGGCAAATTTTGTCTATTTAAGTAAAGAACGCATCCGTGAGTTGGAAAAAGAACTTACAGAAATGAAAACCAACGGACGCAAATCCATGGCGGGAAGAATAGCAGAAGCCCGTTCTCACGGCGATCTATCCGAAAACGCCGAGTATGATGCCGCAAAAGAGGAACAAGGTTTACTGGAATTAAGAATCAGCAAAATGGAAGACCTTCTTTCGCGAGCCCAGGTGATTGATCTTACAAATTATCCTAAAGATCAAGTTCACATTCTCTCTACTATCACTGTTAAAAATTTGAATACTAAGAAAACTTTCAAATACACAATGGTTTCTCCGGAAGAAGCTAATCTTGAAATGGGTAAGATTGCTACTTCATCTCCGGTAGGCGCTGCATTTATGGGTGCTAAGGCTGGTCAAATTGTAGAAGCAAAAGTTCCGGCCGGTGTTTTTAAGTTTGAGATTCTAACTATCGAATAAATATTCTGTCATATTGTGTCGCGGTTTCGGTGGACGAAAAATCTCTAACTAGTTAATGTATAGGGATTCTTCTCACGCCAATCGCGGTATCAGAATGACAAACGATTTAAGATTTGAATTTGTTGATTGATGAAAAAGACCGAAGAAAAAATTATCCGCTTTATTGAAACAAACAAACTTATCGAAAAAGGTGAACGGGTTCTCGTTGCATTCAGCGGAGGACCCGATTCTGTTTTCGCTCTACACTTCCTAAAGAAATTCCAAAAAAAATATTCGATCGAACTTTTTGCGGTTCATTTTAATCATGGTCTGAGGGGCAAAGAAGCCGATGAGGATCAAAAATTTGCTGCCGAATTTTGCTCGAATCTTGGCGTTACTTTTTACTCATCTAAACTAAATGTTAAAAAACTGGCTAAAGAGAAGAAACTTTCTATTGAAGAAGCCGCACGAAAGCTGCGCTATCAATTCTTAGAAAAGCTATG
Organism: Melioribacteraceae bacterium; assembly: GCA_041675645.1. GTDB lineage: Bacteria > Bacteroidota > Ignavibacteria > Ignavibacteriales > Melioribacteraceae > Stygiobacter. The sequence continues at coordinate 21,118 of JBAYTN010000057.1, forward strand.
CAAGAAAAACTCCTTCGATAAAATTGTAACCGCGCATAACCTTTCCGATAACACTGAAACTGTTTTGATGAATCTTCTTAGCGGAACTAGCGCTTCCGGTTTAAGCGGCATTCCTTCGCAGCGAGGCAATATCATCCGCCCGATACTTTGCGTAACAAAACAAGAAATTCTTGGTTACCTTGAGAAGAATAGAATCCCATTCAGAGTAGATTCATCCAATCTGAGTGATGATTTCAAGCGAAACTTTATCCGCAATAGAATTCTTCCTCTTTTGCGGGGTAAAATCAACCCTTTGCTGGATGAAGCTGTTTTCCGCTCAACTTCCAATTTGAAAAGCCAGCTAGTTAATCTCGAAAAGGGAATGAATTATTTTCTCTCGGAGTTCTCAAGTTTAAAAGAAAACGGGTTCCTTATTCGTCTAAAGATTATAGATGTATTCGGAGAGATTCCGGGCGAGTTCTTAAAGCTGTTTCTGGAAAAGAACTTTACTTATGAATTTAAGCATGATGATTATGAGAAAATAAACGCGCTTGCCAAAAATCAAAATGGGAAGAAAATAAACTTAAGCGGGGGAATCGGTGTTTATAAGGAAAGCGGAATTCTTCTTTTTCAGAAAGAGAAGGAAAATTTAGCCGGACAAGTTGAAATTAATGTTGGCGGAAGAGTAAAGTTCGGCGGCAGAACATTTGGTATTGATGTAGCCGAAACAGAAGAAAACCTTGCCGGAAAGAAAGCTTACGAATTGATCAGCGCAGACGGGCTGGACGAAAAATTCTTGTTGCGCACTTGGAAACATGGGGATATTTTTAAGCCGCTCGGATTCAAAGGTGCTAAAAAAGTTTCCGACTTCTTAACAGACGCCAAAATTGCGGCTTCCGTTAAGAAAGAACAAATTGTTTTGGTGAACCGGAACAAAATAGTCTGGATTGCTGGTTTAAGAATAAGCGACGAAGTAAAAATTACTAACAAAACTAAAAGAGTTTATAAGTTATGGATGAAATGAAGAAAGATGAAATTTGGGTTGGAACGGAAAAATTTATTCCTTATCTGACTGCAGAGGAAATCCAAAAAAGAGTTGTGGAACTGGGAAAAGAACTTAGTGAAGAATACAAAACAAAACTGCCGATATTTATCGGCGTACTGAACGGATCGTTCATGTTTATGGCCGATCTTCTTAAAAATATCACAATCAACTGCGAAATGGACTTTTTCAAACTCTCGAGCTACGGAGATACAAAAATCTCCTCCGGTAGGGTTAAACTTGTTAAAGATCTGAACGCGGATATCACAGACAGACACTTAATTATCGTTGAGGATATTGTGGATAGCGGGCTTTCAATAAAATATATTGAAGAGCTTATTGCAGAGCATAAGCCGGCAAGTATGAAGGTTGCTACACTTCTTTACAAGCCCGATAGCCTCAAATATGATGTCAAAATTGACTATATTGGCTTCAAGATACCAAGTAAGTTTGTTATAGGTTATGGGCTGGATTATGCACAGAAATATCGCAATCTCCCCTCAATTTATGCTCTTAGCGAGTAAGGACTTAGGATGAAAGAACTAAATAATAAATGGTTTATGGCTGACGAAAAAAATACACCTCCGCAAAAACCTAAAAAAGGTTTTACTCCTCAAAAGCAAGATGGAGATTTTGACTGGGGTAAGATTATCAAGACCGTATTTAGCTGGGGCGCTGTGGTTATTGCCGCAGTTATTGTTATGCAGTTAATGCGTACCAGTTCCACCGGTACGGTTGATGTTTCTTACGATCAGTACAAACAATTTCTTAACGACAATAAAATTGTTAATGCTAAGATTATCAAATCAGATATTAATGATTACCGTCTTGAAGGTACTTTGAAGGAAAAAGAGAAAACAATGGTCAACAATGTAGGTGTTGATATAAAAGTTTTCACGGTAGTGATTGATCAATCGGATCTTGCTGATCAGAAAAAAGTTTGGGATGAAAAGGGAATCAAATACACTTACTCTAAAGAATCCAATGAATGGCTTACAGTATTTCTCGGTTTCATTCCTTGGCTTTTAATTTTAGCAGTATGGATTTTCTTCTTCCGTAGAATGCAGGGTGGCGGCGGAGCCGGCGGCGGTGGAAGCCGTGGTATTTTCAATTTTGGAAAAAGCCGTGCAAAATTAATTAACGAATCTTCGATCAAAGTTACATTTCAGGATGTAGCCGGAGCCGATGAAGCTAAAGTTGAACTTCAGGAAATTATTGAATTCTTACGCGAGCCGGCAAAATTCCAGAAACTAGGCGGAAAAATTCCGCGCGGTGTTTTATTATTGGGCCCTCCAGGCACAGGTAAAACTTTATTGGCGCGCGCAGTTGCCGGTGAAGCCGGAGTTCCGTTCTTCTCTATTTCCGGTGCAGACTTTGTAGAAATGTTTGTAGGCGTTGGCGCAAGCCGCGTTAGAGATTTGTTTGAACAAGGAAAGAAAAACGCTCCTTGTATTATCTTCATTGATGAAATTGATGCTGTGGGTCGCCATCGCGGTGCTGGCTTAGGCGGCGGACACGATGAACGCGAGCAGACTTTGAATCAGCTGCTCGTTGAGATGGATGGTTTTGAACAGAACAGCGGCGTTATAATTATTGCCGCTACTAACAGACCGGACGTTCTCGACCCGGCACTTTTAAGACCGGGAAGATTTGACAGACAGGTAGTTGTTGATCGTCCGGATGTTAAAGGTCGTGAAGGAATTCTAAAAGTTCACACAAGAAAAATTCCTCTTGAACCGGATGTAGATCTAACTACACTTGCAAAAGGAACACCGGGATTAGCCGGGGCCGAAATTGCAAATCTTGTTAACGAAGCCGCATTGCTTGCCGCAAGAAAGAACAAGAAAAAAGTAGGCATGGATGATTTTGAAGAAGCAAAAGATAAAGTAATGATGGGCATGGAACGGAAGAGCATGATAATTTCCGAATCCGAAAAGAAAATTACCGCTTATCATGAAATTGGACACGTACTCGTTGCTAAGATGATTCCCGAGTCCGACCCGGTTCATAAAGTAACAATTATTCCTCGCGGAAGAGCATTAGGCGTTACAACATATCTTCCAGTTGATGAAAAACATACATACTCCAAAGATTATTTGGAAGCTATGATTACTTATGCTTTAGGCGGAAGAGCCGCAGAGAAATTGGTATTCAATCAATTTACTACCGGCGCCGGAAATGATATAGAAAAATCTACGGCCATTGCGCGCAAGATGGTTTGCGAATGGGGCATGAGTGAAAAACTTGGTCCTCTTTCTTACGGAGCCAAAGAGCAAGAAATATTTTTAGGAAGAGAAATTTCGCAGCATAAAGATTTCAGCGAGCAGACAGCTCAGGTTATTGATACTGAAATCAAAAGAATTATTATGAGCGGAATGGAACGCGCTGAAAAAATTCTTGCCGATAATGAAGAACTGCTTCACAAACTTTCTAAAGAACTTCTTGAAAGAGAAATTCTTGATAACGATGAAATAGAAAAAATTATGCGCGGTGAAGAACTTCCTCCCGCAAAGAAAAACGGTTTACTTGATTCATCTCTTCCTAAAGAAGAGGGAGTTCCGGAACATGTAAAATCTTTGCTTGATGAAAAGAAAAAAAGAGAAACGGAAAAGCCTGCCGAAGCTAATGACTGATGACCGCGGAACAATAAATTACAAAAATGAAATTATCAGAAAGGGAATCCATATGGTTTCCCTTTCTATTCCTTTTGTTTATTACTACATCACTAAAGAACTTGCACTTTATATTTTAGTTCCGATGGTACTTTTCTCTTTAACTATTGATTACGGAAGATATTTTTCTAAGACTCTTGAAGCGCTGGTAAAGAAAGTTTTTGGCTTTATGATGCGCAAACATGAGTGGGATAGCAAAAAGAAAAACCTTAACGGTGCTACTTACGTTTTAATATCTGCGGCTTTTGTTGTTGCAGTTTTTCCAAAAGTATTTGTGATAACAGCGTTCGCTGTTTTAATTATTGGCGATGTGGCCGCCGCATTAATTGGAAGGCGTTACGGCAAGACAAAGTTCTTATTCAAAAGTCTGCAAGGCACTCTCGCGTTTTTTGTGTTCTCTTGTATAGTGGTTTTACTATCTCCCAAAGTTAAAGGAAGTCTCACGGAATATTTGATAGGCTTTGCCGCAGTTGCCGTAGGCGCCATTGCGGAAAATTTATCCGGCACATGGGCAGATGACAACTTTACAATTCCCGTTACTGTCTGCGTTACAATGTGGATACTTTATTTAATCTTTTTACCCCAGCTTCCTCTTATCTTACCAAACGTACCTAATTAATTCTCGACTGCACTTAAAATATCAAATGGTATTTGGTAGCCGGGGAAATCTTTCTTCACTTTATCAATGTAAGCTTTGGCTCTCTCTTTATGACCGAACTGCAGTTCGTAGGAAGCGCGGTAAGTTAGCATTGTTCCGCAAGTGGTTTCTATAAACTGTATGTATTTGTTTTTCTCTTTTGACAATCTAATTGTAAAGTTCGGATCGGGTGCGGGAGCATATTCATTTCCCTTAACAACTTTGAAAGTAAGAAGATGAGGAACAATCTGATAATCTTCCGGCAGAGTAAACTCGCCTCTCTGCATTTCATTCTGGAATAGTTCTAATCCGACATAGCAGTTTCTCTCCGTAATATTCTTGCCGATTAAGTTCGTCATAACCGCGCGGTAGTTTTGTTCAATAATATTTGGATCGAATACTTGATCACGTTCGAACGGTTTAACAACTTCAATAAAAGAATTCGATTCAGCTTCAATCTTTTTCATTACTTCGGGATGGTTTTGCTTAATCTGATTATAATACCAAGAACGGCGAAGAAGTTCTTTATCCACAATCACTGCGTCTTTGCGGAACCCTTCAACATTCTGATAGTAGTAAGATGGAGAAATAAAATAATCCCACTGATAAGAAAAAATTATGGAGTTTGGTTCCGTACTGTTAATAATTGCTTTAGTGTAGTCTTCAAAAGCGTAAACGCCGCTTTGGCTGGCCTCACTTCTATTAATAACAAGTGGAATGAAACAGAGCAAGCCTACAATTCCGATAGCATAATTCTCTTTAACTGCTTTTGTTTTAAGAAACATCATAATCTGAATGAAACCGAACGCGATGAAAAGAGCAAAGATTATGTAAGCGAGAAGGAAGTAGGAATCAATATCCACAATATCATAATTGATTGAGTAGAGAACAGCAAAAATAAATGCAGTTGCTAGAGCGGTAAACAATTTCTTATCACGCTTAAATAGATAAATTATTCCGGCGATTCCTAAAAGCAAACCGGCGTAGGCAAACTCAGAAGGGAAGTTTGATAGGAAATATTTAAACTGCTTACCGGCGGATTCCAAAGAAGTAAAAAGCCAAACTTGATACTGCTTGCCGGTAAAGTGGCGCCAGAAGTTTTCAAAATTAAGAGGATTGCCCCAGTTGATAGCCGGGTTTGCGGCGGCGCGAAGAGGCAGATATAGATAAATAACAAACAGTACCGGTAGAGATGCTGTTGCAGTTACGCCAATCTTTTTAATAGATGTTCTGTTAAACTTTTCCTTCATGAAAAATAATATTGCGGCGAATGGAAGTGTGAGCAGTGTTGTCATGTGATTGGCAAATCCAAACGCGAGTGCGAGTCCAACGTAAATCCAATCGGAACGCTTTCCGGTCGTAGATAAATATGCTTTTAAGGTTGTAAATATTATTAATGTGAAGAGAAATATCTGAAGCGAATAAACTTCAACTGAAGTTGACTGCATCCAGAAAGTTTTGCTGAACGCGAGATAGAATCCTCCGGCAATTGCGGTAATAATTTTCTGATCGGTTGTTATCCCGGTTTCAAGAATTTTCATTCTCTGCTTAGTCTTTTGCGAAACTGATTTGTTGGATAAGCTTTTAAGAAGCAGTTCGAAAATTTTAATGAATACTATAACTGAGAGAGCACACCAAATAGCCGCAAGAAGATTTGCTTGATAGATTTTTGTAAATGGCAGAGGGAGTTTTAGAAACAGATAGCCGATAATTGTAAATAGGGGATAGCCGGTTGGATGCGCAATGCCGAGAGTTGATTGAACTGCCGCAAGTTCACCGGAATCAATCTGAATTACGCTTGGCGCAAGTGTAAATAAGTAAACAATAAAAACAATAAGCGCAGATATGAATGCATAATATTTTTTGAGAAAATCCAATTTTAATCTCCGAGAAACTTATCAAACAATTGTGTATTCAATTTTAATATTTGCTTA